>NZ_LECW02000001.1 GCF_001042475.2 Bacillus glycinifermentans
ATTTTAACGGGTCAGTTCAAGGTAACCCAAGGGGGTTTTTATATCCAGAAGAACTTCTAAAAACGTTCAAGATCGTGTCAGAAGGTACAATAATATGTTTTCAAAGATTGTTCTGGAGTAAAAATATTTACGTGTACCATCAGCTGTTCAAAATCCGCAAATAAGCCTTCCAGGGCCCGACATCCTCTTGATACCGCTTCGCCAGCACCCTTGCGATTTGCGATATGTGGGTGAGATCGTGAGCCACCCATGTTGAGATCTGCTCTCTTAGTTTGACGATACCAAACTCAGGGTGTACACCCGTTTTTTCAAAATCAGTATGCGTGTGAATCAGCCGCCGCAGTGTCTCCACGTTTTCCCGACGAAGCTTTGCAAACTCACTAAGCAGCTCTTCGATTGTTTTGTCGGCGTTTTGCTGAAGTTGACTGAAACGGTCAAAAGGAGAAAATGTTTCCGTTTCTCCCTTTGTCAGGATCATTTCGATTCGCGGGATCCAATTATTCTTTTCCCCTTCAATCAGGTGGCCGACTACATCAAAGGCGCTCCATGTGGCTTCACCTTCATTGCAATTGATCCACGAGTTCGATAATCCGGTCAGCATATAGCTCAGCGTTTTTGGCGTGCGTTCCAGAATTTCGATTGCTTCTTTGAGCTGAAAATTCATGTTTGTGACCCCCTTAACGTTTGGATGAGGCGGGCAGGCTGACAACCTAAACGAGATTAAACCCATTTTAATTTGAACGCTTGGAAAAGAGCAAATAGAACACGGCAGCTTTTTCAAATCCGCCGCTAGTCTACGACAGCCGGGATTATACATTCCTTCATCAGTGTCCACCTATCACGAGGGTTCTTCATGAATTCTGAAGCAATCGCTACGACCAGGTCTTTCTCCGGAATACAGCAAATGACATTGCCGCCATCGCCCAGCGCACAGTGTGCAAAAACGCCGTCCTCTTCACGCAGCCACCATAGATAACCGTATTGATTTGGGTTCATCGCTGTTGATTCTTCAACCCACGACTCCGGAACAATTTGTTGATTATTCCAAATTCCGCCGTTTACATATAAAAAACCGAAACGCGCCATATCCCGTGGAGTCAGCGTAAGCCCCCATCCGCCTGCAGAGTTGCCGTCCGGATCGTTCACCCAGCCCTTCACGTTTTTTCCGAAAAGGTCGTCAAAGCCAAATGATGTCATGTTATAATCCGGGATTTCTTTCATGCCGGTTGGTGCAAATAAATGTTTGTTGGCAAACTCACGGGCGCTTTGTCCCGTACTCCGGGTGATGATGGCAGAAAGCAGGTGCGCACCTGCGGTGGAATACTTAAAAGTTCCAATCGTGCCTTTTTGGCCGAGCATATCCAGCGTATACGTTACCCAGTCAGGCTGCATACACATCTTGTCGAGCGGTTCGTGCCAGTCCTTAAATGGATAGGGAGCCGTCATCATGAGAAGATGGCGTATGGTGATGTCTTGTTTTGTCTTATCGGCAGGATCGTATTCTGGGAAAAAGTCCAGCACCTTTTGATCGGCATCTTTGATATATCCTGCCTCAATTGCAATACCGATGAGAGCTGAGACGATGCTTTTCGTAACAGATGCGACATGGTGCATATCATCGGGGTCATAGCCATTATGATATCTTTCGTAAGCGATATATCCATTTCTCACAACAACAATACCGTTTATATTGCTGTACTCCGATTTGATCATAGGTTCCAGCTCTGAAAGTTTTTCAGAGTCCATATCCAAGGTTCTCGGGTCTTTTGCTTGCCAGTCGTTGTTTTGCATGATCGATACCTCTCTATTTTTTCTTTACGGGAAAATACACCTCGGTCACAAGTTCTTCAGGCGTGGCGGTTTGATTAGGGTCTGTTACGTATACTTCATATGGCGAACTCACCAATTCGTATCCTTCGTTTTCTACCCATTCCCTCAGCCTGGCGTATACCGATGTCAATTCTGAATATGGACCTTTTAAAACAGACATCGCACAAAGGCCTCCGGGGAAATCTCTCGTTCCCTGTACGGGTTCTTTAATCGGGAAGGCAAACTCCGTATCATTGCCGCTAGGGTTGTATTCCTGGCTGTGGTAAATCGTCATCGGCATACCAAGCAAGGTGAGCTTTTCGTCGGCAATCTTTTCATAAAGCCTGCTGATATACTTTCCATATCCTGCAGCATAATCGTCGCTGCTCAGCATCTGACGGATATAAAGGAGATTCATTGGCCCGGTTTCGACAAGCTGTACTTCTATTTTGTCGAGAGAAGCCATCATTGGAATGCCCTTCTCTAAATTTGAAATATCAGTGCTCATTTGTTTAAGAGCATATTCAAGATCATGTAACTTTTCCTGCAGTTCATTTCTCTTGCGATGAAGGGCAGTATAAAGCTTTTCATCATCCAACTCCAAAATGATTTTGGTTTCTTCCAAAGAAAAATGAAAAGACTTCAAACGGTTGATCAAAAGCATCTTTTTTAGCTGCCCGATGGAATAATATCTATATCCGTTTTCAGGATTAATTTCATCAGGATGTATTAATCCGATTTCATCATAATATCGCAGCGTTTTTGTAGAAACTCCGCATACCTTCGAAAATTCTCCAATCGACAGCAAGAGGTCACCTCCGTTCTTGAATGATTCTTTGTTCCATTCTGTTATACACCTTTCCGTAAGGGGAATGTCAAAAGTGTTTTTAATTCTAAAAATTAATCAGAAATTTATTTTCATATCGTATCCTTTCAATATCAAATGGAAGGAGATCAATATGAGAAAATTACTGAAAGTCCTAAAAATCTTTTTTGGCGCAATCGCTGCCGTGATCCTGCTGTTGTCCCTAACCGTTTTTATATACCACCATTATCAATTAAACAAGGAAGCAGCCCTCCTGAAAGGCAAAGGCACATTAGTCGAAGTTGATGGTAAGAAGATGAATGTGTATCAAGAAGGAAGCGGCAAGGATACATTTGTGTTAATGCCCGGTTCGGGGATCGCTGCGCCTGTTTACGAGATGAAGGGGTTGTACAGCAAGTTTTCAAAAGAAAACAAGATTGCTGTAGTCGATCGGGCGGGCTATGGATACAGTGATGAGTATGATGATGACAGAGATATTGATACAATATTGGAACAGACGAGAAAAGCCCTTATGAAAAGCGGGAATAAACCTCCTTATGTTTTAATGCCTCATTCCATATCCGGGATCGAAGCAATTTATTGGGCGCAGAAATATCCTGATGAAGTCAAGGCGATTATCGCGATGGATATTGGATTGCCTCAGCAGTATGTGACGTATAAAATGAGCTGGATGGATCAATTGCAAGTGAGAGGCTTCCATCTGTTGACTTCAGCCGGTTTTCATCGGCTGATGCCTTCTGCTGCATATAATCCGGAAGTGCTGCGGCAGACTTTTTTAACTGAACACGAAAAAGAAATATATAAAGCCATTTATTTTAAGCAATTTTTCAATTCAGATATGGAGCATGAACTTTTACAGTCTTACCATAACGGCAACAAATCCGTAAATCTTCCGATGCCAAAAGAAACCCCGATTTTGTTTTTAGATGCCGTTTCTGATCAAAATAGAAATTCGAAATATGCAATCCAAAACCGCAAAGATTATGAGGCGTTTGCGGCTCGATTAAATACAGCAGATGTGAAAGAGCTGAGAGGTACACACAGTATTTATTTATATCAGCCTGATCAAATATATAAGCTTTCCATGGAGTTTATGAGAAAGGTTCGTTAAGATGAAAGGTTATCATATTTTAATCGTGGAAGACGATGTGATGATTGGCAAGCTGCTGAAAAAGATTTTGCAGCGTGAAGGGTACGATGTCAGTTGGAAAACCGACGGAGAGGATGTGCTTTCGATCATTCAGAAGGCGGATTTGGTCATTATGGATGTCATGCTGCCGGGGGAAGACGGATACCAAATGTCTAAGAAAATAAAAGATTTAGGGCTGAACATTCCCATTATTTTTCTCTCTGCCCGCAATGACATGGACAGCAAGCTTCAAGGTTTGAGAATCGGCGAGGATTATATGGTCAAGCCTTTTGATCCGAGAGAGCTGCTCTTAAGAATGAAGAATATGCTGGAGCATCATTATGGCACCTTTACACAGATCAAACATGTATATATTGATGCAGACACCAAAAAGGTATTCAACGGGAGCTTGCATCAGGAGGTGCTGTTTACTGCGATTGAGCGGAAAATATTCTTTTATTTATATGAAAACAGGAACAGCATTTTAACGAAGGAGCATTTCTTTGATTATCTGTGGCAGCTCGAAGACAGAAACCCGAATATCGTGAATGTGCACATTAAAAAAATCAGAGCGAAAATCAATGATTCAGCGGGTGAAATTATCGAAAATATATATGGAGAAGGGTATCGGATGAATACCTTTGTGAAGAAATGAAGCTGAAGAAAAAATATCAGTTGTTACTATTTACGGCCGTGATTAGTGTGCCTGTGATATTGCTGGCGGTTAGCATTTTGATGTCGATGATTTATGAAAGCATGTTTAAGCAGATGAATCATGGCATGCCCTTTCACAGGTCTTTTGCGTATACAGCAATGCTGGTCGTATTTTTATGTTCACTTTTATTGTTGGCGCTTTTATTTTCAAAATCCATTAACTCTTTGCTGCGTAAAATCAATATATTGAATCAAACCATTCGGCATTTAGCCGAAGATAAAAAAATTCCTGATAAACTGGAAGTCAAAAACGATGACGAAATTGGCGAACTGATTAAGTCTGTCAATTTGTTAATCGAAAGGACAACATACCGGGAACTTGAACTAAGACAGCAAGAGGAAATGAAAAAGGAGCTTTTGCAAAAATTAAGGCATGATATTAACACGCCTTTAACAGCCCTCAGATTGCAATTGTTTGATTTGGAAGGTCAATACCATGATCAAGCCGTATTTGAATCGCTATATCAGCAAATTCAATATATCGCTGAATTATCTAATGAATTTCATTTATATTCCACGGACACGTTAGAGGATTCGTATATTGTAAACGATGTAGTGAATGTAAATGCTGTATTAGCCGGCATGGCGAAAAAGTGGGGTTATTTGTATACCATCCACGGAATTGAACTCGTATACCGCAGAACAAATCAAGAGTTGACATGGACGAGCAACGAATTATGGCTTCAAAGGATGTTCGATAACATTTTTCAGAATGCGTTAAAACATTCAAAAGCGAAAAAACTTGAGGTAGCCATTGAAAATGAAAGTGTTTCTATTAGGGATGACGGCACCGGCTTTGATATGAACCGGAAAGGAGCGGGGCTTGGATTAAACATCATCGATGACATATCAAGAATGCTCAATATTACTTATACTTTACAATCCAATCAAACTGGAACTCAGTTTTGTTTTACAAAAATCGAAAAAAGCTAGATAAAAAGGTGTCCCGATCTTATTCAGGACACCTTTATTTTACACTATGCCAACTGCTGCTCGGCAAACTCCCGATACAACGCATGGGAAGCAATCAGCTCATGATGCCGCCCCATCCCGGTAATCTCGCCTTTTTCGATGAAAATAATCTGATCCGCGTCAACGATCGTTGATAAGCGGTGGGCGATAACGAAGGTTGTGCGTCCTTCCATGAGGCGGGAGAGCGCTTGCTGGACGATGCCTTCCGATTGGCTGTCAAGGCTTGCCGTCGCTTCGTCCATCATTAAAATTTTCGGGTCGCGCAGGAAGGCGCGGGCGATGGCGATGCGCTGCCTCTGTCCTCCCGAGAGCTTGACGCCGCGTTCTCCGACTTCTGTATCGAGCTGGTCCGGGAACTGCTTGATGAATCCATCGGCAAACGCCATTTTGGCTACTTCCCATAGTTTTTCATCATTGATCCCATCTGCATTGTCTAATCCGTAGCAAAGGTTTTCGCGAATCGTCCCGGCCATCATCGGGCTGTCTTGTGATACATAGCCGATCTGGCTGCGCCACGATTTCATCGACAGCTCCTGAATCGGGGTGTCGCCGATTGTAATGACTCCTGAGCTTGGTTCGTAGAAGCGTTCAAGCAGGCCGAACATCGTCGTTTTCCCGCCGCCGCTCGGACCGGCAAACGCGATCATTTGGCCGGGTTCGACGGCAAAGGATACATTGCGAAGGACGGGCTCATCATCGGTGTAAGAGAAGGACACGTTCTGAACGTGTATCGCTTTGTCTGAGATATCCATTTCCTTCCCATCGCGGCCTTCTTCCTCTACCGTATTCAAAATGTCGATAATCCGCTCTGTGGCGCCTTTTGCTTTTTGAAGCTGAGTAAAAAACATTGTAAACATTGTAATCGGAAAAATGATTTGAAAGAGATAAAGCAAAAAGGCGATAAGCGAGCCGGTTGTCATCGTGCCTTCTGATACGCGGATGCCGCCGTAGCCGATGATCGCGACGATAACGATCATAATGACAAAGTGCATAATTGGGGAAATAAACGCAAAAATGCGCGCTTCTTTCAGGCCGTATGTGAACAGTTTTGCAATGCCTGATGCCCCCTTTGTTTCTTCTGCTGTTTCAGCGTTCGATGCTTTCATCAGCCTGATTTCGCTTAATGTCTGCTGGACATTTCCTGTAAACGAAGCGGTCTCGTCCTGCAATGCTTTAGACACTGTCTGCATTTTCATGCCGAGCGGGACCATAATGACGGTCGTAATCGGGACGGCAATGAGCATAAGAAGCGTCATTTTCCAATCCATAATCAGCAGAATGATTACGGCGCCGATGATCGTGATCAGCCCCGAAACGAACTGCGGAAAATGCTCGGAAATTAAACCTTTGACGATGCCGGTATCATTGACGACGCGGCTGACCGTTTCGCCGCTCGTCTTTTCGTCAAAGTAGCGGACAGGAAGGCGCAGCAGTTTAAACCACATCCGTTCCCGCAAAGAAGCGACCACCTTTTGCCCTGCATAGGCAAGAAAGTAGGTTGAAAATCCGTCACAGACCGCTTGCATAATAAAAACGAGCGCAAGGATGCCCGCTAAGCCCATGCTGATCGAATTGGCGGAAAATCCGTCTACCAATTCCCTGGTCAACAGCGGGATTGACAGTCCGACTGCCGATGTAACGAGGCTTGCGGCCAAACCGATGGTCAATGCAAGCTTAGGGACGCCGGTCGAGAGAATCAATGAGAAAAACGGTTTTAAGCTGTTTTGTTTGTTCTCTGTTTTCATAATTAAACTCCTTTATTTCGTTTTATGAACTAAACATCTTGTGATCATTCTTCTACTCCTGACGAATACTATTACGCTATGAATCTTATAAAGTTCCAGAGAAGAAAGATTTTTAATAAACAAATAAGGTTCTAAAGTCAGCGTACTGACTTTAGAACCGCTATTCATAAATTCCCTTGCATATTCTCCGTTTTGTGATAAAAACTCCAATGAGCCAAAGCATGATCGTCCAAATGAACAAATAGATAATCTGACCTTTGTATTCCATCGCGCTCCGTCCGATTTCTACGCCGTGAATCAACGTCATGAACGCTTTTTGCGGCAGAATCGTACAGATCGCCTCCAGGATGGGATTGCTGCTCGTAAACGAAATGAAACAGCCGCCAAGCACACAGGTAACGATACTAATTCCGCTTGCCGCTAAATTGATATTGCGTTTCATAATAGAGGTCATACATATTGAAAACCCCGTCGCCAGTGCCGTCAGAATTCCGATCAACACGGCCAGCATTTCAAAACTGTAGCCGATATCAGCACCGAAAAGTTTGCTAGTGATGACAATGGCTGCGTAGGATGGAATATACAAACATAGAAAAGTAAAAATCGACTGTGCGAACAAATACTTGCCGACGCTTAAAGGTGACGCAAGCATTCGCCTGAATGCACCGATCGTGCGATCCTCCGGGTACAGAGCAGTGACGGCAACGCCCTGCATGAACACCAGCATCACAATAAACCCTAAAATGTTCGTTCCGATCCCGCGGTCATTGCGGATTTGGTCATCCCCCCGGTAGCTTTCCGTGAGGTGTCCCGTTTTGAAAAATTGTTCAATCCTTTTTTGATCTGTTTCATTTTTTAACGTTGTGACCTTATAGCCGCTTCCCTTTTTTTCGACCAAAAAGTTGTACTGTCCTAATACAAGCGAGGAGAAGGGAGGTTTTTTATCGACTTGTACGACGTCTATTTTCGGATCGCTTGGTATATGTAGAGAATCATCGGTTATAAAAGCAACCTTGTCTTTTACAATCGTTTGGCTGGAAAAGAAGATGGCTGCTCCGATCATGAGCGGTATGACCACAATTGCAATGATCAAGACCGCTTTTTTTGTTAGCATCCGGTCCAGCCGGTTTCTAAACACAGTTATTGTCATACATATCCCTCCGGCTTAAATGCGATTTGGCAAACGGCAGTACAGACAATCGAGGCCAGCACAAGGCATAAAGTTACCGGCAGGAAGAGGCTGAAATCGTGATCATAGATGAGCTGGAACGCACATTCAGAAACCCAATAAACCGGCGAAAATGTCGAGATCAAATGGATCGCTTCTCCAAGCCGGTGAACACCGAAAAACACGCCTCCAAAAAAGACGAAAAAGGCGACTGGGATTTGCATGATGCCGTTTGCCTGCTCTTCATTTTTGAATATGCAGCAGAACATCGTGCCGAAGCAGCAGCCAAACAACACCAGGGCATCAATTAGCAGCATCAAATACGGGAGATACCGTCCGCCAAGGTTCAAGTGAAAAAGTGTTTGGCCTAAAAATAAAACAGTGCAGTAACAAATGGTTCCGAAAATATAAGTGGACAGCAATTTGGATAGATAGATGGAAGCCTTGGAAACAGGGGCATATACCATTCGGATATTTCCCTTCTTCACTTTTTCCTCCATAAACGTGTTTGAAGCTGTCATCGCAATCAGCATTGCGGAAAAAATAGTCATGTTGACCCCATAATAATCGTATGAGCTGACGGTTTTTCCTTCGAAAGTGTTTTTCGTCACAAACCCCATTATCGCAATCAAAATGAACGGGAAGGCTGTATTTGAAAAAAGCAGAGTAGGATTTCTGACGATATTCACCATGTCAAACTTGATCATTTTCAAGATCATACGAACTACCCCCTAATCTCGCAGGGATCTTCCGGTTAGTTCAAGGAAGACCGTTTCTAAAGAAGCTTTTTTGCTCGTCATGCCGACAATTTGGCAGCCTTCTGTCGTCAGTGTCGCGATGATGCCACTAAGGTTATCCTTTGACTGGTCAACGGTGACTTCAAGGGTATCCCCTGTCAGATGGGCGTTGATTACTCCTTCAATTTGATGAATCAGGTTGACGTTTACCCGTTCGCATTGCGTTAAGTGGAAGGCGTATGTGGTTTCATCTTTAACATGTTGGTGTAAATCTTTATTTGTCCCTTGAGCGATGATGTGCCCTTCATTCATGATAATGATGCGGTCCGCAATGGCTTCAACCTCTTCCATATAGTGGGTTGAATAGATAATCGTTGCTCCGTTGTCCTTCAGCGTTTTTATCGATTCCAAAATATGATTTCGGGATTGGGGATCAATCCCCACGGTCGGTTCATCCATGATGATGAGCTGTGGCCGGTGGACGATGCCGCATGCAATATTCAACCTTCTTTTCATCCCGCCCGAGAATGTCTTCGGTTTGTCGTCTTTACGATCGTATAAACGTACTAATCTCAATGCTTCCTCAACCTGCTCATCCACAGTTTTTCCTTTCAGGTTGTAGAGGCCGGCGAAGAACTGCACGTTTTTCTCGGCCGAAATTTCCTCAAATATCGCAAGGTCTTGAGGAACGATGCCGATCCCTTGCTTAATATGCTTGACACCTTTTTTTAGGTCATAGCCGAAGATCTTTACGTTTCCGCTTGTAGGAGACAAAACGGTTGCTAAAATATTGATCATTGTACTTTTTCCGGCTCCGTTCGGGCCCAAAAGGCCGAGAATTTCTCCCTTGTTCACTTCAAAGCTGACCCCGTCTATGGCCGCTTTTTCGTTATAATGTTTTTTTAGATGTTCAACTTCGACAATGTGATTCACGTGACATCTCCTTTTCTTCGTCTTGAAAATTCCTGTAACACCCTGGCTTGCAGCTCTTCGCGGTTTTGTTCGAGTTCAAAGTCAGGCGCTGTTTCTTCAAAGCCATCTTGCTGTTCTCCGTCATAGCGATACAGCTTTTTCAACAAGTTCCACAGTGTTTCGATTTCTTCCGTCGTAAATTCTTTGAAAAGATCGGCCATAAAATAAATCGCTTTTTCGCCGCATTCTTCCATGATCCGTTTTCCTAAATTGGTGATTTTAACATTGACCGCACGTCTGTCCCGCTTGCTCGGTTCTGTGAGCAAGTATCCTTTTTTTTCGATGCTGTTGATGAGTCTGTTCATATTCTGTTTTGACGTACCAAGCTTTTTGGCAATATTATTGATGGTCGTTTCATCCTCAGGCAGATGGAGGATAGCGACAATCGTCATAAATTGCCTTGACGTTAAGTCTTCAAAATATTCATCACCGCGAATTTGAATTTTGTTTAAAACCGAGAACAGCGTTGCGTACGCTTGCTGCATCAAGAACAAATCTTTAAGCTCTTTTGAAAAATCCATTTTCCCACTCCTTTAGACAACATGTTGTCCTTTTTAGTATAGTACTTTTTTGGAGCTTGTCAATCATTCTTGACAGATAATCCGTTTGTAACTACCATTGTTACGAATAAATAAAGAGAGGAAAACAACATGACAATAAAAGTTAAAGTATACTCCGATTACGTCTGCCCATTCTGTTTTCTCGGAAAAGACCAGTTTGAGAAAGCAATTGAAGGAAAGGATGTGGAGGTGGAATGGATGCCGTTCGAACTGCGGCCGCGTCCTTACGAGCCATTGGATCCGCTGAACGATCCGGCGAAATTGGCGATGTGGGAAAGCGCCATTGCTCCGAGAATTGAAGCGTGGGATGTCAATATGAAACTTCCGAACGTTTCCCCGCATCCGTATACAGATTTGGCCCATGAAGGCTATCATTTTGCGAAAGAGCACGGCAAAGCGAAAGCATACAATGACAGGGTCTATCAGGCATTTTTTCAGGAGAAGCAAAACATCGGCGACATCGGGGTTCTCGCACAGCTTGCAAAAGAATCAGGCTTGGATGGGAAGGCTTTTAAAGATGCGCTGGTATCGAGAAAGTACCGGAAAACACAACAGCAGGCGATCAGGCACGCCTATGAAGAAGCCGGCATCACCGCCGTGCCGACCTTTATCATCGGCAGCGAACGGATCGCCGGGGCTGCGGCTCGAGAGGTGTTTGAGCGGGTGATTGCAGAGGAAACGGGAAAATAAAAAATTCTGCAGAAGGTTTGCAATGTGATGTGGGAGGGAAGTCTTACTAACCAATACCAGCATACTTGGAACCCTTTAGATAAAGACAATCTAAAGGGTTTTTTTCGTAAGTTGACAAATCATTGCTTGGTGCAAAAAGGGGGAATTTGAATCAGAATAAAGAGGGAATTTGCCCCCCTAAAACAATACTCTCCCTTAATAAAGTTAAGACAAGTTTAAATGAAGGTTAAAAATCACATATAAAAATATGAAAATAAGATCAAATCATTTACATATATTATTAAATATGGTATATGTTATATTGAAGGGGTATTACATATATTAGAATTTCATTATTTTTCAGGAAAGGGGGGTATAAAATGAAAAATAAGGATTTTGTAAGCAAAGTATCTGAAGAGGAACTGAAGAGCTTGGCGGGAGGAAATGATGAGATTACTCCACAAAGCACTGTTGTTTGCGTTAGCTTAAGAGTTTGCAAATGGAGTATAAAATACTGTCCAAGTTTTAAGAGAAAATGCTGGATGTAAAGTTCAGAATATTTTCTCTTCTCACTGCCAATATAGAGAGTTAGAAATAACTCTCTATTTGGCCAGTGAATTTTTTTAAGAAGGGGTTGGTTTTATGGGAAAAATATTTGATTTTGACATTAAAGAAACCGTTCAAAGCAAATCATTCTATCCTTCAGAAAGAAGAAAAAAGACCGATGCCGATACTCCCGTTAACGAGCTGCTTTTAAATGAAAAGTCAAGCGAATGGGTTCATCTATGGCAACAGTATTTGGATCATGAAGAAGATGTTAAGTCTTATTCAGATGAAGAAAATATGTCCAGTGAATTTCAATCCTTCTATCCGGATTTTTTAAAGCTGTCTCTTGATTACTTGGAATCTAAATTAGACCTGCTATGCAAACAATATGATTTGTCTATGATTTGCGATATCGCAAATTTAAAAAAGAATATCATGGCGAATATACAAGAACATGTAGCATATTTAAGCATTAGAGCTTTAATACAAGATATAAATGAAGAAAGAGAGAAAGGAAGACTTGAAGGAGAAAACCCCGGGGAACGATATGAATATTACGTAAACCATTTGTTGTCAACCAAGGAAAAAAGGCTCGAAATACTTTGTCAATATCCTGTCCTAACAAGAGTTTTGTGCGAATTTATATTAAATCATATAGACAGCATTACAGAAGCTGTTATGCGTTTTTTAAATGACAGGAAAGTAATATTTGAAAAATTCGATTTTCAAGGGGAAGACAAGCTGGCCTCTTTATCTTTGCAATTAGGCGATTCCCATAACGATGGCAGAAGTGTCATGGTGTTTCATTTTGAATCAAATAAAAAAATCGTTTATAAACCTAGGTCCCTCTCAGTTGATTTACACTTTCAGGAGCTTTTGCATTGGATAAATAAGAAGAAAGGCTGCAGGCCTTTAAGAACATTAAAAATTATAAATAAAAACGATTATGGGTGGCAGGAGTATGTAGAATATAAACCCTGTCAATCCAATAGTGAAATTTCCCGTTTTTATGAAAGGCAAGGTGAATATATCGCAATACTATATTTGCTTAATGCAACCGACTTTCATTTTGAAAATTTAATTGCATGCGGGGAACATCCTGTATTGATTGATCTTGAAGGATTAGTGCAAAATACGGCAAAAGATTTGCAGGACGAATCTTCAGCATATAATATTGCATTCAATAAGTTGATAGACTCAGTATTAGCTACTGGGATGCTACCTGTTACATATATTAAATCCAGCATATTAGGGTTTGATATTAGCGGCCTTGGCGGAGATGAAGGTCAGCCGACAGGACAAAATACTTTTACTTTGGAAAATATTCAAACAGATGAGATCAAGTTAGTTAAGGTTGAGGCTCTTTCGGAAGGCAGTAAAAATAAGCCTTTTCTTGAAAGTGAGAAAGTGGTATCCGCTTCACAGTTTTCTTCTGAAATTATGAAAGGTTTTCGGGATATCTATTCATTATTTCTTCGCCATAAAAAAGAGCTATTGTCTTCAAACAGTCCGTTGAGCCGCTTTAAAAATGATCGGGTAAGGGTCATTTTAAGAAGTACACAAGTTTATTCTACCTTTTTAGACTCGAGTTATCACCCGGATTACTTAAGAGATGGATACAGCAGAGAACGGCTTATCAATTTTCTATGGGTTGGCGGGAAAAGCCGGCCGGTACATCAAGATGTCATCATGTATGAATGCAGAGATATCATAAAAGGAGATATTCCTTATTTTTATTGTCATGCCGATTCAGTTGATTTGTATCATCCATTGGGTAAAGTGAAAAGCAATTTTTTTGAAATGTCGAATTTTGACTGTTTAATGAAAAAAGCAAATTCGTTGAATAAAAGTGATATGGAAATGCAAATCGAATTTATACAAAACTCTCTCGCCGCCCAATATCCGCATCATACTGACTCCTATAACAACACGAACAACAAAATCTATGCTTTTCATGATCAAACAACAGGCTATTCTCCAGAACAATTTTTAGAAGTTGCAGAAAAAATAGGCGATGAGATGAAAAACCACGCCATCTTCGGAAAGAAAGATGATGTTACATGGCTGGGGATCAATCAAAATTATAATGATCAACTAGCTTTTAGTCCGCTTGAATTTGATTTATATGATGGCTTGCTTGGAATAGGGCTGTTCTATGCAAACTTATATCATGTTACTAAGAAAGAGGACTATAAGAATATCGCTGACAAAGCATTGAATTCAGCCTTAAATTACGCGGAAAACTATTCATTAGAATTTCCGTTATCGGCTTTTTACGGTTATGGAGCATACGCATATGTACTAAGTAATTTCTCTTTTATTTTCCATTGCCAAGATTATTTAACACAAGCAAAAAAAATGCTGAATAGAGTGATAGGCTCAATAGAAGAAGATCAATCGCTTGATTATTTAGGAGGTTCTGCCGGCCTGATCATAGTATGTATACACCTTTATAAAAAAACAGGCGAGCCTTATTTATTGGATATTGCGAATAGGTGCGGGGAGCTGCTTGTGAACAAAAAGGAGCAGCAAATGAATGGTGCCGGATGGCGTTCAAATCAGCTTGACAAGCCTCTTTCAGGACTTTCTCACGGTTCTTCGGGATTTACATGGGCCCTAATGGCATTATATAAGTTTACAAAAAATGTGGATTTCAAAAAAGCATTCATGGATTCTATGGATTATGAAAAATCCTTATTTAATAAAAAGGAAAAGAACTGGTTGGATTTGCGGGAAGATACCGGGCGTTATGGAAATTCCATGTGGTGCCACGGAGCGGCTGGAATTGGAATGAGCCGAATTATGATGAGCGATTATACGAATAATGTTGAGTTGCTGAATGAAATTGATGCGGCAGTCAATCAAACATTAAAAAGTGGATTTGGTATAACTCACAGCTTATGCCATGGGGATTTAGGAAATTTAGATTTACTTCTTTTGGCAGCGAATAAATTCAAAAGTGAAAATTTAAAAGAAACAGCATTACAAATTGGCAGCGATGTCGCCTGTAGCATTACCAAAGGGAATGCAAGGTTTGGGACTGTTTCAGGTGTCAAAAATCTAGGTTTAATGCTTGGACAAGCAGGTATAGGCTATGGTTTATTAAGGCTTGCTTTCCCGGAAAAGGTTCCTTCAATATTAACCCTTCAAATGAACAGGGGGGGGCTATAATTGAAAACCAGAATAAGAGTGCCGCTTAAAAGGCAAATTGCTCAAACTGATTGTGCTTTATGTTGCCTAACCATGATAGTGTCTTATTATAAAAGCCATGTGGGTTTTCATGAATTAAAAGAAAGACTGGGCGGCGGGCGCGACGGAGTTACTCTCTTCGCTCTGTCCAATACGGCCTCCGGGATTGGATTTTCTGCAAATGTTTTAAAAGCTGATCGTATCAGTTCGATTACTTCACCAGTTATTGTATATTGGGATCATTTCCACTACGTTGTATTGGATAAAATAAACAAAAAGGGCTACCATGTGCTTGATCCCGCAATAGGACGATGCACGTATTCAGAAGAGGAATTTCTTGAACATTTTTCAGGTTATTATCTAACCCTTGAACCTAATGAAAACTTTAAGCAAGTAAAACCTAAAAGTGTATGGCTTCCCTATTTAAAAATAACTTTGGAAAAACCAAAATTACTTTTTTCTATTTTGGTGTGGTCTCTGTCCATTCAATTGTTGACTGTTTCTATGCCAATTATAACTAAGATTGCAATAGATGAAATTGCCATTCCGAATCATTACGAATTTCTAACCGTTTTTTTTATTAGTATTTTTGGTTTGGTTATATTTAAGGGGATTATTTCTTATTTGCGGGGCCGCTTTTTAACTAATTTAAGGTTGCATCTGGATTGGAGATTGATGAGCAGGTTTTTTAGACATTTAATTCATCTGCCGTTTCAATATTTTCAGTTAAGGTCATTTGGCGAAATTGTTTATCGAGCCAACTCCCATATTATGATACGAGAGCTTTTTTCTCAGCAGACGATCATGAGTGTATTAGATTCAACTCTCGTTCTTATTATACTGGGATACATGGCGATGATTTCGCCATGGTTAGCAGGTTGGGTGGTTGTCTTTGGTATAGTAAACATATTATTGTTGACCTTTACTCAAAATGCACTTAAACAACGTGCTGAAGAAGAACTCTCTGAACAGTCCAAATTCCAGGACGTTCAGGTAGAAACGCTCTATGGAATTTTTGGAATTAAAATGGCCGGAGTTGAAAAGCAAGTTTTACATCAATGGGAACATTTGTTTAAAAAGGTATTGTATGCATTCAAAAAAAATGAATATTTTTCTAATACTATAAATTCGTACATAGTCAGTTTAGAGCTGGCTGCGCCTTTGATTATTTTAGGATTGTCATTGCACCAGGTTCAACTTGGAAACATAACCACCGGCTCAATGGTGGCGTTCTACTCAATGACAGGAATATTTTTTGGTTTGATTTCTTCTTTAGTTGATACAGCAAAAAGCATGATCACAATGGACACTTATTTGCAAAGAATTAACGATGTGTTGGAAGCCCCAGTGGAAAAAACACCAAAAAACTCAATTAAACCAAAAGAATTAACTGGAAATATCAAACTGGAAAATGTAAGCTTTTCATATACCCAGTATAGTAAACCTGTGCTTAAACATATTAGTGTGGAAATAAAAGCTGGACAAAAAGTCGCTATCGTTGGTCCCTCAGGTTCTGGCAAAAGTACTTTGGCACGTATGCTGCTTGGTTTATATGAACCTACTGCCGGCAAAATTTTTTATGATGGAATCAATTTATTCGACTTAGACAAGCAATGGCTGCGTAGAAATATTGGTGTCGTACCACAAGATGCGACTCTTTTTAATAAATCTATTCTTCATAACATATCTGTTTATGATCAGAATCCTTCTATGGATAAAGTTGTTACGGCAGCTAAAATTGCACAAATACACGACGAGATTATGGAAATGCCAATGGGTTACCACACTCCCGTATCAGAAATGTCGATGAATATTTCAGGCGGTCAAAAACAGAGAATCATGCTGGCGCGGGCTTTATTACAAAGACCTTCAATATTATTGCTGGACGAAGCAACAAGTTCCCTTGATAACTTAAATGAAAAGGTCATAGAACAACATTTAAATGAATTAAAGTGCACGCGCATCGTCATAGCTCACAGGCTGAGTACTATTAAGGATGCAGATCTCATATTAGTACTAAAAGACGGAGAGATTCAAGAGATGGGCAACCATTTACAATTGATTCGTAATCAAGGGTTTTACACCGAGCTGTACAATTCAAACAATGACCAAGCAATTGTGGGAGGGGGCTTAAACAGTGAATGATTTATTTGATGAAGTAAGAGATGAATCGATTAATATTGGAGGGGTTGATGGTTATAAATTTGACTTTTTAAAAGAGATATTGGGAAATAAAAGATTTGTATTTCTCGGAGAAAGCAGCCATTGCGTCAAAGAATACATTGAGGCGAAGGCAAGTTTGATCAAATATCTGCATCAGGAATTAGGATTTCGTATTCTTGCTTTTGAAAGTGAACTGGGAGATTGCACCATAGGAAATTACCTTTCAGAAGAACTCGGTTCCAAAGAATTTATGTCCGGTTCCATCGGGAAAGTTTGGCAAAACGAATTTATGCTCGATTTGTTTGAGTATATGAAGGAAACCCAACAGCGGCAGCCTTTGCATTTAACAGGCGTTGATGTTCAGCAGAGCATGGATAAGCACTTTTCCTCCTACATGCGTTCGCATTTGACAGGGGACCTCAGGAAGATGTATGTAGAATTTGATACGCGCACAAATGAGATGCTAGATAAAGATTACATATTGAAAAGACGTTTTAGGAAAACAGTAGAAGAGATTGAAGGCATGGGCCAAGAACTGATGAAGGGGCTTAAGAAACAGACTTTTCCCTCTGCCATGATTCGTGATGTCGTGTTACAGACGATGAAAAACAGAATAAATTATTTTAAAGCGAATTTTACAAAAGGTTTTTCCAAATTGTTCGAGTATCGAGATGAATTAATGGCGAAGAATCTTGAATTTTTATCTCAGCATGTTTATCCTGATGAGAAATTTATCATATGGGCTCACAACCTTCACATCAAAAAACAGAGCAGTGCAAATCGGTTTTCTCCATATCGGTCATTTGTAGAAAACCTTCCACCATTCATGAAAGAGGACAGCTTTGTTATTGGTTTTTATGCAGGAGAGGGCAGAATGGGGGATCACCAAGGGGGCGATCATCCTATAAAAAAAGTCAACAAGAAGCATTTGGAATGGCTCCTCAGCAATTCCCCCCACCAAAATTTTTTTATACCATGCACATCAAGGTGGGGGGAAAATAAGTGGAAGGCTTTTGAGGGAGGAGGCTTGAGTATTTCTTTTAAGCCGGTTCAGCAATATGATGGGATATTGTTCTTTAAAAAAGTAACTCCTGCAAATTTTAATTTTGATTAGAATGTTCTCGTTTAAGGCATTAAACAGTTTTGCGATTATTTTCAGTGCCGAGGGATAGCAGAATCATTGTCGTGTGATGTTTAAAGAGACGCATGTTAAGCATAATCTCTATAGATCAAAATCATCTATAGAGGTTTCTTATGTTGGCGAAAAAAACCTTTTTCGTTATATTTAATTTATGAAGAAATGTTTAACACTTCCGGAGAAAGCGATTACATATATTCTTCATGTTTTTTCTTGCCTTGTTATTGTTTCATAAACATTCACTTTTTCAGGGGGATATTATGTCGGACAAAACAGCAAACAACTTGAAAGTGAAAATAGAAGGAAGAAGCCTCGTCTTAGAACGGCTTTTCAATGCCCCGCGGGATCTGGTGTTTAAGGCTTTTTCAGAAGGTGGGCAGCTGGAAAGCTGGTGGGGGCCTAAAGGCTGGAAAACCGAAAATCGTAAGTTTGCGTTTCAACCGAACGGCGTTTGGCATTATGGGATGCGGTGGATTGATGAGAACCAGGGGGGACTATTTTGGACAGGTGTCCTGGGGAAAGGCTGTTTATCAGGATATCTCGGCGCCTGAAAGGGTTGTGTACGTTGATGTGTTTTCGGATGAGGAAGGGAATGCAGCTCCCGGAATGCCGGAGACTTTGGTGAAGATTGAGTTTTTTGAAGAGGAAAATAAGACGAAGCTCATAATGCGTTCTCAATTTGCGTCTAAAGAGGCGCTGCAGCAAGTCATGGATATGGGCGTTATTCAGGGTGTTGCTTCACAGTTTGAACGCCTCGACGATCACCTTAAACAAGCTTAAAAAGGAGGATGTTTCAATGACATGTTTGGAGCATTTTATATAACCTTGCATTAGGGGACCTCCTGACACGTGTGGGTTGGGAAAACAATCACATAACAGGAGGTTTTAGTATATGCGTTCAGAACAAGAAATCATGGATTTGGTGCTTAAGGTCGCCAAGGAAGATGACAGAGTCAGAGCGGTCGGGATGAATGGGTCGCGGACGAATCCGAATGTTCCCAAGGATCCTTTTCGGGATTATGATATTGCGTATCTTGTGACAGATATGCAGTCTTTTTTCGATGATCCGGATTGGATCGATGTCTTTGGAGAGCGGATCATCATGCAGACGCCGGAAGACATGGAACTGTTTCCGAATGAGCTCGGCGACCGTTTTACTTATATGATGCTGTTTACCGACGGCAACCGGATTGACTTAATGCTTATTCCTTTGGAAGAGAAGGATGAATATTGCCGTGAAGACGGTTTGACCGTTATCTTGTTGGATAAGGATGGCGCCTTGCCTGCGATTCCGCCGCCGACGGATGAAGAGTATTGGGTGAACCGGCCGTCCGAACAAGCCTTTGCAGACTGCTGCAATGAATGCTGGTGGACTTCGGCATATGTGGCGAAAGGCTTGTGGAGGCAGGAAATTCTTTATGCGATCGACCATTTGGTTCTTGTCAGGGCGATGCTTTTGAAAATGCTCGAATGGAAGGTCGGCATCGAAACCGATTTTTCGCTCAGCATCGGAAAGAACGCCAAGTTTCTGAAGCGTTATGTTGATGAAGGGACGTGGAACAGGCTATTGGCGACGTATCCTCACGGAGACTATGACGATGTGTGGAACGCTTTGTTTACATCGACCGAGTTATTTGAAAAGACTGCGATTGAAGTGGCGGAACACCTGGGATATGAGTATCCTCATGCTGACGCCGCCAAGGTCAGGCAGTACTTGAAGCATGTCCGGCAGCTGAAGCCTGACGCGAAAGAGATTTATTAATACGCGGCTGCACCCCTGGCCTCATAAAGGGGTGCAGTTTTCTTGGAGGAGAACGGGATGTTTGACGTCAAGAACGTGTTGAACGTTTATTATGGTATAGACAGTACCGCCGTTTCCCCGCAGCAAGGCGGATGGTCGGCTCTTGCTTATAAGGCGGCCGGCGGCGGTGCGGATTACTTTTTAAAGGCTTATGATAAAAAAAGGGCTTCGACCGCGAAATTAACGGCTCTTATCGATGTCTACGCTCCGATTGTTCAGTGGCTCAACCATCCTGTCCGCTTAAAAGGGAGCGTTCCTGTTCCGGTCTTAACGAAGGACGGCGCCTACAAATGCGAGGATGACCATGGGATCTACCTTTTGTATGAATACATTGACGGAGAAACGATCGGCGACAGGCCGCTCTATAAGGAAGAGATTGAAAAACTTGCACAAATCATTGCAACACTTCATTCGTATGGAGAAAACATCCCGGTTGATACAGGCGGGATAAAGGAAAACTTTGATGTTCCATTTGTCCGGCAGATGAGATCGTTGCTGAGTGAAGGGCTTCCCGGTGGAGCCGCAGAACTGATTGGTCCGCATACCAAATCAATACGCCGCGCGATAGAGACGGTCGAAGAGCTTTCACACCATTTGAAAAACGCCGATCTGAAGTTGGCTTTATGCCACACCGATCTTCACAACTGGAATCTAATGAAAACCGGGAGGGAATTGGTGTTGATCGACTGGGAAGGGCTGAAACTGGCTCCTGTTGAAGCAGATCTGATGTTTTTTGCGGAACAGCCGTATTTTCAAGAGTTTTTGCGCGTCTACCGTCTGGTTCATGTGGGTTTTCAAATAAACCGTCATGCATTGCGGTTTTATCAGGTGAAGCGCAGGCTGGAGGATATTTGGGAATTTATCGAACAGCTTGTCTTTGACAGGCAAACGGAACGGGAGAAAGCTGAAACAGAAAGCGCCCTGAAGAAGGAACTTGAAGACTTGGAGACATCTAATGATTAAAAAACGGAGGCATATTTGTGAAAACATATCGAACATTATTTTTCGACGTCGATGATACACTTTTAGATTTCCGCGCGGCTGAAAGTATGGCATTGCGCCTGCTTTTCGAGGAACAGGACCTTCCGCTGACAAAGGAAATCGAAGCCGACTATAAGCGAATCAACCAAGGTCTGTGGAGGGCGTTTGAAGAAGGAAAGATTGGTCGTGACGAAGTGGTCAATACCCGCTTTTCCCGTTTATTCAGCGAATATGGCCGTGAGGCGGACGGAGCTTTGCTGGAGAAGAGGTACCGCAGCTTTCTGGAGGAAGGCCATCAGCTGTTGGACGGGGCTTTGGAATTGATCACAAAGCTGCATACCCGCTATGATCTGTATATTGTGACGAACGGCGTTTCAAAGACACAGCACAGGCGTTTGCGGGATTCAGGAATGTATCCGCTGTTTAAGGGGATTTTTGTATCCGAGGACACCGGCTATCAAAAGCCGATGAAGGAATTCTTTGACTATGTGTTTGCAAGGATTCCCGAGTTTTCAACAGAACACGGGTTGATCATCGGGGATTCCTTGACGGCCGATATCAAAGGCGGCGGGCTCGCCGGGCTTGATACATGCTGGCTGAACCCCGGCATGAAAGCGAACGACACCGGCATTGCTCCAACCTATCAAATTCAAAAACTAGATGAGCTGTACGACATTTTAAACCTGAAGTGTTTTTCTTAGAATGAGAGGGGAACGCCTTCCTGCGTTCCGTTTTTTCTACCCTTTTTAAAATATCTTAATTTTCTTTATATTGAAATAATTGTTTTTTAATCATTTAATAGATTAAAATGTGTTCTCCTGAAAAAAACAATTGTATTTTCCAGAGAAGTTTATTATGATGAAATAAGTAATTTGGCGTATATTATAAATCGGAATTGTCAGATTGTTATTACTACTTCGTCTGAAATAGATTTGATCAGCCGTGTTAGAGGAGGAAAAGAAGTGGTGAACAAGGAATTGAAGAGAGGTCTTGGGGCGCGTCATATTCAAATGATCGCGCTCGGCGGTACAATCGGTGTCGGCTTATTTATGGGTTCTTCCAGCACGATTAAGTGGACGGGGCCGTCTGTCCTGCTTGCTTATGCAATATGCGGAATCTTTATCTTTTTTATCATGCGTGCAATGGGAGAGATGCTGTATGTGGAGCCAAGCACGGGTTCTTTTGCGACATTCGGCCATAAATATATCCATCCGCTGGCCGGTTATATGACCGCATGGAGCAATTGGTTTCAATGGGTGATTGTCGGGATGAGCGAGATTATCGCCGTCGGGGAGTACATGCAGTACTGGTTTCCGGATCTGCCCGCTTGGGTGCCGGGAATTATCGCAATGGCGATTCTTGGAGGGGCAAACCTCATCTCTGTCAAATCGTTTGGGGAATTTGAGTTTTGGTTTGCAATGATTAAGATTGTGACGATTGTTTTGATGATCGTGGCGGGTCTCGGGATTATTTTCTTCGGGCTCGGAAATGGCGGACACGCCATCGGATTGTCCAACCTTTGGTCACACGGCGGCTTCTTTACCGGCGGATTTTCAGGATTTTTCTTTGCGCTGTCTCTTGTAATCGCAGCTTATCAAGGCGTTGAACTGATCGGGATTACGGCCGGGGAAGCAAAAGATCCGCAGAACACGTTAAGAAGCGCGATTCAAAGCATTATTTGGCGCATCTTAATCTTTTATATCGGAGCTATTTTCGTGATTGTCACGGTTTATCCTTGGAATGAGCTGAATTCGATCGGCAGCCCGTTTGTATCGACTTTTGCAAAAGTCGGGATTACGGCGGCGGCCGGCATCATTAACTTCGTTGTCATTACTGCGGCGATGTCAGGCTGCAACAGCGGGATTTTCAGCGCGGGGCGCATGCTTTATACGCTCGGAGTGAACGGACAGGCGCCGGCATTCTTTAAGAAGATTTCCAGAAACGGTGTGCCGTTCTACGGGACAATCGCCGTCCTGATCGGCTTGGTCATCGGTGTCGTCTTAAACTACATTGCACCGCCTAATATCTTTGTGTACGTATACAGCGCGAGCGTTCTTCCAGGGATGATCCCATGGTTTGTCATCCTGTTCAGCCACATCGGATTCAGAAAGGCAAAAGGGGCCGAAATCGGCAAACATCCGTTTAAAATGCCTTTCGCCCCTTTGACGAACTATTTGACGATTGCCTTCCTGCTCATGGTATTAGTCGGCATGTGGTTTAACGATGACACGCGGGTCTCCCTGATCGTAGGGGTTGTCTTCCTTGCTCTCGTGACAGTCAGCTATTATGCGTTCGGAATCGGAAAGCGTGCTTCTGTTGAGACACAGACTTTGGATCAGAAATAAAAAAACCCCCTTTACAGGTGTTTCGGCTGTCGAGAAAATCTCGACAGCCTTTTACATTTTCCCTGAGGTAATAACTATGCATGCAAGTGCCAAAGTTCTTCATGGTTTTCTCAAAGCACCCAATCAATTATGGGGTTTTTTGCTAAATCGTTTTTGACAGGCTGATTGACTTTGGATAGGTATATTGAAATCCAAATTTCTGATAAAAAGGGATCGACGGGACGTCGGCCATCATCAGCACTTCGGCGCCCGGGGGAGTGTTCTGCCGGAGAAAATTCATGATTTCGTCCATGATCATGTGCTTTACTTCTTCATCCTGTTCAGACGGTTTGACGGCCACATCAACCGATTTGGAAAAAGCACCCGCCATCGCCGATGATTCTGCCTATGCCGATGAACTCTGAGCGATCGTCTCTGATGACCGCTGAAAAAATTGTGCGCTCTAAAGCCGTTTTGACGGTATCCTCATCTTTTGCACAGTTTCTTAATTCTAGATCCTCCCGCGGATTCGGTACTTCATGAAAAATCTTCATGTCGGCCTCCTTTATTTTCGAATTCATGTCTTACACCATCTATTTTACAAGCTTGATGCAAGTGGTAAGGTCTGGATGAAATCGCTGATTTTTATTAATATGGAGATTATCTCAGCACTTTAAGATTTTTCTCTAATGTTTGTCTGGAAGAGGACCTGACTGGTATAGTGAAGGTCGACTGAAACCGATGGGGAGGATGGGAGATGCGTTATTACAAACCGATTGAGATTGCCAGGAAGCTGAACATCAGCACGAGCGCTTTGCGCCATTACGAATCATGGGGCGCCGTTCCCGCACCTGAGCGGGCCGAAAACGGCTACCGCCTTTATACCGCCCTGCATTTGGCTTATTTCCGCTGTCTTCGCGCCATGTTTCCTGCATTTGGCGTAAGCGTTACATGCAAGGTGTTGCGTCATATTCAAAACGGTGATATTGATGCGGCCTTCTGGTTTGTGAATAAGGAGCAAGCCGATTTGCATGAGGAAAAAGCCGTCGCCGATCAAACGCTTGCCATATTGCGGGATCCCGAGCTTCCGATTGTCCCGGGCCACAAGATGAAACGCCGCATGACGATCGGGGAAGCAGCCGCCCTCACGAACGTACAGACGTCAGCCATCCGCCAATGGGAAAAAGAAGGCCTGATCACTCCCGAGAGAGACCCCGAAAATGGCTACCGGCTTTTCACACCGGTGCATATCAGGCAAATTTTATTGATCCGCACATTGAGACGAACCGTCTATTTTTTGGAGAATATGAAGGAAATCGTGCAGGCTGTTGAACACCAAAGCATTGAAAAGGCAAAGCAAGTCACCGAACGTGCGCTGGAAAGCATTCATCAGCGCAATCGCCGGCAGTTTTACGGCGTGCACCAGCTTGTTGAGCTTTGTAAGGAAGCCGGTTTGATGGAGAGTGAATAAAGCCCTCATTCCTTGAGACGAGTGTGTTTAAAAAACTTTCAGAAACAGTGCATGAATAAGGACGAATTCACTCAACCTATAGGGTAAAAAGGAGATCAAAGCATGGATACAACATTGGGGTATTTGCGGGAGTCATTGTCAAACCATCTTGAACACGACATGGGCCAGAAGATTTACAAAAAAATCGTCTCCCGGCAGTACGAAAACGAAGAAGAGTTTGTCAGGCACTTGGACGAGCGGGAAGCCGCTTTTTTGAACGAAGTGCTCGAACATGAACTGACATATGCACGGAATGAACAAGATCACAAGCGGACGAGAGAGTTAAATGAAGTATACGAATTGCTGTTTTGAAAGGCGGGCGAGACGAAATGGGTGCGATCGAGCGGAACGGCTATACGTTTGAGCCCGAGTTCAGCGTGACAAGACAGAACGGGGCGATCCATGTATACTGGCGCGGACGGTTTGTCGAGGAAATCCGATTCGAATTTTCCGGCGAGTTTCCCGAGCACGATTTGATTGAGGAGCTGGTCAACCATTATTGCTTTGAGCATAACATTTAAAGCTGCCATTCTGTGGCAGTTTTTTTGTGATATTCAAAAATGAAAAGAGGGGATTCGATGTTTTCAGGTATCGACCATGTGCAAATTGCAGCTCCCAAGGACAGCGAGAACGAATGCAGACAACTTTTCCCGAACGTATTAGGGATGCGGGAGATTCCAAAGCCGGAGAACTTGAAAAAACGCGGAGTTGTTTGGTTTCAGTGCGGCCCGCAAGAGCTTCACATCGGCATTTAAAAACCTTTTATCCCTGCATTGAAAGCGCATCCGGCGTTTAGCGTAACCGACACCATTAAAACAACACGGTGTACAAATAACGGAGGGCAAACCGTTAGAAGGAGCGGCAAGATTTTATGTCAATGATCCGTTCGGCAATCGCCTGGAATTTTTGGGAGAGGCATTAAGAAAAGCTGCCGCACGCCGCGGCAGCTTCTCCCATGGTTATTTTTTCTTTTGATCGTAATATTGAACCGGATACATCGAGCCTTCAGAGACCATTTTGTTGTCTTCAATATCATGCGGGTGCGGATGCCCCGCCTTTTCGACCGGGAATGACGCCGTATCTTGCTTTTGCGGCAAAGACGGCAGTTTTGCCTTCATATTCTGCAAGCATTCCTTCAGTTTTTGCCTGTTGGCCTGGTCCTTAAGCATATAAGAGGCGACACCGACAACTGCGGAAACGGTGAGCACTGACACCACGTTTTTCTTCATGGTCATAACCCCTTTCTGAAAGTTTTGGTGAACTTTCAGGTGCTATTCCCGCTATCATCGTTTATGAAACGGACAGAAGCCGTTTCAGCGCTTCATCAATGTCTGCCGTCGGCTGCTGGCAGGCGAAGTTTTCGCAAATATAGACGGTCGTTTTGGCATCGATCGCTTTGTAATCCGCCGCAAAGTCGGCAACCCCTTTAAAATCGTCCGGAGACTCAGCGGCCAGGACGGCGTAGGTCGGCTGAAAGGCCTGCTGCAATGCCTTAACGATCCTTTTCCGGCCAGGATCATCGCGTTTACCCAGGATAACAATTTCTTTTTGCGGCATCACATCGCTCAGTAAACTTTGAAGAAAGTTCGTATGTCCGCTTGGGTAAGCAGATACGTCCCCGTGAAACGCCGAAAACATGCCGGATACACGATCGATCAATGGCAAGTCGCCCGTCAGTCGTCCGAGTCGAAACAGCTGGACGGCGGCAACGCCGTTTCCGGAAGGCAAAGCACCGTCGTACACTTCTTTATCGCGGACGATTAACGCCTCGGCGTCGCTTCCCGTGAAGTAAAAACCGCCGTGATCTTCATCCCAGAACAGCCCGATCATCTTTTCCGCTAAATCCTTCGCTTTTCGCAAATCGTCGAGGTTCAGCGACGCTTCGTATAATTCGAGATATGCCCACAACAAAAACGCGTAATCATCGATAAACCCTTTATTTTTCACTTCGCCGTCGCGGTAGCGCACCATAACGCGCCCGTCCTTGATTAATTCGTCTTCGATAAATGACATCGCAGTCCGCGCCATTTCCAAGTATTCAGGGGCATCGAACACCTTCGCCGCTTTAGCGAGACCGGCGATCATTAAAGCATTCCACGATGTCAGTACCTTATCGTCGACATGGGGATATATCCATTCTTGGCGTTTTTCGAAGAGCTTTTGTCTCGCTTCTTCCAGCTTGTCTCCCAGTTCAGCTTCTGTCAACGAGAACTCTTCCTTTACCTTTTCAAGGTTCGCATAGATCAAATTCGGAATATTGTGCCCTTCGAAATTCCCCTCGTCCGTTATATCATAGACGGCGCAGTACAGCGTGCCGAGCTCATCGCCGAGCGTTTCTTCAATTTCGTCTTTTGACCATATGTAATATTTTCCTTCAACACCCTCTGTGTCAGCGTCAAGCGCAGAGTAAAAAGCGCCTCTGCCGTCTGTCATCTCACGGCGGATAAACGCGATGATCTGCTCGGAAATCCGTTTATACCGTTTGCGTTTCGTTACCTGATAGGCTTCTGTATAAGCGATCAGCAGCAACGCATTGTCATAGAGCATTTTCTCAAAATGGGGGACGAGCCATTCCTGATCGGTCGAATAGCGGGCAAACCCGTAGCCGATATGATCGTAGATGCCCCCGTTCGCCATGCTGTCGAGCGTTTTCGTCACGCTGTACAAGGCGTTTTCCTCTCCGCTGTATTGATGGTAGCGGAGCAGAAAGGTCAGCATGTGAGGGATCGGGAACTTCGGCGCGCTGCCAAAGCCGCCGTATATCGTGTCAAAACTGTTCATCAGCTGCTGGTACGTGCGTTTCAGGATATCCTCACCAAGCGCTTCGCCGGCATCGCTTTTCGCTTTGATTTTCAGGTTGTTGGACGCCTTTTCAGCGATATCTTCGACATAATCCCGTTTTTTCTCAAACGTATTTGACAGCTGCCTCAGCACCTCGACAAACCCCGGGCGGTTGAAGCGGCTCGTCTTCGGAAAGTACGTCCCCGCATAAAACGGCTTTTGCTCAGGCGTCAAAAACACATTCAGCGGCCACCCGCCCTGCCCCGTCATCATCTGGCAGATCGTCATATAAATCGAATCGACATCAGGCCGCTCCTCGCGATCGACTTTAATGGCGACGTATTTCTCATTCAGGAGCTCGGCGACTTCCTCGTCTTCAAAGCTTTCGTGGGCCATGACGTGGCACCAATGACATGTTCGCTTAACTACCCATACCCAATAGAAAGGAGAATAGGTTTGTCCTCACGTTTTGCTTTTTCGAATGCTTCGTCACACCATGTATACCAATTGATGGGATTGTAAGCGTGTTGGAGCAAGTAAGGAGACTTCTCTTTGATCAATCTATTGGGCTTGCGATTTGTAGGCATGGGATCACCTTCTTTCGTTGAGTGATTTTCTTTTAATTGTTTTTCTTTATATAGGATATCCAAAAAATGGGTATGATTATGCTTTAACAATGAAAATGTTATGCAAACTTGAAGATATTTCTTTCTTCTCTAATTGGCGACTTGTGGGTTATAAGGTTAAGTTGGGATACTTTATGTTCAATGACGAATAGTGGAACTTTGAAAAAAGACGCTATTTGTTTATACGTCCAACTTTGGATTCTTGGCATTTCGTCTATTAACATTTTATCGGTGACTAGAATTTCAGATGCGAAAATATTTGCTTGTTGCTCTAATTTAGATTCTAAAAAAAGTGAACAGTTTTCCATTTGAAATGTGTTCAAATTTTTATGAAGAAAAAAGTGTCCTAACTCATGAGCGATTATGATTTGGGGATAATTTGACTTTTTGTTGACATGAATAATATATTCGTTTTCTTCCTTATAGTATTGAAGGAATCCGTGAACACATCCCAAATTTTCTTTTAATATTATAATTTTTAGTCTTTCGCAAATTTCATAAACGTCATTTGTTCCATTCTCTTGAATAACCTTTTCGGCTTTATGTTTAATGTTTTTTGAGGTGTAAATAAGGATCACTCTTTCTGTGTGAAGATATGTGGAGGATTAAAAAAACCTTTCATTTTTTCTTTTTCATAGCATCAACATATTTGATACCGTTAATTAATGCTTGTTTTATTAAACGTGCTGTTTCTTCGTCTATTTCTTCATCGTTTTTCATAAAGAGGAGAGTTTCTTCGTTCATTAATTCTTCTAGTGCTTCGTTTACTGTTTCGTCCAGCTTCGAAGGTGTGTGTGGTTTGCGGCCTAATAAATAGTCAGTTGATACATCATAGAGTTCACTTAGTTTCCTTAGAGTTTCGGGATCAGGGTTTCTATAATCTCTTTCGTAATTAGAAATTGTTTTTTCTGTAGAGTTTACTTTGATCGCAGCTTCTTTCTGAGAATAACCAGCTTTTTTTCGAGCCTTTTTTAATCTTTCTCCTAATGTCATTTTAATCATCCATTCCACAAAAAGTTGAGTTATTACTATAATATCAGCATTTGCTGACTTATTAATATACATGAGAACAAAAAGTGTACATGTAATCATTGACTCTCCTTTTCGGGTGGGTTATTATGATCCTGAAATTTTTCGTATATAGTCCAATTTTGCATATTTTTTTAAAAACTCTCCAAAATGTTCATTTTTTTCTTTACATCTCCAATACGGAGGGTTATAATAAAGATAACCACAAAGGGTTGAGAAATTTTTTGAGAAAGGAGGGTTTCATGAAGGAGTTTTATACAGTGGATGATGTACAGAGAATTCTAGGGGTTAAACGAGCAAAAGCGTATAAGATTATTCGCAGTTTAAATGCAGAAATGGAGGATGAAGGATATAAGGTCATAAAGGGACGGGTTAACAAATCTAAATTTGATGATCGCTATATGTATAAAGGCAAAAAAGAAATGGGGTTATCTAAATGAAAAGAAGGGATACTCATTTGTTTATGAAAGAAGCTGTTGCCTTAGCGAGGCAAATGGAGGGCGATTGGACTGCGAGGATGAAAATCGCCTTAAATAAGGTGATTGTGAATCATTATTTTGACAAACCTTTATCTCTTGAAAATGTAAATGCTCTTCTTAGAAAGGGGGTATCTTATCGAAGGATTTGTAAACATTACGGTGTTGGCAGGAAGGACATTGCTTCATTAAAGGGCTAATCATAGTGTGAATTTATACCACTATAATGGCTCAACTGAAAAAAAAGGTGGTGGTGATTTGACGTTAATCGAAGAGTTTAATTATCATTTGAAAAAATTTGAAGACCATAGAGAACCTGTTACTTTAGCTTTAGCGCAAGTGATTCAAAGGGCTATGGATGAAAATTTAGTCGAAGAATACCAAGAATTTTATGATTGGTTTATACGGTGTTTCTACGATGAAGGAAAACCGAAGGAAGTTTTTATGTTTCCGTTAATTGATGAGGGTCCAATCTTATATGGTGGAAAACCAAGAGTGATTATTTTTAGAGGTTCGCATATTTCAAATGTTCCAGTAATTTATTGATGGAGTGTTGCTCTTTGAAAATTACATATAGACAAAGAAAGCGCCTTGACGATTAAATCATCAAGAACGCCATGAAGACTTAGACACCTTCATTATACGGCATTTTTGATGAAAAGTCATGCGTGAGTATTTGGTGATGTACAGTAATCACTTCAAATACTGTAGCAGGCTAGAACAAGCGTGCGAGATAGCTGTATACAGCTTGATGGCTATAAATAGCCTACTAGGTTGCCATAATGGCCTTGTAAGGCAGGAGCGACTGATAAGCGCCAAGATGGATACAGAACCGGAGCGAATCCAAAATATAAAATCGAATTTGATGATCGTTTGAAAATAAATAATAAAAAATGAAATGGGGATATGAAAAATGAACTTAAACTTTATTGTACCGGATATTAACATGACCTTTGGTGAACTGAAATTTTTAGGTTTGAACCGTGAACGTTATGCTTATGTGGATGGGAAAAGAACGGATACTTTGGAATCAAGGGTTTATAATCTAGGGTCAAGTGTGCAAGGCGGACAGATTGAAGTGACAATTCCTGCTTATGTGGAATTAAAGGAATTTGATTTCTTTAAAGATGTTGAATTAAAAAATCCGAAAATTTCGGCTGTTGCCAGACCAAACGGGAATTATGCTAGTCTTAACTGGACTGTTGAAGCAGAAGATATCATTTTGAAAGGTTCTAGCGTTTCCAAAACTGCGGCTACAACTGCCACAAGTGATAAAAAGTAAAGTCGCAAAGGATAACGGGTGATCCGTATGAAAAATTTTCTTGAAAAAAGACTGTGGAAGTATCGAGGGAAACGTATTCGGCCATTTATGAGAAATAACATAAAACTGGCAGGCGCAATTATTTTTGTGCCTGTTTTTTTCTTATCCATGTTTTTCTTTTGGAAAGATCATCTTCTTCACTTTAATGTATCTCAAGTGATTAATCACTTTGAATGGAATGTACTTTTGATCGTTAAAAGCTTGGTTTGTTCGTTGTGTATTGGTATTGGAAGTGTGTATGTTGCCTGTTTAACTTTTAATGGACTTTTTAAAAGGTTAAAGCACAGGCAGATGCTTGCAAGAATGATTTTCTCAAACAAGTTTTATGAAAAAGATCATGTGAAGGTTAAAAAGCTATTCTCAAATGATACAGGGACGAAGGAAAAAATCACGTACTTTCCTAGGATGTATTACCAAGTTAAAAACAATCACATTTATATTCGTATTGCTATGGACATGAGCCGTTTTCAGAATCGCTTCCTAGACTTAGGAAAGGATTTAGAAAACGGCTTATTTTGTGACCTGGTGGATAAGCAAATGGAAGAAGGATTTGTATGTTTTAAACTTCTTTACGATGTCAAAAAGAATCGTATTTCCATTGATGATGCAGTAGCTGAAAATGGAGTCCTTCCGTTAATGAAGCATATTTCATGGCAATTTGATAAGTTGCCGCACATGCTCATATCCGGTAGCACAGGCGGAGGGAAAACCTATTTCATGTTGACTGTCATAAAAGCGTGTGTAGGACTTGGGGCAGATGTGAAAATCTTAGACCCAAAAAATGCTGATTTAGCCGACTTGGAAGAGGTGCTCCCGAAAAGAGTCTATTCGCAGAAAAATGGCATCCTTATGTGTCTGAGAAAGTCGGTTGATGGCATGATGGAACGAATGGATGAAATGAAGAAAATGCCCAATTACAAGACAGGTGAAAACTATGCCTATTTAGGGCTAAAACCTGTCTTTATCTTCTTTGATGAATATGTGGCATTTATGGATTTGCTGGATATGAAAGAAAGGAATGAAGCCTTATCCTATATGAAACAATTGGTTTTGTTGGGTCGTCAAGCTGGTTATTTTCTAGTCTTAGGGGCACAGCGACCAGATGCGAAATATCTAGCGGATGGGATACGAGATCAATTTAGTTTTCGCGTTGCGCTTGGCAATATGTCTGATACTGGATATGGGATGATGTTTGGTGACGTTGATAAAACGTTTATGGAGAAAGATGTGAAAGGTCGAGGATATGCCTATGTCGGCACAGGTTCAATATTAGAGTTTTACAGTCCAATTGTGCCAAAAGGATATGATTTTAAGTCGTCTATTAAAAAGTCGCTGGTTGGAGTCGAGGGAGCGCAGGCGACGGCAGTCGCCAGCGGCAGCGTAAGCGACCGGACGGCCAGCGGCGAAGGAGTGAGCGAAGCGAATGGATGAGCTAAACCAACCCCCCCACGCTAACAGGGGGGTAGTAATGTTAGAAGAAGAAAAAGAGAATGTTGAAAATCCTTTAGTATCAATGGTTGACTACATTCGAGTTACTTTTAAAACTCACGATGTTGACCACATTATTGAAAATATTCTCCATCTGAGTAAAGATTTTATGACTGAAAAGCCCAACGGCTTTTATGGCTACGTTGGTACGTATGAACTGGACTATATCAAGGTCTTTTATTCTGCGCCGGATGATAACAGAGGTGTTTTGATTGAGTTGTCTGGGCGAGGTTGCCGTCAATTTGAATCCTTCTTGGAATGCCGGAAGAAAACATGGTACGACTTCTTTCAAGATTGCATGGCACAAGGTGGTTCATTTACTCGCTTTGATTTGGCTATTGATGATAAAAAGACGTACTTTTCTATACCGGAATTGTTAAAGAAAGCCCAAAAGGGCGAATGTATTTCACGATTTAGAAAATCAGATTATAACGGTTCTTTTGATCTCTCGGATGGTCAAATGGGTGGAACAACAATATACTTTGGTTCTAAAAAATCAGAAGCTTATCTATGTTTCTATGAAAAAAATCATGAACAGGCTGAAAAAAACAATATCCCGTTAGAGGATTTAGGCGACTGGAATCGCTATGAAATTCGTTTGAAAAACGAACGAGCACAAGTAGCCATTAAAGAACTGATCAAACGACAAGATTTGACATATATCGCATTGCAGATTATTAACAACTATGTGAAATTCGTTGATCCGAACGAAAGAGAACGCCGATATTGGGAAACAAGTGATTTCTGGCAAGCTTTTATAGGTGATGTAGGGAAATTGAGACTTTTCATGAAACCGCAGGAAGACTTTTATCAAAAATCGAGAAACTGGCTTCGTAATTCTTGCGCCCCCACTATGAAAATGGTGCTTGAAGCTGATAAGCACCTAGGGAAAACTGATCTGTCAGATATGATCGTAGAAGCTGAACTGGCAGATAAACATAAAAAAATGTTAGATGTGTTTATGGCTAATGTTGCTGACATGGTCGTTTAAAAGCAAGTTGCTAAACCTTTATAAACACAGGTGATGCGATTAAACGTATGTGTCAACGGTACCGGAACGAAGTGAGGATAAGGAGTTGACATATTCAGCGCCACCAAAACCCTCTTGGCATTGAACAAACATTCGTTTGTTCCTGCCTACCGGCGAGGGAGCCCCCCGATGAATCGGGGGGATGGGGGGATTGATATTTTGCAATCCAACGTGCATACGTTGGTGGGTTTGGGCAAAGCCCAAGAAAGGAGAAGTGATAGTGAAACGCTTAAATGTTGAAAAGTTGATCAATTTCGTAACGCAGATAATGTTTTGTTTACTTGTCTTATTGGCTTATATGTATTGTTTCCTCTATTACAGCATATTTTTTTATGTGTCGATTCTTGAACGTGATTATGTTTTTGCGGCTGTAGTTGCTATTTTATTTGTAGCATTGACTGGTTTTTTGGGTTTTGCACTTCCCATATCATTAAAAGTATTGAGAAAAAAATTAAAGGGGGATTATTAGTTAGAAGTTAACGTAAATCAACTTAATGAGAAGATATAAGGAGTGAGTAGGTGTCTGCTGTAGACAATCAGTTTAAAAGACTGGGATTTAATGTTGGTATTCCGTCTTTGGTCTTTGTAAGGAGCTTAAGCAGAGATTGCATGCTGGTTGTGGAAGGTGAAAACCGGAAAGGCTTTTCTGAATATCGTTACACATTTTATAAAACTCGCTATCTTCCTGACGGCCGGATGACAAGTGTAAAAGTTTATATGGAGAATGAAAGCATAAGAAGGGTGTTGCCGCGTGTAGCATCCTTTTTATCATTCTTAGAATCAATAAAGCAGATCGAAGAGAGCAAGAAAAAAATAAGGAAAAGAAAGTGAGGTCTTCCATGAAAGAAACGGTAAAGGTTTGCAATGTCGGTGGGAAACAAATGAAAATCATCGTTACTGAAATGAATGAACCGAATTATGAAAAGATTGCAAGATCAATCATGAAACTCACTAAAAATATGAAAATTAAAAGCTGTGAAAAAAACACAGCTTAGATGACAAAGGAGGGTTAAATGTTGCTTGAAAATGAAAGCTTGTCAGAAAAAAAGGAAGAGTCCTTTTTTCGCGCCGTTATCCAAAAAATTAAACGTGTTCAAAGGCCGGAGAAGGCAAATAAAAAAGTTCCAAGGGATAGATCAAAAATGGTTGCTATTACATTATGGTGTAGTCTGTCGGGTTTGCTGTTCTTAGCATTGCTGTCCGTTCTTCTGTCCGTCAATACTCGTTCTGTCGTTAATGATATAAAAGTTAGTTCAAATAAGCCTTTTGAACAACAACAAGAAAAAATCTCGGTTACTGCTGCGGAAAATTATTTGCAAGGCTTTATTCAGGAATTTGTAAATGTGAAAAATGATCACGATTCGATCGAAAAACGAAAAGAAAATCTTGAAAAATACATGGTTAAACAAACGGAAAATGATTTCGAAGAAAGTGAAAGGTTTCAACTAGACGGGTTAAAGGGAGATCGGGTCTTAAATGAATACAGTCTATATAACGTGAAAGAGGGTGATAAATATAGCCTTTTTCAATATAAGGTGACATACACGAATCTGTTCCCTGTAGAAAAAGAAGTTGAAAAAACAGTGAAGGACGGAAAAAAGAAAAAGAAGGTGAAGGAAAAAGTCACCAAGGAAGAAAAGGCTGAAAAACAATTACTATTGAATATTCCAGTTATAAGTAAAGGTGATTCATTTGCTGTTTCTGCTGTTCCTTATTTCACTCAGGTTTATGATTTGAAGGGTGACATAACTGTCAAAAATGAAGACGAAACGAGGGATGAATATACTGGGGAGAAGAAGGATTCTATAGAAAAATTCCTTCAAACCTTCTTTGGAAAATACGCTTCTGAAAAGAAAGAGGATATGGTCTATATGATGAAGGAGCCGGAAGCGTTGGATGATACCCTAGAATTTGGTGAAATTAAGAATGTAAAAGTCTTCGAGACAAAAAATGGTTTCGAAGCTTTTTGTGTTGTCCAATTTAAAGAAAAAGAAAATGAAATACCAATAACCGAGAATTTTTCTTTAAGTTTAACTGAAAACAGCGGTCAATATTATGTCGAAAAATTAAAACATCAATAGAAAGGAGATTAATTGAAATGGGATTTTTTAATTTCTATAACGATATTATTTTAGGTGGAGCGCTCCCAACTCTTGGGGGTATTCAAGGCTGGGTGAAAGATGTTGTTACTCAGTTTGCGTTTATTGTCGGTGCGTTTCTTGCTTCTAAGCATTTATTGAAGCTAAGAGTCGGTGGAATTGTATTTGGTTGCTGTGTTGCAAGTGCTGTGGGTTGGGCTGTGAATCACTGGTCTACACTTTCAGGTTGGGTCGAGAACCTTATTGATAAACTCTAGGGGGTCGAATAATGGGGCGTCTAGTGTTTAACTATCGTAAGGCAATGAGAGAGCCTAAGAAGATTCAGCAGTTAACGGAAAATTATTCGTTGCCTTTTGCAGTGGAGTTAATACCAGCAATCAACTATTTCTTATTTGTTGCTCTCTGTTTTGGCTTTTGGTACGGCGTGAGGAAGGTTTTTCCTCACGCTTTTGAAAATTCATCAATCTTTGTGATTTTTGGTATTCCAATCTTCTTAACAATGCTCGTGACAAAAATTAAGCCGGAAGGAAAAAATATATATCTATATTTCTTTGATCTGTTGAAGTATTACTTTATGATCAAGCTTCCTCAAAAAAAGTTTTGCAATGACCGAAAGGTCGATCTTTGTAATGAAAAGAAAATCGAATTTCGCAAACTAGTAAAGGTGGTGGGTAAACCAAATGAAATTGAAAACGCCTATGAAGGCAATACACAAAAATTTGTTGTTGACGAGAACGGGAGACGTTTGGGCGTATTACCGCATAAAAAGCAACTCGATTCCTATGCAGAATAAAGAAAAGGTAAATGCTTATAAAAAGAAGTGGCAACATTTGCTTGAGGAAATTACCTCTTATGAGGACTTCCATTTGATGATGTATCCAAGTGAATATGAATTAGATAAACGCTTCAAAGAGTTGGAATCAGATATTGCGGAAGATGCTCTTGACGTAGCTCGATATTACAATGAAGAAACAGTAAGGCTGTTGGAACAACGTTTAGAAAGACTGACAAAGTATGATTTTATATTTGGTGTTAAGTTGAAAAATAGCTTGGTAAATATGAGCATGGAAGTTAAGGATAATATTCTTTCGCTTTTTAATACGGCTACTGATACAGTTGTGAAAATGTTGGGGTGGGAACAAAGCGTTTCCACTTCTTTTTTTAAACAATATGAAGAAGTAGAAGACAATCTCGCTAATATTATGACATCTGTTCGCGGGGAAAGGCTTTCAGAACATGAGATGGTGTATATTAATCGTTATCATTTTGTCCGTGGCTTAAATCATCACACAAAAGAAGAAAGTGAAATAAGAAAAGTTGATTCTATTACAAATACCATCATAGACCCAACAAACCCATCTGTTTTAAACCTTCACAGTGATCGAGATGAAGGCTTTGTATCTTTCGTAGTCATTGACGAGTTTCTTCATAACATGGCGGAAAGTGATTTGTTTTATGAAACTCAGTCATTGCCTTTTCCTGTAGAGGTGCAAATGAAGGTGCAAGCAGAATCGAAGTCTATCACAAAGCCGGCTTTAAATATCAAAAGACAACAATTAAAAGAAGAGCAGCTTGAACAGCAAAGTACGGGAGACAGAAGTGATGTTTCTACAGTTACAAGCGCAACTCTCGTCAGACATTTACAAGATGAAATAAAAAAAGAAGAAGTTTATTTAATGAATTGGTTGGCTGTTATTGTGGTTCATGGAGACACGAAAAAAGAGTGTGTTAGAAAGGCTACGATTGTAAGACGGCATTTAAAAGGTGCAGGAATTACGTGTAGGCTTCCTGTTGCAGACCAATTAAATTTATTTTATAAAATGCTGCCTGGTGAAAAATTAGATATTACAGATAAGAACTGGATACAGAAAACCACTCAAGACGGATTAGCCGAATGTTTATTTGCAATTAACTCGGATATTGGTTCCAAGATTGGATTTTTTCTTGGTTGGATTGATCGATTTATGGAGCACACCGATTTAGAGAATGCTATTTATTCAAGTCGAGATTTCGTTCTATACCATCCTTTCTTGGCGAATCAGTATTTGAAAGGCTCGAAAACTCGTTCACCTCATTGCTTGATCACAGGTGATACAGGAAATGGGAAATCTTATCTGGCAAAGTTGATTTTTATTTACGTTACTTTTCTAAAAATAAAATCGCTTTATATTGATCCGAAAAAAGAAATGCGAAAATGGATTCAGCGTGTCTTAAATGATCAATACATCATAGAAAATTTTCCTTTGTATGTTGCTCATTTAGAAAAGTTTCACTATATCACATTAGATCATGAAAACGAAAATAACTGGGGCGCTCTTGACCCAATTTGTTTTTTGCCGCCGATGAAAGCGAAAGAACTAGTTCAAGTTATCTTTGAACAAGTATACGACTTCAAGGGAAAGGACGATATTAATACGGCTTTTCTAAGGGCGACATCAAATGTGATTGAGAGAAAACAACGCGGCGAACAAGTTGGTTCTCTCCACATCATTAAAGAAATGCAGGGAGAGAATCAAGAGCCGGCAGTCAGAAAAGCTGGAGATTATTTAAATGAAGTTGTTTCGGATTCAATTTTAAAACTGTGTATTCATGATGGTTCAAATCCAGCGCTTTCATTAGATGAGCGTATCACCATCTTAGAGGTTGAAAATCTGGATTTGCCGGAGCACTCAGAACGTATCGAGAATTATACGATTTCTCAGTTAAAATCAAGTGCTGTTATGTTTGCGCTCGGTAAATTCTGTGAACTGTTTGGCATGAATCCTGATGAGCAGACGGTTGAGTTTATTGATGAAGCGTGGATATTTACCACGTCCCAGCAAGGAAAAAAGGTAGAAAGGCAGATGCGCCGTATTGGTCGATCATATAACAATGCGGAATTTTTTATTTCTCAATCTACAAAAGATGCTTTAAAAGAAGAGGATTCCGGAAACTTCGGTGTTGCCTTTGCCTTTGATGAACCAAACGAACGTGAAGAGGTTTTAAAGTGGATGAATATGGAGGTCACAAAAGAAAATGAAAAAATGCTAGGCTCTATGTTTCAAGGTCAATGTTTATTTAAAGATTACTATGGGCGCACCTCCAAAATTTCAATTGAGTGTTTATTTGAGGAGTGGCAAGGTGCTTTAAAAACAGTTGAGAAGAAAGCTGTGGCATATGCGGAAGAAAAATATTTGTAACCGGATGGAGGTATTTAAATATGTTCATATTATGGGCAATTGTAGGGATTGTCCTTTTTCTTGTTCTTAAAAAAAGATTGCAAGAATTTATTGATCGTCGAAAGATGTCAATGTCTGATGTGATCGAATGCTTATACTTTTCAAGTCTCGGATTTGGTATACTCTTTTGTTTAATTTGTTGGTTTGTAATAGAGTTTTTCCCTAATTATCTCCTTGGGGCAATCGGAACTTATATTCTTGCGTACGGGGGATTTCTGTTTGCTGCCTTCCATGGTTTAAGAGGATATGAAGAAAAGAAAAAATAATAAAGGGGATGAAAATATGGAAATTGCTTTTCTGAATTCTATGGTAATGACATGGCCGGGCATTTATAAAGCAGAGAAAATTTCCTTGGAAGACGTTCATAAATGTTTGGCATTATGTAATGGTTCGTATAAAAGCTTTATTGGTCACAAGTCTACGGCGTTATTTCTGCAAGAGCTGTTAGGTATTAGGATTGAACAAAGTCGAAAGTGTTTTAGACAAAGAAAATATCAAAAGGCAATCTGCTTCAACTTGAAAGGTCGCTTTCCGGAAAATAAAGTGCTGACAAAAGAGGATTTAAAAAACGCTGAATATCAATTTTATTTGATCACGAGACTAGATTAAGGAGGACGCCATGAAAAGAAAGAAGATTTTAATAGCATCGGCTATTGTCTTGCTGTTTTTAACCTTTGCTTCTGCATTGACTGTTTTCTCTGCTGATGGCGATGTAACAACACAGCCGAAAAGTGAAAAAGCTGGTGGAGTTGAATTAGAAATAAAACGGTTTCCGATTTCCCGTTATCAAGCGAATAATGAGGCTTCTGATGACTGGCTAAAAGGGCCGTTCATTGGATTCACAAACGTGTTGTTTTCTACTGCTGGAAATGTTGTTCGTGTTGTTGATGTGGGGATGGATGTTTTAAATAACCTTCAACCTATAGATAAATTTGCCGATTCAATTACAAATGTATCTAAGAGGGTTTATAAAACCTTAAAAAATAATTTTGGCGAAACTCTTTTTATATTTGCTCTTGGCTATATATTTTACCTTTTCGCCGTAAGAGGAAGCGCAAAGGAAGCTATGAGAAGAAGTATCCTTTTCATTATGGTTTTAGTTATTGGTGGCTGGTATATGTCGAATGCAGGCTATGTTATGAAATCATTAAATGCTTTGTCTGTCGAAGCACAAGGGAAGTTATTGAATGCAGGTAATGGACTGCTTGGGATTGCTAAGGATGAAGGGAGATTTGTTGATACTTCAAACATTGAAAAGGGAAAGGAAATGGAAGGTACAATTGCGATACTGCGTAATTTGTATTTTGATCTTGCCTTAAAAAAGCCCTATATGATTGTTAACTTCGGTGAAACAAACGAAAAGAAAATTAATGAAAAGGGCAGCGGTGATAAAGGTGGCTTGGATCGTGTAGATAAATTGTTGTCCTATAAACTAACTTCTGATGGTGAAAAAGCAAAGCTTGAATATATAAAGGGTACGGAAATAAGAAAATATAATAATGAAGCTCTAACATCTGGAAACGCATTTAATCAGTTTGGTGAATCCATAATTGCACTGCTTTTTTCGATCGCCTTAGGGATTCCCTTTTTAGGATTGGCGTTTTTAAACTTTTTGCTTCAAATAATAGCGCTTGTGATTGTATTTTTTGTTCCATTTGCTTTTGTTGTGGCTTATGTACCACAATTTGCATACTCCGGTTTTGCTTCGTTAGGGCGCTTAGGGAGTGTTTATATATTAAAAGCAATGTTGGGGATTGTATTTTTGTTTGTGTATATTATTTGCTATATCATAGACACTTTATTACCTCCAAATAATTTTGGAATGTATTTATTGAATGTCATTGTACTTGCTTTGACATTTTGGATGGGATTTAAACACAGAAATAAAATTGTGAGGTTTGTAACTGCCGGAAAAGTTGTATCTGTTGATAACAATTTGATGGAAAACATGAGAAAAGAAATTGTTCAACCTTCATGGGAATCAGCTAAAAAGGGAGCAAATGTTGTGGGAACTGGTGTATCATGGGCGTTTGGTCAAGTGAAAAAAAGTTTTGGGAGAAAAGACGATGGAGAGGATTTAAAACATTCTTCAGACCCTAGTGTTTCTAGTTATGGTTCTGGTTGGGGAATTGCGGCTGAAAGAACTCCACAAAAAAATCAAACTGTTAATGCTCTGAATGATAAGAAAGCATTAGAAAGAAAACCACAAGAATTAATGGAGAAAGATCAACAAAATAATGCTTTGAAAAATTCGGAAAATAAAAACGAGAATATAACAAGTGAAGATCAAAACCCTAACGTTGGTGCGATTATTAAGGACGATGATGAGTTAAGACGTGCGCCAGTCTTGCAAGATGCAAAAAATGAAACTGAACGAACTGATCAAAAAGAATTTGTTGAAAGCCGTTTAAATGATTCACAAAATAGGATTGATGATCAATATGATACTGCTGTTAATTTTCAAAACGAACAAGATGATGATAATTCAAGAAAAGCGCCAGTAGTTCAAGAAAATCCAAGAGAAATCGAAAGAACAAATCAAAGTCAATTTGTTGCAGGACTTCATAAGGAAGAAGAAAGCAACAGTCATCAAACTTCAAATAATGTCCAAACAGAAAATCTTCGTGTACCGCATAGAGAAAATAATGAGAGAAATGAAAAAATTGTCCGTCAGATCACACCTTCTCCTAGTGTTCAGACAGACAATTTTTTTAATGAAAAGAATCAGAACAATCCATCCAGCGAAACACAGTTTGTAAACAGGGAAGCTGTAAAAAAGGTTGCTACAAAGAATACAAGTCTAAAAAGGAGTCATCAAATTGTAGTCAATAGGGCGGAGACTGTTTCTTTAAATGATATTGCAAGCCGTACATCCTCCAAAGGAGAGGATAGGCTAAGAGGGGATGAGAGAGCGTGATTAAAAAGGGGGGGGTGTTTTGAAAAAAATCTTTCTAGGGTTCTTGTTTTCTTCGCCTGTTCTTATATTCATGGTAATGATTGTGGTGGTTGCCGCAATAATAGCAGGCAACAAAAATAATATTGATAATAAACACATAGGCGGAAATGATAGTGAATATGTGACTAATGGAATCAGTCCAGAGGTTGAACGTTTTCGTGTGGTGTTTGAAAAATATGCTCGTCAGGAAGGGGTTTTTGGTCAGGTAGATGTTATTATGGCGCTCACCATGCAAGAAAGTGGTGGGCGTTCTTTAGATATTATGCAAAGTTCAGAAAGTATAGGGCTGCCCCCAAACTCGATAACTGACCCGGAATTATCAATAAAGGTTGGCATCAAACATTTTAAAAAGGTCTTTATTAAAGCAGGAAAGGACATCAAACTTACTTTGCAAGCTTATAACTTCGGGTCCGGATTCATTGATTATGTAAAAAAGAAGGGGGGCAAGTATTCAAAGAAATTAGCGTATGAATTTAGCCGCATACAGGCACTCAAAATGGGATGGAATAGCTATGGTGACCCTGAGTATGTTGATCATGTGATGCGCTATCTCAAAGGCTCAAATGACGTTAAGCTTGTAAATGGTGCTATTGATGGCTATGAAACGATTATGAAGGAAGCGTTGAAATATGAAGGACGGCCTTATGTTTGGGGCGGCTCGAATCCTAAAACTGGTTTTGATTGTTCTGGCTTGGTTCAGTGGTCATATTCTAAAGCTGGAATATCTCTGCCACGAACAGCGCAAGAGCAATATTCAGCAACCAAAAAGATTAGCGAAAAACAGGCAAGACCCGGCGATCTTGTTTTTTTTGGCGGAACATATGCAGGTAAGGCAATAACCCATGTGGGAATTTACGTGGGGAATGGAAAAATGTTTAATTCAAATGATAGCGGGGTTGAGTATTCTGATTTGAAAGCCGGTTACTGGCGAGAGCATCTTGTTTCTTTTGGAAGAATAAAATTTTAAGGAGTGAAAAAATGAAAATACATGTGGTATGGGCTTCGGTTTGTGTGTTCATTTTTATGATAACTGCGTTTTTTGTTCATAGGCAACAAGATTTAAAGGTTGAAAATTTGAAAGAAAAAAACCAGGTCTTAGAAGAAACTATTAAAAAATTGAATCAAAAAGAAACAGAAAACAGCGCTTCGGAAAATAAGGCATTTTTTGAAGCGCTTTTTAATTATTCTGATGTAGATAAACGTTTTGAGGATGTAAAGAAGCTAACAACTGAAAAGGGATTGGATTATGCTTTTCCTTCCCGCACCAATGAAAGGCATACAGTCAGCATACAAAGTGAATTGCTTTCTTTAGAAAGCTATTCGAGAAAAGTTGATGAATCTCGTGAATTGTTTTTAAATGTCGTGGAACTGGCTACTACAGCGAATTCTGTTACAACAAATCAAACGTTGATTGTTCAAACTACACTAATAAAAGTAAAGGATGAATGGTTGGTTGATGATGTGCAGGTTAAAGGGAATGGATGAAATGTGGAAAAACAAGAAAAATTTATATATAATTAAGATTGAAAAGGGAGGGGACGGCTATTTTGAGATACGTTTTTATTTTCCTTAGTCTTATGATGATGTTTGTGTTAGCTGCCTGCGGGGGCAATAAATATGATGATAATATTGATGAAGTCATCAGCCTTGAGAAAAAAGAATATAAAGAATATGATCTTGATACGGATGGTATGGAGAGAGAAAATGCGTTAATTCGGGTCTATGATGGAGGAAAATATATTCAACTTGGCTTTTATTCAGATGATCAGAAAAGAATCACTTACTCTTATTATGAAAAGACTGGAGATTCTTATAAAAAACTAGAGCGTATGCCTGGCAGTGGGGAAAACGACCGTTTGGGTCTCGATAGGAAAACACCGGATTATGAAGAGGACAAGGGGAAAGAAACAAAGTTATAGAATTAGAATCGACATAAATTCAAAAGCAGGCATTTGCCTGCTTTTATGCTATTTCATGCCACCGTAATCATTGGTAATGTAAACTTGTGTTTTCAGTTTCTTCTTGTGTTTTTTGTCCTTATACCAAGTTACATTATGTTCTGTTTGGAAAACATATCCTGCCATTCTAGTATACATTTTATCTGAGTAGTGAATCCAATCGCCTTTGTTAGCTATTAAATAGTTTCCTACAATTCCAGCTACTGATAAGTTCGGTATACCTAATTTAGCGCCCATAACAGCAGCGGCAGTAGAAACTGTACTCCATACGATCTTATCAGTATAGTTAGCTGTTTTGTAATATCTCCAACTACTCGCTGTTTTAACATTCTGAACTCTTAAAACACTCTCGCCTGGAGCAACGATCGGATTACCTTTCTCATCATAATTAATAGTTTTAATAAGAATAGTTTCGGACGCTCTTTTTACTTCTTTAGAAGGCTGTTCACTTGCATGTGCTGTACTAGCAAAAGGTGAAGCTATCCCAGCTAAAAGAGATGCAGATAATAGGGGGATCAAAAGTTTCTTCTTCATTGTGGTAGATTCCTCACTCTCTCTCATTTTTTGGTTTGTAAATTTATGGTATCATACAAAAAAGGGATATGAATAGAACTTTTCCTAAAAATATTACAAAGGTGGGAACATTTAGTGAATAAATTTGTACCTAAAGCGTTTCAAATGTTGGGAATTGTCGGTTTTATTTTGGCTTTTTTGCAAATGTCAATAGGTTGGTTCATTGGATTCTTCTTTACCGGTCTTTTCTTTATGACGTTAATAAAAGAGGATAAACGCAACAAATATACTTTTTTCGTGGGAATCATATGCTTCTTATATTCATTTTATTGCTTGTTTACTCAGGTTCTATAATTAAGAAAAACTATTCATCTTTAGGTAATAGCGATTTATAATGGTAAAGTTTAAAGCAGGCATATGCCTGCTTTTTTAAGTTAATGTGCTTTCATCCAAGCTCAATGATGATGTAATCATTCTGCCTGCAATATGGTGTGATTCAGACGAATGAGCAAAATTGCTTGAGATCGTTATAAAGGCAGCTAGACATAATACAGTAATCATTCCTAGTGAAAATTTCTTCATCATTTAAAACAACTCCCTTTTTCATCAATTTTCATTGCTTTAATTGCTTTTCGGTAAAAAATGGCCGATTCCTCCCTTTTTGTTGATATTCATAATTGCTTTTCGATAAAGTTCGACCGACTCTTCTAACTTCCCAATCTTATTATAATGTTCAGCCGCATCTACGGCCATTTCTTCAATATCAGGATACAATCCTTTACTTTCAAGATATTTAAATTCTTCCTCTTTCTCCCGTAAACAAATCCAAAACTTTCATAAAAGGGACGATTAACTCTGTTTTTCCCTTTTTATGGAATTGAAACACTTCTTTATGCTTGGATATAGAACAATCAGTGATACTTTTTACCCTTTCATCTGTTTATATCATCTGTCATAATACATTTAATGTAAATGCGCGTGCAATTTTTGTAAGTGAGGTGTGTTTGGTTGCGTGGTCATGTGTCTATGCGTCGTTACGATGATGGAATCCCTTATGATATTGTTACAAGGAAACTGAATGATTGGTATACAGCGATAAGAAATAATCTCGATAAAGAAGCAACCTCGTTGAAAAAAGAGGTTGAAAAGTTTATTGGGCGTGTTGATAAGAACTCGGATGTTTTTTTTTATCATCAGCTTTTAGAGTTTCGACACGAATTAATGTTAAGTTATCTAAAATCTAAAAATGAGGAAGATTTGAAAAATGCATATGAAGCTCTAAAAGAACATCAAGGGCATTTAAAGGGTATGTTGGATTATTATTTCTTTTTCTTTACGGGAATGTACGAGTTTAGGCGTAAAAAATTGGTTGCTGCAATAAGTGCGTATAGACGAGCAGAAAAATCACTTGAATTTGTTGATGATGAAATTGAACACGCTGAATTTTATTACAAGATGGCTGAAATATTTTATTATATGAAACAGACTTATTTTTCTCTGGATTATGTTAAGAGAGCGATTCGTATTTATAACAAGTATGATAATTACATAGATCGTGTTTTGCGATGTCAATATGTTGTGGCAGGGAATTTAATTGATTCGTTAGATTATAAAGGCGCGTTAGAAATGTTCGAAGAAACTTTAAAAATTGCGAAGAAAACGGGAAGGCAACTTTTAATTGCTACGTCAAAGTTAAATATCGGGATTTGCTACAACTTAATAGGTGAATATGAAAAGTCTTATAAATCTTTAATTGAAGCCAATGAATTCTTTAAAAAAGAAAATCATGCTTGCGTAGAAAAAACCCTGTTTAATTTGGCTCATGTGCAGGCTAAGAGAGGGGAAAAAGAGTCTGCTAAGTCTTACTATGAAAAAGGGTATGCGGTCGCACTAGAACGAAAAAATTCTGAATATATTGTAAAGTTAGATTTATTAAAGGCTTTATATTTAAAGGAAGGATGCTATAATTTAATTGATGAGTCATTTTCTTTTTTTAGGGAACGTAAAATGTATGGGGATATTGAAGAATTTGGTTTTGAAGTAGCTGAAGTTTTTCAGAAAAAGGGTGATACAGATAGGTCTGCATTTTACTATCGTCAGGTGATTTTGGCGAAAAATCAAATTCAAAAAGGAGAGATGATTTATGAAACGCAAATTGATGATCTTATCATTGGTAGTGATAGTGGGGTTGGGTATTACGGGGATAAATAATGCCCAAAAATCACCATCACATGATAAAGGTTTTACTGTTGCTGACAGAATTGAAACGTAATAAGGAAAAGAAGTGAGCAAAATAAAATGGCTCACTTCTAAACTTATTCTGACCAATAAATTTTTAATTGAGGTGGCTCTTTGCTGCCTCTTGGACTATACCAAGTTACTTTATCTATGAATGACATTAATTCTTTATTTAATTCACTTTCATCTAATTGTTTCCAATTTGAAAGGAATGAATCCATTTTATTCAAAAAAGATTCTTTTGATTTTACTTCGTCTTCTTGTGTGGTGTCCATTAAATTCTTGAGTTCAGTTTTGAGGTTATCTAGTTCAATTGTTCGTTTGGATTTACGTTCTTTAAAATAGTTGAGGTCGATGAGGTCTTCTTCTAATTGTAATTGAAGCATGTGTAGTGCTTTTTCAATCTTCTTTATTTGTTCTTTTATTCTCTTTATTTTAATTTGTTTAAGGTCTATAGTTTGTTTGTCGTTTGGTAATGTTGTGATTTCCATTGCTATTTGTTCTCTTTTTTCTTTAATGTTGTCAATGATGAGTTCCATCATCACATCATACATTATGCCGCTGTTATAGCATTTTTCTCCAAGTAGGTTTACTTTACTACATGATTGAAAAACTCTTGCGCCACCCCTATCACTTCTCCTTGAGATTGCATGAACTCTTCCGCAAATACCACATCTAATTAAAGTAGACAATCCGTGTTTTTGTGCTCTTGATCTTGGAGAGAGCGCTTTTCTTTTGTCTAAGGCGTTGTTAGCTTTTTCCCAGGTTTCTTTGTCAATGATTATTGGGGCAGCCTTTTTAGAGATTATCCATTGTTCTTTAGGCCTTAATTTGCCTTGATATTTATTTCTTCCTTTTATACGATTAGAAACAATCCATCCTTTATAAATTGGTGAACGGATCATTCTTTTTACACTATTGCCCCAAAATAAATTACCTTTATTGGTGCGATAACCGAGTTGATTTAAAGCGATTGCTATATTGTCAACACCTATTCCGTTGATGCACATTTGAAATGCCAATTTTACAGCTTCGGCTTTTTCTTCATCTATTTCTAACTTTTTTTCTAATCGATTATATATATAGCCGTAATTAGGTGTTCCATTAGCCCATCTACCCATTCTGGCGCTGTCTTTTTTTCCTTTTCTGAGCTGAGCTTTAATATTTTCATATTCCCAATTGTTAACGAATCCGGTGAATTTTAAGGCTTGCCAGTCTTCTTGAATCTCTAAATCATAAATTCTTTCGCTGTCCGTAACAAAAAGAATATCTTCTTGCCTTAGTAAACTCATGAATTTTGGTGTTTCTGAATCGTCTCTTGTAACCCGAGCAAGATTTACAGATAAAACAGCATCAAAAATTCCATCATTAAGTTTATGAATCATTCTCTGATATTCGTCACGGTTGTTATCCATTGAACTGCCGACTTCTTGAAAAATTTCATATGCCCAATTATTTTTTTTAGCAATGTCTAATAGACGTTTCCTGTGTTTTGCAAGGGTTTCTTCTGATTCTTCCCCTTCATTATTTCGTGATTTTCGGAGATATATTGCTACACGTTTTATTCTCTCTTTTAAATCCAATGGCATCACCTTTATGAAGATATTGTATACTGTTAGAATAGCATATTTTTATATGTGTAGTTAAGCGAACGTGCCATCAATGACATGTGCGTGTAGCTACCCGAGCTAGCTATACCCAATAGATACGAGAACAGGTTTGTTTTCGCGTTTCGCTTTATCAAATGCTTCATCTCCCCAAGGGAACCAATTCACAGGGTTATGAGCATGTTGAAGTAAATAAGGAGACTTCTCAGCGATTAATCTATTGGGTTTATTGTTAGTGGGCATGGGATCACCTTCTTTCAATACTTAGTTAAATTTATCATATCCTAAAGTAACACAGTGATGTATATAATATTCAGGTTTTTTTCCCACACAACAAGATTCTATACACCAAATAAAAACTGTAATAGTTTAAATTTGTTTTATTGACTTAAAGTTAAAAATCGATCATAATAACCCTATAAAAGTTAAATATTTTTTTAACTCTATTGGAGGGTTATTCAATTGTATACTATAAGTAAAAATAAAGTTAGATTACATATGAAAAAACATGGGATTTCAACTCAAAAACAATTAGCAGAGCAGCTAGGAATTAGTAAAAATCAGCTTTCCATGCTGTTGTCACCAAATTTCAATCCTATAAAGTCAAATGCATTAAAATTATGTGAAATATTAAATGTGAATTTTGAAGAAATTATTGATTCTGAACAAATGGAGTTATCACTAGATGGAACGGATAATTTAATAGATTCTAATATAGATGAGGAAATAAATGTTTCAAGTTTTGAAGGTAATGAGTTTTTAGATATAAGAGATATTAAAGCTAATAAAGATTATTCAGTAGTAGAACTTTTTGCTGGAGCTGGTGGGTTAGCATTAGGACTAGAACAAGCTGGATTTAAATCTAGAGGTCTTGTTGAGTTTGATAAATATGCTTGTCAGACTTTGAGAAAAAATAGACCTCATTGGAATGTTATTGAGAAGGATATCATTGATGTTGCTGAAGAAGGGATTAAAAACTTTGTAAATGTTCCAATTGGAGAATTAGACTTACTATCTGGAGGTTATCCTTGTCAAGCGTTTAGTTATGCAGGAAAGAAAATGGGGTTATCCGATGCGAGAGGTACAATGTTTTATTACTATGCCCAAGTTTTAAAACAGTTACTTCCGAAAATGTTCTTAGCTGAAAATGTAAGAGGGTTAGTTAATCATGATAATGGTCGAACTTTAGCTCTTATGTTAAAAGTATTCTCTGATATTGGTTACACAGTAAAATGGAAAGTTTTAAGAGCATTAGATTATGATGTAGCACAGAAGAGGGAAAGAATAGTATTAGTTGGTATTAGAAATGATTTAGTAGAGAAATACGAGGCGAATTATTTCTTCCCGCAACCTTATGGATATGAGCTTACATTAAAGGATGTTCTAAAAAATGTTCCAGAATCTGAGGGAGCAAAATATCCAGAATCGAAAAAAAGAGTTTTAGATCTCGTCCCTCCTGGTGGCTACTGGAGAGATCTTCCTGACGAAATAGCGAAAGAATACATGGGAAAAAGTTATTACTCAGGTGGTGGAAGAACGGGGATGGCTAGAAGATTATCTTGGGATGAGCCTTCTCTGACTTTAACTTGCTCTCCCGCACAAAAGCAAACAGAAAGATGTCATCCAGATGAAACCAGACCATTTACAGTAAGAGAATATGCTAGAATACAAAGTTTCCCTGACTCATGGAATTTTGATTGTTCAACAAACAATGCTTATAAGCAAATTGGGAATGCCGTTCCAGTAAATATGGCTAAAGCTATTGGTTTATCTATAATTAGCACACTAAATCAGCTAACATGAGCATTCTGCTTTTTCTGTGGAAAAATTAACAGGGATGAAAACTATACATCCCTGTTTTCATTACTATTCTTCCAAAGACTCTTGTTCGTTTAATTCCTCTTCTATTTGTTTGGCTAGACTATCAATTACTTCTTCTATATGTTTTGATCCATCAAACTCTGATGCAATTTCTCCTATTGCATCAGTTAATCGCTTATAGAAGTTTTCTTCACCTGTAAGTCTATACCAAAATTCAGCACCTACAATTACTGGATATTCTTCTTTGATTTTTTTGTAGTGACCACTTAATTTATCATCGGAACCATAAAACACACCTACAACAAGGTCATTAAATCCAATACTCAAATTATTTGTTCGAGCAAGATTTTTGATCCCTAAAAAGTGATTTTTAATAGTTGGAACATCGTCAGCATTAATTGTATTGGGGCCAGCCTTTATTTGACAGTACTTTCTATTGCCGTCTAACTTATCAACGAATTCAATATCAATTCCAGATGTAGTTGAGGCGAAACCATCCAAGACGTCACTACAGAATTTCTGCAACTTGTTTCCAAATGTTGTGTTTAAAGATGTGCCTAATACTCTTGGATAAACTAATGCTCTTGCAATGTTTTTCGGATCATCATTCCCTGCTAAAAAGTTAGCTCTGTACTTATCTAAAAATGGATTCAGTGATAAATGTTTCAATTCTTTCAACTTTAAAGTGTTCGCAAGATGACTTTTTGCTATTTCGTTTCTAAAAAAATCTTTTGCTTTCTCAATAATATCATCTGGATGTTGTGTATTCATTATTCTCCCCCATTTCTCTTTGACACTTCTATTATAGGGTCTTTTGCACTATCTGTAAAATTAACCATTTATGTATCATTCTGTTCAAATACTTATTTTAATATTTGGTATGTAAATGGAGAATCAAGATTTGAAAGTTTGACGAAGGAAAAAGATGTGTTAGATGCGTTTTAAATTAAAAATTAAATCTAGTGGTGTCTGTTATGGCACCAATGACAACAGCTGTATCCAATACTTACCAATATCGGTTTGTTTTCTTTTTTTGCTTTGTTGAAGGCTTCTTCTCCCCACGGGTGCCAGTCAACAGGATTGTGAGCGTGTTGAAGTAAGTAAGGAGACTTCTCAGCGATTAGTCTATTGGGTTTGTTGTTAGTTGGCATGGAATCACCTTCTTTCTATACAAATTTTTATTCAGTATTGTCTATACATTATTTAATATACCAAAAAACAAGAAGCTTTTGAGGTAATCTCTTCTTTTTTTTATGGATCTTCGGAATATACAGTGGCTAATGGCTTAATTAAACTATATTATAATCAGAATATTTTTAAAAAATAACTTGAAAAACATTTTAAATCGAATTACCTTATCTAAGAAAGGAGGACTAAAATTTGAAAATAACTATTGAAGAATTACCTGAATCAAGGATTGCTTATTTCAGAAATGTTGGGGAGTACGGTGAAAAGCAAAACAAAGAATTAATGGAGACTTTTAAAAAGTGGGCAAAATTGAATGATGTATTTGATAATTCTACAATTTTAGGCATACCGCAAGATAACCCAGAGATTACTCCTAAAGAGGAATGTCGTTATGATGTTTGTGTTGTTATAAATAAAGATTTGAATGTGAAAAAACCAGCTCATGTTGGAGAATTTTCTGGTGGGAAATATGCTGTTTTCTTGCTTGACCATACAAAAGAGGCAGTCAGAGACTTTTGGGGCAATATTTCTTCTGAGATAGAAAGAAATAATCTATCAATAAGAGAACAACCAATTATAGAAAGATATACTCCACAAATGATTGATAATCATTTGTGTGAAATATTAATTCCTATACAGTAAGGAAGCAGGGACATTTCTTTCCCACCTTCTATTTAAAGCGGACAACATTAGACCTACTATGTATTTCAGATCTAACCGCAATTGAAACACCACAAGTGAATGACACATATATGATGTTTGAAGTTTAAGCAGTGGTCCCACTTGAACGTTATCCTGAGCGTGGGTTTCGACATGTCTGAGGAAGATATTAAGGGTCATAGGTTAGAAAAAAGTTTTCAAACTAAGGTTTCTAAAAATTTGCATTAAATTTATTAAAAGGCAGCCGAAACTGGTTGCTTTTTGTGGTTATTTTAAGAGACATGGCACCAATGGCAAGTTGAATAGCCGATGCTGACGATGCATATCTTACAAGATGCCGGTTTGTCTGCACGATTGGCGTATTGGACTCCGCATGTTTCACAGATAAAATATGCGATTGCAGTCTGCTCCTTTTATTCTTTATTTAGAACAAAATAATGATAGAGCGGCAGTCTGGATGTTCTGAGTTTGTCCTTTTCATAGTATAGCAGCTTCTTCTTCAACTGGATAAAAGAGTAACATATTGAGGTATAAATACTTCATTTATAAACGTGTCAAAAGACGTCGGGGTAGTATTTTCGGATGAACGCTGTTCCAGCATTCGAATGTGCCTTGTATTCAGAGCCCGTGCTGTTTCTAAAACAAGGTCTATAATATGTTCTGAAAACCCTTGACTTCTCATTTCATTTCGGGCTGCTTCTTCGGTTGTTTGTATATAACCGAGGTTCGGTTTGCCGATCGCTTTTCCTATTAGCCTCACCGCTTCAGACATACTCAAGTCACAGCTGCCGTGCAACTCTCTTATTTGTTGATCTTGATAGTTAACTTTTAGCATCGCTTCTCCTGCAATTTGTCCAATATCCTGTGTGGCAATCATAGGAAACTGGACATCGGGGAGAAAAGGACCTTTTGCAGCATCGTGAATGAAAATGTTTTGAATTTGTGAAAGTAAATTTTCCATGAAGTATCCAGCCCGTAAGTGCAAAACGTTTAACCCTTCTATTTGATTCAGGCGTTGTTCGAGCAGGTGTAATCCTGCTACTGATCCGATGCCTCCTTCTTGATCTGCTCCCCAGCTGCTGAGAGAAACAACATTCTTAATTTTTGTTTGTGCCAGAGCAGGGATTAATGCATTGATCATGCGAGTCTGGTAAGCGCGAAAATCAGTGCTCGTCACAATGTAGTTAGGCTGAAGCATCACGTAGACTGCTTTCGCGCCGGTAAAAGCCTTCATCAGCCTTGTTGCATCTCCTGGTTCAGAGACAAACGGTTCAGCTCCTTTACGCACAAACGGCTGTAAGCGTTCCGGGTTTCTGCCAATCACTCTGACCGGCTGTCCTTTGTCTAATAAATAGTTTGCAACTGCACTGCCTGTTCGTCCGGTTGCCCCTGTAATCACGTACATAGCCCGCACCTCCGTGGTTTTGATACTATCATAAAAACTATGGTATAAAATAACAAGCAGGCACTTTTGTGACACGCAGTATCCATTTTGATACTAATATGGGGAGGGAAGCGAATGCTGGTGAAATACAAGGATAACGAGTATAGATGTTCAATAGAATTGACATTGAAGCTGATAGGGGGTAAATGGAAAGTACTCATCTTGTGGTATTTAGGCGAAAAAAATATGCGCTTTGGCGAATTAAAAAGAGCTTTACCGCAAATTACGCAAAAAATGTTAACAAAGCAGCTGAGGGAATTGGAAGAGGACGGTATAGTCAATCGATTTGTTCATCATCAAGTACCGCCTAAGGTAGAATACTCTCTTTCTGAAATCGGCAAAAGCCTTTTGCCGATTTTAAGCACTTTGTCTGAGTGGGGGGCCTTCTATGCGGAGCAGGCTGAATCTAATCATTAATCCCGCGAAAAAAAATAGAGCCTATAAGAGACTCTATTTCTATATTAATTAAAATATCCAGAATACGAATACCGATTGAGGTTCTCTTACACAATTACAAGACTGTCGTTTATTTACTGAAAAAACGTAATACACGTTCATTTACGTATTGAGGCTGTTCCATTGATAAAACGTGGCCTGCCTGTTTTATGATTTCCGCTTCAATACCAGGAACGAATGTTGAGGCGCGATGTAAGGCTGATTGCGGGTCATAGATGACTTCATGTTCACCCAGCAATAATAGAATAGGGACTTTTACTGATTTTAATTCGTCGTCGGTGAAAACATACGGAAATCCGTCGGCGTTAGGCTTTGGCTGTCTTAATCCATCCTGCCACATCACGCCTGCATGAAACTGCTCTGCAAAAACCGGGTGTAACACATTACGGTCTGTCATCATCCACGTTAAGAAATTCTCTACTCCATCAGGTTCTGTGAGACTAAGAGCGTATTGATAAAAATCGTGATGAAACGGCAAAAATGTTTCCGCGGGACTAAGGATAGCTGCGTTTTCTACTTTTTCTGGCGCACGTAAAACGAAATTCATCGTATGAAGCCCGCCAAGCGAAAGTCCAACAATGTGCGACTTTTCGATCCCCAGAGCGTCAAACACATCAAGAAGCCAATCGGCGTAACCCGCCCTCGTACCGCATAAATCTGCAGGGATGCTTTTGTTCTTATCACCTATGATATCGATTGCATATGTTCGGTATTTATTGCTCCAATCCTCGATATTGGGATACCACATAGTGGAGCTGAATAATGCCCCGTGAAGCAATACAAGCGGCGGGGCATCCTCAGGTCCGCTTGCAATAATATGCGTTTGGCCGAAACGGGTAGATACATAGAAAGCTTTGTAGTGAACTGGCCAAAGACCGAGGCTTTCGTCATAAGCTTGAAAATAGCGAATTCCGCTGTCGCTTAAATCAGGGGTAATCGGTGAATGGTTTGACATGAACATTTCCCTCCCAATCCTCTTTAAATGAATGTTTCGTTACGTGCAAGGGAGCCTGTTTTTTGTATAACAGACTTTATGAATAATATAATACAGTTTTTATTTTATATCAAATCCCAATAATATAAAGGGTGTTATATTAAGGTGCAGGTTTTTATAATTATATATAACAGTTATTGATTGCATGTAAAATGAAATCTAATAGTGTTGTTAATCGTCTAGTTGTTTTAATATGTTATATGCCCTTGAGGAGAAAAGGAGGGATTTTTGTGAAGAAAAGCTATTATTCTATTTTATTAAGCCAGACCACTACAAACTTAGGTTTTTCTCTATATACGATGGCAGTCATTTCATTTCTGTTTGACATGACGAACTCTACAACGATCGCCTCTCTCGTGACATTCATCAGTATTATGTTTCGTATTATAGGAAGTGCTGTATTGCCGTTGGTTGCAACTCAATTAAATCTTCGTCTTATATTAATGATTTCTCAACTCATCCAAATTGTTTTGCTAGTATGCTTGGTTTATTTTCTTTTGCGAACGTATTCTTTTGAAATGGTGATTTTAGTTTTTATGATGATTGGCGGGATTTCATTTTTTAATGGGTGGTTTGCGCCTTTAAAAAGTGCATTGATTGGCGAAATCATCCCTCCCGATGAAAGAGTGAAGGCAAATGGATTATTATCAACAGTAGATCAAACGTTTCAGTTTGTAGGCTGGTCGCTGGGAGGTCTTATCATCGCCTTTTTAGGAGAAGGATACACGATTATCATCACGATCCTTTTATTGTTGGTTTCGCTTTTTTTCATCATGTTTTGCCTTGGAACAAAACAACATGTCACTATAATCGAAAAAAATACGCCTTATAAAAGTGTAATAAGCGGTTGGAAATACTTATTTAAACAAAAGAAGCTAAGAACAATCATCATAATGGATGTAATCGAGTCATGGGCGGGAATGATTTGGATAGGGGCTGTCTCGTTGGCTTTTGTAAACGAGGCATTACATAAAGGCGAATCGTGGTGGGGCTATATAAATGGAGCATATTATTTAGGGGCGATGATCGGAGGATTTATCATCTATAAACTTTCGGGCAGATTCCAACACAAGTTAATAACTTTTATGTTAATTGGTGCTATCTCATATGGAACGTTAACTTTAATATATGGTTTTATAAGTAATGCATATTTAGCTCTTTTATTGGTTATCTTGATGGGACCGGCATATATTCTGAGAGATTTAGCGCAGGAAACATTGATTCAGAACATTACAACTGAGCAAACACGAGTGAACATCATGTCAGCCAGATCAGCTCTCGTACAGTTGATTTTTATGCTTTCCATTCTGGGCATCGGGTTTATTTCAGATTTGATTGGCGTACGATTCGTTTATATGTCAGCAGGCATTCTTTTGCTAGCATCGGCTTTATACGGATTTTCGCAATTGCTTTTCAAGAGAAAGTAAATGCAAATCTAAAACCTAACCAAACGGTTAGGTTTTAAATTGTTCATATCCTGTTGTTAATCTTATTCGTCTATCGTTCCAAACTGGATTCCCAGTTGTCATAAACGGTTTGGGGAGCGCCCCGGCTTAACCATGATACGAGGACGGGAGAGCTGTTTTCTTCTACAACCCAATATTCCCAACGCCTTTTTTTAGGATTTACATATATCCCTGATTTTTTGATTGTCTGCATGATACCTCCGTAAAAACCACCTGGTCGCTTATCGTATTTGTCAGAACTTGTGTCGTATTAAGAACAAAAGTAATCAGATAACCCTTGCACAATCCCATTGGCTGCTCTTATTTGATAGGTTTCTGCCTGTATAGCCGATTCTTCGCCGGGATTTGAGATGTAGCCAAGTTCCACCAATACCGCAAGTTTTGGATTTTCCCTCAAGACATAAAAGTCGCCGAAACGAACGCCGTTGCTTGGAAATCCGGTTTCGTTGGATATGTTGCGCAGAACATTTGCAGCCAGCGATTTGTCAGCGCCTCCTTTGTAGTAATACACTTCAACCCCGCGGCTCAAATGAACAGGAGATGAGTTGTAGTGAACAGAAACAAATGCATCTGTATGATAGGAATTGCTGATCGCAACACGGCTGTTTAAACTCAAATAACGGTCGGACGCGCGTGTCAGTATCACATGTGCCCCCTTTTCTTTTAGAAGGGAAGCAAGATGTGATGCTGTTCTTAAAGTATGATTTTTTTCAAGAGAACCGCTGTAGCCAATCGATCCTGAATCGATCCCTCCATGCCCGGCATCAATCACAATATTTTTTCCTCTTAAACTATTAGAATTTTGAGAAGCCGAGGTTCGAGAAACTGCAGAAGAACCTGACTGATTTGAATCTGATACCAACCAACCTGCGATCCAGCCTGACTGAGTGCTGTCCACTTGAATATGTACCCATTGCCCCTTTTTTTCAAGGACTGGATATGTATCGCCTTGATTTGCGATTCTCACAACTTTATAGTCGGTCCCGGGTCCTGTCCGGATGCGAACATAGCTGCCGGTTACAGAAATTTGCCCGCTATAAGACGGTTGATCAGACTTTTAAGATGTCCTGAATAAATATGTTGAAGCAACCCAACCGGTGCGGCCGTTATAAACAACCTTGGCCCACCCGTATTTTTTCTCATAAACTTGCACTGTTGAACCCCGGGGTATGGAACCAATAACCTCTGCATTGATCTGAGGCGCATTTCTTACATTTAAAGATGAGGTTCCAACCTTGTACGCCTGACTGCTGTTAGCTTCAGCACTCTCGGGCATACCTGAAAGCAGAATAATCGCAACAATAAATACGAAAAACCTTTTCAAGGTTCCCTTTCACCTCTTTCCTTGGACAAGATTATACACGGTTTTTTTGCATGAACAACTTTTTTGAAAATTTTTTGTCAAAAAAGAATCTTGTCATTTTTTCATAAAACGAACCAAATATTTTCATAAAACGACAATTAATGCAATGGAAAATTGGAAATTGAGAAACCGAGACGTTGCGAAAAACAATTTTCATCACACTTAAAGAACTCCTTGTTATGAAGCGGGTATGAAAAATAACGGAAAAGAAAGAGGGGTAGAACTCCCTTTTGGTAAAAACACTATATATTGGATAAGCCTTATCTTTCATTCGGTTTGTGAAATATGAGTGTATCGTCACATTCAGTGTTTTTGCTCTTCTTGGTACTATGGATTTACAAAGAAGGAAGGTTTTTTAATCGGAGGACCAAATGTAATAGGAGATATCGTAGGAAGGGTGCTGCTTCCTAGGAACATAGAGCGAGTATGACATTTAACTATAGTTTAGTTTGAATTCGAGATTTTCTAAAATATTAGATAGTTTCATGAATTGTTATAAAAATAATCTTAATTCACCTTGACGATTTCCATTTTCTAATTAGATACGTCAGAATTTATTTGAACATATGTTTATTTTTTGAATTTAAATATCAACATTTTGTTATATTGTGAAATATAATACTATTTTGGTAAGTTTTTTATTAAGAAAGGGGGTCATATTGAGAACGGATTTTGTTTCAAAAACCGTTACTGCAAATTATCTATGAAAATACGACTATTGGAGTGAGGAATTGATGCGAAAAGATTTTCTGTCTAGATCTTACAAACTACATCTTAGAAAATACTTGATGCTATTTGCGATCTTTTTATTAGTTGCAAGTAACATGTCGGCTACTGTTTTCCCGACTCAAGTGCATGCTGAGGAAAATACAGGTGCAACTCAAGCGGCAGCGGCAGAAAATGCTTGCCCGGCTCCGGTCGCGTTGATTAACGGAAGCTTTGAACAAGGTCCTGCCAAGGGATCGGCCGGTGCTCCTTACTTTTTTCTTGAATCCGAGGTTCCAGGGTGGAAGACAACTGATAATGCTTCACCTTCAGGCCAGAAAGTAATTGAGATATGGAATTATCAGCAGGGTTATCCCGCGGGAGCGAAAAATTATCCAGCCCCTCCCAATGGAAATAGGTGGGCGGAACTAAACGCTTTTGAAAATGGCATGTTGTATCAAGATGTCAAGACAACGCCTGGACAAACCATCTATTGGCGCTTGTCTCATATGGGTCGCGGAGGCGTTGACACCATGCAGCTCCGCATTGGTGCGGCAACTGCTAACCCATACGATACCGTGGTGCAAAGAAAAATGTCTGATGGAAAGACCAAATGGGGAACTTATACGGGGACTTATGCGGTTCCTGCTGGACAGACGACAACTCGATTCGGTTTTGAGGCGGTGAGTTCAGCAGGCGGAAGCTTAGGAGCCGGCAACTTTTTGGATGATATTTTCCTGGGCACAGAGCCGTGTGTAACCGCAAATAAGTCAGTTTCTCCACAGGGAGAGGTGCGCGCCGGAGATGAGTTGACGTATTCGGTTCAAGTCAAAAACGAAGGCGGAGACATCGCTGCGGATGCAAACTTCACCGATCTTATCCCGGAGGGCACGAAATACGTCCCTGGATCGTTAAAATTGATCAACGGTTCGACAACAAAAAATCTAACTGATGCATCTGATGGTGATGCAGGTCATTTTGACGGCAGCAAGGTAAACGTCAAACTGGGGAATTTGCCTAATGCGACGGATTTGCCTAATGGGGTCACTGTTCAATTTAAAGTGAAAACGCTAACGGATTATGCGGTTACAAAAGTTAACAACAAGGCGCAAATTAACTACGACAATTTGCTGACGAATAAAGAGGAAAAAACTGAATCAAATGAAGTGACCACACCGATCATCTTTAACGAGCCAAAGCTTGAATCAAAGAAAACCTCAACCATACAACAAAAAGGGGATGGAAATACGGATGCCGATCATCCGGAAGTGGGAGATACGCTTCTGTACACGATCCAGACCCGAAATACATCTGAAGACAGTATTGTGAAAAATCTCACCATTTCAGACGCGATTCCGGAAGGATTGGAATATGTTCCAGGTAATTTAAAAGTGGACGGTAAAGCGGTAAGCGATGCCCAAGACGGTGATAAAGGCCATTACGCCGGAGGCAAAGCGACAGGCCAGTTTGGCAATGTAACTGACACCGAATGGCATACCGTGACATTCGAAGCGAAGGTAAAGTCCGGCCAATCCGGCAAGGATATTGTCAACACGGCAAACGTAGACGGAGACAATATCGATGATCCGGATAAGCCGAACAACGAAGTGAAAGTTTATCCGAGAAATCCGGAGCTTGAGTCGAAGAAAACGGCGTCCATTCAGGAAAAAGCTGAAGGAAATACAGACGCAGACCACCCTGAAGTCGGGGACATGCTTCTGTATACGATTCAGACCCGAAATATTTCTGAGGACAGTCTGGTGAAAAACCTAACGATCTCAGACGCGATTCCGGAAGGACTTGAATATGTTCCGGGCACATTGAAAGTGGACGGTACAGCAGTAACTGACGCAAAGGGCGATGATCAAGGCGATTATACAGGCGGCAAAGTAAACGGCCAATTCGGCGAAATCACCGACATGGAATGGCATCATGTGACATTTGAAGTGAAGGTGCAGCCCGGCCAAGCAGGGAAAGATATTATCAACACCGCAACCGTCGGCGGCGATAATGTTGACAATCCTAATAAGCCGAATCATGAAGTCAAAGTCTATCCGCGCGATCCTGTTTTAGAATCTGAGAAAACGGCAAAGAATATCGATTCGGACAAGGATACATTTGAAGTGGGCGACACGGTCGTCTACACGATTAAGACGCGCAATAAGATAACTGAAAGTACGATAGAAAATCTCGTCATTTCAGACGAACTTCCAGCCGGTCTGACGTATGTCGAAGGCAGCTTAAAAGCAAGCAACGGCGGCGAAGCGACAATCAAAGACGGCAAGATTACGGCGAACTTCGGCGATGTCACCGATACCGATTGGCGGACTGTGACGTTCCAAGCGAAAATCGAGTCCGGCTATATAGGCAAAACGATCAAAAACGTCGCAAACGTTGACGGCGGAAATATCGATGATCCTGACAAACCGGGAACCGACATCAAAGTGGATCCGAAAAAGCCTAAGCTGGAATCAAAGAAAACGGCAAGCCTTCAAGAAAAAGCAAAAGGTAACAAAGATGCGGACCACCCTGAAGTTGGGGACACGCTTCTATACACGATTCAAACCCGAAACACGATCGAAGACAGTCTTGTCAAAAATCTTGTGATTTCAGACGCAATTCCGGAAGGACTGGAATATGTGCCGGGGACATTGAAAGTGGACGGCACAGCGGTAACTGACGCCAAAGACGATGATCAAGGCCATTTCTCAGACGGCAAAATAGAAGGCCGGTTTGGCGATGTTACTGACACGAAGTTGCACAACGTGATATTCGAAGTGAAAGTGAAAGCAGGCCAAGCAGGTAAAGATATTGTCAATACGGCGTCCATCGGCGGCGACAATGTCGATGATCCTGACAAACCGAGCAACGAAGTCAAAGTCTATCCGCGCGATCCTGTATTAGAGTCGGAAAAAACGGCAAAAAATCTCGACACAGACAAAAAGAAATACGAAGCAGGAGACACGGTTGTTTATACGATTAAGACACGGAATACGGTATCCGACGGCAAAGTAGAGAATCTTGTCATTTCAGACGAGCTTCCAGCCGGCCTGACATATATCGAAGGCAGCTTAAAAGCGAGCAACGGCGGGGAAGCTACTATCAAAGACGGCAAGATCACGGCAAACTTCGGTGATGTCACCGATACCGAATGGCATACTGTGACATTCCAAGCAAAAGTCGAGTCCGGCTATGCGGGCAAAACGATTAAAAACGTGGCAACAGTCGACGGCGGAAATATCGATGAGCCTGACAAACCGGGAACCGACATCAAAGTGGATCCGAAAGAGCCTAAGCTAGAATCAAAGAAAACCGCAAGCCTGCAAGAAAAAGCTGACGGCAACAAGGATTCAAAACATCCTGAATCAGGCGACACGCTTCTGTACACGATCCAGACTCGAAACACGGTGGAAGACAGCCTTGTCAAAAATCTCGTCATTTCAGACGCGCTTCCTGAAGGCCTGGAATATGTTTCGGGTACTTTAAAGGTGGACGGTACAGCTGCGACTGACGCCCAAGACGATGATCATGGTCAATATGAAGACGGCAAAGTAGCAGGCCAGTTCGGCGATGTCACCGACACGAAGTGGCATACCGTGACATTTGAAGTGAAAGTCAAAGCCGGCCAAGCAGGCAAAGATATTGTCAATACGGCAAACGTGGGCGGCGATAATGTTGATACTCCCGACAAGCCGAGTCATGAAGTCAAAGTATATCCGCGATATCCTGTATTAGAATCTGAAAAAACGGCGAAGAAACTGGATTCAGATAAGGACAAGTATGAAGCGGGCGACACGGTTGTCTATACCATTAAGACCCGCAACACGGTAACAGACAGCAAAGTAGAAAATCTCGTCATTTCAGACAAACTTCCAGCCGGCCTGACGTATGTAGAAGGCAGCTTAAAAGCGAGCAACGGCGGCGAAGCGAAATTTGAAAGCGGCAAGGTTACCGCCAACTTTGGCGATGTAAGCGACACCGAATGGCGGACTGTGACATTCCAAGCGAAAATCGAGCCCGGCTATGCGGGTAAAACGATTAAAAACGTCGCAGAGGTTGACGGCGGAAATATCGACACACCGGATAAGCCGGGAGTAGACATCACCGTCGAACCGAAAGATCCTGAGCCGAACAAACCAAGCGAACCTAATAAACCAAACAAACCTGAAAAGCCAGACAATACAGATCAGAAAACAAATGAAGGAAATGAGCTTCCGGATACGGCAACAAATACGTTTAATCTGATTTTCGTTGGTTTAGGATTGCTTCTGGCAGGGACAGCCCTTTGGTACTTTAGAAGAAAGAGAAGTGTCTAAATCTCTGTCGTGAAAAAATATATGTCTATTCTCCTCATTGCAGCAGGACTCGTTCTTATAGGCTATGGAGTATGGAAAGTGATAGATACCGGCAAAAAGACAGAACAAACATTAGAAGATGCGAAACTTGCAATTGAGCATCCCCAAAAAGTAGATCAAGACCGGTTCAAGCCCAAGTTCGGCGAAGCGGTCGGCATTCTGGAGATCCCTAAAATCAATGCAGAGCTGCCGATTGTAGAGGGCACCGACGCAGATGATTTGGAAAAAGGAGTCGGGCACTACAAAGGCAGCTATTATCCAAATGAAAACGGACAAATCGTTTTATCAGGGCACCGGGATACCGTCTTTCGCCGAACGGAAGAACTGAAAAAGGGAGATCGATTAAAGGTTTTGCTGCCATATGGAAGTTTTTCATATGAAATCAAAAAGACGAAAATCGTAGACAAAAGCGATATGTCCATTATTACGCTGCAGCATGACAAAGAGGAGCTCATTCTTACGACTTGCTATCCCTTTTCTTATATCGGCCATGCGCCAAAAAGATACATCATTTATGGAAAAAGAGTTTGATAATAGGTCGCAGGAATTCCTGCGACTTATTTTTAATCTAACATCAGATTTTACATACTATTCTTTTAGTGATGTCCATCCTTTAGGAAACGATCATGAATAGAGCGGCTAAACGTATAATCACAAAGGTTTCAAACCCTGGACATTAAAAGAGTACAAGCTGTTGACTGTATATTGCTTATAGAGACATATGATAGCTTTCATTATATAATAAATCAGCCTTTCAGGTTAGAGGTGGATTGTATGGAATTTTCTACTGATTTAAAAAGCAGAATAAAGAAAACAATTGCTAAAAAAGGACTTCTAAAGCCATGCACAAATTGCAATCATGATGAAGCGATAATCATAGAGCCCTTTATAAGGCTGGATCTGCAAGATGATTCTTCGGTTTTGAGCTCTGGACCTGAAGCGATCCCTTCCATTGCTATCGTATGTGCCGGCTGCGGGAAAATTGATTGATATGCAGCGAAGGTGTTAATGCCTGCGGAATTTCACTAAAAAATCATTCTGCCTGAGTTTGCAACCGAAAAATTTCAAAAAAAGATGGGGAGGATGTTTTTGTGGAAAAAGCAGCTTTTATTAGGAAAATGGATGATCTGGGGAGAATTGTATTGCCGAAAAGGATAAGAAAAGCTTTGAAAATCAATGAACAAGATTCGATTGAGATATTTGTTGAAGATGAAAAAATCATCTTGCAAAAATATTCAGAAGGCAGAGCATGCTTTGTTACCGGCAGAGTATCCGATCAAAATAAAGTTTTATCAGGGGGAATCGTGTTAAGTCCTGAAGGAGCAAGGACCTTATTGCAAGACCTGTTGTCTCTCCGATTGCAAAAAGAAATCTAGTTATAGATGCTGCCGAATCATAAGCCTAAACATTCGATATGGAAAAAGGAAGTGCAATAAATGTCAGATTATCCGTTAAAGCATGACCACTTGGGGAGTGTCGTCTACAAGCTGGAAACATACACATTTTGTTTTCGGGGAGTCCCTGCTGCTGAAATTCAAATTATGCATGTTCCAGGAGAAAATGCGTCCTTTTCTTTTCAAATTGAAAGAAATGAGAGGTTTTGGCCGGACCTTCCACTCAATTTTTCTAAACGATTGTCCGCAGGTGCCGATGAATTAGAAGACCTTGGATTCGGACAAATATGGTACGGAACCAAAATAGAAGCTTTGCAGGCTGCTGCAGATGCAATTGAACATATTCTTAAAAAGCATAAAGTTCAGGATAAATTGGAGTTTGCAAAGACCGCAAAATAATCAATTATCGAATCTCGCCCTTTATTTCTAAGGGCGATTCTTTGTTTAATTAAGGAAACGTGAGCCGTTAAGATAAACAGTGATAAGTAGAATAGAGATGCTGCCTGGCACGGGATAGTTCACGCGTTTCTTTTTTCGAATGCTTCTGCACGTCAAGAGAACCAGTCTGTCTGGGGTATGGACGGTTTTTTCGAGGCCGGCTGTTCCTTATGTGATGGGAGCCCGGGGAAAGACTCTCTTTCAGCTTGTTAAAAACACTTTCCCTTTCACAATGTCAGAGGTTTCAACAGCTCGTTTAACTTGTGACAAGTCATACAAACCGTCCTCTTTCATCAAACACAGCTTGTTATCAGCTATAAGTTGAATCAATTGATGAAAAGTGCTTTGCCATTTCTCAACCGGGGTATCTTGATTCCAATTTCTTAAATGAAACATGCTGGCGTTAACCTTTGCTTTTTTTATAATATCTGCCCAATTTACTTGTATCCCTGATAAAAGGCCAATCGTTAGAAACGTTCCATTAGGGCGAACGCAAAAAGCCAGATTGTTTCCCGATGCTCCGCCGATCGAATCAATGGCTGCGTCTGCACCAATTCCATTTGTTACATCCATAACAGTTTCATAGAGGGGGAGTTCGGAAGTATCTATAACATATGATGCTCCAAGCTTGAGAAGCTCTTCAGTATGCTTATTGTTTCTCGTAACTGCGATTAACCGAAAACCGAAAACCTTCGATAGCTGTGCAAAAATCCGCCCGATAGAAGAACCGCAGGCATTCACCAATAGAACATCATTCGGTTTTAGCTTTAAGACTTCCGTACAAGTAATCCAGGCCGTGACGGGATTAATATACAGCTGGGCTGCGGTCACATCATCGATATGTTCCGGTATGGAAATTGCGAGGTCTGCAGATGTTTTTACGTATTCTTGCCATGTACCTTCTCCGCGCAAAGGCAAAACACGTTTGCCGATTAAATCTTGTGATACAGAAGAGCCAACATCTTCTACGATACCCACACCTTCATAACCAGGAACAGCCGGCAAAGAAATTCGATGAGCGTATGCGCCTGTGATCGGTATAATGTCAGAAGGGTTTATCGGCCTTGCCAGCATTCGAACGAGCACCTCATGATGCTTAGGAGGTTCAATCGATCGATGTTCGACTGTTAGAACATCTTTCGGGTTGCCGAATTTGTAGAATGTAATACATTTTGCATCCAAGGCTTTTAACTCCTTCATTCGTTTTTTTATTTCATTATATCACTCATGTTTGAAAATGAAGAAAGACAAGGGGGCAAGCGTATCCCCTGTCTTTTCTTTCGATCCTTACGTATTGTTTTGAAACTGTTTAAGCGCGCGCCTGAATTCATGATCACTCATTTTTCTCGAAATGAGCTTGAATTGCCCGAGAGATCTGTCATGAACGCGACGGGGAAGATGCTGTGAAACACCTGTATGTTTTTTATGATGATTCGGTTTATGAGCAAGCTTATGCCCTTTTCCTGTAAGCGCCATTCCAAACGAGAAACATAAAATCAGCAGGCTTAGAATAAAGGAAATGAAGAAAAAATCATGATATGTCATCATGCGGGCCGCTTCAGTTTTGCCGGTATTCATCAAATGATAGGCCATATCTTTTTTTAAGGCAAAACTTGCGATGATTGGTATCCACGCATAAGCGAACAGTCGAATAAACTGTACGGCGACAATCCTTTGCACCAGGTCCGGCAGCGGACCTCCTAAAGCGGCTCCCATGAGGCCGGATGCTACGGTAAACCCGACGCCGGCCATTAAAATCATAAAATTGCAGGCATACATATACAACGGGACATGATTGCCCAATAACAGTCCTTGCAGAACGGCGGCCATGATACAAATCGATCCTAATATTCCGATCACGCCCGGGCCGAGCTTGTCATACAGCAAGGCGCTGAGCAGCGCTGAGATCCCAACGCCGCAAATGAAAAATAAGTAGAAAAGCAGGAAATCATGATGGGAAATCCCGTTATCTTTCAGCATTCCTTGCAGGGAAGACAAGCTGAACACCATGCACATATAACCTGAAACAATGACTAGCAGCCCCAATATTGGCTTGGGACGCAGCATTAATTTGAACGGCAGGAAGGGTTTTTTCATGCAACATTGCGTTGTGAATAAAATCACAAAGAGGAGCAGGCTTGCTCCCGCACTTTCCCATACATAAGGAGAGGACAATCCCCGTTTTAAAAAGCCGATGAACGTGAGAACCGTCAAAGCAGAAACGATTCCCGACAGGATAAACCCGATAACATCAAAGGGATGTCTGTTCTCAGCCGAATGTTCGTTTTGAAGAAAGATGCGGCTCAAAACAATTCCGCTGAATGAACATGCGCCGGCTGCATAACATAACCATCTCCAGTGGCCGGAAACGGACGAGATCGCCCCGAAAAACGTTCCCAAAATGGCAAAGCCAAACAATCCGCCGACAAGGACAAACAATGCAAAATTTCGAATGCTGATTGGGAATGAAAGGACCAGCATGGGAATCATCATCATGAGCACCGTCCCCGTGCCGATCCCCTGCAGCATGCGGCCGATTGTCATCCATAACAAATTCGGAGATGCTCCGCATATCAATGCGCCCAAAATAAAAAGACACATTGAGGCGACATACGTTCTCAGAGCACCGATTCGATGCCGCAGAAAAGGTCCGAACGGAACGAATAAACCAAAAGCGACAGCTCCGACGACAAACGGAATAAGAGCTGCATTAGCTTCGGCGTGAAACGTCTGCTGCACCAGCCTTTGCGCTGAAGTAAACGCACTATTCATCCTTAATCCGGGGCCGATTGACAAGACTGCCAATAATGAAATTCCCCAGTGTTTACTTATTTTCATACTGCAATTCCTTTCTTTTCTTGCTTGTTCATCTAGTTGACATTCAATAAAAAAGACGCCTTCAGAAATAAAAGGCGCCCGTTTAGGAGAAAACAGGTCTATTATAATGCCATCGAGAAACTTTTAGCTTCTATTATACTAGTATTTCTTTCAAACGAAAAGGCATCCCGGATATGCTCTTTTCTGTCATTTCCTGCAGGTGATGGGAATGGTATCATTTCAATATGAGTGTAAAAAGGAGGAATAACGATGATCGGAATACTTGCCGGCATGGGGCCGAAATCGACCGGGCCGTTCGTTGATAAAGTGGTAGACGAGTGTCAAAGAATGTATGGGGCAACATATGATATGGATTTCCCGCACATGATGATTTATTCGTGTCCGACCCCTTTCTTTATTGATCAACCCATTAATCATGCAGAGATGGAAGCGGCAATTATAAAAGGCGCCCGTAAGCTTGAACAAACAGGGGTTGATTTTATTGCGATTCCTTGCAATACGGCACACATCTACTTTCAACAGCTGCAACATTCGGTTTCAGTACCTCTCTTAAACATGATCGATGAAACGATAAAAGCCATACCCGGGAATTCAAAAAAGATAGCCTTATTAGCTACTGATCCGACCGTTCAATCGGGCATTTTTCAAGATGCTTTTTTGAAAAACGGCCTGGATTATATCCATAAAGATCATTGGCAAACGTGTGTGAATCAAATCATACAAATGATTAAAACAAGTCAAATCGACGAATCCGTTCAGTTGTGGAAAACGTTCTCTAAAGAACTAACCGAGGAAATTGACGCGGCAGTGATTGCCTGTACGGATTTAAATGTCGTGACTGATCAACAATCAGACATTCGTTTCATTGACTCATCTGCTTGTCTCGCCAAAGCGATTGTCCATAAATATCTTTCATTGACGGGTCGTTAAGCCCATACATTTGAATTCGAGACGATGCAGAAAAGGAGCACATAAAGACTTTAAAACAGAGGGACATCACCATCGCGGCGAGCATAAAAAAGGAGGGGAAAAAATTCAGCTGTTTGAATTGACGGATTCAAACAGCTGGATGGATCTTAGTACGGATGCTGAGGCAACGGGGTCCCCGGCGGTCTCCACCAAGATTCAACGGTTTTCCAAGCGGTATGATACTGATAGCCTCTTCCCATCAAATATCCAATCGCGACCGCTTCCCTTAATGCGTGCCGGTAACCGAGATGCTGGGCCTCGCGCAATCCGTGTCTGACAACCGGATCTATGGCTGTCAGTGTTTGCTGTTTAAGGTTGGGATCCCGGTAATATAAGTCTGGATATAGATCTGGTTGAAGGTGAGGAACATAATCAGGAGCTTGATGGTAGCTGATATTCAATTTGATATCTCCCCCTTTTTAAGATAATGTATGTTGATATGGGTAGTTGCGGAATAGGCGATAAACATGTCCTTATCATTTTTCCGGGGCTTGAACAGTTTCGGAAAAGAGAGGTATTCGGGTGGACGGAATGATGCAAAAATTAATCGCTTTCCGCTGCGGCTTCAATTACATTTCCGATTGATTGGAACAGCGGGCCCAGAACATCCAGAGCGGCCCCTTTTTTGTCTTTTTCGCTCTTTCCTTGTATTTGAGCCAAAGCAGCTTGAATGCTGTTGCCTAAGGCTTGGATCAGATTGCCTTTAATCTGCAATTCGATTCCTTCTTTTTTGTCTTCCTCTTTTTTAGATAAAAATTTCGTTTGGCCAATAGCTTGAATGTAAGATCCATAGGTTTGTATCCATGCGCTTATCGCATTCAGTTCATCTATTACGTCTTGTGTTTCTTGTGAATTTTGTTTTTTCATTTCATCCCCTCTCTTTCCGGCCCGTTAATTCAATATAATCAAGAGTTTATATTTTGGACTAGGTGTTTTTAGCAGTAAGGATCTTTTTCCATGTTTGACACGACGAAAGACAAGGTATTTGATAAATGGCCCTTTCATGAGAATAGGTTCCTCTATAAAAATAGAAATAAAGACTCCGTTAGAGGCATTTAAAAATCCCATGGAAGCCATTTAATTTTTATGTTAATTTATGCGTTAGACATTGGGATGGAGTTTTTTGTGAAAAATCGGAAGCGCTTTTAGCAGCTTTCACTCTATTATTTACTTTATCTATGAATTCAGTTTCTGTGGCTAATGCTGAAGAATCTAAAAGTTTAGGAACAATTAAAAAAATTAATGACAGTACTGGTGTTGCAGCATCTTGTTTTGAATAATAAATAACGAGGAAAAGAGAAATTCCCTCGTTATGTTAATCTGATATATAAAAAGGTGAATTCATATGAATAAGTTAATATTACCTTCTATAATAGTAATTTTTATTTTGTGGATTTTATTGCAAATAGCATTGAATATGAATATTTTTAAAAATCCGTTGAATTATTGTATCGCCATAGTTATATTTTTCTTGTTTTTAAAGTTTGCAAAAGAAAAATGAATACTTATAACCGGTATTGTTTCAAATTCTTGCTTTTAACGTTTTTTTAATTTAAAAACGATAAAATCAGGACACCTGAAATCTTCTTCAAATGACGGATATTTTTTCAGCATCTCTTCTGACGGCTTTGGTTCTATTATGCCTTCCAGCATGAAGCCTGTTTTCATCAAAGTGTTCATATAGCTCGTCAAGGTTCTATGGAAGAACAGCATATTTTCCCGTTCGCCAAGCTTTTGTTCGTATGTACCTTCATAAAAATATTGATCTACATTCCAATGCAGCTTTTTGCCGTCTTTCGATTTTTCCCAGCCGCTTTCCGGCGTAATGAAGCAGGGATGCAAAATCGAAAAAATAAAACATCCGCGGTCTGTCAGCAGCCGATGCATTTCCTGAAACGCTTTTTCATAATCCGCGAGGTCTTGCATGACCATATTCGATATAATCAAATCAAAGCTTTTGTCTTCTAACATATTCAGGTCTTCACAGTTCCCGTGCCGATACTCAATCGGCAAATCATCCGGCGTTCTTTCCTTGGCAATGTCGATCATTCTCGGAGAGTAATCGACAGCTGTTACAGCAGCTCCGGCCTTGGCCAGCAGCCTGCTGAAATACCCTTCACCGCACCCGGCATCGAGCACACGTTTATTCTTTACCGTATCAATGAGAGAAAAAATGGCAGGATTTAAAAACACTTCTTTATGAATGTCTCCCAGTTCGGTATGATTGGCGGCATATGCATCGGCGAATCGGTTCCATCTTTTAATAGCTTCTTCTGTGCCAATTTTTCTTGTCATAGTTCTCCTCCTTTTCAAAGTCTATTTAATCATTTAAAGCGATAACCTCTGATCATAAAACCCATCTATTTTCTCAAAGACTCTTTCAATATGGGTATTTGAAATAAAAGGATTTAATAAAACAGCGCGGAGCCAGCGGCTTCCTTTAAATGCTGGCAATGAAAAGAAGACGTTTTCTTCATTCAACAAAAACTGCTGCAATTCGAGATTCCAGTTATCCCATTGAGCTTCATCAAGATCCTGCGGAATGCTTCTAAAGCAGACAACGTTTGTATCCGGATCTCCGGACAGTTCGAGATAATGGCGCTGTTTCACCTGTTTGATAAACTCGTCTTTTAATGCAAGGCTTTCATGCAACAGCTCTCTGTATCCTTTTAATCCGATGTGCTGAAGCGATAAATATAATTTCAGGATATCCGCATGCCGCGTGCCCTGAACGTTTATTTCGCCCAGGTTTGTAAAGTCGGTTTCGTTCATATATGGGGCGGAAATGCGAAAATCGGTTTCCAAAACGCCGCGATTCTTGAATAGAACCATTGCACAGGTCTTTGCAATGTACATCCATTTTTGCGGATTGAATGTGATGGAATCGGCCATTTCGATACCGTTCAGCTTGTCGCGGTAAGCTTCTGAAAAAATGAGTGCTCCCCCGTACGCTGCATCAACATGCAGCCACAATCCGTTTTCCCTTGCGATGTCAGCGATCGATCGAATGGGGTCGATACTTCCTGTTACCGTCGTTCCAGCCGTGGCTGCAATCGCAAATGGAATCTTTCCTTCATTTTTTGCCTGGCTGATTTTCTTTTTTAAATCGTCAAGATCCATTTTCGAATCGCTGTTGCTTTTCACCGGGACAATGCTGGAAATTCCCAAGCCCAACAGCATTGCTGCTTTGTGCAAGGAAGTATGGCTGACGTCTGAAGCAAAGATGACCGGCTGTCCGGAAAGTCCGAATAACCCCGATTCCTTCACCTTCAATTGATGATTACGCGCTGCTGCAAGCGCTTGAAGATTCGCGAGGCTCCCGCCGCTTGTCATCACGCCTCCTGAATTGTCATCGTATCCAAACATACGGGCAAAGGTGTCCAACAGCTGTACTTCCATTTTTGAAAAGACAGGCGACATTTCCAGGCTCAGCATATTGTTGTTCACTGAAGTGCTGACGAATTCTCCCAGACAAGACATTAGAGTCGGAATGGAATCCATATGCCCCATATAATTCGGGCTTAGAGGATTCATGGAGTTTTTTACAATCGCCTGCAACTTTTTTAAAAGCTCTTCTAATTCGATCCCAGTCTCGGGTATATCGCCGTAATGCGATGATTCCGGGGAAGGCAAAGTGCGGTGATTCCCGGCGCTGCTTCCGTGCTCAATGACGAATTTGACGATTTGATCAACAAGAATCGAGATTTCCTTAATATTCTGACCATTCGGATCGATAAAGGCGTTCTTGGGCAAAAAGGATGGTTTCATAGTTCACACGCTGCTTTCTTTCACATTTTTCTTAATTATAGCATTGTGGTCATTCAGGTGTTCGAAAACTAGAACCTGTTTGTGCAGCAGGCATTTTCAGGGAAGGAGAAATTGACGGAAAGCGGAAGTTGCTATGAAAACTTTATGGTTTGGCGCTTTTGTCACATAGCCGTCGGCTTCCAATGAGCCGATGACGCTCGTCAGCTGCTGTTTTGTGATATTCAATCCGATGCTGATGTCTTTCATGTGTAAGGCTCCTTTTTGCACATGCATATGCGTCAGGGATCAATCCGATATATTCTGTATAAGTGTTAAATCAACTGCGTTTTATCGAAAAGGTACAAATTAGTTGCTAATTTTCGTTCTGGTAAAAATATTGACGTCATATAGTTTAACGGTATAAACTATATGACATGTGAATAAAGTTTAGTGGTATAAACGAATGCAGAGGTGAACCCTTTTGGATGAAAAGAAATTGTGCCAGGCAATCGATCTCTTTGCAGAAGTATTGTTTGTCGGCACAGAGTTTGTTCAGCGCGAAATTGACCAGGATGTGTTTCAGCATATATCAAGGGAACAGGCTGATTTATTAACGGTTTTAAAAATTAAAGGACCTTCCACTCCGGGAAGCCTTGCGCTCATACAAAACGTACATAAAAGCGCCGTTTCCAACAGGCTGAAGAAGCTGCTGGAAAAAGGACTCGTTGAATGGGATGACTCTCCTGTCCAGCACGATAAACGTTCCAAGCTTATCAAAATTACGGAGCAAGGCGAAAACATCATGGAAGAATTAGATTCGGCCATTTTTAAGGCTCTAAAAAAAGTAATTGATGAGACAGATGAGGAACACTTGGATTCCTTTATCGAGATATTCACGATGTTAAAACAAAAATTTAAAGGAGACGTGACGGAATGAGATTGATCGTCAAATACAAATGGATCATTGCCGCATGCGTTTTAGCACTTACGGTCATCTTGAGTTTGTTTTCCCCGAACCTGACCGAACTGGCAAATCAAAAGGGGCAGGTACAGCTTCCGAATGATTCGGTGTCTGAGCAGGCGAAGGAGATTCTGAAAAACGCCGGGGAAAACAATAACACGATCAGCGTTGTCTTTACGCTGGATCACGCCTTTAAGAAAGACGAAAAACAAAACATGCATGATGTAGCGGATCAGATCAAAAAGATCGAGGGGGTGAAAGGCGTTACATCCCCTTTTTCAGGCGATAAGGAGATACAAGATCAACTGATATCAAAGGATAAGAAAACGGTCCTCATTCCCGTTACGGTCACAGGATCGGATAAACAAGTGGAAAAGATCGCGGACCGCATTTACCAAATCGTTCCCGACGATCTAACGGCATACATTACAGGAGCGTCTCTCATTAATCAGGACTTTGCGCACAGCTCAGAGGAAGGGCTGAAGAAAACCGAAGTTATCACGGTCTTTTTAATTATCGGTTTGCTTTTGGTTGTTTTTCGGTCAGTCGTAACGCCTTTTGTTCCGATTATCGCTGTCGGTTTTTCCTATTTGATCAGCCAATCGCTGTTGGCGATCCTGGTTCATCATGTTGATTTTCCGATTTCGAGTTTTACGCAGACGTTTTTGGTGGCGATCCTGTTCGGGATCGGGACGGATTATTGCATCCTTCTTCTGACGCGCTTCCGCGAAGAGCTGGCAAACGGGCATGACAAAATAGAGTCCACTTTGATCGCTTACCGCACAGGGGGGAAAACGCTCTTTATCAGCGGCTTTGCCGTATTGATCGGTTTTTCTTCCCTCGGGTTTGCCAAATTTGCGATATTCCAATCTGCCGTAGGTGTCGCCGTCGGGGTTGGCGTATTAATGATCATCTTGTATACGCTGCTGCCGTTGTTTATGGTGACCCTGGGTGAAAAATTATTTTGGCCGTCCAAAAAAGTGCTTTCTCACAGCGACAATAAATTGTGGGCGTTTCTTGGCAGACATTCGGTTGCGCGCCCGTTCTTGTTTATCATCATCACGGCTATCATTACAGTTCCGTTTATTTTAACGTATAATGATCAAATTTCTTTCGATTCCACTTCGGAAATCAGCAGCAGCTATAAATCGGTAAAAGGCCTTGAAGTGATAAAAGAAGGGCTCGGCGAAGGAAAAGCCTTCCCGGTGAATGTCGTCATCAAAGGGGAAAACAAACTGACGACGGCTGAAACGATTCCTTATCTCGGGAACGTCAGCAAAGCCATTGAGAAGGTGGATCACGTCGATTCGGTGATGACGATCACGCAGCCGACCGGAAAGGAAATTGAAGGCCTGTCGATTGATCACCAGCTTGGGGCGGTTTCAGACGGACTTGATAAAGCGGCAAAAGGAATCGGCGATGTTCAAAGCGGTTTAACTGATGTAGAAGCAGGCCTAAGACAAATCGCGGGGCAAGCCGCAGGTTCTGCCGGGAGCGGACAATCGGGCGGTTCGCTGGGGGATGCGGCTGATGGGTTGGGGAAAATCAACAGCCAGCTCCAGCTCGTCAGCAAACAGATGGCTCAAACGGGTAACACCGCGCAGGCAGTGCCTCAGCTGACTGCAATCAGCGGCCAGCTTGGGCAGATTCAAAGCGGGCTTGAGCAAGCTGATCAGCAGCTTGCAGGACAAGAGCAGCAGGCCGGAACGCTGAAAGAAAGCCTAGGTAAGCTTGCAGACGGTGTGAAGAGCGCAAATGACGGCCTTGCAAAAGTGACTGACGGCATCACGGCTTCCGCTGATATGCTGAAGGACATGAGCAAAAGCTCTGCAGTGAAGGATACGGGGATATTCATTCCCGATCAGGTCATGAAAAATAAAGAATTTAAGAAGGCAATTGACAATTATTCATTTTCAGACGGAAATGGCGTCCAATTAAGCGTGGCGCTGGATATCAATCCGTATTCGGAACAGGCCATTACAACGGTCAATCAGATCAAAAAAGCACTCGCCGATGAAGTCTCAGGCACTCCTTTGAAGGATGCAACGATTGCGTACGGCGGAGTCTCCAGTCAGAACGCCGATTTAAAAGAGCTGTCGACGACAGACTTATCCCGCACGATGACGATTATGGTCATCGGTTTGTTTGCGGTGCTGACGATTTTGTTCCGTTCGATGATCATGCCCATCTATATGATTGCGTCTCTATTTATCACATATTACACGTCGATATCGATTACGGAGCTGATTTTTGTCCGGATCATGGGCGACGACGGGGTCAGCTGGGCCGTTCCGTTCTTCAGCTTTGTGATCCTGATCGCTTTAGGGGTGGATTATTCGATTTTCCTGCTTGACCGGTTTAAGGAAGAGGTGCACCTCGGTATCAATCAAGGTATTGTAAAGTCTATGAGCAAGATGGGGTCTGTGATTATGACGGCAGCCGTTATTCTGGCCGGTACATTCGCGGCTATGATGCCTTCGGGGGTCAATACGCTGATGCAGGTGGCGACAGTCGTCATTGTCGGCCTTCTGCTATACGGCCTCGTCATCCTGCCGCTGTTGATTCCGGCGATCACTGTGACGTTCGGAGAAGGCAACTGGTGGCCGTTTGGCAGAAAAAAGAGCGGAGAATAATAGCAAGAGAGTGATGAACAATCGATGTTCATCACTCTTTTTTAGATTTAAAACGTCAAATACCAGTAAATCGCGATTTCATCTTGATGTTGATCGATGCCTTTATACAAGAAGAGATCAAACCCGCCGATTTCAAATCCGAAGTTTTCATAAAATTTGCATGCCTTTACATTGTTGTTCTGCGTTTCCAGCGTGATCCCCGCGAGGCCCTTTTCCTGCGCCCAGCGTTTGACTTGCTCCATTAATTTCCGCCCGATTCCATGGCGTCTAAACGCTGGGTCGACCTTGATGTCCTCGATATAGGCATATTCATTCCAGTTCCGTTTGACTGCGGCAAGTCCTGCAGGCTGATTGCCGGCAAACGCCAAATAAACGGCTTGATCGGGGTTATCGAGATATGCAGAGTAATCAGCGGGCTCTAACTCATCCGTATAGCTTTTTTTACAGCTTGGAATTGGTTTTACTGAATATCGGATTTTATTTTCCTCAAGCGTGAGAAGGAGAACCGAGTCTACGATGAAACTGTCATCGATTTCGGGCAGCCGGCCCAGATCCCCGCTTGTCATTTTTCTAATGGTTATGTTCATGCTCTGAGTTCACCTCATTTTTTAACATCGTATCATAACAGCGAAGTGAGCGCTTCTAAACAATAGGGGGGTGTCGCCGATATTATAAGTAAGGAAACTTATCGGAAAAGTATAGATAGAATGGAGTTTTTGAGAATGGAATTTAACGAGCTTATCGAAACGCGTCACTCCGCAAATAATTTTCTGGAAGATGTTCAAATCACGGTGAAAGATTTGGAGCATATCTTTGAAGATATCAAGCTTGCGCCTTCGGCGTTCAATTTGCAGCATGCAGAGTATAAAGTAGTATTGGATAAGGATTTAAAAGAAAAAGTCAAGGAAGCTGCGAACGGCCAATATAAAGTGCATTCAGCCTCTGCCGTGATTTTAGTGACGGGAGACCGCTACGCCTACCGGCAAACGGAAAAAATCAACGAAGGCATGAGGGATTTAGGAATTATTAAGGACTTTGAGCTGCATGAAATGATCGAAAACAATACCCACTTTTACGAGTCGCGGGGGGAGCAATTTATGAAGGAAGAGGCTATTCGCAATGCTTCTCTTTCTGCGATGATGTTTATGCTCGCCGCCAAGAACCGGGGGTGGGACACATGCCCGATGATCGGATTTGACAGCGATCAAGTTCGCGATCTGCTGAAGATCCCGGATACACATGAAATCGTCCTCATGATAACGATCGGCAAAGAAAAAGAAAGCAGCCGCCGCTTGAGAGGATATCGCAAACCGGTTAATGAATTTGTTTCTTTCTATTAAAAATGGGGGGCGGCCGTAAGAAAGGCCGCCCTTTTTATTGATGAGACAGCACAGCGGTTAAGTGGTCAAGATCAAGCTGAAGGTGGCGAATCATCGCTTTTGATGCCTGTTCGTCGTCTCTTTGTTTCATATGGCGAAAAATTTCCCGATGCTGCTCCAAAATGGCTTCAGCCCGTTTTTCTCCTTCAAAATTCAAAATACGGAAATAATAAATTAACCCTTCCAAATCGTTGAGCTGTTTCCGCAATAGACTGTTTTGTGTATATTGGATAATTAAGTCGTGGAATGTATCATTTAATTCGATAATCGTGTTTTGCTCCTTGGATTGAAGGATGGCTTCCTCCGTTTTTTGCAAAACGCCTTCGATCGTTTTCAGTTCCTCTGCCGTTGCAATTCTTGCCGTCAATCCCGCAGCGAATGATTCAAGCGCCATCCGGCAAAAATAGATTTCTTCAACGTCCTTTATTGTCGGCTGATAGACCTTCACTCTTGAGTCGATGACGATGAGCCCCTCTTTTTCCAGAACCCTGATCGCTTCTCTTAAAGGGCTTTTGCTGACGCCGAGCTCCTTGGCTAACTTCGCTTCGGCGATTCGTTCACCGGGTTTTAATTTCCCTTCAAATATCATTCGCTTAATCGCATGGTAGGATTGTTCATAAAACGGTTTTGGTTTTTCAATCACGCTTCTCATCCTCGTATTCGTTCTCATTTCGTATTTTACCACAGGTTCCTACGTTATCTCCCACTATAACCACTCCAAGTGCAGGATAAACAAAATGCCCGGCCGCAAGCCGGGCACTGAATTAAAATAAGAGCATGAATCCTGAAACGGCGGGAGTTAAAAATAAACCCGATTTCAAGACGACTTTCGGCAGGACATTGGTGAATTTAGCCCCGACATATGCGCCGCACATCGTGCCGATCAGGATTTTGACCAATAGCATATAATCGACGAATCCTTCTGAAATATAGCCGATCCCACCGCCTAATGAGAGCGGAATAATGACGAGCATTGTCGTTCCTACGGAATGGCGAATCGACAGGTTCAGCATCATCATCAACCCGATTTGAATAAAAGGCGCAGAGCCGATTCCGAACGTTCCGGACAGGACGCCGGCCACGATTCCCAATAAACAGGCCTTGATCCAAAAGGCAAGGTTCGTTTCCTGGGGAGCTTCTTTTTCTTTCAAAAAGAATAATCTGATTAAAATCAGGATGGCCGATAAAAATAACATTCCTGCGGTCATATAATGCAATGAACTTGAAGGTATCAGAGAAGTCAGCTTAGCTCCTACAAAGGATCCCGCTGCTGCAAAACAGCCGACGGTTAAGCCGATTTTCAGCTTGATATTTCCTTCGCGAAAGTGGCTGTACGTGCCTGATAAACTCGTGAAAGCCATGCCGGCCAGAGACGTTCCCAATGCTGTATGAATCGGAATGTGAAACAGAATCGTTAACAGCGCGATGACGAATCCGGCTCCACCGGCTCCGACAAAGCCTAGTAAAAGACCTAGGAAAAACATAACGAAAACAATCGACATGTTGCTTCTTCTCCTTTATGAAAACCTGATTTTGCACAATCTCGGGGTCGACGGTATTCGGTCGACCATAATGGATAACAACATCTTACTCTATTATTTTCATATTGACAAGCCGGCCTGGTATGAGGACATTGATTTCAGCGAACCGGCCGAACATACGAAAAAGGCCCCGGCAGAGGACCTTTTTAAGCTATTGTATCTTTTTGCGTTTGATCATGCTCGATGCAATAAGAAAACCGACGGCAAATAGGGCGATCGGCAAAAACCATTTGCCAAAACCGCTGCCCCAGCCTAAAGCAATCGAGACAGACTCAAGCAGAATGAAAGAAAATATAATGATACACACGTTTTTTAGTTGATTGATCAGTTTTCGGCTGTGCAAATAAAAGCGTTCTGCGTTTGCCTCATTCAACCGTTTAGGATAATTGTGGATTTCAGGGTGCTTTTCCAAAAGCGTCATAAGCAAGAGAATGAACATTCCGATTCCGGGCAATATGATCAGCTCCCATTTTGATCCCCAGCGGTCTGCTTCACCGAGTACACCATAATGTACGGGCACTTCTTCAGGAAGCTTGCTCCAAATCGAGAACAAAAAGACGATCGATCCGGCGTAGCATAAACAGCCTAACACGTCCCAGATCTTTTCGCTTACGGTCTTTGGAATGTTTGCTTTTTGGCCTGGCGAATGTGACATCTTTTCTCCCCCTCTTTATTTTTATACGGACGAAGTGTGAAAAAGTTCGGTTTCTTTTATGCATAAACAATGGTTTCAGATGGCAATTACCGAAAAATATCGAGGATTGAACCATGAAAGAATCGTCAATCAGGTCAATGTTTATCAAATCAGTGACTTACGATTAATGTTTTTTCCCTTTATTCTTTATTGAAGCGATTTTGACCCGAAATGGCCGCTTCATGCGTCAACCCCGGAAACAACCTGCCGGGCGGTTTGCAGAATAAGGCCGCCCTCCGTATATTAGCGATTCCAAGAAATTAGGTCTATACGATCATCGTGTGACATATTTACTAAATTGTGTGTGAAAAGGAATATCGTTCTTCTTTTGGATGGGTAAATCAAGTATAATAGTTTTAGTTTTTTAGGAGGTATTAAGATGCAGAAGTATAGACGGAGAAATACAACGGCTTTTACGGTCATGGCATATTTCACATTTTTTGCAGGCGTTTTTTTGTTTTGTATCGGTCTTTACAATGCCGACAACCTGCAGCTCAATGAAAAAGGCTATTACATCGCTGTGATGATTTTAGTGGCGGTGGGCGCGATTCTGACGCAGAAAGTGACGCGTGATAATGCCGAAGACAATGAGATCATCGCCGAGCAGGAAAGAAGACAGAATATGTCTAATATGGAGTGATGGGAAGGCATCGAAGGATGCCTTCTTTATTTTTTGCGGTTTAACATATTTTCATATTTGTTTTCAAGGAGGACATCAATCATCCCGATGATTTTTGTATGGTTTGATTTTTTTCTAAAGTGTAAAAAGTTTTGGTCTTTGTTTCTTTGCGATTTAGTGATCGTGCCGAACACCCAGATGGAGCTGGCTATCAGTAGTATCGTTAATATAAAAGGAAAAAAATTATATTCAATGTCATACGAAATGGAGACGGCTTGACCAGTAAATATAGCAGTTATAATGCTGGCGGTGAAGGAGCTATAAAGCGAGGCTTTTATCACATGGCCGATTTTCAGCGTTGGCCCTGAAAAATAAACTTTCAATCGGTTTAACGTGGATAAATCTTGTTTTTCGAGGTATGCCATCAGCTCTTCATCGTTTTCAGCTTTCGAAAACAATATAGCTTCTGCCGTTTGTCTTGTTTCTTCGAATAATTGTTTGTCTGTTTGCATGTCTTTTGTCCTCCAAATCACAACATTTTAGATTGATCGACGAACCAAAGCAGAGGCGAATGTCCCTCTGCTTTTTAATCAAATTTCTTTTTGAAACGTTCATCTAAAATAAAATCAATCATACCCGTAATCCTGGAATATTCCGCTCTTTTTTGGAAGTGCAGGATTGTTTGCATTGGTCCTTTTCGCGAGGAGGTCAGCATCTTGGCGATCCAAAGAAAAGAGAAGATTAGATAAAACATGAAGAGGAATGAAAATAGCCTTGAAAGATCATAGGTGGAGGAGGAGACTTGACCAGATAAAAAGGCCGCCATAATTACAGCGGTAATACTGCTGAAAAAAATGGCTTTAATAAAATACGTTAATGTGAAACTGGGATTTGAAAAATAAATTTTTAACTGATTTAATGTAACAGAATCTTGATTTGCAAGGTATGCAAGCAGCTCATCGTCACTTTTGTGAGACTCAAGGAGTTTGGCTGTATGTTCAGCTTTTTGAAATAATTGTTTTTCGTTGCTCATTGGATTGTCACTCCTACATAAAAAATATGTGAGATTTTATTGGTACGGTATATTTTTCAATGCCTTTTTGTATTTTTGTTGTAAAACATAATCAATCATTTTTACGATACGTGCAAACTCGGCTTTCTTGGAAAAGTGTGCAATGAATTGAATCGGCTTTTTTTTCAAGGTGACAAGCTGTTTAAGCACCCAGAAGATACCCCCCGCAAATATGACGGCTAATATTATAATGGAGATGCCGGAAACGAAAGGGATTATCGAATCTGCTTGACCAGAAAGAATTGCAGTTATGAACGAAGCCAATATTATACTGAAAAATGCTGCACTGATGAAATAATGAAGTGCAAATGAAGGATCAGAGTAATAGACTTTCAGCTGATTTAAGGTTAGTGAATCTTGTTTAGCGAGAAAGGCTAATAACTCTTCGTCGCTCTTATCGCGGTAAGTTTTAAGGGTTTTGGCTGTTTTTTGCGTTGCAGTGAATACTTGTTTGTCTGTGTTCAATGTAAATACCTCCACGAGACTTTATATATTAAAGATTTGGAAAAACTGCATAAATACATTATATTATGTATTTATGCAGCTTTCATTAAATAAACAAATTAATCAGCTGTTATTTCGCCAAATATCGCAAATAACACAGCAGACACTGCCGTACCAATAGCGATTTCAGGTGCTGCAGTTCCTACTATGACAACAGCTGCTACGCCAACAGTAGCTGCTATAATTCCTCCAACTGCAACCCCAACTGCTCCCCAATCGATTGGTAAAGCTTCTTCAGGAGCTACAACTGGTTTGCTAGGTGAGACATATAACTTCTTAATTTTAAAGGTAATTGTAGCCGACATTTCAGTTTTTGTATCGCCTACTACCGGAATTTCATTGCTAAATATAGTTAATGAAAGATCCAAAGATTCAACAGAAGGTGAAACGTTTACCAAAATATAGCCGTTACGCACCGACAATCCGATATTCTTTAAGAGCTCATCATACGAATGAATTTGTGAAGAACTCAATGATGTTTTTGAGTTTCCTAATACTTCTGTAATCGATGCTCCGACCTTCCCGTTTTTAACTTGCAGTGTACCCGGTGACGTTTCACTTGGCTTTTTAAATACCAGTGAAGTAGACAACGTAATATCCAAGTATAGAGATTTGTAAACTGTCTCAGTTTTATCAAAAATAAACATTGTTGTAAATAGTTCAGAAATACTGCTCAGTGCCGGGATATTTGCCAAAATGTTTCTCAATGTGCGAACGCGTGCATCATACACCGGATCTGACGACGGGGTGACGCTTGCCGTTCCTTTGTCTCTGCCTGAATAGGCGTCTTTATCAATACCGATGGTGCCGCTGCCTGTACCGATTGAATGTTCGTAGAATTGGTCAAAGGCCCAGTTTTTCGGCATTGTGTAGCCGAGGTTGCCGCTGAAGCCGGTCGACATGTCGGCGACGAAGCTGTATTCCGTCAATCCTGCGTCGGCTGTTCTGATACAGATGTTTCTTGGCCCGTATACGCCGATCTTATATTTTGGCGAATTCGGAATGCTTTGCATTTTGTCAAACGCTGCTCTGATTTCATTAAAATACGGGATGATTTTGTCTGTTACTTCGTAATCATATGCGTCGAAATCAACGGCAAAATAAATGGTTGTGCCGGATGGGAAGCCTAATCCTTGTGCTGCGTTGACAGCGGCATACGCATCTGTTGTTCCTTGATTTTCTACGAAATACGAGGATTCGTAGCCGCCGTCCTGATAAATCGGAAATACTCTTAAACCTTCATTAAAAATGGTTGAAAGCTCAGCGGGAGTCATTGCTTTTGATTTAAGGCCGCTGCTTGTCCGCACATTGCCCGTTAAATATCTGCCGACAACTTTATATCCGTTGTTACGTAAAGTTTTTGCAGTTGCCGTCGTTAGAACCGTGGAAGTGTCGCAGGCCGCGGCAGCACGCGAAGTATCGCCGGAGCTTGACAATAGTGCCTTGATCGTTGCCATATTGGCAATTCCCGTTGCCGGCAAACACATGAAGCTTTGAAAGCGTGAGACGGCAGATTCCACTTCTGCATCATAAACGCCGTCAAATTCACCTGATGGGTATCCATTGCAATATAATGCGTATTGAAGAATCAGCACGAACTTTGTTCTGGAATCGCCTGGTTTGAGTGTCGGGCATTTGCTTGTTGTCCCTGGTCCAAAATTGCCGTTTGCCACACTTGTACTCATGCCTTCTTCTTTTTGCAAAGCATAAATCAGTGCCTTATTTGTCTCTCTGGAATAAACGCCGTCACAAGGCATTAATCCGAAATAAGCATTGTAATCCCGGTTTAAATTTTGCTGAATTTGACGGATTTTCGTATCACCATTTCGAAGCAATTTAAAAGCGCTCATATTGAGCAGAGCTTTCATGATTTGTGCAGTGACAACACCGTCTTGTTTGGCTAGACCTGCAGCTCTCTGAAACCTTTTCACGGCATCCTCTGTACTCTCAAAGAAGTTACCCGTTAAACCGCCGGGATTAAATCCACTTCCTTTACACCAAAAAGCGCCTTGCAGAATGTAATTTAAGTTTGTAGGTTTTTCAGTTTTTTTCTGCTTTTTTAGCGGCACAAACCTACTCTCTGTCGCCGGCCCGAAATTATCGGCGGGCTCTGCGATACCGAGTTCGATCTGCAATGCTCTCGTTAAACCGTAAATCGTTTCCCAGCTTGGTTTTCCGTTCTCTTTCACCTTGTTGTAGCCGTGTTTTCCGCTGTAGGTTTTGTTTAGCCATTCCTGAGTTTTCAATACCATTTGATCCATAGAAGGTCCCTCTTTTCTTTATTTAGGCTTTCACTATTAGGTGGCAAACGTATGACAAAAAAATAAGGGCCTTGACCCATTCAGCAGTCAATGCCCGTAATTGTTTATTTTAACAGCCCCACGCTCCCGGTCAGTCTGTTTTTCAATATATGCTTCATATGTATGACAGCTTTGCGCCACATCGGTAAAGTCGACGACGAGGATATCGTCGAACTCGTTGGTGAGCAGCTTTTTCCTCAGTTCATAAAGAAGCCCGGCGTTTCCTTTTAAGATGGGGATGGGGACGTTGACGATCCCCAGATGCTCGATCCCTGAGCCGTCTGTTACGTTCCCGCCGAGGAGGGCGGGGTTGTTTTTGCCGAGCGCCGCGCCGAGAATGGCGGCTGTATTGGCGATTAGTCCGACAGGCAGGCTTTCGTCTATGACGAGTGCGCATTTTGTTTCATTCAAGACGTATGCTCCTCCTTCAGCTGCGGTTTAGATTTCATCTCCGAAATATAAAGGCCGGTGAGTGTCAGCGCGCCTCCGACAAGGGCGATCCATGTCAGTTGTTCGTGCAAAATGATAATCGAAGCGGCAATCGTGATCACGGGCACCATATAAATGTAGGCGCTCGTTTTCACGGCTCCGAGCACCCCGACCGACCAGTTCCATGTCACGAAGCAAAGAGCGGATGCGCCAGCACCCAGAAACAAGATGTTCAGCAGGTTGACGGAGGAAGCGAATGGGCTGAGTGTAAAACGGAAGTCAAACATGAACAAAGCCGGGATCATAAAGATCAGCCCGTAAAGAAAGATGCGCTGAGTGCATTGAATCGTGTGATGGCGAAACACGCTGATTTTTTTCATTAAAATGGCGTATATTCCCCAAACGAAAGCAGAGGCTGCGGCAAGCAGGTCACCGAAAGGATTCAGCTTGAGCACGACGTTTCCATTGAAAGATATAAGCAAGAGACCGGTAAAAGCGGCGGCAAATCCAATGAAAAAGTGCGGTTTAAGCTTCTCGCCGTCCAGAAGGAAATGAGCCAGGACGGCTGTGATCATCGGGATCACCGAGACGATCATGCCGACATTTGAAGCATATGTGTAGGTAAGCGCGATATTTTCCAATAAGAAATACAAGGTTACGCCGCATAAGCCGGCCCCTGCAAAAAGGATCTCCTGCCGCAGGCTCTGTACGTTCAGAACGCGCGGATCAACGATGAGAAGGACGATCAATCCAAGCAAAAATCGATAAAACAATATCTCCATGGGCGAAAAATCCTCGAGAAGCACCTTTGTCGAGACAAAGGTCGTCCCCCAGATGAGAATCGTTAAAACGGCTGCAAGGTGTCCGGCGGTTTCAGGTCGATGATTCATCCTTCAATCTCCAATCTGTCTTGTTCAAAGATTTTCATATATTGTTTCGGTGTCAGCCCGACCTGCCGCTTGAAAAACTTCGTTAAATGGCTTTGGTCGCTGAAGCCCGTTTGAAAGGCGGCGTCGATCGGTTTTACTCCTTGTTCCAGAAGCTTTTTCGCCTGATTGATGCGTACGGTTTCCAGGTCGCTGTACGGAGAAATTCCTTTTTGCTTCGTAAACGACCGCAGCAAATGATACTTGCTCCAGCCCGTGAGCCCGCTGAGATCATCAAGCCTAATATTTTCCGTATAATGCTCTTCCAAATAACCGCACACGGTTTTGACTTCATCGGACGGTTCGGGTGCGCGTTCGGGGAACGTCACGTCAGAATACGTTCTGATCAGCTCTTCAAGAAGGTTGAGAAACAGCTCCTCCTTTTGAAGAGCTTTTTCTTTTTGCAAAATTTGCACGTGCAGTTCCTTCAAGCTGGACGTCAGCTCGTGGCGGAACAACACGTTTTGCGTGAAGTAAGGGAGACTTTCGGCGCCCGTTATCTCCTTCACGGCTTTTTGCATCACATCAGGCATGACGTTGATGCTGCGGTAATCAAGCGCCTTTCCGTCAATTTGCTCGCAGCTGTGCGTATCGTGGGGATTAAACAGCAGGAGATCACCGGGGTTGATGATGTACTCCTGTCCCTTGCAAAGCAAATAGCGCTGTCCTTTTTCGATAAAGCCGATCACATAATATTCGTGAAAGTGGTTCGGGAACTTCTGCATGATTCCTTTGAAACGATAGGCTTCAACCTGCAGGTCTTGATCAAGGATCAGCGTCCGGGTTTCTTCTCGCATAACGGACCTCCTGTCGGTGTTGTCGATTGTTTTAGTTTAGCATGTTTTTCGGGGATTTCTTGTATGATGTTGCGGTTTGAAAGATTGAAATTTTTCATCGGAAAGTGTAATATTACACTAAATGCTACAATGGAGGAATACTGTGGACAAAGATTACATAATGGAACTCATTTCGTTAAAATTAAGGCTGATTCGTACAGAAAGCGGCTATACGCAGGAGAAAATGGCGAATGTTCTTGGGATTTCGAAGAAGACGCTTGTGCAAATTGAAAAGGGCAGGACGACTGCGGGGTGGACGCATGTCGTGGCAGTGTGCGCGCTATTTCGAAACAGTGAGGTTTTGCAGTCGGTGCTGGGGGACGAACCGCTAGAGGTGGTTGAAACAGTAGCGCATCGCAGTATCGACCGGCCGAAGGGGAAAACGCTCGGCGGCAGGGTATGGTGGCGGGAGATTGACTGTAAAGGAGATTTTCGTTTGCAGCAAAATTTGATTTCACATCATTACCGGATCTTAGATTCCTATGATGACCTCTGGTACAGTACATTTGAAAAAGAGGAAGCGATGGCGCGCTTGGATGAGCTGGTGAGTGAGAACGGCGGAGTTCAATGATGAAAAGGTTAAACATCATATTAAGGTTGATCAGTACGGTATTGCTCATCGGTCCGTATGCGATTATTTATGTGTTCGACCACGGCAACCCGATCATGAATGCGCGGGTTCGAAAAGCATTTGGCGGAATTAGGGTATCAGGAAAAAGATTATAAAGAGAATCATGTGATTGAACCTAAAACGGTGATTAACAAAGACTATTTTTTAACGCAATATATGGTCGTTTTTAAAGATGATCCGGATGTTACATATTATTATGGAAAGAACAAAAAAACGGGAAAGATCGTTCAGTTTTGTGAGAAAGATGAATTAAGCGTAACGAATGATGGCAAGACGAAGTACAACGAACCGCACTGTGATTTCGGTCTGAAAAACCGTGACTAAACACCGGCTGGTTCAATGACAACATCACCATTTCCTCGACATGTTTCATATGAAACATGTATTTTTTTGGAATCCAGTGCAGCGGCGGGCCCGTAATATAATTTGACACATTTTTAAAGAAAGTGAGATGATTGGCGTTAGAAAATAATAGAAGGAGATGGTGTCATGCAGCCTGAAGATATCGTCAGAAGCGGACCGAATCAATATATATGCAAGGAAGGAATTACGCGGGAGCTCCCGGCGTTTTTAGAAGGGTTCAAGCATCCTGTGATTGTCACCGGGGTGAAGTCGTTTGCGGCTTTTTCCAATCATGCGGCGCTTCCGGCTGATTGGAAGGTGATTCAGCAGAAGGGCTACAGTTCGCTTCGTACGATTCGCGAAGCAGCCGAGGAAGCAGGCGCGGCGGATATCATCATCGGGATTGGCGGGGGAACCGTTTTAGATACGGCAAAGGCCGTTGCCGACTTTTTGAACATTGAGGTGATGACGATTCCGACAATCCCGGGTACATGCGCCGCAGCTACGCCGCTCAGCGTGATTTACGATGACGAAGGGAACTTTGAAGGGGTGCAGTACCATAAACGTTCCAGCTATTTGACGCTTGTTGACCCAATTTTGCTTCTTTCATCGCCGATTGCTTACGTAAAAAGCGGGATCGGCGATACGCTTGCGAAGTGGTATGAGGCTGAGGCGATCATCAGAACGACGAAGGATGCGCTGTCGATCATGGTTCAGTCGGGGCTCAGACAGTCCGTCTATATTCGCGAGATCCTGTTAAACGAGAGTCTGCAGGCTGTAGAAAGCATCGAAAAAGGCGAACCATCTCCGGCTTTGGCGAATGTGCTGGAAGCGGTCATCGCGCTTGCGGGAACGGTGGGCGGATATGCGGGCCGCTACGGCAGAATGGCCGGGGCCCATGCGATTCACAACGGTTTGACGTTTATTCCGGAAACCCATCATGTGCTGCACGGTCAAAAGGTTGCTTACGGTATATTGGTTCAGCTCGCTTTGGAAGGGCGGACAGACGAAATTCGCGAGCTGCTTCCGCTTTATGAGGCGCTCGGTTTTCCGAAAAGGCTGCGCGATCTGGGCATTGTCGAAAACATCGAGCAGGCAAAACAAAAAATTGCAGCCCACGCGTGCAAACCGGAAGAGTCGCTTTGCTTAATGGGAACGTTCAGCGAAGCGGATGTCGTTGCTGCGATCGAATCATTGGAATAGCATGCAAAAACAAGGACCGCCGGGCAAAACCGGCGGTCCTTGTTTTTATATTTTAAGTTCTACATCCGCATGCTTTTTCAGCTTTTCAACTTGTTGTCCGAGCTTTTCCTGCTGTTTTTGCTGTTCGAGCATTGTTTTGATCTGCGATTTCACGTCTTCGAGCTTCGGCGTTTTTTGTTTGCTTTGTTTTTGCTGTGCGGCGTATTGATCATAATATGATTTGATTTCTTCGTTCGTTACTTTATCCTGCGGGACTTCTTTCTTGATATATTTTTCCGCTTTGATGTTGTCGGCTATTTCGGATTTGAATCCGGACATGTTTAAGCCGGCTTTTTTTAAAGCGGCATCGAATTGTTGATCGCTTTTATACTGCTTTTTGCTTTCATCAAGCTGTTTGTTAATTTCCTGCTCAGACGCTTTATAGCCTTTTTTGTCGGCTTCTTCAAGAAGGAGGATTTGTCCGACGAGGCTGTCGAGCGTTTGTTTTTTGATTTGCTTTGCCGCGTCAGCAGTTGTCGGGTCTTGTCCGGTTTGCTGATATTGCATTTGTGCGGTTGACAATAAGCTGTTGTAGTCGCTGCCGCTGATTTTTTTGCCGTTGACGACGGCAACGGTTTTCTTGTCATCCACTTTTTGCTTATCGAGCTTTTTCTGCATCGCCTTCATTTGTTTTTCTTGATCCTGTGAGTTTTGCGTTGATTTTGCCTGATCATCGGCTTTCGATTTTTGGCTTTCCTCATTTGAACCGCACGCAGCGAGAGCGACAGCCATGAATCCGATCATGAGAGATGAAATCAGTTTCTTCATCAACATGTGTCTCCTTTCTTGAACAAAAAGTCAGATCGCAAAAAAATGATCTAGTGCGCATTCTAAATGATATTCGCTAAAAAAGAAAGCATTTGGAACCGTTTTTCCAATTTGTAATCGAATTGAAAGGAGTTCGTAATGTTTCAGACGAAACGTCCGGTCTGTGATATACTGTAAAAAAAGCGGAAGGGTGAAAAAAGTCCATGATCTTATAATCCTTTTTAGAAAATTTCGTTACAAGCATATCATCGTATACGTCTATTCGATTTGCCGAATGTAACGTCTTTTTTCTGAATAGGATTTGTCATGTGCTTTTATAGAAGAAGTTTTTCTTGCTGTACAGCTGCATCGCCTCCTATTCAGAATAAATCCAAACATACAGGGGGGTTAGCCATGCAGTTGAACATAAACGAATATCCGCTGCCTGATCTTGCATCAGGACCGTACGGAATCGCAAGAGGCGCGGACGGCGCGCTTTGGTTTACAGAGCAAAAAGGGAACCGGATCGGCAGAATCACCGCAGCCGGACAGATCACGGAATACGACGTTCCGACGCAGGATGCCGGCGTGTCGATCATCGCCGCCGGAAACAGCGGGGAGCTCTGGTTTACAGAGTATAAAGCCGGGAAAATCGGGAAAATCACAGTTCAGGGTGAACTGACAGAATATGCGCTTCCGGCTGGATCGGCGCCATTCGGAATCACGGAAGGGCCTGACGATGCCGTATGGTACACGGACATGGCAGGCCATAAAATCGGCAGGATGTCCCGTTCGGGGGAGGTTGCGGAGTATGAACTGCCCTCTGGGTCATTCCCTTCATTCATTACGGAGGGGTCTGACGGTGCGCTTTGGTTTACGCAAAACCAAAGCAACGCCATCGGCCGCATCGCTCCGGAGGGCGGCATCCGGGAGTTTCAAATACCCACGAGTCAATCAGGGCCGGTCGGGATTGCGGCTGGTCCGGACGGCGCGCTGTGGTTCGTTGAAATAAACGGCAATCAAATCGGGAGGATCACTGTTTCGGGGGAGATCTGCGAATACCCGCTTCCTTCCGAAAATGCCCGGCCCCACGCCATCACCTCAGGCGAAGACGGTGCGCTGTGGTTCACGGAGTGGGGCGCCAATCAAATCGGCAGGATCACGGTGGAAGGAGACATCACCGAATATCCCATTCCTGCGGAGTATGCTGAACCGCACGGCATCGCCGCAGCGGGTGGCGGGATCTGGTTTGCCGAAGAATGCGGCCAAATCGGCCGGTTAACGATTCGCTAAACAAAGAACGTCCCTGTAACATGGGACGTTCTTCGTTTTTCGGTGCCACTAGTCCGTCCGTGTTTCCATTTGACGGTGATTGAAAAAGCCGAGGTTTTTATTCATCATGTAAAAATGGAAAATGTATTCTCCGACCGACATGGCGACTGCTGCGAAAAATGCGGCCAGTGCGGAGGGGCCTCCCTCCACTCCCATCGTACGTGACAGCAGCCAGACAACAAGAAATGCGACGCCCAAATCGGCCAGCGTGGCGGTAATGTTGCTCGTTTTCGGCAAAATAAACAAGTCGCCAAGCAAGTATGAGACCGCGCCTAAAACTACCGTAATCAAGAGGGTATGTCCAAAAGAAAAGCCGAAGCCGAGACCGAGTACAAGATACAAAATCACAATTGTCATGATACCTTTAATCGCAAGAGCTTTGACATGTTCCATCCCCATTCACTCCTTCTTACGAGGTTTACTTTAGTTTTTCCTCGTATGAAGGAATCAAAACATGCTATCAGGCTTCTTTTGGCGGCTGTTTGAAATATATCCTATATTCCTTGGGAAAATTGCACCTGGTCTTGTTTAAGAAGAGTTAAAGGGTCATTGTTTGGTTTACTGAGGACAAAATACAATATCCGGATCGAGCGGGAGACCTAGTGGATTGAACCGATTTTGACCGATGAAACGATCAGCGAGCATTTGCACGTCAACGTCGGTGCCCCGGTATTCCTGTCTGAATCGCTTACATATGATGATCCAGACGGAGTCGTCGAATACGCTAAAGGATCATCACGAGAGGGGATAGCGTCGAACAACAACATCGCACATAGCCAAAACCTGTTAACTGAGCATTGTTCAGCAGCAGGTTTTTTTCTTTGTTTTGCGGTCCCCTAAATCGCTGCAACATGCTAAAAGTGCCGGATCCGGCATATTTTGATAGGGACACCAAAACATCGCAAAGGGGACATCACGGTGAAAAAATTAATCATTAATGCTGACGATTTTGGTTATTCAAGAGGCATCAATTATGGGATTATCGATGCCCACAACCTGGGGATTTTAACTTCGGCGACCATAATGGCCAATATGCCGGGAGCCGAACATGCAGCCGGGCTTGCCAAAGCGTATCCGGGCTTGGGAGTCGGCGTGCATTTGGTGTTGACATGCGGAAGGCCGATTTTGCCGGGCCATCGGACAATCGTTGATGTGAAGGGGGATTTTCGGCGGCTTTCTTTTTATCAGGGAGCGTTCACGGTAGATTTGGAAGAAGTGTATGACGAGTGGCAAGCGCAAATCGAAACAGTGTATGAATTAGGCCTTAAGCCGACTCATATGGACAGCCATCATCATATCAACTCCTATGCCGGGATAACGGAAGTGTTTGTAAAATTGGCGAAAGAATTCGGGCTGCCTGTCAGAAATAACATGGAGCATGCGTCATTGAAACAGATCAAAACGACGGACCGTTTCGAACCCGTTCTCGAAACCGCTTTACAGGACGAACAAGCCGTCAGCCGGCTTTTCAATGACTGTGAATCGATAGAAGTCATGACGCATCCGGCTTATCTTGATAAAGCGCTTTTGGCGAATTCCTCGTTTACTTATCCGCGGGCCGATGAGCTGGAGTTTTTGATCGATTCAGAGACCGTAGAGCGGGTGAGGTCGCTGCAGGACGTACGTTTATCTACATTCGGGGATCTATAAGAGGGGGAGAGGAGATGAAACATTTTCTTCAAAAGCTCGGCAAATCGCTGCTCATTCCGATAGCTGCCCTTCCGGCTGCGGGACTTCTGCTTCGGCTGTCTGCTGTAGACATGCTCGACATTCCGCTTTTTCAGGCGTCGGGCGTCATCTTAAACAATATGGACATCTTGATAGCGATCGGCATTGCCATGGGGCTTGCCAATACAAAGGATAAGGGCATTCCCGCCTTGACGGGATTTTTGGCGGTTTCAGTCTTGCAGGAAGGGCTCGGCATCCTGAATCAGAACCTTGATATGAGCGTGTTCGGCGGGGTGGTTGCGGGGCTTGTGGCTGCGTTTATCTATAATCGATTTCATCAAACCCGGCTACCAAGCATGTTCGCTTTTTTTGGCGGTGAAAAGTTTCCGATTACAATGATCATTTTGGTGATGATCCCGATCGCGGGTCTGTTCTCAGTCGTATGGCCTTATGCGCAGTCGGGAATCGACGCTTTTAGCCAAATGCTTGTCGGGCTGGGGGCTTTCGGTATATTTGTCTTCGGTTTTTTCAACCGGTTTTTGCTGCCGTTCGGCCTTCATCACGTCATGAATACGTATGTTTATTTTGGTCTCGGACGTTTTGAAACGGCTTCAAGGGAAACGGTGACAGGCGAAATTACGCGGTTTCTGAATGGCGATCCGGCAGCCGGGTATTTTCTCGGCGGATTTTTCGTCACGATGATGTTTGGCATTCCGGCGATTGCCTTAGCCATCACACGGGCCGCCAGAACGAAGAAGAAAGAAACGAAGGCGCTGATGTCCTCCGGAGCGGCCACATCGTTGATTACCGGCATTACCGAGCCGATTGAATTTACGTTTTTGTTTACCTCGCCGTTATTGTATTTCCTCCATTCTGTATACACGGGTCTTGCCGGCATGGTGCTGTACTTGCTCGGCATTCGGCACGGCTTTTCGTGGGGAGCGGGAGCAATCGACTATGCGCTGAATCTGAATTTATCTGATCGGGGTCTATTGTTGATTCCGGTCGGCCTCGCATTCTTTGTCCTCTATTACGTCACCTTTTATCTTGTCATTACAAAACGAAACGTTCCAGTCATCGGCAGGGAACAGGATGCCGAAGCTCCGGCAAAAAGCGAACCGGGTACAATGCATTCAGGCTATGAAACGATCGCAGCAAACATTCTCCAGCATATCGGGGGAAGAGAAAACGTGATCGCATGCGACAACTGCATGACGCGGCTGAGGATGAAATTAACCGATACCTCACTTGCTGATGAAACCAAATTAAAGCAAGCCGGAGCACACGGCGTCATCAAGATCGGAAGGCATGATATCCAGATTGTGATCGGCCCTGGGGCAGCGCATGTGAAGAGGGAATTGGAAAACATCATAGAGCGGGAATCGTAAATTCGTCACCGCTTTAGTGTTATCATAAAAACAGATAAACGAAAGGGGGGCATGTTCTTAGAAGTTATAAGGCATATACCCGCCTGTACACGAATGATTTGGAATCGGGCTCTGTCATTTTATGAAAAGCTGTTAGGCTCAAGCTGAGGTTTCAATATCGCGAAACAGGCTTGGAAATCGCTGCAGTCGGTCATTTTTTCATTCTGGCAGGATCGCAAAAGGCATTAGAGCCTTACCTTGAAACAAAAGTAACCTTGATTGTCGATTCTGTAGAGGAGTTTAAGAAATGGTTCGTTGACGGCGGTTCCGAGATCATTCGCGACATTCAGGAAGTGCCGACGGGGAAAAACATAACGATGAAGCATCCCGATGGATCCATCATCGAATACGTGCGATTCTTCAAGTAAATAAAACTTGCACCTCCGGTAACGTGAGGCGTTATGATTGTCTTGTGAGGGGGATGACAAAGATGGAAAAAGATCAATATTATACAATCGGGGCTTTCTCCGAGAAAACCGGCACATCGATCAGGGCGCTGCACTATTATGATGAAATCGGGCTGCTCAAGCCTGAGAAGCACCCGAGCTCAGGACACCGCCTTTACACGGATCAGGATGAGATGACGTTGCATAAGATCACGTGTTTTAAATTTTTGGGATACAGCCTTGAGCAAATTGCGCGGCTCATGAGCGATTCCAGCTTTGACATCAGTCTGATTGAAACACTGCACAATCAAAAGAAAGAGCTTGAAGGAAAAAAGGAACATATTGAAACCGCATTGAAAGCGGTCAACCGGATGATCGGTCTTCTGGAGGAAGAAAAAGAAATAGACGGGGCCATTTTCATGAGCCTGATCAACAGCATCCAAACAGAAAAAGATCAGCGTGAATGGCTCGAACAGAACATGCCGGAAGGAGCTGCCGACCGGTTGTTTAACAAACCGGAAGAAGTGATGGCATCATTGGATAAATCGTTTATTCAATTAGCCAAACAAGTCAAAAGGCTGGCGGGAAAGCCCGTTGATGATCCCGAGGTGCAAGAGATGGCAGATCGGCATATGAAGATGAGTCTTCAGTTTGTCGGCGAGGATGTACTGGCGGCCTTTGGCAGCGTCGATACAGCCGAAACGGAGAAGTTTGTGAATCAAATTCCTTCGCCTTATACAAAGGAAGAGGAAGAATGGCTGGAACGCGTGTTTGAATATTATATGCTGCATAACGAAAAATACCCTTTCCGACAGTAAAACGCGGCTTTCAGCCGCCATATGCTGTTTGTAAAGCGCACGGTGCCTGCCGGGCGCTTTTCGTATTATCGGGAAAGGACATTATTTTACATTGCAGCCTTTTTCATTTACTATAAATACTGTCCATTTTTTAGGGGATTTTGTTTTGTACGAGGCTGATGGGAACGGGGTGTATATTGGAATACATAGCATATCCACGCATCATAAAGCTTGAAATGACAACATTTGATACGCAAAACAATCAGAGTTAAGGAAATCTGTATTTTTCCGGCTTTGTATTTGGAGGAAAGGCTTTTGCGAAACTTATTTCAGAAAAAAGATGTAGCACAACTTTTAGCACAATATCAAAAGCGGAAACACAATCCATCCATGGGAGCGTTTGATTTAACATTGATGGGAATCGGCGCCGTTATCGGAACGGGGGTTATGGTGTTGACCGGGATAACAGCGGCACAGGACGCCGGACCGGCTGTTATTTTTTCATTTATCCTTGCTGCTGTTGCCTGCAGTCTGGCTGCTCTCTGCTATGCAGAAATATCGTCCGCACTCCCTGTATATGGAAGCGCTTATATTTACTCCTATACAACCATGGGAGAAATCGTCGGCCACCTGATGGGCTGGACGCTGCTGTCAGTATATATGGTCACCTCGTCTGCGGTTGCAAGCGGGTGGTCCAGCTATTTTAACAACTTGCTCGAAGGGTTTGGACTGTCCATTCCGAAACAGCTGCTGACCACTCCCGAACATGGCGGAATCATGAATCTTCCCGCTATCATGATTACGTTCGTCATCACATGGATCTTGTCACAGGGAACGAAAGAAAGCAAAAAGTTCAACAACGCAATGGTGATCGTGAAAATATTAATCGTCGCGCTCTTTATTATTGCCGGCAGTTTTTACGTGAAGCCTGAAAACTGGCAGCCTTTTATGCCGTTCGGTGCAGAGGGTGTCATTACCGGAGCGGCGGCTGTGTTTTTCGCATATTTGGGGTTTGATGCCATTTCTGCTTCAGCCGAGGATGTAAAAAACCCGCAGCGCAATTTGCCGATCGGCATTATAGGATCTTTAGTGATCTGTACGATGATCTATATCCTCGTCTGTCTGGTGATGACAGGCATGGTTCCGTACAGCCAGCTGAACGTCCCCGAGGCCATGTCTTACGTTTTACAGGTAGTCAATCAAAACGCAGTGGCGGAAATCATTTCGGTCGGTGCGGTAATCGGGCTGATGGCGGTGATTTTTGCAAATACATTTGCGGCGACGAGAATCTCGTTTGCCATGAGCAGAGACGGGCTGCTGCCGAAAGTTTTTTCAATAACGGGAAAAAAATCGGGAGCACCGGTATGGAATACATGGATCACCGGGATGTTAACAGCGTTCATCGCCGGGTTTGTCGACTTGAAAAACCTGTCTGATTTAGCCAATATGGGTGCGCTGCTCACTTTTTTGATGGTGAGCCTGTCTGTGATCATTTTGCGAAAAACCGAAAAAAACCTGCCGCGCGGATTTAAAGTTCCTTTCGTGCCGCTGCTTCCCATTCTTTCAATAGGCTTCTGCCTGTTTCTGATCGCGAATTTGCCGATGAAAACATGGCTCTATTTTTCTGTTTGGCTGCTGGCCGGAACGGCGGTTTATTTCAGTTATTCTTATAAGCACAGCACACTTAAACAATAGATTCTCACGATTTTATTCAGAGCTCCGCGTAGGAACGGGGCTTTCTTTTATGGAATAAACGAAAATCATGAATGGAAACGCATCAAATGAATAAGGCTGGATGAGAAAGCGGGGCAACATTTTTCTTACTTCGGATTATTGGGGAAAAGTCCATAGAACAAACAGAGATGGGCAAACCGTAAAGCATGCGGCAGACGATTATAGGGAAGAGATAAACGATGTAGTTCCTCCTGCCAAAAAGGATAGAGACACTGGACATGTCGAAAAAACAGGAGGAAATCATCTGCCTGCTGCAGGAAATGACGGCCTGCATCACGCTTTACGCATCGAACCCATCCTCTTTTATTATCGGACTTGTCCAGCAAGTTTTAAACAGCAGAAAGTCACAAAATAAAAGTGCGTATATTTTCCTCAAAAACAGCTTTACAGCTGTTTTTTTCGTTTGTGCATCGCGCGGTCGAAAAGGATGCCCGTTCCAATTCCCAGCAAATAGGCCAATAAATCGCTCCACAAAAATCCATAACCGAGCACAAGCCCGCCCAGTGCGGTGCCTCGAATCCGGTCGATCCATCCGGCATGATACAGCTGGCTGAATTCTATTAAATAGCAGAACACCAGCGCCATGAACGCGATAGTTTTTGTACGAGCCGTTCTGCACAAAAAACCGAATCCGAAGAAAATCATCAGGGCCCAAAGAGCGTCCCCTAAATAGGCGTTTACAAAGTCCGGCAGCAGCCCTGCTATTTTTCGTGAACCTAAGCCCGCCGCCATGGCTGCGATCACGAGCAAGGCCTGTCGTGTACGGTTGCGTTTGATCATGCGTAAAACCCCGTTTCTAAAGATTGAGTTATTGAAATAAGGGGAAAATTTCTCTGCGTGCATGTAACCTCTATTTATCTATATCTTATCATCGTAATCGAAATCTGAAGGTTTTTCGCAGGTTGAAACCTGAGATATGCCGGATTCGTAATAGTTTTTTATACAAACAAAAAGGAGATTTGCAAATGAACTCGATCAGTCTGCAAAAGAAAAGCTTGAACATCGTTTTGGAGAAAAAACAACTAACGAAAGTTACGGCACGGGTCGGCTTGGTTTTGGATATTACGGGATCAATGAGGTCTCTTTATAAAAATGGAACCGTTCAGAAGACGGTTGAAAGGGTGCTGGCTGTCGCCGACCGGTTTGATGACGACGGGGTGCTCGATGTTTGGGTGTATGATAATGAATTTTCCCGATTGGCGCCGGTTACCGAAAAAGATTTTTCAGGGTATGTGGACCGGGAGATTATCAACAATGATTCGATTCATAAATTCGGAAGGAATGATGAACCCCCGGTCATGAAAGATGTTTTGAAAAAATACATGACGGAAGAACCTGGTTCAGAGCCTGCCTTTATTATTTTTATCAATGACGGTGGCTGCAAAAAAACGATAAAACCCATTATCGAGGCGTCCTCGGATAAACCGTTATTCTGGCAGTTTGTCGGAATTGGCGGCGGAAATTTTGATTTTCTAAAAAAGATTGATGCGTTGGAAGGCCGCGTTGTCGACAACGCCAATTTTTTGCATATTCAAGATATAGAACGCATTTCAGATGATGAACTGTATGAGTCGCTTCTCAACGAATTTCCCGCGTGGCTGAAGGAAGCGAAGCAAAAAGGAATATTAGCAGAACCGGTTCGGGAATCCCAGCCTGATATACCGAAAAAGAAGGGGTTTTTCAGCAGGCTGTTCAGAAGATGAGGCAATGATTCAGCAAATCAATTAAAAGCCGCCCTTTCAGGCGGCCTCACTTTATCCTGCATGTTCTTTTTTAGCGTGAGCGGCTTCGGAAAGATCCCAGCAATCGATGTCGTCATGATGTTCCAATACGTCTTTATAAAAGACAGGGTCTTTTCCGGCTTTTCTTTGCTTCACATAGTCATGTAAAGCAGCAAAAGCGTTTTTTGATAACAGGGAGATCGCAATTAAATTGACAATGACCATCAATCCCATGAACAGGTCGGCCATATCCCAGACGAGCTGGACTTTTGCAACGCAGCCGAAGATCACCATTCCGAGCACACCGATTCTATATAGCAATAAGACTGCTTTGCTTTTGTTTAAGAATCCGATGTTTGTCTCTCCATAGTAATAGTTTCCGATCAGCGCGCAGAACCCGAATAACAGTATTAATATCGCAAGAAATCCTGACGCCCACGGTCCGACGTGTTCGCTTAGAGCGGCCTGTGTCAGCGGGATTCCGCTCAGTCCCGGCTGCTTATAGGCATCAGAGAACAAAATGATCAAGGCAGTGCTAGTACAAATAATCAATGTGTCTGTTAAGACGCCGAACGCCTGAATCAGCCCCTGTTTGACGGGGTGGCTTGTCGTAGCCGTTGCGGCTGCATTTGGCGCGCTTCCCATTCCCGCTTCGTTTGAGAAAATTCCGCGTTTGATCCCGTGCATCAGTGCCGCGCCTAATGCTCCGCCCGCTGCCTGCTCAAATCCGAATGCATTTTTCACGATCAGTGCAAAAACTTCGGGCAGCTGCGAAATGTTGGTCAAAATGACGAAAAAAGCGACTCCGATATAAAGAACGGCTAAAAACATGACGATATATTCGGAAAGCTTCGCAATCCGCTTCACACCGCCGAAAATGATCGTTCCGAAAACGGCGATCAAAATGACGCCGAGCATGAAACGGTCTGTCCCGAATGCGTTATTGAACGCGACGCTGATCGTATTCGATTGAACGGAGTTGAACACGATCCCGAATGACAGGGTGATTAAAACCGCAAACAGGGCGCCCATCCAGCGTTTTTTCAGCCCTTTTTCCATGTAGTAGGCGGGGCCGCCGCGGAAGCCGTTTACATCTTTCACTTTATAAATTTGGGCCAGCGTGCTTTCGACAAAGCTTGAAGCTGAACCGATAATGGCAATGATCCACATCCAGAAGATCGCTCCGGGGCCGCCGAGTGCAATCGCGATCGCGATTCCCGTAATATTTCCGGTTCCGACCCGGGCCGCCATGCTGATGCAGAACGCCTGGAAAGGAGATATATCGTTTTTGGAACGGTTTGCAGCGCCTTCCTTTAAAACGCGGACCATCTCTTTCAGCATCCGAACCTGTAAAAATTTCAATCTGAACGTAAAATAAACTCCCACCGACAGAAGCAGCACGATTAATAGTTTTGACCAAAGAAAATCGTTTATGATTCCAATGACATACTGAAGAGCTTCCTGCATGTTCTCACCTCTTAATTCATTATCTTCAAAAAATACTCAGATCCCACTCCTGTGCCAATTGTTTCAAAAGCATACCGCCTGTCAGGCTGTTGCCGTATTCGTCAATCGCCGGTCCGTAGATGCCGATCCCGCATCCATGCTGAAAGGGCTCTTTCCTTTTGAAGCTGGCCGGCACCGCACACATGATTCCGCCGGATACGCCGCTTTTGGCGGGAACGCCGACAAAGGCCGCGAATTTTCCGGAAGCATTGTACATCCCGCACGTCAGCATTAACGCCTTGGTCAGCCGTGCGACGTCCTTTGGAATGATTTGCTCGTGGCTAAAAGGGTGGTATCCGTCGTTTGCGAGAATCATGCCGATCATGGCGATGTCCTCTGTATTTCCTTCCATGGCGCATTGCTTAAGGTACACTTCGAGCGTTTTTTCGACACCGGCTTCCAAAAAGCCGGTTTCCTTCAAGTAATAGGCTAGTGCCCTGTTTCGATGGGCAGTCTCCCATTCCGAACGGAACACGTCTTCATTGATGACGGGACGTTTTCCGATCATTTTTTCAATGAGGGCGTAAAGCGTTTCGATTTTGTCGCGAGCCGAATCCCCGGGCAGCATTGATGCGATGGTCAGCGCGCCGGCGTTGATCATCGGATTGAACGGCTTTCCCGGTTTATGCATTTCAAGGCGGATGATCGAATTAAATGCATCTCCTGTGGGCTCTGCGTCGACACGGTCTAATACGTAAGGAATCCCTCTTGTTAAGCAGGCGGCGATAAAACTAATGACTTTTGAGATGCTTTGCAATGTGAAGGGGACATCCCAGTCGCCTGATTTCATCATCGTTTGATCAGATCCTGTCACGCATATGCCGAGCTGTTTTGCATCGATTTTTCCTAAGGCGGGGATATATTCGGCATTGCGGCCGTCTGCGGAAAAGGGACGGTAATATTCGACCAGATCGTCAAGGCGGGTTTGCCGGAAATGGGTGTTATCACGTTCTTTCACGATTTCTTTCATCGAAATTCCTCCAATCTGAAAAGTCGAGTGCTTAGGGCGGCTGTCCGCTTTGACGGCCTGCCGTAAGCCTGTTTTGTCAGAGGATAAAGATTAGGGCAAGAGAGAATATCTGGGAATTAAAAGCGCTTTCAAATTGTAAGAATATAAATTCAATTTAAATCAGAACCTACAAGATCATACAAAAAACGACAAACGCGCTGAAAAAATAAGCCGATGGATGTAAAAATCAACTGAACAGTAGGTACAATAGGAGTTGCGGACGAAGATCATGTTGGATGTAAAATAAAACAACGCTGTTTAACGGGGGATCAACATGCTGAGGAGAAATTGGGACAAGGCCATGAAAAAGTTCAGCCGGCTTGCGAAAAAAGACGGCTATATTTTAGCACTGATGCTTTTCACTGTACCGCTTGCCGGCGAGCTGAAGTTTTATCCTTTGAATGAGATATTCCGGGTCAGCTTCGGCGTTCCGACTTTTTTCTTTTTTTTGCTGCTGATGAGAAATGTGTCGGCTGTTTTACCAGGGTTTTTAACAGGCGCTGCGGTGGTCGTATTCAGGATTCTGCTGGATCTTCTCACTCGAGATAACGTCAGTTTGGAGCCGGCTTTTTACAGCCATTTTCCGACCTTTTTCTTTTATTTTACGTACGCTTTCCTTTTTTACATGGCCAAGGCCAAACGGTTTTTTCAATACCGGCCGCTTTTTATCGGACTGCTCGGCTTCGTCATCGAAATCTTTGCCGACTGTGCAGAGATGTCCGTTCAGTATGTCATGTTTGCCGCAACGGTTACGCCGGAGAAGCTGCGCGATATGATGGCGATCGCGTTTTCCCACAGTTTTATCGTGCTCAGTTTTTTTAATGTCATGAAACTGTACGAGACACAATCGAGGGAAAAACAAGTCCGTGAACAAAATGAGCGCATGCTGATGATCGTCTCAAATTTATATGAGGAAACGATTCATTTGAAAAAAACGTTGAAAAACACGGAGCAAATAACGAGCGAGTCCTACCGGCTTTACCGCCGCTTGCATAACCGGAGCCTTGAAGCTCCTGCAGAGCAGGAACTCAGTCAGAAGCTTTTGAAGCTGGCCGGCGAAATCCATGAGGTTAAAAAGGATAATCAGCGCATTTTTGCCGGGCTTTCCAAATTGATTTCAAACGAAAATTTCAGGGACTATATGAAAGCGGAGGATTTGATCCGCCTTGTGGTTGGAATCAACCGGAAGTATGCCGAATCACTCGGAAAAGACATTGATTTTCATTATGCAATCAAGGGCGAGCACCCGAAATACCGCGTCTATCTCGTGCTGTCTGTGCTCAACAATGTGATGGCCAATGCTGTAGAAGCGATTCAACAGAAGGGGTCCGTCCGTCTCCATCTTTCGAATCCGGGAGAAGGCATGGTAGAATTCGGAGTGGAAGACAGCGGCCCCGGCATCCCGGAGAAGATCGGGGACGTCGTGTTCGAACCGGGATACACCTCTAAGTATGATGAATTCGGCACTCCTTCAACAGGGATCGGACTTTCTTATGTAAAGGAAACCGTCGAAGAACTTGGAGGCGAAATTGCGTTCTGCAATCAACCGCATGGTGTCGCGTTTTCGATCAGGCTTCCCGCGCAACAATTGATCCAGAAAGGGTGAATGGCCTTATGCGTTTTTTTATCGTTGACGATGACCGCGCCGTGCGTTCGATTTTAAGACAAATCATTGAAGACGAAGATTTGGGAGAGACGGCGGGTGAAGCGGAGGACGGCAGTCAATTGGAGGGACACGTTTTACGCCTGAAGCAAATTGATATTTTATTTGTCGATCTCTTAATGCCAGGCCGTGACGGAATCGAGACAATCCGCCATCTGCAAGGGTCTTTCCCGGGGAAAATCATCATGATCTCCCAGGTGGAAGCGAAGGAAATGGTCGCAGAAGCGTACTCTCTCGGGATCGAATATTATATCCATAAACCGATCAACCGCATCGAAATATTAAACGTCATTCAAAAAGTGAAAGAGCGGATCGAATTGGAAAGGTCGATACAGGATATCCAGTCTTCTTTAAGCCGTCTGGTGAACGTAGGCGGAGGCGGAAGGAACGTCCTAAAAGAAAAAAGCATTAAAGAGACCGGCGAATTTCTTCTTTCCGAATTGGGCATTGTCGGAGCAAACGGTTCCCAAGACCTGCTCGCCATCCTTCAATATTTATTTGATAATGAGCAAATATCGTTATATGAAAAAAACTTTCCGCCGCTCAAGCAAATTTTCATCAAAGTCGCGGAGCAAAAGCTCGGTTCTGGCGCTTCGCCCGTCGAGATCAACCGAGAGATCAAAGCGTCTGAGCAGCGGGTGCGAAGGGCGATCATCCATTCTTTAAACCATTTTGCATCCCTCGGATTGACGGACTTTTCAAATCCGAAGTTTGAAAGCTATGCATCGCGGTTTTTCGACTTCACCGTGATCAGCAAAAAAATGAAAGAGCTGCAAAAGGATGCAGCTCCTGCTCTTTCGTCCACCCGCGTGAACATGAAAAAGTTCATTCAGGTCTTATTTTTGGAAGCCAAGCGGCTCAATGAGAGCGCAGGGAAAAGGATATAGCAAACTGAAAAAAGATTGATCCAAACGCAGATCAATCTTTTTTTCATCCTTATATACGAAACTCTCTTTTCAGCAGGGAGAACATATAAACATCGATGAACACGCCTTTTGCTTTCTCGTATTCCCGTAAAAGTCCTTCCTTTTGAAAGGATAATCGCTCGAGGAGTTTGATGGAGTCTTTGTTTTCCGGTTCGACTTTCGCTTCGATCCGGTTCAGCTCCATGTCGAGGAAGCCGTGACGAACGAGTGTCTTGACGGCTTCAGCAGCAAAGCCTTTTCCCCAATGGGCCCTCCCCAGGTCATAGCCGATTTCAGCCCGGCTGTTTTCCTCGTCGATCATGTTGAAGCCGCATGTTCCGATCACTTCATTTGTCTCTTTGACAACGATTGAATAACGGTTTGCCCGGCCTTCAATGCTCATTCCGTTGATCAATTGAATCATGTCTTCCGCCTGGGCGGGGCTTGTGAAAGGCGTGATGTTCATAAATTTCGTCACGAGCGGATCTGACCAATAATGATAGAGGGTCTCCGCATCTTGCAATTCCATCTTTCTTACTATCAATCTTTCAGTTTCGAGTTTTACTTGTTCCATGGTCTGCCTCCTAAAGTTTAAGTTTGGCTTTTGTTGAGGACAATGAGAAGACCATTTAGCTATCTGCGCATCATTCATTCCTTTCTATTCATAACTTTCTTTATTTTACCATGATTGAGGCGGTTTGTTTTGATTCTTTTAAAAAAATATGAAGAAAAACAGGAGGAAAGTTCTGACGGAATGATTGGCCTTTTGTCGAATTTGTAGGCGAATGGAATCGATTGTGACAAATTCCGACAAAAACCTGGTGAAGCCGCTAGTTTTACCGTATTTTTTGTTTTACAAAGCTTTACTGTCCGTTAACAAACGGCTCCTATAATAGAACCCGATCAAACATTTGAATAGAGAGGGGTATCTACATGTCACATGAAGGGCCGCTTGAGGAATGGATCAAAAAGCTGAACGAGGAAAGCTTGAAAGATCATACGTTTGACCGCCGCCGCTTTATTCGGGGCGCCGGAAAAATCGCCGGGCTTTCGCTTGGGCTCGCGATTGCTCAATCGATGGGGACGATGGAAGTGAATGCGGCGCCGAAGTTTTCGGATTATCCTTTCACGCTTGGTGTTGCATCGGGAGACCCGCTGTCAGACAGCGTCGTTTTGTGGACAAGATTGGCGCCGGATCCGCTAAACGGGGGAGGCATGCCAAATGAAGCCGTCACTGTGAAATGGGAGATCGCCAAGGATGAACATTTCCGCCATATCGTCAAACGCGGGAAAGAGAAGGCGACGCCGCACCTCGCCCATTCCGTTCACGCCGAAGTTGACGGATTGAAGCCTAACCAAGTGTATTATTACCGCTTCAAATGCGGCAATCAGCTCAGCCCGGTGGGGAAAACGAAAACCCTTCCTGCACCAGGGGCGGACGTCTCGAAGCTCACCTTCGCTTTCGCATCCTGCCAGCAGTACGAACACGGCTACTATACCGCCTATCAGCACATGGCGAAAGAAAAGCTCGATCTCGTTTTCCATCTCGGTGACTATATTTATGAATACGGTCCGAATGAGTACTTGTCGAAGACCGGAAACGTCAGAACTCACAGCGGTCCGGAAATCACCTCGCTTCTCGATTACCGCAACCGCCATGCCCAATACCGTTCAGATGCGAATCTGAAAGCGGCACACGCCGCCTTCCCGTGGGTCGTCACATGGGATGACCATGAAGTCGAAAACAACTACGCGAATACGATTCCTGAAAAAGGCCAGTCTGTTGAAGCCTTTATCAAACGCAGGGCAGCCGCGTATCAGGCTTATTATGAGCACATGCCGCTCCGCCGCAGATCGTTGCCGAACGGTCCTGACATGCAATTATACCGTCATTTTTCCTATGGCAATTTAGCGGATATCAATGTTCTTGATACCCGCCAGTACCGCGATGATCAGGCGAATGGCGACGGAAACAAGCCGCCTTCAGACGAATCAAACGATCCGAAGCGGACGCTCCTTGGAGCAGAGCAAGAGGCTTGGCTGCTCGACAATCTCGGCCGGTCTGAAGCGCACTGGAATGTCATGGCGCAGCAGATTTTCTTTGCTCGCTGGAACTTTGGGACGAGTTCGGCGCCGATTTACAGCATGGATTCATGGGACGGCTACCCGGCCCAGCGCGAACGGATCATTGACTTTATCAAAGAGAAAAACATGAACAACATTGTCGTCCTCACCGGCGATGTTCATGCAAGCTGGGCGAACAATCTGCTCGTCGATTTTGACGATCCGAAATCGGCTGTCTTTGGCGTCGAGTTCGTCGGCACATCGATTACATCCGGAGGAAACGGGGCAGATAAACGGGCGGATACAGATAAAATTTTATCGAACAATCCTCATATTCAATTTTTCAATGATTACCGCGGCTATGTGCGCTGTACGGTCACTCCTGAAGAATGGCGGGCGGACTACCGGGTTGTTCCGTATGTGTCAGAGCCGGGCGCCGCGATTTCGACGAGAGCTTCGTTTGTTTATCATAAAGACCACACCGGCCTGAAGCGGACAGCCTCCAACATCGTACCGGGAGGCGTGAAAAAATCGAACGAAGTCGAAGAGGACCGCTTTATTGCGCATACAAGAGCGCACCAAAAACAAATGAAGCAAAAGCAGAAAAAGGTAACCCAGTAATCAGCGAAAGGATGACGGCAAATGCTATCCAATATCGGTATTCCCGGTCTCATTTTGGTCCTTGTCATTGCCTTGATTATTTTCGGGCCTTCAAAGCTTCCTGAGATCGGGAGGGCTTTCGGCAAAACGTTAACCGAATTCAAAAGCGCGACGAAATCTTTGGTTTCTTCTGATGACAATGATGCTGACACTGAAGTGAAAAAGAAGCGCGACCAAACGGCAGGATAAAGGAAGCGGGCGGGTGAACCCGTCTGCTTCTTTATTCGAACATGCTAAAGAAAGCGGGAGGCAGCTGCAGATGAAAAGCCGGGAAACACATTTAATTGACCATCTTGAAGAACTGCGTCAGCGGATCATTAAAACGTTGCTCGTGTTTATTTTGTTTCTCATTGCAGGTTTTCTGTTTGTCCAGGACATTTATGACTGGCTGATCAGAGATTTGGACGCCAAGCTTGCCGTCTTGGGCCCAGGGGACATTATATGGGTGTATATGATGATTTCGGGGGTTTTGGCGATTGCGGCGACAATACCCGTAGCCGCTTTTCAAGCCTGGCGGTTCGTATCGCCGGCGTTGACCAGAAATGAGCGGAGGGTGGCTTTATGCTATATTCCGGGGCTGTTTCTCTTTTTTATTCTGGGCATCTTATTCGGCTATTTTGTGCTGTTTCCGCTCGTCCTTCAATTTTTGATCGGCCTTTCAGCCGGCCATTTTCAAACGATGTTTACGGCAGAGCACTATTTTCGCTTCATGATCAACCTGACCCTTCCGTTCGGGTTTTTATTTGAAATGCCCCTTGTCGTGATGTTTTTAACGAGCCTCGGAATTCTCAATCCGGCAAGGCTTGCCAAAATGAGAAAGGTTTCTTATTTCGCTTTGGTCGTCATATCGATCGTGATTACGCCGCCGGATTTTATTTCAGACGTGATGGTAATCGTGCCGCTGTTGGTTTTGTATGAATTGAGCATTTCTTTATCTTCGTTCGTTTACAGAAAAAAATTGATCGGTGAAGCCGGGGCAGAGGCCCAAGGCTGAAGGCACAGTCTTCAGCCTATTTTTTTTCACTATTTTTGAAAAATCCGAAAATAAAGATATTGACAATTTGTTTATTTGTCTTACAATTAAACAAAAAGACATATTGGAAGGAGGTCATCATCTCATTTTGAATGAAATGACAGCGCTTTCTGTATCATTCAAATAAGCAATTTAGGGGGACTGCAGATATGAGTCAAATTCGGAAGGCACCGGAGGGGATACTTGGTTTTCCGGTTGCGCCCTTCAATGGACAAGGGAAGCTGGAGGAAGAAGCATTGTTTCAAAACATTCAATTTTTGTTGGATGAAGGGCTGGAAGCGATTTTCATCGCTTGCGGGTCCGGTGAATTTCAATCGCTCAGCAGGGCGGAATACGAACAAATGGTTGAAATCGCCGTTTCGGCGGCCGGCGGGAAGGTTCCTGTCTACACCGGGGTCGGCGGAAACTTAAGCACGGCGGTCGAATGGGCGGAATTATCCGCTGAAAAAGGCGCGGACGGATATCTGATCCTGCCTCCCTACCTGATCAAAGGCGAGCAGGAGGGGCTTTATCAATATACGAAAACGATCATCGAAAGCACAGATTTAAATGCGATTATCTACCAGCGCGATCATGCCGTTCTTACACTCGGGCAAGTTGAGCGGCTGACGGAGCTCAAGCAGCTTGTCGGTCTAAAAGACGGGGCGGGGGATATGGATTTAAACATCAGTTTGTCATATACGCTTGGAGACCGGCTCGGGTTGTTGAACGGCATGCCGATGGCCGAAGTAACGATGCCTGCATACGCTCCGATCGGTTTTACGTCGTATTCATCAGCGATTTCAAACTACATTCCCCACATTTCGAGAATGTTTTACGAGGCATTGTTAAACGGCAACAAACAGCTTGCGAAGGATCTGTATAAACACGTGATCCTGCCGATCAATGACATTCGCAAGCAGCGGAAGGGATATGCCGTTTCCCTCATTAAAGCAGGCATGGAAATCATGGGGCTGAATGTGAAAAATGTTGCCAGACCGCCGATTGTGCCGGTTGAAAAAGACCATTGCCGCCAGCTCGAAACCATCTTGAAGAACGCGATGGACCGCTATCCGAAAAAAACGGCAGCCATCTAAATTAAAGGAGGAATCAGAATGCCCGTTACAACGGAACACAAAACGTATTTGAACTTTATCAACGGGGAATGGGTGAAAGCCGAATCAGGCTCGTTGGAAAAAGTAGTAAACCCCGCAGACACACGCGATGTCGTCGGTTTTGTGCAAAAGTCCTCAAGCGAAGACGTCGATCGGGCCGCAGCGGCCGCAAACGAAGCGAAAACAGCTTGGAGAAAGCTGTCCGGAGCCGAGCGCGGCCAATATTTATATAAAGCAGCGGACATCATGGAGCGGCGCCTTGATGAAATTGCCGAATGCGCAACGCGCGAAATGGGAAAAACGCTGCCTGAAGCAAAAGGCGAGACAGCCCGCGGAATTGCAATTCTGAAATTCTATGCAGGAGAAGGCATGCGCAAAACGGGAGACGTGATCCCGTCGACTGACAAAGACGCGCTCATGTTTACCGACAGGGTACCGCTCGGAGCCGTAGGGGTGATTGCCCCATGGAATTTTCCGGTGGCGATTCCGATATGGAAAATGGCGCCTGCGCTCATTTATGGAAATACGGTCGTCATCAAGCCGGCGACCGAAACGGCCGTCACATGCCTAAAGATCATATCGTGCTTTGAGGAAGCCGGATTTCCTGCTGGGGTCGTCAATGCAGTGACAGGGCCGGGCTCTGAAGTCGGCCGGCGGCTGGCGGAGCATCCTGGGATTAGCGGCGTTACCTTTACCGGCTCCAATCAAACCGGAAAGATCATCGGGCGCATCGCATTTGAGCGAGGGGCGAAATTCCAGCTTGAAATGGGCGGAAAAAACCCGGTTATCGTAGCAAATGACGCCGATCTTGATGCCGCGGCGGAAGCGGCGGTGAGCGGAGCGTTTCGCTCAACAGGACAAAAATGCACGGCAACAAGCCGCGTCATCGTTCAAAGCGGGGTGTATGACCGTTTCAAAGAAAAGCTGATCCAGCGAACGAAAGACATCACGATCGGCGACAGCTTAAAAGAAGACGTCTGGATGGGACCGATTGCGAGCAAACAGCAGCTTGACAACTGCCTGTCCTATGTTGAAAAAGGAAAGCAGGAAGGGGCTGAGCTCATTTTTGGCGGAGAGAGGCTGACCGAAGGAAAATATGAAAACGGCTACTATATCAGTCCGGCCATTTTCGATCAAGTGACACAAGAGATGACGATTGCCCGGGAAGAAATCTTCGGACCTGTCATCGCGTTAATCAAAGCGGACACGATAGAAGAAGCGATAAAGATCGCAAATGATGTGGAATACGGCTTAAGCGCCTCGATTTTCACGGAAAACATCGGTCATATGCTGTCATTTATCAATGATATGGAAGCCGGGCTCATTCGGGTAAACGCGGAAAGCGCCGGTGTCGAACTGCAGGCGCCGTTCGGCGGCCTCAAACAATCGAGTTCTCATTCCCGGGAACAAGGAGAGGCGGCCAAAGAATTTTTCACAGCCGTCAAAACTGTTTTTATCAAGCGGTAATTTGGTTCGAAAGGGGCCTTGGGCGCCTCTTTCTTACCTCTCGTTTCAATACAAATGAATAAAGGAGATGATGCTATGAAGAAAAATCATCCCGCAGGCAGAAAAAGCTCAGTCCGTTGGTTTATCGTGTTCATGCTGTTTTTCGTTACGGCGGTTAACTATGCTGACCGCGCGACCCTTTCGATTGTCGGCGATACCGTTCAGCATGAGCTCGGCTTAAGCCCGGTTGCGATGGGATATGTTTTCTCGGCGTTTGGCTGGGCTTATGTGGTCGGGCAAATCCCGGGTGGATGGCTGCTCGACCGCTTTGGTTCAAAAATGGTCATCGCCGCCAGTATCTTCTTTTGGTCATTATTTACCCTGCTCCAGGGGACGCTCGGATTTTTTGCCGCCGGAACGGCCATCGTCCTGTTGTTTGCTCTCCGCTTTCTCGTCGGGTTGTCGGAAGCGCCGTCCTTTCCGGGAAACGGCAGGGTGGTTGCCGCATGGTTTCCAAGCTCTGAGCGCGGAACGGCGTCCGCTATCTTTAATTCGGCCCAATATTTTGCCCTGGTCATTTTCTCTCCCGTCATGGGATGGCTCGCCCATTCTTTCAGCTGGCATACCGTTTTCGTGATCATGGGCGTTTTAGGAATCATGATGTCTTTTGTCTGGCTGAAAACGGTCTATGAACCTAAGAAACATCCAAGAATCAACGAAGCGGAACTCGCCTATATCGCAGACGGCGGCGGACTCGTCTCGATGGATGAAGGAAAAAAAGAGAAGAAGGACAGAAAACCGCAATGGCCCTACATCAAACAGCTCCTAAGCAGCCGCATGCTGATCGGGGTCTATATCGCCCAATATTGCATCACCACCTTGACCTACTTCTTTCTGACATGGTTTCCGGTTTATCTCGTTCAGGCGCGCGGCATGTCGATCCTCGAAGCCGGAATCGTCGCATCTCTGCCCGCAATATGCGGATTTTTAGGCGGTGTGCTTGGCGGACTTTTCTCCGATTTCCTTTTGAAAAAAGGCTTCTCTTTAACGGCTGCGAGAAAAACGCCGATCATCCTCGGCATGTTGATGTCATGCAGCATGATCATCTGCAATTATGCCGATTCAGCATGGCTTGTCGTCTTTATCATGTCGCTCGCGTTCTTTGGAAAGGGCTTCGGCGCGTTGGGCTGGGCTGTCGTCTCGGATACTTCCCCAAAGGAGTGCGCGGGTTTAAGCGGGGGCATCTTCAATACATTTGGAAATATCGCGTCGATTACTACTCCCATTATCATCGGCTATATTGTTAACAGTACGGGATCGTTTAACGGTGCGCTTGTGTTTGTCGGTGCAAATGCGATTGCCGCCGTGCTGAGCTATGTATTTCTCGTCGGCCCGATCAAGCGCGTTGTGCTGAAGGAGGAAGAACCGAAAACTGATGCATCTTTGACAATCTAAATGTAAGCGCTTCAATAAGAGGAGGGTTAAAATGAATTCACACATTCAGCAGATAAAAGAAGAAAAAAGCACCGCCGCGCCGTCGATTGTCGGCATGAAAGTCATCCCTGTTGCAGGCCGCGACAGCATGCTGTTGAATTTAAGCGGTGCACACGGCCCGTTTTTCACGCGAAACCTTGTCATTTTAAAGGATTCATCAGGTGCGGTCGGCGTCGGCGAGGTGCCGGGCGGTGAGAGAATCCGCCATACGCTGGAACAGGCGAAGCAGCTTGTGATGGATCAATCGATCGGTGCGTTTCAGTCGATTTTGCAGTCAGTCAAAAACCGGTTTGGCGATCTGGATGCAGAGGGCCGCGGAATGCAAACCTTTGACCTGCGGACGGCGATCCATGCGGTAACGGCTCTGGAAGCGGCTTTACTCGATTTATTGGGCAAGTTTCTCGGCGTGCCGGCTGCGGCGCTGTTAGGCGAAGGACAGCAGCGGGACAAGGTAAAGATGCTCGGGTACTTGTTTTATATCGGCGACCGGAGGCGGACCACGCTTTCTTACATCAGCGAACAAGATGCAAAAGACGAGTGGTTCCGCCTCCGCCGCGAAGAAGCGCTGACACCGGAAGCGATCGTTCGTCTCGCGGAAGCGGCGCATGACCGCTACGGATTTCGCGATTTTAAACTAAAGGGCGGCGTCCTCGAAGGAGAAAAAGAAATCGAGGCAGTCACAGCTTTGGCAAAACGGTTCCCTGAAGCGAGAATCACCCTCGATCCGAACGGGGCATGGTCGCTCACCGAAGCGATTGAGCTTTGCAAAGGCAAGCATGACGTACTGGCATATGCCGAAGACCCGTGCGGCGCAGAAGATGGCTATTCGGCGCGGGAAATCATGGCGGAATTCCGCCGCGTGACAGGTCTTCCGACCGCTACCAACATGATCGCCACCGACTGGCGGCAAATGGGGCACGCCATTCAATTGCACGCCGTGGATATTCCGCTCGCTGATCCGCATTTCTGGACGATGCAAGGTTCTGTACGGGTGGCTCAAATGTGCCGCGATTGGGGGCTGACCTGGGGCTCCCATTCGAATAATCATTTTGACATCTCTCTTGCGATGTTTACGCATGTTGCAGCAGCCGCCCCGGGCCGGATAACAGCGATCGATACGCATTGGATATGGCAGGACGGGCAGCACTTGACGAAGGAGCCGTTTGCCATTAAGGACGGCCATGTTCAAGTCCCTGATAAGCCGGGGCTCGGCATTGAACTTGACATGGAACAGGTTGAGAAGGCTCATGCACTTTATAACAAAATGAATTTTGGGGCAAGAGACGATGCCGCCGCTATGCAGTTTTTGATCGAAAATTGGACGTTTGACCATAAACGCCCGAGCCTTGTCCGGTAAAAGCAAGCGATTCTGCGGTATTCATCCCCATATCAACGTTGTCATATGCTGTATTTTGTCTTACAATATGAGCAACTGAAAGGGGGATCACATCCGTGGAAGAAGATATGGAGACATTACAAGTAGAATCAGTAAATCGCAAAACATTGGCAAAACAGGTTGTTGAGCGGATCGTCCATTTACTGTCAAGCGGTCAAATGAAACCCGGCGATAAACTGCCGACGGAAATCGAATTAATGGAAATTTTAAACGTCAGCAGACCTGTCCTCAGGGAAGCGTTAATTTCTCTTGAAACGCTCGGCGTCATCAAAAGAAAAACCCGCGACGGCACGTATTTTAACGACAAAATCGGCATCCAGCCGTTCAATGTCATGCTGGCTTTGGCAGTTGACAATTTGCCTGCCATTATTGAAGCGCGCATGGCGCTTGAACTCGGTCTGGTGACGATCGCCGCGGAAAAAATAGATGATAGCCAGCTTGCGAGGCTGAAGGAAACGATCGATATAATCGCAAATAGCACAGATAACGATTACGGCGAAGCGGATAAGGAATTTCACCGGATCATTGCGTTAAGCGCGAATAACCCGGTAGTGGAAGGCATGATTCAGTCACTCTTGATGACGCACGCGAAAATAGACAGCCAGATCCCGTACAGGGAGAGGGACCGGACCGTCGAATATCATTCGAATATTTTGAAGGCCCTCGAACAAAGAGATCCTTATCAAGCCTATCACCATATGTATGAACACTTAAAATTTGTGCGCGACAAAATTCTAATAGGTCTTGACCAAGAAAAAGGCGGAGATGAAAAGGGAAATTGATGCTTGAGATATAAGACAGCCGCGGTTCATTTGACAGCGCTTTCAACAAATCGCAAAGGGGAGTTGATGTTGAACTATGGCTGTACAAGTAAACCGGCAAGAAACCCCGCGTTACATTCAGGTGAATCCGAAGGACAATACGGCAATCATCGTTAATACCGGGGGACTGAAGGAGGGAACCGTATTCCTCTGCGGACTTGAGCTAAAAGAACGCGTTCCCGAAGGACATAAAGTCGCTTTAGCAGATATCGAAAAAGGCGGGGCGATTGTCCGCTACGGCGAAATTATCGGCTACGCCGCAGAGCCCATTCAAAAAGGCACATGGATTTCTGAATCGATGCTTGAGCTTCCGGAAGCCCCGGATTTAGAAGAACTGCCGATTGCTACAAAGGTTCCGACGTCCATGCCGCCCCTTGAAGGCTATACATTTGAAGGATATCGAAATGAAGACGGCAGCGCCGGAACGAGAAACGTCCTCGGGATCATGACGAGCGTCCAATGCGTAAGGGGCGTTCTTGATTACGCGGTCAAACGGATCAAAGAAGAGCTCCTTCCGAAATACCCAAATGTCGATGGAGTAGCGGCAATAAACCACCAGTACGGATGCGGGGTTGCCATCAATGCCCCCGAAGCCGCCATTCCGATTCGCACGATTCAAAATATTGCGAGGCATCCCAATTTTGGCGGCCAGGCGATGATCATCGGCCTCGGCTGCGAAAAGCTGCTTCCCGCAAGGATCACACCGGACGGCGGTTCGGAGAACATCCTTTTGCTGCAAGAGCGCCAAGGGTTTTCGCAAATGGTTCAATCCATTATGGACATGGCCGAAGAACGCTTGAAAAGACTGAACGAGCGAAAACGGGAAACATGCCCTGTTTCCGATCTGGTCATCGGTCTGCAATGCGGGGGAAGCGATGCATTTTCAGGAGTCACCGCCAATCCTGCGGCGGGGTATGCGGCAGATCTGCTGGTCCGGGCAGGGGCGACGGTTTTATTTTCCGAAGTAACAGAAGTACGCGATGCTGTCCATTTATTAACCCCGCGGGCTGTAAACGAGGAAGTCGGACGTGCGCTTATCAGGGAAATGGCCTGGTATGACCGGTATCTCCAAAGGGGCGAAGCGGACCGGAGCTCCAACCCGTCCCCCGGCAATAAAAAAGGCGGACTGGCAAATGTCGTGGAAAAATCGCTCGGATCGATTGCGAAGTCGGGCAGCAGTCCGATAAACGGCGTATTGGCGCCAGGCGAAAGGGCCGAACAGAAAGGCCTCGTTTTTGCGGCGACACCCGCAAGCGATTTTGTCTGCGGAACGCTGCAGCTGGCTTCAGGAATGCACCTTCAGGTTTTCACAACCGGCAGGGGAACGCCGTACGGATTGGAAATGGCGCCTGTCATCAAAGTCTCGACGAGGCAATCATTATCGGAAGATTGGCACGATTTGATCGATATCAATGCCGGACGGATCGCCACCGGTGAAGCGTCAATAGAAGAAGTCGGCTGGGATCTCTTCCGAATGATTCTTGATGTCGCAAGCGGCCGCAAACAGACGTGGGCCGAACATTGGGGGCTGTATAATGACTTATGTCTGTTCAATCCAGCGCCTGTGACGTGATCGAAGACCACCCTATAGCAGACTATAGGGTGGTTTTAATAATGGGATAAAAGAAGAGACGCAAGCTCAAAAAATTTCTTATTGTGCGCAACATCCGATACTTCAAACAGAATCATAGCCAAAAATATATTTATGAAACTTCATATAAATAGTTCCGTATAGATAATAAGTGAAAATTGCTTCGGATTGAAAAAACATTAATATTCACTATAAAGGAACTGCTTGGTGGAATGTTTACCGACAACCTCTTATGAAAAAAATCAGATGAGTCTTTTGTACAGTTTGTTTACCTTGAAGAACAAACCAAAGACCCCTCTTATTCCCCGTCACAATAACCGTTCGGCCTATTTCCTATGCTGATTATCATCTCGCTGACAGAGTTTTCAAGACATTTTTCCTATTCATCTAATTTATTCCATGTTGTAACATAAGAAAGGACCGTTTTCAAGTGGGTCAATCGCATCAAAAATGTTTGAAAGTCCGTTAACATCAGGACCCTTGGAGGTTTTAAAAAATGAAAAAAATGATGATGATGTGTTTTGCTATAATACTAGCTTTTACAGGAGGATGCAGTATGAGCGACAGCCAAAAGAACGGCAATCAAGAAGAAGCCGTTAAACCGAAAGACATGGACCCGAAGGATCTGCCGCAGGTTCCGGCGTTTCAGGATAAGAAAACGAGAGAATACATGGCTTCAACGAAGGAAGTCGGACCCGGATACTACCTGCTTGAGTCGAAGTTGAAGGGGTTTACGATGTTGTTTCCGGAGGATGGGGAATATTCTGACTCTGAAATATCTAATGAAAATGAGTCACTTTACTTTGATAGTGTTGATAAAAAAACAAATATAGTAATGAATGCTTCTATTGAGTTTTATCGCAATGAATCATTTATAAATAATCCTGATACGATGTTGGATATCGTCAGCGGAGAAAATGAGTATAAAGGTGATTTTGATAAACTGGCGTTAAAAGGGAAAGACATTTATTTTGCATCTAAAAAAGAGTCTTTTAATAAGGAAAGTAATCCTTCCTATATTTATCTTGGTTATATAAAATCAACAGAACAAAATTACGTAGGAATAGCATATTCATATAGATTTAGCTGTTCGTCAAAAGTTGATTCATGCAGCCAGAAGCCAGATGAGTATGAAAAAAAGGTAAAAAAAATGCTGAAATCCATTACTTTTAATTTAAGTAAAAAGGGGAAGGAAGATGGGAAGTAAGAATATTTTTGAAAACGAAAACGTGAAATTGCGCTTAATAGATTTGGAGTACAGTTATAAAAAGAAATTTGCTTCATCAAATCCAGCTGAAGTAAAAAAGGCTAAAGAAGAATTTGAATCAGACATTCGTAGAATCTATAAAGAAGAAACTAAACAAGAACTTACCCAAAACATTGAAATTTATACTTCAAAAGAGATTGTTAAACAGAATAAAGAATCAGGCTATGACGGTACTGCTATTCAAATAGTAGACAAGAAACATAATGTTGATCAGCTTCATATTATCTCAGAAGGAAGCGCAGATAATAAAGATTGGTCTTACAACTTTTTTGGATTATTTCTTGGAATTGATGATAACCAATACAAAGCTACAAAAGAATTCACCAGAAATGCAAAGAATAAGGCTGGAAATAAAGAAAATTTGAAAACCTTTGCTTTAGGGCATTCGTTGGCAAATAATAATCAAGTGATGGTTCAGTTAATTGATGGACAATATGACGAGGTATATGGTGTAAATGGTGCACAAATAAGTACAGATCACTTATTAAAAGCGGATAAACATTTAAGATATACCATGCTTGAAAAATTTAAGGTTGATACATTTAAAGAGTTACTCAAAGTTCCAAAATCCAAACTCAAAAAAGCCATCGTCAAATACTACAACGACAAAGGCGTCACCGCCAACATCACCCAGCGCATCTCTAAAGACGATCCGCTCTACGGCGTCAGCGGAAAGGCGGATTTCATCACGTTCGGCGATGTGAAGATGACGGATACGAATCATGATGTGAAAGGGATTAGAAACTTAATCGACCAAATTCCAGACGAGGATGTCCGAAGAATACAAAAATACTGGAGACAGTACTCAAGCGCCTATCAAAAGAATGGTTTTAATGGTTTTTTAAAAGAAGCGGCAGGCATTGACTTGGAGTTGATCAATAACTTTAAGAAGATCAAGAGCCCCAAACAACAGATGATATATATGAATGCAAAAGTCGGGGACTTTTTTAGTATGGCGGATGACATTGCGGCTGAAGTGAAGGAGAAGCTTCCAAAATTTTTGGGGTTTGTCGATACGATTATGAAAAACAAAGACATTATACTCGATCAACTGGAGGCCAACGGCTATATAGATAACGCGCAAAAGGCAGTAATCGAAAAAGACCTCGGGAATATCGATAAAGAAATATCGACACTGAAAAATCTATATCAGCAGCTTATGGATAATAAATTGAATTTCTTTGAATGGAAAGGAATCTTTGATAAATCCAAAGACAGCATTAACCGTTTGATCGCTTATGTAAAGCAGCTGGGAGCAGATACGGAAGGCCTCCTCAGTTTAATTGCGGAAGGCCACAGTATAACGCCGCTTTTAAACGCCTTGTCCAAAAAGAAAGGCATTAGCTATAAAGGCGGGGATATATACTTTTCAAAGAAAGGCAAGGACGGAAAAGAGATTAAGGTCAATCTGTCATCGGCCGTCAGGATTTATCAGGCGGGGATGGCGGCCATTTCAAAAATCGAAGATGAAATCGACCGTTATCAACGCGTGTTTCACCACGAAATCCACGATCATTTCGCAAATAAAAAAGCCGCGCTTACGAAAGCCATTCATGATATGGAAGCGAATCCCTCGCACTACCAATACGACTTTCAGTTTAAGCTTGCCTCAGGCTTTGCAGCTTCAAGCGGCAAATTAAATAAAATCGTCGTTCACGACTCGTACCACACGGCTCCGCTTCCCGAGTGTGACGGCATCATCAGTGAATTAAAAAAACAAACTTCCGAGAAAAAACGGTTTGTGAAAGACATTCGCTCAAGCATTGAGAAGTTATGCGATGAGGACAAGCAAATCTCAGCATTATTTGATTTTAAGGCATAGGAGGATTCAATGAACATGGTAAAACCGTTATTGGAGGAAACTGAAACGGTTTCGGCTACATATATGTTTTTAAGCAGCATCTCGGCAAAGGATAAAGCGGACCGTCTGAATGCACCGCTGAAAAGCATTTTGAAAGAGCTGAACGAATTTGACAAGAAGCTAAAAAGTGAGATTGAAGGGCAAAAAGGCATGATCATCACGAAAATCAAAGAAGAATTGGATCACAAAAGCGAAAACCGAAAAACGGTGATTACCCGGATGAAACAAGATAATGAACAGTTTGCAAGCAGCTATCATGACATTATTGAAAATTTGCGGAAGCAAAGCGTGACGCTTTACTATAAAAAGAATAAGCCTCTGGATTAAAAAAGATGGCTCCCGTGATAAGGAGGTCATCTTTTCATTTTGGCTTCATTGACGGAAAACCGGCGTTTTCCTATACTTGAAGAACTGAAATAACTAGGAAACCGGGTGAATACGCATCATGGAATTTGAAATTCGTTATATTTCATTTTATGTCATACAAGTCGACGGCAAGGACGAGCAGGCCAACAAGCAATTTAAACACTTTCAGACCCTTGATACGGAAGAATTTGAAAACAGCGAACTGAAAGATTTCTTAGACGGGGAATTGAAAAAAATCGTCAAACGGAAAGCGGACCGCCATCCGAAGTCAGAACAGGTGCCGACGAAAATCGGCCGCTTCATTACAGAGCCGGGGCATGAGCTTGATTCAAACCCAAACTACAACCTGTTCCATCGGACAAAGCAAGCTGAAACAAAAGAAGATTTCAATGAAATGAGCGAGCAGTTCGTCCGCACATACCTTGACACGAGCGCCGTCCGCGGCGGCGTGTTTTTAGTAGCATCCGCCGTGCCGCGCAAATATTTCGATGATGCATTCGTCTTTATCATGAAATGCGATTTTGAGCCGAAGGTCGCTTCGATCGCCGACGAATCGTCGTTGATCCGCAAGGTCGAAATGGCGATCACGACAAAAAACATGAAATCGATCCAATATCCGCACATGCCTGAAGAGGGTATGACAGAAGAAAGCGAAGTGAAAATCCACCAGGCTTCGCATGCGCGCTATTTCGAGGATTTTCTGAAATTCGTCGAGTACGGGGAATCAATGCCTGAGATCATGAAGTCGCAGGTTATGAACATGGTGCAGGAGCACGTATATGAGACATTTGAAGACAGCAGCGAAGAGCTCAAGCAATTTGAACATGACATGGAAATCTGGGAAGCCAGCGAGAAGCGGGAGATTCAAGAGCGGCTTGACACCCATCAGGTGATCGAAGCCTCCGCGCAGATCATTGAGCATATGCCTGAGGCAGAGCTGAAAATGAAGCTCGGAGAAACCGAGATTAAAGGATTGCTTGCCGACTTCGGGGACTCTATCCATCTTGCGAAAGTAAACGGCCGCTACGTCGCGCTCATTGAAGCAGAGACGATTTCGTTTGAAAAGGGGAGCTCTCCGGTGGAGTTTTATAAGCCTGAAGGGCTGCATGAGGTGATGGAGAGGATCACTAACAAAAGCGGGGAGCAGGAATAACGGGATTTTGCCGCCGAATGTAGGGCGGTTACACTCTGTGTAAAAAATTGTTTGATAAGGTTAACATTAACACAATCAAGCCGATATAAAACAATAGACAGAGTTGAACAGGAGGGCTCCGATGCGACTGAATCGTCAATACATCCGTACACAGCTGATGGTCCAAAACATGCTGAAAGAGCATGCATCTAAAACAAGCAAAACCCGTTCTTCCCATACTGCTGCGGTATTCGAAAAATCGTCTGCTGAAGGGCTGAAGCAGCTGAACTATTCAAAAGACAGGATTGTTAACAATGCCGGGAGCTTCAGCAGACTGTACCAAACCGCGAATAACCGGACTGTGGCAGATACCGGGGAAGAAACGGTGATTCATGCAAACAATCCCTATGAGTCACAAAGCGACATCTGCACCAAAATCCTTGATGAAAAGTACAGCAGGATCAATGCGATCAACAAAACGAAGCCTGACCCGCTCGGCTATATTAAGGATAAATATAAAAATCCGGCTTCCCCTTATTTTAGAAGCGATTTAACAGCAACGGAGCGGCAGGCTGCATATGACAATGAAACGGAATGGCTGTTCAAAGGAAAGGCGCAAAGCTATAACCTGCAAGATGCTGCATTCCGAAATGTGTCTTTAAATGGCGAAGTCGATGCTGAGAATGAAAAGATATATCAGCGCAGCCAGGTCAACCAGCAGCTTCAAATTTTGCTGGACCGGTATCAAATTGACATTCCAAAGGATACGGTGCTCACGATTTCGATTACGCCGATTGATTATAAAGTTAAGGTCAGCGGTACAGATGATGAAGAACTGATCAATCAAATCGAGAAATTATTAGAAACGGGCGAAAACAGCAAAGAACTATTTTTGCATATTATGAAAAGCTTAAGCAGTGATTCTGCCCAATATTCCCTTGATGCGTATCAAAAATACCAAACAGCCCGCGAAATGTATGAAGTGACGGGCTATCATGTGAAGGATTTGGAAGTCATCGACGGCCGTTTTGTAACGCCTGACGGCCGCGATTTATTAGATGTGTATAAAGAAGAGCTTGAAAAGGATCCCGTGCAAAAGAAAACGGTCAATTATGCATTGGCTCACTATGGATCACAGCTTAGCAAGCTTGCGAAAGTCGGGTATGATTCCATTCCGGATTTTATTTTATCGATTGACTACAGCAATGGATCTTTGAGAGATATAGGACAGAAGAAGACTTATGGAACAGGAGATACGGCCTGGTTCGAAAACTTAAAGCGTCAAACCGGTATGAATGATTAGTTAAAGGGATTGAGGATCATTGGCAAACCTGTTAGAATAAACCTAACTTTACAGAACGGAGGGATTCCAATATGGCATACATCAGATTCCGATTACCGCTAATTAAATAGTGGAACAAGGTCTCTGCCTGTGTGCAGGGTAATCGGGATTGATCTGCCTTTTGATGGAATCTAATATGAGAGGAAAGGGGCGCGATTCGGACGCCTCTTTTTTTGCGTTTTTGAACCGATTTTAAAACAGCACAGGCGGATGGCCTGTGTTTTTTGATCGAAAAACGGGTGAGGAGGAAATTGAATTGAATATGGAACAAATGCTGGGGCTGGCGGAGACATACGGTCTTCAGCTGAAATCTGAAGGTGCGGAGATCAATGAGTCGGGCATGGATTTTCAAGTCGTTTTTGCAGATGATGAATCAGGGAGGAGATGGGTGCTGAGAAGGCCGAGGCGGGACGATGTCATCAAAAGGGCCGCTGCCGAAGGAAGAGTGCTCAAAATGCTTCGGGGCCGCCTTCAGGCCGAGGTTCCTGATTGGCAAATCGATGAGCCGGAATTAATTGCGTATCCGATGCTTGCCGGTGTTCCGGCTGCCGTCATCGATATGGAGATCAGGAATTATGTGTGGAATATGAAGCATCAGCCGCCTGCCGAGCCATTTGTCCGTTCGCTCGCACAAACGCTTGCCGATCTCCACGGGATCGATCATCATGCGGCGGAGGAAGCAGGTGTACAAGTGATGAGTCCAGACGATGTACGCCAAACAAAAGCAGACGACATGGAGCGGATCAGGGCGGAGCTTGGGGTCAGCGAGATGCTGTGGGAAAGGTGGCAAAGGTGGATTTCGGATGATTCGTATTGGCCAAGGCATTCCGTGTTGATCCATGGCGACCTGCATCCGCCGCATATTCTGATTGACAGGGATCTCTGTGTGACAGGTCTGTTGGATTGGACAGAAGCCAAGGTCGCCGATCCTGCTAAAGATTTTCTTCTGTTTCAGACGATTTTAGGCGAAGCGGAAACAGCCCGGCTCATCGGCTTCTACGAAGAAGCCGGGGGACGGGTCTGGCCGGGGATGAAACAGCATATTGCCGAGATGCAGGCCGCTTACGGAATCGAGATCGCCATGTTTGCGCTTTTGACAAAGCAAAAAGAGCATATGGACATGGCACTTGAGGCGCTCGGCCTCAAATAAAAGAAAACCAGGCTGTCGATCGTATCGATGGCCTGGTATGCAAGCGGGCATCACGTAAAAATCTTCTCAATCAAAGCAAAAAAAGTCTCTTTTTCTTCTTCTGACAGCTTTTCAAACAGCTGATCAATCAATGCCTGGCGGTTTTCGACCATCTGCTCTGCGATCCGCTTTCCTTCCTGGGACAGTTCAAGCCAGACCGTGCGCCTGTCATCAGTGTTTCTTGATCTAATGACAAGCCCTTCTTTTTCTAAATGGTTCAGCGCGTTCGTCGTAGCCGATGGGGACAGCGATACTTCCTGCAAAATGTTTTTCACGGTACATGTTCCGTGTCTGTGAATGATCCGTAAAATAAACCCTTTTACGCTTGTGATATGCTTGGGAATCGTTTTTTCATCGATTTCCTTTGAAGATCGCAAAAATTTCGACAAGGCATGGTCTAACAGGTTAGCTTCCATGATATGTTGCTTCATGAAGGATTCCTCATTTCCGTATAGCGGCCTCATTGATTTGTACTAGTCGAACATAGGTCAATTTTATCATAAGTGAAACGTATAGAAAGACATTTTTGATATTGAAAATAAATCCAAATTGTTTTCTTTGATTATCAATTAATAAACAGAATAATTCCAACTTGAAATGGTTTTACAATGGATATTTTTTGTTTTAGAATGAATTTGTACGTCACATCATATAACCATGTGTGAGATACAATGAACAATTGGAGATGAATATTTTGGGTACACTTCAGCAATTAATCAATCACCATATGGAAAACTCAGACGAATTGGCGGCTTTATCCGGAGGAAGCCGGACGTTTACGTTCAAGGAATACTGCGAGCGGGTAAACCAATTGTCGCATTATCTGCTGGAGGCGGGTGTTCAAAAAGGAGATCATGTTGCGATTTTATGTAAAAATAATCACCATTTCCCCGTCATTTTGCTGGCGTCATTGAAGATCGGCGCGACGGCCGTTCCGCTCAGCTGGCAGCTGACATCCTACGAATTGGAGGGGATTTTAAACAAATCTCAGCCCAAGGCCGTTTTTTACGATCGGGAGTTTGCAGACGTTTTATTGCCGCTGCGCCGGCAGCTTGAGCGTTGCATCCTGATTGAAGCAGGCGCAGGAATGGACACCACCGAACAACTTGAAAGCCTTTTAAAAGACAGACCATCCGAGGTTGAGACGGAGCAGGTGACAGAACACGATTTAGCTTTGATGCTGTTCACCTCCGGAACGACGGGAAATCCGAAGGGATGCATGGTCAATCACGGCAGCCTCACCGCGTATTTGACAGAAGTGAATGTAAAAGGAAAGCGGCTGAAAGGAACCCGTTTTCTGGCGAGCCATCCGCTGTATCATATGAGCTCTCTGAACCATGTGTTTCAGGGCGCTTTTGAAGGGGTCGGGCTCTACTTTTTATCTGATCCGGAGCCTGCAGAGATTTTGCAGGAAATCGAAGCAAAAGGCATTCATATGATGATGGCGTTTCCGTCTGTATACACTTACATGCTTGAGGAAATGAAAAAGCGCGAGTATAACCTGTCATCGATCTTGAGCCTGATTTCAGGCGGGACAAAGGTTCCGGTGCGGCTGATTAAAGAATACCATGAACGCGGCATCCAAATGGTGCAGGGGTACGGAAGCACCGAAGCCTGGACGATCAGCGTCTGGAGGCCTGACATGGGCTGGGATAAAGCCAATTCCGCCGGTAAACCGATTCCGCACGTCAGCGTGAAAATCGTCCATCCCGAGACACGCGAAGAGCTTCCGACAGGTGAAGTCGGGGAAGTCGCGGTCAAAAGCCCGTACGTGTTTGAAGGCTATTATCAAAATCCGCAAGCGACGCAAAAGGTACTGAAGGATGGCTGGTTTTACATGGGCGACTCGGGCAGGCTTGACGAAAACGGATTTTTATACATTACCGGCCGCTATAAAGACGTGATTGTATATGGCGGAGACAATATTTATCCGGATCAGGTGGAGGAAGTGATCGAGCAGGTTCCGGGCGTTGTCGAAACGGCCGTTATCGGCGTTCCCGATGAGATGTACGGTGAAGTTCCGAGGGCATACGTCGTGAAAAACGAGAGCTCTCCTTTAAGCGAACGGGATATCGTCGAATTCTGCAAAGGGCGCCTCGCGGAATACAAAATTCCTGACATCGTGTTTGCCGAAAGCCTTCCGAAAAACAGGCTGGGCAAGATCGTCAAAAAGGATTTGCGGGAGCTTGCTGCTAAAGGGCAGTGAGTATATTTTTCGAATAAGCTGAACCGGCTCGGAAACGAGCCGGTTCTTTTCCTGTTCATGCCGGCCGTTTTTGCTGAAAATTGGCAGATTGTTAATTCCTTGGCGACGATATCGGTCACCCTTTACTGGTCCGGGATGGTCACCGAACGGGCATTGACGGGGATCATTTCTGAGAAAATAACCTATCACCGCTTTCTCGGGATGATTAATATTGGCAGTCTATTGTCGCTCATCATGTTAGCAATGAGCGGCAGCGTTTGGGCGGGATTTGCGCTTTGCTTCCTGGCCGGTCTGTTTATGGCGGGAATGTTTGCGATCGCTTTGATCATTACCAATCAGTTTTTCCCGGGAAAGACAGAGCAGACGACAAGCATTTTGCTTGCTTCTGCTATGCTACCGGTCACTATGGGATGGAGTTTGGATGCTTTTCCTGTTCAAGCGGCATTTTGGTTATTGATTGTTTTAGGGGTTATCATGCTGTTTCTTGTACTTGTGCTGCCGGTAAGTCCCGCATTCTTAAAAAATCAGAAAACAGCGGAGTTAAATCTGTGTAGACTTTTGAAAGACCAGATCTACCAATATGATCAAACATACGGCTGGTAAAAAATGATGAGCTGGAAGGGAGCTCCCATGAATATTCGAGATAGGGTTAAACTTGCACTTTATACAGAAAAATTAATGGATTTTGTTTCAAACAAACAGCAGTCAAAAACAAAAAGGCCTGAGACCGAAGCCGCTGCAAAAAAAGATACGCTGACCATCAGCAAGGAGGCTGAAGAAGCGCAAAAAAACGGACGATCTGTAAAATCGCAAATGAATGGCGTACAGCTTTCAATTTATTTTCTCTATGAAAACAGGCAGCTCTTAAACAGTGATATCGAAAAAGCCCTCAGAGAAAACGGCATTACCCTTGCGGAAAATGAAAGCATGCAGATTCATGTCGATGGCAAAAATCACATTACAGTTGAAGGGACTTTTGACAATCAGAAAAGAGCGCAAATAGAAAAGGCGCTGAATGGGGCAGAAGAGCTGGGAGCGGAGCTGTTAAGCCATTCGGATTATGTCGGTGAACAGAATGGAAAGCCGGTAGACAAAGCCGCTTACGAAAAATGGCATGTCAATGAGTTTCTAAAAACGATGGCAGGGCTGACTCTGTCGGACGTCAGTTTGAATGAAGCGGGTGACATCATCGGCGGAAATGAGAAGCTCGAAAAAGTCATTCAAGCCGCCGCAAACCCGAAAAGCGATTTGGACAGAAGCTGCGGAAACATGCTGAAAAAGCTGAAGAATGTATTGGCAAAAGGTTCGGACGCAATCCCCGACAGATCCGCTTCATTCGGCTATTCAGGCGGGACGCTGATTGATCTGAATGTCTCTAAAGGATTTTCCGCAGCCCAGATAGACGAATGGCTGGATGATCCGTTTTTAAGGAATGCCATCCAACATGTCTAACATCGTCTATAACGAGCCGTTTGAATGCGAAGAATGGATTTGGAAAATTCATGATGACGCGTATTTGCTAAAAAAATACCGGCAGATTGACTGTGAATGCAGTGACGAAGATGAAGAGATGTTCGAGTATTATTACGATTTTATCATGATCTCTTGTTTTGATGAAAAAGGGACGCATCTATTTACTGCCAGAAAGTATTGGGATGAGGATGAGATTCACCTTCTTTCCCGTCCAAACGGCAGCCTTAACGGAAATGATATTGAAATGATGCAAAAACTAAAAAAGAAGTTTCACGTTGCAAATATAAGATATTAAAGCAGGCTGAGGCTTGCTTTTTTTATGAAAAAAAGCATTGACTCTCACGTTGCGTGATACTTTATAGTCAATATCAAAGGGAGGTCAGATTATGAAACTAAAGGTGAAAGAGGTTGCCGATATGGTCGGCATCAGTGTGCGCACACTGCATCATTACGATGAAATCGGACTTTTGATTCCGTCGGAGACGACTGAATCGGGCTATCGGCTTTATTCAGATGACGATCTGGAAAAGCTGCAGCAGATCTTATTTTTTAGAGAGCTCGACTTCCCTTTGAAAAGAATCAAAACCATTCTCGAGAATCCATCTTTTGACCGGCATGAAGCGCTTCAAATGCACCGGAAAATGCTGCTTGAAAAACGAAAGCGGCTGGACCAAATGATTGAGACGATCGATAAAACGATACAATTTACGAAAGGGGAAATAGAAATGACAAATGAAGAAAAATTTGCGGGCTTCGATTTCAGCCAAAACCCGTACGAAGCGGAAGCGCGCGAACGCTGGGGAGACGAAGCCATTGACAAAACGAAAGCCCATATGGCCGCCATGTCTGAAGACGAACGGAAAGCGGTGGAACGGCAATTTGACGCTATTTACAGAAAAATCGCATGCCTTCGAGACGGTGCGCCTGATGCAAAAGAGGCACAGGCGGCCATTCAAGAATGGTATGATTTTTTAAACCAATATTCCGGTCATCACTTTTCGCTTGAGACATTCAAATGCATCGGGCAAATGTATGTCGATGATGAACGCTTCACAAAAAATATCGATCAATACGGCGAAGGCTTAGCTGAATTTATGCGCGACGCGATGGCGGTGTTTGCTGAGCGGAATAAGAAATCAGAATAGTTGGTGCTTTTTACAAGCATGACCAAAAAAATCGCTCTCCTTTGGGGCGATTTTTTTGCGCAGCGTTAAGGCTTTTTTAGTTCCTGCATCAGCCTCAATATTTTGTTTTTCGAGATGGAAAGGTATCTCGGTATTTGAAGTATTATGGTAAAATATTCATTGTACACAAAAGCTATATGCTCGCTTGAGGGAGTTTCTTGCTCATCCCCATTTGAAAGGGGGTGATGCATCATGACAACATACGAAACAATCTCTATAATGATTGCTTTCGGCATGCTGATTGCCGTGTTGTCTAAGAAAGAAAAATAGACACTCCCTTAAGCCTTGGCAAGTGAAAGGGATAGTGTCTACGTTAGAGCTGTCTGAGCAAGCCCCTTGACGGGCCGCTTTGTGTATGATGACTCGACTGTTGGCGCAGTCGGGTCTTTTTTATTGTATGCATTTCTTAAAGAAGAAATACTTTTACAGGTGGTAGTGATACTGTGTTTCTTTCTATGTCGACTGATGAAAATATGTCATTCCATACATTTATATTACTAATTTGAGCCAGCAAAAGCAACTCATCATGCATGATGAGTTCATTCAAAAAAGGTACGGCACTTCCAACGTTCAAATCCCGCAATTTTGGCGGAGTCAGGATTCAAGTTAAATTACGATCCGTTTTATAGCCGGTCAAAAAACGAACAGATAACGCTGATTGACACAGATCCATTTTCAGAGTAATATATTTTACAAATTATGAACGGTCAAACGATATGGAGGAAGAGCAAGTACGTGTCAGTGAGGGGTTTTAAGAGAGTCGGTGGCTGGTGTGAACCGATGCCCCCCTGATGCCGAATGGGCTTCTGAATCGCTCCGCTGAACGGATTCCATCAGTAGGCGGCGCCGGGATGTTCTCTCCGTTATCAAGAGAAACATATCGAAAGGATGATCCCTTTCCGTATGTTTGTGAGCGAATCGTATTTGCGATTAAAAAAGGTGGTACCGCGAGACCCTCGTCCTTTTGTGGCGAGGGTTTTTTTGCATTCTTTAAAGGAGGTGACGGCCATGGAGGAAGACTGGCCGGTGCGGCCATATAGAGATGCCAGTTTGAATGGAGGTGGACCAGTTGGTGATCGCAACAGACGACTTGGAAATTCCTTGTCCGCATTGCAAAGGCAGCGGCAAAGAAGACGGGCTTTATTGTCCAAAATGTTCGGGGAAAGGCGTCATTTTGACGGCACAGGGAAATACATTGCTTCATTTTATCAAAAAGCATATTGATGAATAAAGGATGATTGTGGGACATGAAACGAGCTGAGAAGAGTACAGTTGAGCAGAGCGGGGATTTGCGGGGCAGCCTTCAGGCGGCTGCCGGCATATGTTTTATCGTATTTGGAACGATGTGTTTTGCGTCAAAATCCATTCTTGTGAAATGGGTCTATGAACGGGGGGCGGCTCCGGAGGCGGTTTTATTGTATCGGCAATTGATTGCGGCGCCAATGTTTTGGGTGATTTTTATGATCTATCGTTCAAAGCCCAAACCGAAACATAAGGATGTCATCAAAGCCTGTACTGCGGGGCTGCTCTGCTTTTTCCTGTCACCCTTGTTTGATTTCACCGGCCTTCATTATGTCTCGGCGATTGTCGAGCGCATGCTGGTGATGAGCTATCCGATTTTCGTGCTGATCCTGTCTGCTTTGTTGAACAGAAAGAGGATGTCGATCCGCCATCTTGGCGCGGTTTTCCTTGTGGGCGGCGGGCTGTTTTTGGCCGTTGGCGCCTGGGATTTACATGCGGTAAAAGCGAACATGACGGGAGTTGTGTTGATTATTCTGTCTGTCATTTTTTATGCCGTTTATTTGGTCGTATCAGGACAGCTTGTCCACGAAATCGGCAGCATCCGAATGAATGCGTATGGAATGTCGGCGGCAAGCCTGGCGATCGCCGTATACACGGCGATTCAAGCAGCTGGAGAGCAGCCGGTTAACCTTTTTTCCTACGATGCTCCGATGTACGGTTTATTTATCATCATTGCGGTGGCAACGACGGTTGTTCCTTTTATATTTATGCTTGAAGGCATCAAGCGCATTGGAGCGGAACGAGGGGCTATGATTTCAATAGCCGGGCCGGTGCTCACCATTTTCTTGGGGGTATTGTTTTTAAACGAATGTTTAAGCCTTGTTCAGTGGCTTGGATGTTTTCTTGTGCTGTTTGTCATCAGTCTATTAGAATATCGAAAGCTTAAGCGGTAAATCTACGTTTTTTGATGACATACGTCTTTGCTGCGAAGTCATGTACGGCTTGTTTCTTTTCTGAAAAAGCGACTGTCAGGTAAAACAGCCTTGAAATGATATGCACCCATGCGGCGAAATAGCGGATCACAGCCTGCCGGCATTTGATCGGCTGACCGTTGTCAGCAGAGACGATACGAATTCCAAAAACAGCTTTTCCGATCGTGCCTTGCAGCTTTGTCAACGGCATGATCAGCGGATAAACTATATAAACCATGAAGGCTGTACAGATTACACCCGGAGAACCGCCTCCAAATATGAAGTCCGACGAGACGTGCAAGCCAACCGTAAGCAGACAGTCGGTCAACAGCGCGCCTGCGCGAACCCAAAAACCTGCATATTGCAATGTATGTAACGTCCTTTCTATGTAGTGTGATATAAAAGGGATGACAAACAAACAACATTACCCATTTTATAGTTATTTTTTCTTTGTTTGAATCAGTATTTTATCCTGATCCGCAGCAATTGTTTGAAAAAATTTACGAATACGCTAAATCCTTCTCTTTTTTAATAACGATTTCCCACTCTCCAAAGTTTTGATAAAATATATAAGTTGTAGTATATGATACGGAGGTTTAATCGTGGGAAAAGTAAAGAGAAACATGCCTTGCCCGTGCGGCAGCGGGCTGAAATATAAAAAGTGCTGCGGCAATACGAAGGCGGAATTTCCGGCCGTTGTTGTGCAAGAGCTGAAACAGATTCAAAAAGATGTCATGGAATTCGCGTTTACAGAACATAAACAAACGATTGATCAATTTCTCAATCAATATTCTTTTCTGGCAGATTTGGATGAATCTGCGCAAAAAATATGCGTCTTTAATTTAGGGGTGTGGGGAGTATTTTCCCAGCCGCTTGCAGAGGGCGGCCTGACGATCTTTGAGGATTATTTGCGGCAAAAGGGCGCTGATATCCTCAGGTCGCAAACGAAAGAAGCCGTTCAATCCTGGAAGCATCTGGCGCCGGCTTTGCTGCAGGTCAAGCAAATCGCCGATGGTGCGGTTCGTTTTGAAGATGCGGTCTCAAACAAAGAAATCACGATCAAAATGAGCGTGAAAAGAGAGGGGCCTTTCATCGGCGAGTATGTGCTCGGCTTTCCGATTCAGCTCGGCGGGCATACGGAATTCTTCCTGCAATTTACGATCTATCCGCGGAAGATGGCGGAAGAGATCAAAAACAGGGTAACAGAAGAGCTGGAACGCTTTACAGGTGAAGGCGGCGCAGCAGAGCGGTTTATGAGGGAAGATTTTCATCGCCTGCTGATGAGGCTCTGCCAAAAAGAAGAGCCTGCATCAAAACCTGCTCCCCGGGAGATCGAATGGGCGAACGATATGGAAAGAGAAACCGCGCTCGTCCTTGAAAAAGGCATGCTTGAAGCGGGACATCCGGAAACGTTCGTTTCCTGGGCGATCGGCGTATGGAAGTCGTATTGCGCCAAAAAATCCCCGAGCATTAAAAAAACCGAAGCATTCGCGGCTGCATTGGAGTATTTCATCAATACGGTATCCAAATCGGAAAAAGCGGTATCCCAGGCGAAGCTTGCGAAAAAGTACGGCGTCAGCGCTTCGACCGTTTCGAACCGTTTTAAAGATATCGAAGCCGCATTAAAAGATGACCTTGATCATCATCTGGAACTGATGCCTTCATGACACAAAAAACCTTCCGACATGATTCGGAAGGTTTTTTGCGTTTTCCCGTCTTGATTAAATCTTGATAAAAGCATCTTACAATATCAAACGACACCAATTGGAGCGCAGCCGCTCCGATATTACAGAAATACGGGGAGAGGAAAAGGCATGGGAAACATCCTGTTGGAAACGAAACATCTCAAAAAACAATTTGGCAGAAGCAGAGTGGTGACAGATGTCTCGCTTACAGTTCAAAAAAACAGCATTTACGGACTGCTCGGTCCCAATGGCGCCGGGAAGTCAACAACTCTGAAAATGCTGACCGGAATTTTAAAACCGACGTCAGGGGAGATCTTTTTTGACGGCCATCCATGGAAAAGGTCTTTTTTACAAGATATAGGGTCTTTAATCGAATATCCGCCCCTTTATGACAATTTGACCGCATATGAAAACGTAAAAGTCCACGCGACACTAAGGGGCCTTGCGCATGACAGAATCGAGAAGGTGCTCAAAACCGTTGATATGCACCATGCTGGAAAAAAAAGAGCGGGACAGTTCTCGATGGGAATGAAGCAGAGACTCGGGATCGCAATTGCCCTTTTGAATCATCCGAAGCTGCTTATTCTGGATGAGCCTACTAACGGACTGGACCCGATCGGCATACAGGAATTGAGGGAGCTCATCAAGTCATTTCCGCAGGAAGGGATAACGGTTATCTTATCAAGCCATATTCTTTCAGAGGTGGAGCAAATCGCAGATCATATCGGCATCATCAGCGGAGGGCGCCTCGGGTACCAGGGGGAAATCGATAAGGAGGACGATCTTGAGCGACTCTTTATGGAAGTCGTAAAGTCAAACCGTGAGAAAGACGGTGGAGATCAATGATCGGACAATACATAAAAGCGGAGCATCTGAAGTTTAAACGGGCATTTGCGAGGAAAATCGTTGTCATCGTCCCTTTGATCAATATATGTTTCTCCTTTTTGATGAACGCCGGCTTTTTCGTCACGGGTACATTCAACTGGTGGTCGATTATTTTCATGCCGATTATGATCGGATTGCTGTGTGCATCATCACACCAAAAGGAGAAAAAAGCCTCCAACTACAACGGCGTCTTTTCGGCACCGGTCGACTTGAAAACGATGTGGTATGCAAAAGTGGCAGTCATCGCAATTTATTCATTGGCTTCGCAAGTCATATTTTTAGGTTTCATGTATATGATGGGGTTTGTCATTCCGCAATTTGCGACTGTCAATTTGGCCATTATCACAGCCAGTTCGCTGCTTTGGGCCACCACGCTCTGGGAAATTCCGCTCTGTCTGTTTCTCGCGAGAAGGTTTGGATTTGCCGCTGCCGTTACGGTCAATTTATTAGGCGGCTTGATTCTCGGCATTATGTCGGCTTCGGAGTCTTTATGGTGGTTAAATCCGTGGAGCTGGTCGATCCGCATGATGTGTCCGGCGATCGGCATACATCCGAACGGCTTGCCGCTTGAGAATGGCGATCCCTTGCATAGCTGGGCTGTCGTTCCTCCGGCGGTGCTGCTTTCGGCTCTGTTGTTTGCAGTCTTGATGGTCGCGACAAAACGTTCGTTTTCACCCGCCTTTGGAACGGGGGGTGGCGTAAAGTGAGGCAGTTTTTGAGGTGCCTGCGGGCAGATATTCAAAAAACGAAGCGCACCTCTTTTATGTGGCTGCACCTTTTGATTCCGTTCATTTACGCAGGGGTTTTTCTGCTCTATTTCTATTCGAAAGACCCGAGCCCGTTTGATTTATATCAATCGTATATGACGTTGATGGCGGTTGCATTGCCGTTTCTCATCAGCATCATGTGCGGGACGGCTGCCCAACTCGAAGAGCAGGCCGGAAAATTTCAAGTGCTCCTGGGCGCAACGTCTGTAAAGCTGACCCCGTATGTCAGTAAAATCGCCCTCCTCCTTATGATGAATGCGGCAGCCGTCTTTTTGGCGATTGCAGTCTACCTGGCCGGGCTGACGTTTGTCTTAAAGGTGCCTGATCTTCCGTATGCTCTTTTTTTGGAAGGCGGGGCATGGCTGTTCGCCGGATGTGTCACATTGTATATGATCTACTTTTTGATCAGCTGTGCGTTTGGAATAGGAGCGTCCGTTCTATTGGGGGGCGCCGGCTTTCTTATGACGGCTCTGATGAATACGGGGCTTGGCGACGCGATATGGAAATACAACCCGTGGGCATGGGGCATCAGACTATCAGGCCTTGCCGGAATACGTTATTTTGGGAAAATCGACGCCGAATATATGCCGTTATTCGACCGGGAAATGAATACGGGAATATATATCATGACGTTTGTTATAATGGCGGTATTCATCACCAGCATCCTATGGTTTATCCGCTGGGAAGGAAGAAAGGCTAATGAATAGTGATAAAGGGTGGATTAGCAAGTGGCGAACATTTTGGCGGTAGACGATGATAAGGATATTCTGATCCTCATCCAAAATATTTTGCGGCGGGATCAGCATCTGGTTCATACGCTGGATAGAATAAACAGAGAGTCTCTCGACGTTTTCGGAGGATACGATTTGATTTTGCTCGATGTCATGATGCCCGACATCGACGGATTTGAACTATGCAAGCTCATCCGTCCGATCGTAGACTGTCCGATTATATTCCTTACGGCGAAGACGGATGAAGAAGCAGTCGTAAAAGGTCTCATGACGGGAGGGGACGACTATATTTCGAAGCCGTTCGGCGTTCTCGAGCTTAGCGCAAGGGTCAATGCGCATTTAAGAAGGGAGAATCGGGAGAAGCACGAGAGAAGGCGGCTCATTTCCGGGTTTTTGTTTCATTTTGACAGCAAGGAAGTATTTATTCACGGTCAAAAATTAAACTTGACGAAAAACGAATATAAAATATGCGAATTCCTTGCCCAGCATAAAGGCCGGACCTTTTCGAGAGAACAGATTTATGAAGAAGTATACGGGTTGGACGGCGACGCTTTATACTCTACGATCACCGAATTCATCAGGACGATTCGAAAAAAATGCAAAGAACATCATGAAGATCCCATTAAAACGGTGTGGGGCGTGGGATACAAATGGGAATAACGAAAAGAAAAAAGACGCTGCGCAGAGAACTGATTGTATACATGACCACGTTATGCTTGAGTTTAGCCGCCGTTACCGCCCTGTATCTGTTTGTCAATACAATGGGAATGAATGCGGGTCTGATTGATCCGGCAAATGATAATGAACATAAAGCGGAAAAGCTGAAACCGCGGCTCCAGGCAGCAAAACGGGTAACAGGCAGCATGATCCCGGATACGATGTCATACGCCATTTTGGATAAGAAATCGAAGCGGAAAACCGCAGGGACGATAAAAGAGAAAGATTTATATATTGTGAGGAAAAAAATAGAGAACAAGCCGTATGTAAACTTCAAGCAAAAAGGCTATCTGATCATTGACCGAAAAGACGAATATTGCGTTTTGGAATATTCCTTGCGGGCTGAATTCCATTCTCCATTATTGAGAAAGTATCTTCCAAACTATGAGCTGACGAGCATATGCATCCTGGTTATGTTGATCATCACGGTCATTTTTATTGTGACAACGCATTTTGCCAATCATTTAAAAAGGCATTTCGACAAATTAAACACGATAACGGAACAAATCAAAGAACAGAATCTGAATATTTCACCGGAATACTCGAATTTCAAGGAATTTGATGATGTCATTGAATCTCTTATCGAGATGAAAAATGCCCTTCAGGCATCTCTTGAGGCGCAATGGCACATGGAAAAATCGAAAAACGAACAAATCGGCGCGCTTGCCCACGACGTGAAAATCCCTATGACGATTATTAAAGGAAATGCGGAACTGCTGGGTTTATCATCACAAAGCAGGGAGCAGTCCGATTATATCGGCTATATTCTGAATGCCGCAAATAAAATCGAACAATATATCGATCAATTAATCCATATATCAAAAACAGAGGAAGCATTCTGTGCTGATCTGAAACGCGTTCAAGTGAAGGCGCTTGTAAACAGCGTGATTCAGGAAATGACGGCATACATAGGAAGCAAAAGCGTTGAAATCGTGCGGACAGAACACAACCTTGATTCACAAGAGGCAACAATTGACCGCCAGCTTCTTCAGCGGGCGCTGATGAATATTCTGTCAAACGCAGCCGACCATTCGCCTGAGGAAGGGAAGGTTTATTTTGAAGCAGCCTGCCGGCGAGACTCCCTCACTTTTACGATCACCGACAGCGGGAAAGGCTTTACTCCTGAAGGGCTCAAAAAAGCGGCACAGCTTTTTTACATGGAGGATAAAAGCAGAACATCCAACGGACATTACGGAATCGGTCTTACGTTTGCCCTGAATGTCGCAAAACTGCATCAAGGCGATCTGACGATCAGGAATGCGAAGACGGGGGGCGGACAAGTGCAAATGACGATTCCGCTAAATGAGGCGTAAGTTTGGGAAGGACCTTCCGGATCAATTCGGAAAGTCCTTTTTTTGTCTTTGAAGATTTTCTTTTAAGCATTGATAAAGCTTGGCCGCCGCATGCTTCAGAGGAAATGCCGACGTTTTGCAGAGGATGCCGAACCTGATGGCAATCGGATTGTCAATGAGGTGGCGGACCGTTGTTCCGGCAGGCGGCGAGGCCGCGATGCTTTTTGGAACGAGGGCGATCCCGAGTCCTGCGGCTACATAGTTTTTCAATGCGGTCATGCTGCCGACTTCCATTGTGTTCATTTGGCTCCCGGGCAATTCCTGAAAGGCGATTTCGACTTTTTTTCGATACGTACAGTTGTGGGCTGTGATGAGCAGGCGATGCTCTCTGAGATCCTTCAAGCTGACGCGCTCATGTTCTGCCGCAGGATGTCCTTCTGGCATGAGCACTGTCAGCTCTTCCGCGAAAAGCGGTTCAAAATAAAGGTCTGTTCCGATCGCCGGCGTCGAGCAGACGGCGAGGTCGAGCTCCCCTTGCAAAAGCCGTTCTGCGAGCGGCGCCGAGTTTCCAATGTCGACGGATATCCGGATCTTTGGATGCTCTGCTAAAAATTCTCCCAAAATCCCGGGCAAAAGGCGGCTTGCGATCGGTTCCACCGCCCCTAGGCGAATGCTGCCGGCTTCACCGAGCAATACGTCAGACATGTTGTTTTGCAGCTGCTCGATCTCTTTGACGATATGCCGGCTTTGATCAAAAAAGAGCCTGCCGGCTTCCGTCAGCCTGAATGTTTTTCCCCTTTCCAGCAGGCGGACTCCGAGGTCTGTTTCGAGTTTTTGAATTTGCATCGTCACGGTGGACTGGGCGTAATTCAGCTCTTCTGCCGCCCGATTGAAGCTTTTGCAAGTTACGATTTTATGAAACGTCTTTACTGCTTTCAGATCCATGTTCAAATCCCTCCGATATGGGGTTCAATAAAATTGAACAAATCGTTCAAATGATTCAATTATACTAAACCATAAAAGCAATAAATACTATAAATCAAACAAAAGGAGGGATGATCACATGCCGTTTGTCCGAATTGATCTTCTGAAGGGCAGAACAAAGGAAGAGCTTCGAACGATCAGCCGCTCTGTTCATCAGGCGATGACAGAGACGATCGATGTGCCGGAAGACGACTACTTCCAAGTCATTACCCAGCACGATGAAGAAGAATTTTTCTTCGATCCGGGCTATATGAACATCAATCGAACGAAAGATCTGATTTATATTCAAATCACAATGAAACAAAGGCGGACCCAAGAAAAAACAGCATTGTATCGACGCATCGCAGAACGCCTGCACCGCGGGTCAGGCATTCGGATGGAGGATGTCATGATCATCGTAACCGAGAATGTGAAAGAGAATTGGTCGTTTGGAAATGGGATTGCACAGCTTGCATCAACAACCGGGGAAGGAGCGGATCAAAATGGATATTCAGGATAAAACGGCTCTCGTGACGGGAGGAGGCACCGGAATCGGACGGGCTGTATCTCTTAAACTGGCAGAGCGCGGGGCTTCGGTTGCGGTGAACTATTCACGTTCAGAAGCGGAGGCGGAAGAAACGGTGCGGATGATCGCTGAAAGAGGTGGACGGGCGATCGCCGTTCAAGCTGACGTTTCCCGGGACGATGAAGTCCGGAATATGGTTGAAGCGATCGTGCGGGAGTTCGGAACTGTCGATCTCCTCGTCAATAATGCAAGCATCACCAGGCATATTCAGCTTGACGATTTGGAGGCCGCTTCGGATGACGTCTGGGATGTGCTTTATGCCGTCAATGTCAAAGGGATGTTCCACTGTGCAAGGGCGGCGGCCCCGCTGATGAAAAAAAACGGCCGGGGGGCCATCGTCAACGTCGGCAGCATCGCCGGATTGACCGGATCAGGGTCTTCGCTTCCGTATGCCGTATCAAAAGCGGCGGTTCACGGTCTTACGAAATCATTGGCTCATGCGCTTGCCCCGGAGATTACGGTTTCCAGCGTAGCGCCGGGAGCGGTGGCCACGAGATGGTGGGAAGGCAGGGAAGAAAAAATGATGCAGCTTACCCGCCAAATGCCTTTGGAACGGCTCGCTTCCCCTGATGACATCGCCAAGCTCATCTGTGATGTACTTGAGCAGGAGGCCATGACGGGGCAGATCATAACCGCAGACAGCGGACAGACGCTGTAAACTATGTGTATTTTGTCCTATTTCTATGTGAAACTATTTACCTTATGATCGTTCTTATAGAATAGAAAGAGGGAAGCTACATGAGACGTCTGCAATCTTTGGAAGCAATCGAAAAACTGAAAAACGGGGACCGGCATGTTTTGCGGCATGCCGAATGGTTGAAATATCTTTTTTTAACGGAGGAGAAAAACGTCAATCTGGAGCGCGTTCCTTCATTGGAAAAGATGCCTTCCAACCCTGTTCTGCTCTATGTTGAAAAGACGCTCTGCATATTAGAGCAAGCCGATATCCCGGAGAGGGAAAAGACGATTATTGAAGAGGTCCTTGTCTGGAGCGAGACGGCGAAATGCGGGCAGCCTCATAAAAGAAAGGAATGGCGGGACAAAGGGTTTCAGCTCGCGATTCATAACATCGGCTCAGCGCAAATCTATGCAAACCGAAGCCGGCCTTTTTTGCCTGAACGGCAAGATACGGAGGAGCTTGTCTATCTGTTGATTTTGACGCACGGGCTTGTGGGGCAGTACATTCGCGGGGAATCGAGATACCGGCAGCTCGAGCCTCTGATCGATTGGATGGAAGCATCAAGACAGGCGGACATCGATATGAAGAGGGTGCTGTATGTTCTGAACAAATGCATTATCGCCGGCGTGTCGGCTGCGCTTTGGGAGTCGGTCAAACACGATGTGAGCGGGGTCGTGGCGCAGCTTTCGGAAGGTGAGCGCAAAAGAGAGCTGCCGTTTGCAGAAAGGCTGAAAAAGCTGCGCCAGCAAGCGATTGATATGGGTGAAAACGGAAGCCGCTATGAGCAGTATTTGACAAAGCACTCGGCAGAAAACGCTCTGCGGCGGCTTTTTGGACAGGTAGACTTATGGTATGTGGAGTCAGCGCTGTCCTCTTTCAGCTTTGAAGAGTTCGTCAAAATCTTCTTGCTCATCCGCCGTTTCGTCAATCCCCTGTCTGTCAGGCACATCAGCTTTGAACCGCTGATGAAGGATATTTACCGCGATTATCAAGGCGTTCGGCATACGAATATTTATAAAAAGCGGATTATTGAAGCTTATTTGAAAGAAATGTCTGTCACAGACCTGCTTCACGGCGAGGCGCCTGTTAATGAACACGTTTCGTTAGCGGTTCAGCCGTTTGACGCCGCTTCGGAAATCATCGGTGTCACCTTTTCGTTCTCAAAGGCGGGGCTGAAGCTGATTGAGTTTTGTCAAGAAGCTGAGAAATCGCCGTTATACGAAAGGGCGATCGTACTGCTTTATGACTTTTTTGAGTTTCGGAAAGATTCATTTGACCGCCTTCAAAACGAGCAGGCTTATTTGTCAGATATGAATGGCGCGGAAGACTATAAAAAGAAGATCGCCGATTATGCCGTCGGGGAGAAGATGCTCGATATCGGCGCAGGCGGCGGCGTTATGCTTGATTTGCTGACGGAGTATCATCCCGAAGCTGAAGTGATCGGAATTGATCTATCGGTCAACGTCATTGAAGAGCTGCAAAAACGGAAGGTCCGCGAGCATAAACCGTGGAAGGTCAAGCAGGCCGATGCGCTGGATTTGCCGGAGTATATCGAAAAGGAGAGCGTCGATACGATCGTGTTTTCATCGATTCTCCACGAATTGTTTTCATACGTTCCTTATGAGGGCAGAAAATTCAATCACCGGGTCATTTCCCAAGCTTTAAAAAGCGCGTTTGAAGTGCTGAGGCCGAAAGGAAGGATCATTATCAGGGACGGAATTATGACCGGGGACAAGGACGCGGTTCGCCGAATCCGCTTTAAAGACCCGGATGGAATGGCTTTTTTGAAAAGGTACGTCCGCGATTTTAAAGGGAGGCAGGTGCAAATTCTTGAGATGGAGAAAGATGCGGCAACGCTTTACGTCAATGATGCCATGGAATTTCTCTATACATACACATGGGGGGAAGAGGCATATCCCCATGAAGTGCAGGAGCAGTTCGGCTATTTTACGCCTTCTGAGTTCCGGGCCTGCATTGAGAAAGAGCTTGGTGGCCGTGCAAACGTCCTCGTCTTTGAGCATTATTTGCAGAAGGGGTATGAAGAATACCTTTCTCCCAAGGTTGACGTCACAGATCAGAATGGGGAAACGGTATCCTTGCCGGACAGCACATGTTTTATCGTCATAGAAAAAAAGCACCGGTGAAGGTGCTTTTTTCATTAGTTTTTAAAGAAGCTGGAGAAATAATCTTCGGTATCATAATCAGTAAGATCAAGCTGCCATTTGCCGTCTTTCGTCTTCTTCATCGTGATTTCAACGGTTTTATCGTTTGAGGCGGTTTCCACTTTTTTGAGTTCTTCCGCCATGACATCGATGGTAGGGTTGATCAGTTCTTCCCGGGACATATAATTTTTCCCGCTGTCTTTCACGTATTCTTCCATTCTCTTTTGGACTCTTTTTTGCATGTCTGAGCTGTCGATTGGTGTAATGGTTGCTTCGACTTTTGCTTCTTCGCTGGTCATCGTTTTTGTAACCGCTTTGACTTTCGATTTATCTTTGTAGGCGTTTTGGATGGCGCTGATCAGTTTGTTCAGTTTCTTTTTATCGACATCTTCTTCATTGTAGATGCCCATGGACTTGATAAGGGATTTTTGGCCGCCCTCAATATAATCGGTGACGATTTCCCGTTTGTTTTCGCCGGTCAACTTTTCGAAATCTTCATTATCTTTGCCGAAGAGCGTGATGTCTGTATAAGCAAGCAAAGCTTTTGCCGGATCGTCAAGCTTTTTAGCAGACTCCAGCATGGCGCTGCTGCCGCCGTCTATTTCAAATTCAATCGGTTCGATTTTTTCGTCGCCATACGTTTCAGGCGCATATTCGAGCTGATACTTTTCCCCTTTTTCAACCTGGTAATACAGGTATCCGTCGACTGATTTATCGGAGTTTAGCGTTGCAGTCGTTAATCTTTCATTCTGAGCATCATAAATGTTTACATCAGTCACTTTAGAATCGCCATGATAAAGGTTGAACGATCTGCGGGTGACGGATAATGGCTCTTTTCCCGTGTTTTTTACGGACACTTTTACTTTTAAAATCAGTTCACCATCAGCTAATTTTGTTGTTGAATCATCAGGGAGCGTATATTCTGTGCTGAGTATTTTGATCTCTGCATTATCCGCTTTTTTTGCTTCGTCTTTGTCAGCGCTTGCACTTTTGTTCCCCCCGCTGCATGCGGCAGAAAATACGGCTACGACCATCAAGAGCAACATTAAATAAAACTTTTTATTACGCATGTCTATCTCCTTTTTCTATTATTTTTTCATTGTCAAGCAACAAAAGGCCGGCGTCATTATGATGTATGTCTTACTCAAGTCCCGGTCTTTTTGTTTGTCAAACAGTGAAATTATGATTATATAATTTCCTTTTTTTCAGTGTTTCTTCTGCAAAATAGAAACAACAGTACTCATTTTAAGGTTTGGGGAATCATTGTGAAATAGGTTATAAATCCTAATTTCGGACACTTTGTTTCAGGTTCAGGCATTCCTGAAAAGTTTGGATAGGCGAAAAAGACTATAACAAAAGGATTACCTTTGGATGAAATAAATGGAATTCGGAAAGCCGTTTTAATACGCGGGAATTGTCTGAAAATCTTGATAAATCAGAGGAGAAATAGAAAAAAAGGGACTGATATGTCGAAAGGACAGCTGATGATTCAATAGTCCTGAATTCAGGTGAATGGCCGTTTTGGGTGAAAAGTACGGCTCGGGGAAAATTTAAGGTTACGTTAAGGAACGAGTGAAAAGCCGGAAGGGCTTTTTACTTAATCCCGATCATCAACGCGATGATGATCGCTGTGGCGGCAATGAACAGACAGCCGGCGATCAGTTTCCAGACGAACCCGATCCAGCGGCCGTACGGAATGCCTGCAATCGCGAGCGCCTCCATCAGCATGCCTGAAGCCGGGATGATCGAATTGATGATTCCGTCTCCATACTGAAAGGCTAACACGGCAATCTGCCGTTCAAATGCAAATAAATCTGCAAACGGCGCCATGATAAGCATCGTGTTGCCGCCTGCCCGCTTCCCGAAGGAATAAATGTATTGATGACCACCCGGACGGCGTCATGCCGAGAGCGCCCGAATTCATTCGGAAGCGTACTGATCACCGAAGCCAGGCTTTTGATGATCGTGTCGATGATTTGGCTGTCTTCCAATACGTCGACGATGGCCCTGGCAAACCCGACGATGAGCGCACCGTAAGCGATCTGCTTCATGTCGTCGACAAAAGCGGCAAGGATGATGACAGAAAAAATCAATGCATACGTGTGCGGAAATTGGAAACCCGTTTTTTCGGAAGTATGATTGCTCATGTGGCTGCTCTCCTTTATAATGTATTATTATTCATATTAATATATATTTAATCATTTTTAATAGATCATATTCGCTTGTCAATTCCTTCGTAAGATTAGGATCAAAAACAAGAAGGGGGCAACACCATGAAAAGCCAAATTGAAAAAGAAATTGAAAGCATCCGGCAAGATTTATTTCACATCAGCCAATACATCGGCCACCATCCTGAGCTGGGGCATGAAGAGTTCAAAGCGTCCAAGATCCTGACAGAAGAACTGAAAAAACACGGGTTTGAAGTAGAGCTTGGCACATGCGGCCTTGCGACGGCATTCACAGCCGTATATGACAGCGGCCGCCCCGGGCCGGCGATCGGGTTGATGGCGGAATATGATGCGCTTCCCGACATCGGCCATGCCTGCGGCCACAACCTGATCGGGACATTGGCCGTCGGGGCCGCCATCGGCGTCAGCAAAGTGATGACGTCATGCAGCGGCAAAGTGTACGTATACGGAACGCCCGCAGAGGAAACAAAAGGCGGCAAAGTGACCATGGCCGAGCAGGGGGTCTTTGACCATCTCGATGCGGCTATGATGGTTCATCCATATTACAGACACGAAAAAAGCGGAACATCGCTGGCGATGGATGCGATCCAATTTGAATTTTTCGGGAAAGCCTCACATGCAGCGGGAGCGCCGCATGAAGGAATCAATGCGCTTGATGCGGTGATTCAGACGTTCAACGGGATTAATGCGCTCAGGCAGCATATTCTTCCTGATGCAAGAATTCACGGCATCATTCCCGAAGGCGGGAAAGCGGCTAATGTCGTTCCCGACTATGCGGTGGCCCAGTTCTATGTCAGGGGGGCGGAACGCAGCTATGTCAACGAACTGCTCGAAAAAGTGAAAAACTGTGCCAAGGCGGCTGCTTTGGCAACGGGCGCCCGTCTTGAAACGTCATTTTACGAGCTGTCCTATGACGATTTGAAAACGAATCAAGTCTTATCTGACATCTTTACAAAAAACATGCTCGAATTAGGCGTCGATCCGGATTCGATCCACGAAAAAGCGGATGGAGGAGGCTCGGTTGATATGGGGAACGTCAGCCAGATCGCGCCGTCGATCCACCCGTATGTACAAATCTGTGATGAACCGCATGCATGCCACACGCCGGAGTTTCGGGAAGCGGCCATGAGCAGCAAAGGGTTTGAAGGCTTGATGCTCGGAGCGAAATCGATGGCGTTTACCGTTTATGATTTGATGACGAATGGGGAGTTTTTGAAAAAAGTGAAAGATGAATTTAGGCTTTTAAAGCAATAGCAAAAGGATAGAAGAAAATCTATCATAAGTTTAGACATAATATTCATAAAATTTACACTGGTATTAAAGCAAGGCGGAAGGAGAAAATACAAAAAATATCTTACGTACAGCAAGGGGAGATCAAAGCCATGATAAAAAAACGAATGCTGATGATCGTATTAGGGCTGTTGTTGATCACCGGGTGTTCGAGTTCGAATGAGCCTGCTAATGAATTAAAGGCTGAAGCGAAGACGGAAACCGCAGCAGCTAAAACAAAACAAAAACAGAAAAGTCTTCCCAATGTAAAAATTTTGGCGACCGGCGGAACGATTGCGGGAGCAGATAAGTCGAAAACGTCAACAACCAATTACAGGGCAGGTGCAGTAGGGGTTGATGCGCTGATTGAAGCGGTGCCTGAAATGCAGGATATCGCCAATATCAGCGGTGAACAGATCGCAAATATAGGCAGCCAAAATATGACGAATGAAACATTGCTGAAGCTGAGCAAACGCGCGAATGAGCTGCTCGCTTCGGATGATGTCGACGGAATCGTGGTCACCCACGGCACCGATACACTGGAAGAAACGGCTTACTTTTTGAATCTCGTCATAAAAAGCGATAAACCGATCGTCGTCGTCGGATCGATGAGGCCTTCGACCGCAATTGGAGCGGACGGCCCGTCCAACTTGTACAATGCCGTCAAAGTCGCCGCCAGCAAGGAAGCGAAAGGGAAAGGAACTTTAGTCGTCTTGAACGATCGCATCGCTTCGGCAAGGTATGTGACGAAAACGAACACGACCACGCCTGATACGTTCAAGTCGGAGGAAATGGGCAATATCGGCGTTATCGCAGAAGATATCTATATTTTTAATGAGATTACGAAAAAACACACAAAGGAAACCGATTTTGATATTTCGAAAATCGATAAGCTGCCGCAAGTCGATATTATTTACGGGTATCAAAGCGATGGACGATATTTGTTTGATGCGGCGCAAAAAGCGGGTGCAAAAGGAATCGTCTTTGCGGGCAGCGGAAACGGTTCAATCTCGGATGCGGCGAAGAAAGGCGCCATTGCTGCCGTGGAAAAAGGCATGGCCGTCGTCCGGTCGAGCCGGACGAAAAACGGCGTTGTCACACCGAGCCAGGAACTTGAAAAGAAAAAGCTTCTCGCCTCAAATTCGCTCAATCCCGAGAAGTCGCGAATATTGCTGATGCTTGCGCTGACAAAAACGAATGATCCCGCAAAAATCCAGAAATACTTTAACGAATATTGAGCAAAGCTGCCGGTTCCGGCAGCTTTTTAAATGTCCATCGATAAACGGATCATATCGATGCAAGCGATGCCGTTTTCGTAAATGGGCTCTTGATAATGCCTGATAAAGAAATCGCGGTCAACTCCTGTAATTCTAAATCCGCATTTTTGATAGAGCGCCAGCTGTGAGATGCTTGAATTGCCTGTGCCGATTTCGATCGTTTTGAAGCCCTGCGATTTTGCGGTTTGCAGGGCATGCTTAATTAACGCTTTTCCGATGCCCTTGCCTTGCCATTCTTCTGTCACGGCAATGTTGACCAGTTCAGCCGTTTCCGGCCTTGTCGGAATCAAAACGTAGACGCCGATGATCTGCCGGTCGGCTTCAGCTATATAGCACTGTCCTCTTTTGACGTAATCTTTCACCAATTTTTCCGAAGGGTCCGCAGACAGCAGTAAATCCAGCGGCAACGGGCTTTCTGAAGGAAGTTTTCTGATTTCCATACAGCATTCTCCTTTTCTTTGTTGATAGTCAAACCATTGAATTCCCGGGACGGCTCGGGCAAAATAGTAAACACAAGCGAACCGAGAAGAGAGGGAATTGGCATGAACGTATCTGAATATATGGCGCATGACGCCGTTCGTTTATCTAAGCTTATCAAAAAAAAGGAAGTATCGGCGAAAGAATTGGTTGAGGCTGCTTTTGCGCGTTTGGAAGAGGTAAACCCGCACCTCCATGCGGTGATTCGGACAAGAAAAGAAAAAGCCGTCAATGAAATCAGCCGGATTGATATTTCCCGGCAGCCGTTCGCCGGCGTACCCATCCTTTTAAAGGATATTTCACAGGCGGTGAAGGACGAGCCTTTGACGGCCGGTGCAAAGCTGCTGAAAGACTATATTCCGAAGCAGGATTCAAATTGGGTCGCCAGGATGAGGGAAGCCGGCTTTTTGTTTATCGGGCATACGAATACGCCCGAATATGGACTGAAAAACATTTCTGAGCCTGAATTGTACGGGCCGTCGAGAAACCCGTGGAATGTTGCGCATTCGCCGGGAGGCTCAAGCGGGGGATCGGCAGCCGCGGTCGCATCGGGAATCGTGCCTGTGGCGGGTGCGAGCGACGGGGGAGGATCCATCAGGATTCCGGCTTCTTTTACCGGGCTTTTCGGATTGAAGCCGACTCGGGGCAGAACGCCTGTAGGGCCTGGAGCAGGGAGGCAGTGGCAAGGTGCGTCCATCGATTTCGCCCTTTCGCGGACCGTCAGAGACAGTGCAGCTTTGCTCGACATTCTCCAGGTGATCCAGCCTGAAGCTGCTTTTCAAGCACCGTTATTTCCCGGAAGCTATTTGGAAGATATGAAAAAAGGGGCTGAGCGCCCTTTGAAAATCGCGTTTTCTACAGAGTCCCCCGTCGGGACGCCTGTTGGCGAGGAGGCAAAACGCGCTGTCTGCAAAACCGTCGCATGGCTGGAAGCACAAGGTCATCATGTTGAGGAACAAGCGCATGACGTCGATGGTCTCCGCTTGATGGAAAACTATTATTTGATGAACTGCGGAGAAATTTCAGCGATGATTGCAGGGATGGAAAAAACGCTCGGAAGGCCGATCACCGCAGAGGATGTTGAAATCGTCACATGGGTGCTGAATGAAGCCGGCAAAAAAGTGACGGCAGCGGAGTTTACGGCAAGTCTCGCTTCATGGGACAAAGCGGCCGCACAAATGGCGGCATTCCATCAGAAATTTGACCTGTACGTCACACCGGCAACGGCTTACCAGGCTCCGAAGATCGGCGAGCTGACCCATACGCAAAAGGAAGCGGAAGCGCTGTTGAAGGTAAGCGGCATGGAAAAAAACGACCAGCAGGCGCTGGTGTATGAGATGTTTTTGAAGAGTCTCACATACACACCGTTCACACAGCTTGCAAACCTGACCGGACAGCCGGCAATGAGCGTTCCGGTGCATCTTACAAAAGACGGGCTTCCGCTCGGTGTTCAGTTTATGGCGCCAAAGGGGAAAGAACATTGGCTGCTTCGGATGGCCCATGCATTGGAGCAGTCGGACTTATGGATTGGCATGAAAGGAAATCCGATGTTTGCTTAAAGGGGACTAAAAAGAACGGCCGGAAATCGGCCGTTCTTAGTTTTTCTCATAAAGCGCTTCAAGCTCATCGACCAGGGAGCCGACATATGCGACAGCCCGGCGGATCGGCTCGTCCGTCGACATATCGACGCCTGCCTCTTTTAAGAGGTCGAGCGGCTTCATCGTTCCGCCTGCTTTCAGGACGTTCAGCCATCTGTCCACCGCAGGCTGGCCTTCTTTTTTGATCATTTGCGAGACGAGCGTTGAAGCTACGAGCCCCGCCGAATACGTGTAAGGGTACAGCCCCATATAGTAGTGGGGCTGGCGCATCCATGTCAAGCTTGCTCCTTCGTCAAGCTCTGCTTCGTCGCCCCAGAATTCGGAAAGCACCTCTCTTGTTTGTTCGGATAAAACGGACGCGGTAAGAGCGGCTCCCTGCTCAGCCATTTGATAGACTCTGCGCTGGTATTCCCCTTCAAGCAGATGGGTGACGAAATTATGATAATAGGTTCCCATCAGCTGATTGATCACCCAGCGCTTCATTTTTGAATCGTTTGTTTTCGAGAGAAGGTGCTGGGCGAGAAGCATTTCGTTCATGGTCGAAGGCGCTTCAATGAAATAGCGAGACGGACGGACGTTCATGATTCTCTGGTGTTTGTTTGCGAAATAAAAATGGCCGGCATGGCCGAGTTCATGCGCAAGGGTAAAGACATCCCGCATCGTATCCGTCCAGGTTATCAGGATGTAAGGGTGAACGCCGTACGGACTTGAACAAAACGCCCCAGTTGATTTGCCGATATTGTCGGCCAAGTCGACCCATCTTCCGGTCAAGGCCGTTTCCATGACTTGTACATATTCAGGCCCCATCACGCGCAATGCCTCAATGATCATGCTGCGCGCTTCCGCAAAGGAGGTTTTCGGTTGAAACTCGTGATCCAGCGGGGCCTGCAAATCGCAAAAACGCATTTGATCAAGGCCCAGCACCCGTTTTTTTAGGCGGGCATACCGGCGCATGTGCGGCCGAAGCTCATTTTTAATGACATCAAGCTGATTGTGATACATATCGAGTGTCACGTTTTGCGGTTTCAGCAGCATATGGGTAACCGATTCATAGCCGCGCAGCCGTGATAGGCTGACCTGTTTTTTGACTTCTGTTTCATAGACTGCGGCAATTGTGTTTTGATACAGTTTCAATGTATCGGCAAAGGAGTCGAAGGCTTTTCTGCGAATGTTCGTGTCGGGAGAAAACATATATTTTCCCTCGTATAAAGCAAAGGAGTTGGCCAGCTCATGTCCGTTTTGATCTTCAATCGGAGCGAAGCTCATGTCGGCGAGCTTTGCCATTCCGAAAACTTTATAGGGCGCCTGAAGCACTTCCCCCAATGCGGCTAGTGCTTCTTCCGTTTCCGGCGCGAGCTTGTAGGTTTTTCGTTCCAGTATTTCTGTCAGCATTTTCCGGAAGGGCCCGAGTCCTTTTTCGCTGTTTATGTAAGCTTCAATTGAATGCTCGGGAAGGCCGAGGATTTCTGATTCGATAAATGACAAAGCTGCATTGATTCGCGCCTGCAGCGCGGCTGTTCTTGAGGCGTTTGCTTGGTTGACGGGATTCGTTAGATCCTCGGATTTTTTGAGGTGGGTATAGGTCATGGCACGGGTCATGCGTTCCATGAGCTTTTCCTGCAAGGTTAAACATTCTAAAAGAGTTCCTGCTCCTTCGCGAAGCCTGCCTTTATAAGCGGCAATTGCCGGAAGGTCGCGTTCAATCTGAAGCAGTTCCGCTTCCCAGGCTTCATCTGAGGGGAATAAATCCGCCAGCTTCCATGTCAGCTCTTTCGGCACTTCTGAACGTTTCCATCTTGTTTCCGCTATTTTTTCCAATATACGTCCTCCATTTCCAAATCATTTCGTGTTCCTAATTAATTATATAAGAGATGGAGGTCGAATGAAATCAATAAAAAACGACGGCTTTTGACCAAGCCGCCGCAGTTTCGGTTTATTGGGCGCCGCTTTTTCTGCCGCCGGTGCTTCTCATGATCAGGCTGACGATAAAGATCAGGATGATCGCGCCAATCAGGGCAGGAATGATATTAAAGCCTCCGACTGTCGGACCCCACCGCCCCAATATCGCCGATCCAAGCCATGAGCCGATAAACCCGGCGATGATATTGCCGATGACTCCTCCCGGCACATCCTTTCTGATGATCAGGCCCGCAAGCCAGCCTAAAATACCTCCGATAATTAAAGACCATATAAAACTAAACACGTTTATAAATACCTCCTTAGGTTTCAGTGCGTTTTTTACTTTCAACGTTAGCTTCTGAAATCTTTTAAAAAATATACAAAATTTTTCCGAATGGAGGGAATTGAAACCATTCAGGAAATCAAACGTATGACCTACAGGACGGATTTTATACATCAGGAAAAGACACGGGATCCAGGCAAAGAGAGGAGCTGTCAGATGAAACATTCACGAAAAGAATGGAAGGGCTTTCGCAGTTTTGTTTTACAAAAAATGAAGGAATGGAACGTACCCGGAGCAGCGATCGCGGTGGTAAAGGGCGATGAGGTTATCATGGCGGAAGGCTTCGGTTTTAAGAACGAGGAACAGAAATTAAAAGTAAACCCTGAGACGGTATTTGCGATCGGATCGGCGACGAAAGCGTTCACAACCGCCGGGATGGCGATTTTGGCCGATGAGGGAAAAATGGATTGGGATCTGCCTGTCAGAGAATACCTTCCCGAATTCAAGATGCATGACCCGGTTGCGACCGAACGGCTGACTCCGCGGGATTTGGCATGCCACCGTTCAGGCCTGCCGAGGCATGATATGATGTGGTACAATTCCCCCTTTTCCAGGGAAGAGATATTTCAGCGACTTCGTTATTTGGAGCCGAATCGCGATTTCCGGGCGAAATGGCAATACCAGAATCTGATGTACATGACGGCGGGCTATTTGACAGGGAGAATCGCCGGAACGACGTGGGAGGATTTTATTCACGAGCGGCTGTTCAAGCCGTTGCACATGAAGTCAAGCAATTTTTCGGTGGAAGACATGCAGAAGCTTCAAGACTATGCGCTTCCGTATCAGGAAAAAAACGGGAAGATCGAAAAAATTCCTTTTCGCAATATTAATGCAATCGGCCCCGCCGGTTCGATCAATTCGAATGTACTGGATATGGCCAATTGGGTGCGGCTCCATCTCGGCAGCAGCAAATTCAGCGGGATTTTATCGGAGGGAAGCCTCAATGAGCTGCATACGCCGTGTATATCATGCGACCAATCGTTCAAAGAGAAAGAGTTTCCGATGGCGGGCTATAGCCTCGGATGGTTTGTCGAGCCTTACCGGGGACATCATATGATTCACCACGGGGGAAATATCGATGGCTTTTCATCGCTTGTATGCTTTATGCCTTACGAAAACATCGGCGCCGTCATCCTGACGAATTTAAACGGCAGCGTGCTTCCGAATTTGCTTGCCTACAATATCTTTGACCGATTGCTCGGCCTTGATGAAATCGACTGGAGCGGCAGGCTGAAAGGCGAGACGGAAAAGATCAAGAAAGCGGCCTTGGGAGTGGACCGGTCTGCCGATATCAGCAGAATGGAAGGAACGGAGCCATCGCATGCGCTTGGGGACTATACCGGAATTTATGAGCATCCGGGCTACGGGGAACTGAAAATAGAGCTTAAGGACGGAGTATTGCAAGTAATGTACAATTCGTTTGTCATGCCTTTGCAGCATTATCATTACGATACATTCGAAATGAAACTGGAACTTACCGGGGCGAAGATGCTGTCGTCATTTGACGACGATTTGCACGGATATATCAGCAGCTTCTCTGTGCCGTTTGAAATGGCGGAAGGCGCGAAGGAAATTGAATTTATCAGAAAGCCTGATCAGCAATTGTACGATCCCGAATTTCTCGCATCGCTCACTGGAAAATATACGTTGGAAGACGGAACAGAGCTGGCCGTTTCCCTTCGAGGCGCGAAGACGCTCTGGGTTTCGCTGCCCGGACAGCCTGATTACGAGCTTGTGCCATACCGCGAGATGACATTTCAAATCAAAAATCTCCCGGGATTCAGCGTGCGCTTTGAAGCCGACGGTTCCGGACAGGTGAAGGGCCTTCGGTTTATACAGCCGAACGGCGAGTTCCCTGCTGTCCGGAAATAGCGGCAGACACGTTTCGATTTATTTCCCGAGAAATATACACGATACGCTAACTTGGCACACCTGCGGCTTCTAATAATAAGTCTGCGAGGTGGACGGCTCTCACCTCGTTTCCAAGGCCTTCCCGTTCAATGCCAAGCTTCATTTGCAGCAGGCAGCCGGGATTTGCGGTGACGATCGTTGCCGCTTTGGTCACTTTTGCCGCCTCCATTTTGGCGTCAAGAATTTTCATCGACATAACTGATTCGACAATATTGTAAATTCCGGCTGAGCCGCAGCAGCTTTCCGCATGTTTCATTTCCCTATATTCAGCGCCTTTGATGCCGCGGAGAAGCTTTCTTGGTTCAGCGGAAGTTTTCATCACATTCCGCAAATGGCATGAGTCTTGATATGTTACGATTTGACTCGGAAGCTCGAGGGGTTTTTTCCAGAAATCCAGCTCTAGAAGGACGGAGGAAAAATCCCTCAGCTTTTGTGAAAAAGCCTTAGCCCGTTCCCGCCACTCCGGCTCATCCTTTAGGAGATGCTCATACTCTTTTAAAAACGCTCCGCATCCTCCCGCATTTGTTACGATATAATCTGCGTTTATATTCTCGAACGCCCGGATGTTCCGTTTAGCCAATTCGACCGCCTGTTCCTTCTCCCCGCTGTGCCCGTGAAGGGCTCCGCAGCATGCCTGCTGCTCGGGAATGACGATCTCGCATCCCGACAGCCGGAGGAGCTTAATGGTCGCCATATTTGTGTCTAAAAACAACGTATCCATCAGGCAGCCTGAGAAAAAAGCGGCCCGCTTCCTGCGCTTGCCGATCGGCGGAAGGAGGTTCGGGCGGTTTTTCAGCTGCTTCAGATCCGGCACTTTGGGCAGAACGCTTTCCATTTTTGCGAGGTGATCGGGCAGCATCCGCAGCATTCCCGATTTCCGAACCGCGCTTTGCAGCCCTGAACGCTGATAGATGCCGAGCATCCCGGTCAGCGCCCGAACGCGGTTTTGGTGCGGGAAAAGCCCTTTAAAAACTGCATTGCGAAGCATCCTTGCCGGAAGACGGTGTTTTTTATTTTGCTGAATGATGTCCCTGGCCTCTTCCAATAGGCGGCCGTAGTTGACGCCTGAGGGACATACGGGTTCACATGCCCGGCAGCCGAGGCAAAGCTCAAGGGAACGTTCGACATCTTCGTCAGGTTCAATGACTCCATCGGCGACGGCTTTCATTAAGGCGATGCGCCCGCGGGGAGAATGGCTTTCCTGAAAGCCTGATTCTATGTAAGTCGGGCAGGAAGGCAGACAAAATCCGCAGCGCATGCAGTTCAGCAGCTCTTCTTCATCCATCCGTTCGTGAAACTGCTGCTGAATGGCCTGTTTTTCATTTGCTGTCGTCATTTTGACACCACCACCCGTTTGCGGGAATCTTTTGCGAAAACCTTGCCCGGATTCATAATGTTGTTCGGATCAAAAGCTTGCTTCACTGCTCTCATTGCATTCACTCCCGCTTCGCCGAGCTTAAGTTCGAGGTAAGGGGCTTTCATTTCGCCGACACCGTGCTCGCCGGTAATCGTACCGCCAAGCTCAACGGCTTTTTTGAAAATGTCGGCAAAGGCCCGTTCGACCCGTTCCATTTCCTCGCTGTTCCGTACATCTGTCGTGCATGTCGGATGAAGGTTTCCGTCTCCCGCATGGCCGAACGTGCAAATGGTAAGATCATATTGTTCGGCAATGCGGTTGATCGCTTTCACCATGGCGGCAATGGCTGACCGGGGAACCGTGGCATCTTCCAGAATGGTGGTCGGCTTTAAGCGGGCCAGAGCGGAAAGCGCAGCGCGCCGGGCGTTGCGGAGGTCTTCAGCTTCCGCTTCTGTTTTCGCCGTTTGCACGGATACGGCGTTCCCTTTTTTGCAAATCTCTTCAATAACGCTGATATCACGGTTGACGGTTTCTTCTGTGCCGTCCTGTTCGATCAGAAGGACGGCTTTGGCATGAACCGGAAGGCCGATTTTGGCGAAGTCTTCGATGACCTGAAGGGTAGGTTGATCAAGAAATTCTAGTGTTGTCGGAATGATTTTGCTGGCGATGATGTTGGATACGGTCTTGGCTGCGGAATCGATATCTTCGTAGAGGGCGAGGACGGTTTTCTTTGTTTCAGGAGCCGGGATTAATTTCAGTGTCGCTTGGGTGATGACGCCCAATGTCCCTTCAGAGCCGACAAACAGGCGCGTCAGATCATAGCCGGCAACGTCTTTTGCGAGCTTTCCGCCGGTGCGGATAATATCGCCGTTTGCCAGTACAATTTCTAAAGCCATTACATAATCGCGGGTCACTCCATATTTCAGGCCGCGCAGCCCCCCTGAGTTTTCATTGATATTTCCGCCGATCGTCGAAATCTTCATCGAGCTCGGGTCAGGCGGATAAAACAAGCCTTTTTCTTCTGCGGCTTGTATCAAGTCAAGAGTAATCACACCTGGCTGGACGGTCATGGTCAGATTTTCTTCATCGATTTCCACAATCTGATTCATATGCTTGAACAAGAGGACAATCCCGCCTTCGGTCGGGCATGTGCCTGCGCAAAGATTGGTACCGGAGCCGCGTGGCACAACCGGAATGCGGTGGGTGTTGCAAAGCTTCAAAATGCGCGACACTTCATCGGTGCAGCGCGGTGCGACGACGGCATCAGGCATTGATTGGTATTGCGGCGTCGCATCATAGGAATAGACAAGGCGTCCTGCATTTGAATCATCATAGTTTTCCGGGCTGACGATGTTCATTAATTGCGATTTAATTTGTGCAGATATCATCAGTCATCACATCCTTTACCAACCATTATACAAAATGAAACGCTTTCAAAACATCATTCTTTTATACTTCCAAACTGAAAACAACCCGTTCCATGAGGAAACGGGTTGTGTAATGGTGTTACTGTGCGCTGTTTTTCCAGCTTGTGAAATTATCAAATACTTCTTTCGTAATGCGGGTGCCCCTGTTGTAAGAGGATCCTCCGTACACGCCGTTCGTATGAACGGCCAGCGAGCATGGGCCGCTGCAGTTTGTCCTTGAACTGCTTTTCTCATATACCGGGGAACCGCTTTGACCTCCGTATGTGTCGATCGCATATTGCAGTTTATACGTTTCTGAAACAGCGATCGTTCCGGACATTTGCCACTGGGTGCCTGTTGTTTTGTCTCCTGGATATCCGCTGATGGTCACGCCTGCTCCTGCAAGCGATGAAGCGGTGTATGAATATCCGAAATAGCCGACGGTATTGCCGATCGGCTGGCTGAGCTCGATCGCTGCGTAGTCATAATTGGAATTTCCGCTCTGCCAACCCGACGGGATGAAATAGCGGGTCGATGTAACAGATCCGTAAGGGTAAGCTGAACCGTTTCGTCCCGGGGAAACGGTGGCGGTTCCCGCGAATGATCGGCTTGCCGTGTCATAGACGCAGTGTCCGGCCGTTGCTACCGTTTTCGGTCCGATCACCCAGCCTGTGCATGAGCCGATGCTGCTTGAAATATGGACGATTGCTCTGTATGGAAAGGCCGTTGTATCAGTCACCCTTGTCCGTTCATCTGAGCCGATTACCGATTTAGGGCTGTAAGGCGGGCCGGCGGGCGATTCTTTTTTCGGTTTGGCCTGAACGGAGCCGCCGGGTGTTCCGGTTCCTTCGAAGGCTTTCGAATATGCGCCGTTATTGTCAATTTTTATGTTGGGATCATAGGTGGAGCCGGGCTTGTACGAAGGGTCGCTGGAGACTGGGGTATGCGGCGATGATGCAGCTTGTGCGGAGTAAATGCCCGAAGAAAAAATAGAAATTCCGATGAGTCCGGCAATGAAAACGCGTGAAACACCATTTTTCGCCATCAAAATATCACTTCCTTATTTTGTTTTTATGTTTAGTTAGATATTAGCAAAATAATTCTGAATCTTCCATATTTTAAAGAAAGATCATGCTAAAGATCCATTTTCGTTTTTATAACGTTCATGCCGGGTAGTAGAACAGTAGAAAACGAGAAGACAGGAGGGCTTTAGCGTGTACAATGATTTGAAAGGGAAAACGGCGATCGTCACAGGTTCCTCAAAAGGAATCGGAAAAGCGATTGCAGAACGGTTTGGGAAAGAAAAGATGAATGTCATCATTAATTATCACGGCGATCCCGCCGGTGCTATGGAAACCGTTGATCATGTTAAACAAAGCGGAGGAAACGCTTATGCGGTAGGCGCTGATGTCTCAAAGGAGGAGGGCGTGAAGGCGCTTCTTGAAGCTGCCGTTCAACATTTCGGCACGATTGATATCATGGTGAATAATTCGGGATTCAACGGCAAAAACGCACTTCCGCACGAACTAAGTCTTGACGACTGGAAAAAGGTGATCGATGTCAATTTAACAGGTGCATTTCTCGGCGCAAAAGAAGCGATTCGATACATGCTGGAGCGCGATTTAAAGGGAAGCATTCTCAATATATCAAGCGTTCATCAGCAAATCCCGAGACCGACAAACGTTCAATATTCGGCTTCAAAAGGCGGAATGAAGCTGCTGACTGAAACGCTGGCCATCAACTATGCCGAAAAGGGCATCCGCGTCAACGCCATCGCCCCGGGAACGATCGCAACCGAAAGCAATGACGATCTGGAGGGAAGCCATAAAGCGGCACAGTTAAGGAAGATTCCGATGAATGCATTCGGAACACCCCGGCAAGTCGCTCAAGCGGCGGCATGGATCGTTTCGGATGAGGCGTCTTACGTCACCGGCGCGACATTGTTTGTTGACGGCGGAATGACGCTGTATCCTTCGCAATTGGAGTAGGACTTTTTTCGAAAACCGGGCCGGGTTTTGATATTCCAATGGAACATGAGAGAATAAACCCGGTACAGCGTTTTCGAAGGGAGAGATTTTCATGGCGGAGGAACTGAAGAAAAACATTAGCAGACTAACCGAACAGGAAGCGAAAAGCATTTTGCTGAACATGCTGATAACGATTGAAATGCAGCAGGATGGAGGCGTTCCAAAAGACGAGTTTTGTGAACGGATGATCGATTTTTTTGATGATTTCAAGAAAAGAGGGGATCAGCCGCCAAGAAAGCATGACGTTCAAGCCATTCACATCGTGTTTGGCCTTTCTGTTGCCGGCAGCTTAAAAATGGCGCTCAAACAAGCCGGGAAAGCCGATCAAGAAGACATCATCGCCTTCCCCGGCATATTGTCAATCGGTCCGCTTTCCCGGCTTGAAACGAAAGAAGGCCGAATGAAGCGCTATAAATGGCTGAAAGAGCATCTCAACGATTATGATGATGAATTGAAAGAACAACATATCCGCTTTGAAGAGGAAATACACCGATTGGACGGCATTCAAGAGCATGTTCCCGTCATTATCTGGGCGGGAGACAATGCCCATGAACAAACCGGGCTCAGGTTTGCGCTCAAGTTATTGCATCGCAAAACAAACGATATATTCCACATTAATACATCTTCAAAGGGTGCTGTCGTTTATAGGCATTCAGGCGAAATCCTCCCTGAAAAACTCGGAGTTTTGTATGAAAAAAGAGCCTTCAAATCCCGCCTGGCTCAAGGAGGGAAGCATCGTTTTCTTACGGAATGGGAAGAACTTTCAAGAAGTAAAAACGTATTAAGAACGTGGAAAAATAAAAAAATCAAAGGTGTAGAAGAGAACTTTTTCGATGCGTTGATTATTGATAGAGCAGCAAAGCTCCAGGAACGCCATTCAAAAAAGGATTTTATCGTTTGGCCGAGGGTCGTTGGCGAGGTTCTCGGCCATCTGGATGAATACATCGGCGATGAATTTATCGAATATCGAATCCGGGAGCTGATTTATAAAGGGGTATTTGAAATAAAAGGGGTACCTAAGGCGATGAGATATTACAGTGTCAGACTGGCATCATTCATCTGAATATCAATCAAATCCAATTTTTTGAAACTATTAAAAGACCCTTTCGTATAAATAGTTGCGAAAAATAAAAGGAAAGGGAGATTGGATTTGAACGGTCAACAGTTAAAGCAAAAAGCTCATCATATCGGTGCTGTCCCTGAAAACTATCGGCTCATGATCGAAGATTGCTGTGAAGAAAAACAAGGCCGGGCTTTTTATGTTTGGGAGGATGCGGACAATGAAGATAGAGGCATTACAGTAGAATTGGATCATGAAGGAAGCCTGATCAGTCTGACGAAAGAAGGCGCGTCATTAAAAACATACAAGGACACGCTTCCGGAAGAACGCTTGCAGCAAAAGGCCCTGCAATTTGTCGAACGCCATTATCCACATGCAGCAGAAGCGTTTGTTTTCCAGCGGGAGAACGTGACAGAAGACACTGTTCAATATTCATACGCCCAGACCGTTCTCGATCTTCCGCTGCCGCAAACGGGCTTTTCCGTGACGGTCGGAAGAAACGGAGAAGTGAAGAGATTTCGCTATGACGGCGGGACAGATTCGTTTGCTGTTCCAAAGCAGATCATTGATAAGGAAACGGTGATCTCCCATTATCTTGAGAGCGTTGAATTGAATCTTGCCATCGAAAAGATTCATCAGAATTTGTACAAGGGGGGAGACGATCGGCCGCATCTTGTTTATGAGGCGGATTTGCCGTTTTTGAGCCATCCTGCCGATTCGTCAGAGGAAAGTGAAATGTTACAAGTGTCAATGGATGAAGAAGAGACGGAAACAACACCGCTCCCTTTATTGCCTGAAGCTGAGCGTGACGCAGACATCAATGAAATGATCGGCTTCAGCTCTTCTCTTCGGAAAATTCGTGAAATTGATTTTGGAGATTCGATTGTAACCGTATGGCGTGAAGGAGGCGATCCTGAGCCAACAGACTTTACCATGACAGGCTTTTTCAAAGAGCGCAATCAAAATACGCTGAAAATCAAGAAAGATAAACAATCGGGAAAACTGAAGGGAATGTTCTCTTTTATTAAAGCGGAAGGACCTCCTGTTTTGACCGAAGAAGCATGCCTTCAAAGGGCGTTGCAATTTCTCTATCGGCTTTATCCGAATGCCGGGGAATTTTTCCGCATGCACCCTTTGGAGAATGAAGAAAGCGGACAGAACGCCCATTTTCAATTTGATGTTCAATATGAAGGAATGCCATTAAGAGCGGAATCTGTGAACATCATCATCAGCCGCGCAAACGGTCGTGTCATCGGGTTTTTCGGGCCCGAAATAGAACCGGAAACACTGAAAGAGATGAACCCGTCACCCGCTATTTCAGCTGAAGAAGCAAAAGCTATTTTCACAGAGGCTTTTGATGTGAAGCTGCAATGGGAGAGAGAATACAAACGGGAAAAAAATGATCATTACAGGCTCGTCTACCGCCCGATATCGCCCGTATTCATCGATGCTCATAACGGAAAAGTTTTTATAGGGAAAATGATCTAAGAAACGGATGATAATTGATTGCATCGACAACTCCGCCCGGCGCAAAAACCAGGGCGCATACAAACGCTAAATTCAGGTGTTTAGAAAAGCCGCCAACTCCTTCTCAGGTATGATCAGATTTCCGCCATAGACCAAATAGGAATGAGATTCCCACTCGCCATATGCCGCCAGATCGCCAGATGGCTGCGTTCGGCTGTTTTATGTATCAGCGCCCATACTCCCAAATTGCTTTGTGCGTTTGCATCCAGCAGGATCCAGTCGCCGTAGGTGGAAACAGGATCGAACAAATGAAAAAAATTCAAAGCCCCCGAACCATCGCGGACGGGGAGGATGGAGCTGATGTCTTTCAGATAAACGGCATGGTGTATGTTGATTTTCACCCATGCCTTTTCTTCATTGCGGTCAATGACTTGCTCCAGGCCGAATTGGACAAACGCGGACCGGCCAATTTCGGAAGGATAGCTGTCCCATCCGTTTAGACTGGAGCGTGCGGGCATGAACAACGTCCAGAACGTCTCGCCAATAGCCAAGTGAAACGGATGGGATACTTGTATAATCCTTTCCTCCCCGGCAACCGGGGCTTGATCAGATCTAGTCCATATCCGCTCATCCAAAGAAGGCACATTGCCGGTGAAATCGGACCATTCAATCCCTTCCTCAAAAGCAACCATTTCAAATCGGCTGCTTTCCATTTTTGGCTTCTCAGGAACCTGTTTACATGTCGGGCATTTAAAAGTTACGACGTCTTCGTTCACCTTCATTATCTCTCCCGGTACAATTCTTTTAATCTGCAAAAAACCTAAATGAAGGAGTGCATAGAGCCCCCGGTTACTCCTCCCCGGTCGCCACCGGGTTACTAGCGTAACTGATCCAGTCGCTCCAGCTCCCGGCATACAGCTTTACGTTCTTAAATCCCGCTTCCCTTAATCCGAGCACATTCGGACAGGCTGAGACGCCTGATCCGCAATAGACGACGATTTCGCTGTTTGGGTTTAATGAGGCGTAGTGCTGTTTAAGCTTTTCGCGGCTCTTCCATTTGCCGTCTTCGCGAAAATTGCCTTTCCAAAAGTAGTTTTTGGCTCCGGGAATGTGGCCGGCCTTATGATCAAGAGGCTCGATTTCCCCAGCATATCTCGCTTTTTCCCGCGCGTCGATCAAGATCGAACCCGTGCGGCCGATCCGTTCTCTCACCTGTTTTGCATCAAGGAGTTCATCTTCCCGGGGTTTTGGAACAAATTTGCGCGGAACGGGCTTCGGCACTTCTGACGTGATGTCATACCCTTCTTTTACCCAGCTCGACAAGCCGCCGTCCAATACATAGACGCTTGTGTGGCCGAGATGGCGGAGCTGCCACCAGAAGCGCGCGGCGAACATGCCGCCGTTGTCATCATAGACGACAACGGCCGTCTCGTGATCGATGCCGATATCGCCAAGCATTTTCGCTAACGTTTCAGGCGCCGGCAGGGGATGCCTTCCTCCGTGTGTTCCGGTATCCCCTGATAAATCCCGCTCCAAATCAACGTAAACGGCTCCCGGAAGGTGCCCTTTCAAATACGCTTTTCGGCCCTCTTCAGGCTTTGATAAGTGAAAGCTTACATCGACGATAACCATTCGGTCCGGATCTTCCTTCAGCCGCTTTATGACCCAATCCGGGCTTACGATTGCTGACACGTGCACCACCCCGATTTCAATTTTTTACAATTCTGATTAACAGAAGAATATCCTGATTCCGCACAGGATGTCAAAGATAAGCCGTGAAACGATTTTAATGTCATCACCCAAATCAAAAAGAATATGATAAAGATGACAGTAAAATGGGGGTGGCAAAATGGCAGTGGTTCAGGCTTCATCTAAAGACGTTACCCTTTTGGCAAGGCTCTTGAGAGCGGAAGCCGAAGGCGAAGGGGTTCAGGGAATGCTTCTTGTCGGAAACGTCGGAATCAACCGTATCAGAGCGAATTGTTCGGATTTTAAAGGTCTGCGCACCATTCGGCAGATGATTTTTCAGCCCCACGCCTTTGAGGCGGTGATACACGGATATTTTTATCAAAGGGCGAGGGACAAAGAAAGGCGTTTGGCCCGAAGGTCTATAAACGGGGAACGGTTCTGGCCCGCAAAATATAGTTTGTGGTACTTCAAGCCGGCGGGTGCATGCCCGGCTCAGTGGTATAACCAGCCGCATGTCGGACGCTACAAATCGCACTGTTTTTATGAGCCGAGAGCAGAAGAGTGCGAAAATGTTTACCGGATGTTTTAAAATCTGAAAATCCCTTTTCAAGCCGTTTGAAAAGGGATTTTTGCTTTTTTATAAAAACAGCTCCGCCAGTCTTTCAAAAGACTGCTTTTTATCTTCAAAACGGTAAACGTTCGTCAACACCATCATCTCTTCCGTTTGGTAGCGCTCTGAGAGCTCCAGCAGCTTCTGCTTGACGGTTTTGGGCGAGCCGATCACCATGCGCCCTCGGTTTTTCTCAAGCCTCGCCTTATCGGCGGCCGTATAGGAGGCCGATTTTGCCTCTTCTATGCTTGGAACGCGGCTGTCCAGCCCTTTTTCCACCCGAAGCAGCCAAAGATCCTGGCTTAAACAGAGCTCTTCCGCTTTTTCATCGGTTTCGGCGCAGACGACAAAGACGGCGGCGAGAGAATGGGGTCTGTCAAAGAAAGGGGACGGCTGAAAGCGTTCGTGATAAGTTTTAAAGGCGCCTTCGCCTCTTTCCGGATTGATGAAATGGCCGAATACATATCCCGCGCCCATGCCGGCCGCCAGTTCCGCGCTGTTTTCCCCGAGCCCGAGCAGCCATGGACCTGGAGATGAAGCCGTAAGGGGAGCGGCCTTTATCCCGGCGTACTCATGATCAGAAGGGATGTCATCTGTCAGATAGTAGATCAAATCCCGAAGCTGCCTCGGAAAATCGTGCAGGCTCTTCTTTACTCCGTCTGTCAGCGCGAGACGCGTTTTTGCGGTTCCCCCGGGCGAGCGGCCCAGCCCGAGGTCGATCCGGCCGGGATACAGCGCTTCGAGCTGGCGGAAGGTTTCGGCTACTTTAAACGGGCTGTACTGCGGGAGCAGGACGCCGCCGGAACCGACGCGAATGTTCGAGGTCTTTGCTGCAATATGGGCGATTAAGATCTCGGGGGCAGTGCTTGCAAGCCCTCTTGTACTGTGATGCTCGGCAAACCAGTATCTTCTGTACCCCCATTCATCAGCCAATCCGGCCAGCTCGGCTGACTGTTTCAGCGCCGTATTCGGATCAGATCCTTTTGACACCGGAACCTGGTCTAAAATGCTGAGATGTAGCATGAGTCTTCGGACTTCCTTTCCTGTAAATTGAACGTCCAAAACGTGTAAAACCAGCATAGAAAATTATCGCTGCAAGGTCAAACAAACGAGCTGTTAACAGAATCAGTCAAAACATGACAGCCTTGAAATAAAAACGAAATATAAATGTAATATAACTTGGCACCTATTGTCGAAAATAGATGTTATAATAACGTCTGTACATCAGTTTGGAAGATTTTTATCATAGGACGTAAGTCTGGAAGATTTATTATTTAACATTTTAATATTTTCTCGAATTTACATAATGAAAAAACAAAAATACATAAAGGAAAGACAAAAATACATAAAGGAAAGAGGAGTAGAAAGTGAAGAAAAAAGTTTATGCTTTTGGTTTAGCGTCGGTCCTTGGCACCGCCGGTCTATTTACCCCTTTTATGAACGAAAATGCGTCAGCGAAAAGCGCATCAGAACAAAAGCAGGAAGTTCAGAAAAAACGTTCTGAAGTTGATTCAAGCATCGACAGCAAAAGACGGGAAATCGCAAAGCTTCAAGAGGAACAGCAAAAGCTTGAAGAAAAGATGAAAGAGCTTGATGAAAAAGCGCTTGCTACAAGCAACAAAATCGAAGACAAAGAAGCTGAAAACAAAAAATTGAAAGAAGAAGTGGCCGCACTGAAAAAAGAAATCAAAGAAACGGAAAAAAGAATTGAAGAGCGTTCAAAAGTCATTAAAAAGCGCGTGCGCAGCCTGCAGGAAAGCGGCGGATCGCAAAGCTACATCAACGTTCTTCTCGGCGCGCAAAGCTTTGGCGATTTCATCAGCCGTGCGACTGCTGTTTCAACGATCGTAGATGCGGACAAAGACCTTCTTGATGAACAGGAAAAAGATAAAAACAAGCTTGAAAAAGCAATGTCTGATTTGAATACGAAACTGGACGAGATCCAAAAAACGCTTGCGGATCTGAAAAACCTTAAAAAAGACCTTGATGCACAGCTGAAGGAGCAGGACAACCTCTCCAAACAGCTGCAAGCCAAGAAAGATAAAGCCGAATCAGAACTGAACGACCTGAAAAAAGAATCAGGCTCACTCACAAAAGAGGAAGCTGCGCTTGCGAAAAAAATCGCAGATGAAAAAGCAGCAGCTGCAGCCGCCGCCAAAGCTAAGGAAGAGTCAGCGAAAGCCAAAACATCCGAATCTTCATCAGATTCCGGATCAGTCAGCAAATCAAACGGATCTTCTGACAACGGTTCATCATCAAGCAGCAAAGCAAGAAAAAGCTCTTCACGCAGCTATTCTTCAGGTTCAGCTGTAAGCAACAACGGCAGTGCGATTGAAGTCGCGATCAGCACAGGATCAAGCATCGTCGGCCGTTCTCCGTACAAATGGGGAGGCGGACGCACGCAAGCTGATATCGATGCCCGCCGTTTTGACTGCTCATCTTTCGTTCGCTGGGCTTATGCTTCAGCAGGCGTAGAGCTTGGTTTCGGCGGTAACACTGACACGCTTCTCGGCAAAGGCCGCGCTGTCAGCCCGTCTAGCATGAAACGCGGAGATTTGGTTTTCTTCGACACTTATAAAACAAACGGCCATGTGGGAATCTATCTCGGAAACGGCCAATTCCTGAATGACAACAGCTCACGCGGAGTATCCATCGATTCCATGAGCAACCCTTATTGGAGAGCCCATTTCAGCGGAGTCGTAAGACGCGTCGTTGAATAAACAATAAACACAAACCGCCGTCCTGAAAAGGAACGGCGGTTTTTTGCATTACAGCGGCAAATCGCGCTTTTTAAAGATCAAAGTACCGGTCAAAAAAGCGGCTAAGCCGATGACTGAAAGAATAAGGGCGGCTTTCAATGTTTCGGCGCTGTCTCCTGCAATGTCGCCGGGCCTGAATAAAGAAAAGATAGAGAGATTTCTGAGCCATTCCGTCTTTTCGCTAAGCTTACCGATCAGATCCAGGCTGAAAAACAAAAATGTAATCATTCCGGATAGGCTGAGGGCTTTTTTCTCGTCATTTGAAGCGGCCGAAATGAAAAACGAAATGCCGCTGACCGCAAAAAAGAGCAAAAAGCCAAGCAGATTGATGAAAAGGAACCTGGATACATGAAAGTCGTATTCATCCCCGATCATCCATACATATCCGGCCAACCCGGCAATGGTTGTCACGGCCATAATGATAAACAGCCCGGTTGTTAAAACGGCGGCCTGTGTGAAAGCGACCTTTGCCCTTGTTGTCGGTGCTGACAGGATATAAGCCATTGCGCCCTGGTCAACCAGCTTTGCCAAAAGCTTTGTTGACAGCATGACGGCAAAGATCGAAAGGATAATGATAAAGATGAGTCCGTAATATTCCCCTGACATAAAGTCTTCCAGGCTCCCAAACCCGTTTTCAAACCCGAAGGCGTTCAGAACTCCCTCCGGCATTGAGTTGATCATGTTCTCAAAATCCCCGGTATTTTTTGCAATGCTTGGATAGATGCCGAGGATCAAAAGGATATAAAACGCCGAACCTGCCGCATAGCTCATGATGCCTTTCACATTCGTTTTCATCATTTGTTTATACAGGGAGAGATTCATTTCGCTGCACCCTTTCTGTCATAGTAGTTCATAAACACTTCTTCAAGGCTTTGCGTCGACACATCAATATGGCGGACGCGATATTTTGCAGCCTCTTTTATAAACCGATCATGATTTCCCCAAACGGCGACCTTAACCCGGTTGCCTTGACGCGATTCGATTTGCAGGCCGGACTCGATGAAAGCCGGGATGTCCGCTTCGTTTTCAAACGTCACTTCAAACACTTTCCTCTGCATGGTCTGCAGCTCGTGAATATCTTTTACGGCGATGAGCCTGCCGTCTTTAATGATCGCGGCCCTGTCGCAGGTTCTTTCAATTTCCGGAAAGCTGTGGGAGGACATTAAAAACGTCGTCCCGTTCGCTTTTTCTTCGAGGACGATGTCAATAAACACTTTTTGCATCAACGGGTCAAGCCCTGATGTCGGTTCATCAAGGATGATCACTTCAGGACTATGCATAAAGGCGGCGACGATCCCCACTTTCTGCTTCATCCCTTTTGACATTTTTCTGATCGGGGTATGCACGTCGAATTGCAGGCGGTCGATCAGTTTATCGCGCTTCGCGGTATCTTTGATCTCCTGCATGTCAGCCATGAAATCGAGAAACGTCTTCCCCGTCATTCCCTCGATAAAAGCGATTTCTCCGGGAAGGTAGCCGATATGGTGCTGAATCTTACCTTGATGCTTCCGCACGTCCATTCCGTTTACCGTGATCTCGCCTTGATCAGGCTGCATAAACCCCATGATATGGCGGATGGTTGTCGACTTTCCGGCGCCGTTCGGGCCCAAAAATCCGAAAACCTCTCCTTTTTGAATGGAAAATGAAACATCAAATATGCCTTTTCCGTTCGGGAATGTTTTGGTCAATCCTTGAACTGTCAGCATTGGAATACCCTCCAAAGTGAAAAAAATGAAATATTTTTAATCATAAATTACATAATTCATTCTACGTTCGGAACAACTGGCGTGTCAATGAAAATTAATGAAATATTTTTATGTTATAATTTCATTATGAGAATATTTACAGCAAGGATGATTGGATGAACGGATTTGAAAAAAGGGCTTCATTGATTAAAGAGAAGATCAAGAAAGCGACATTGGAGCTGTTGAAGACGTGGGAACCGAAGCGAATCCGCATCACGGACATCGCCAGGAAAGCCAATGTTTCGCAGGTAACGATCTACAATTATTTCGGGAGCAAAGAAGCGCTTCTGCATGAGGTATTCAAGGACTATATTGACCAAGCCGTCGACGAGTTTACGGAATACATGAATAAAGATATATCGGTGAAAGAAAAGATTGAACATATCATTTTGCAAAAGAAAGAAGCCAATCGCGAAAAGTTTACGCTCACGATGATCAGAGAGCTGATGATCGAAGACAATGAAATGATGGACTATATTCAAACGCAATATGACGAAAAAATCATTCCGCTTATGCTTCAATTGATAGAAGACGGCCACCGGTCGGGTGCGATCTCTTCTATCATTACCGCGCAAAGCTTTCTTGTGTACATGAACATGATCATTCAACATTCAAAAGAGCTGGGAGAGGCTTTTGAGAAAAACAGCCATTTTACCGAAGAAATGCTGCACCTTTTTTTCTACGGCCTTTGCGGAAGGCCGTAGTGCATCAGGGTGGAAGGAAAAAGGCGGGGAGATTTGCATAAAGAGTAAACTCTTGCGAATCCCGCGGAACAGTTGTGACTGACGTCACCTGACTTATCGGCGCGAAGTCATTCGGAGGAGTCGGCGGGCCCGCATTAAGAACAGCTATTGATTGCTGCATCAAATGCATCCTCAGGGATATATGTCGTCCCGCCTTTATCTTTGAAAGGGATTTGATGCTCTTTTAAGCAATTTTTGTTTTCCTCTGTGAGAGAGTCCCCCCATTTGACATATTCACCTTTATAGTTCTTTTGACAAGCTGAAAGAATACACGTGATAGAAAGCAGTATGATGAATTTTTTCAACAAAAGGCATCCTTCTTTCTTTGAAAAATCTATTTTCATCTATTATATAAAACATTTGGACATTCAGTGTCATATCTATGAACATCTGAAACAATTCTCCCGCTTTTCCGTATATTTAAGGCAGAGACAAAAAATGAAAGGATTTACTGAAGATGAAGCGTTCCTTTTTCTTTTTGATGTTCAGTGCTTTTTTTCTTATTGCAGGATTTTCTGACGCGGAAAAATCCTTTTCGATTGATAAGGTTGATATTCAGGCATCGGTGAAAGAAAACGGCGATTTGGATGTTGAGGAAGTGTATACATACGATTTTCACGGTTCCTTCAACGGGATGACAAGGTCGTTCACCGAGAAGACGTCCGGCCGCGTGAAAGGGTTTAAAGCGTATCTTTCCGAAAAGCGGGGCGGATCCCGGCCGTTAAAAACAAAGTTTGAAGATGGAACGTATTTCGTGTATGCGGCTTCAAAAGACGAAACGAAAACCGTGCGGTACCACTATACCGTCGAGGAAGCCGCACAAAAGTTTGAAGATACGTCCGTTTTGTTCCATTCTTTTTATGAAAAGACAAATGAAGATTATCATCATGTGACGATCCGGGTGAAGCTTCCGGATCCGGTTAAGGACTCCGGAATACACGCGTTTTTACGCGAAAAAGGAAAAGGGAAGATCGCGGAGGTCAAAGACCGGACTGTCACGTATAAAAGCGCTCTTTACCCGGCGGGGACAAGCTCTGAGCTGAGAATTTACTTCCCTCAGAATGCGCTGCCAAAGGCAGTCCGTCATCCGTCTATTGAGCCGAATGATGATTTGCTTAAAGAGGAAAGAAACACGGCCATACGCTATGCCAAACATGACGAGCGGATGGGAAACGCAAACAGGCTGATATGGGTTTCTGCGGGGCTCATCGGTTTGGCGCTTGTCATCCTGGTGATCATTTCGATCATCAGAAAGAGAAACCGAAAGCTGCTTCCGGTCGAACAGTTGGAAACGTTAGATCCCGTGCTTGTTGCCTTTCTGTACAAAAAAGGGGCCTTCAAAGACCGCGATCTGATCGCCGGTTTGCTGTCGCTTTACCAGCGGGGGCTCCTTACCATGAAAAGGGTACAAGCGGAGGGAAGATTTCTCTGCGATAAAAAAGCGCCGAATGAGACGTATCAATTCGATTTTTCCGGAAATAAGGCCGATCTGCCGAAGCCGGATCGGCTGCTCATCGAAAAGCTTTTTGACGAAACGGGAGAAAATGCATATACATTCAGGCTGGACTCGCTCAGCGGACCGACAGAAGAGGAAGTCAAAAAGCGGAAAGACCTTGAAAAGTACGAACGAAAGCGAATCATTCTGGAAAATGTGGTTCAAAAATGGACGGAAAGCGTCAAGCAAGATCCTGTGTACAGAGAGTTCTTTCAAGAAAACCGCTGGCTTAGAATGATTTCGCTTTCCCTCCTTTTCGTCCATACGGGGCTTTTGCTCAATATCCTTTATGCGGATATCGCGCCGCTGATCGGTTTTATGACTGCGTGCATCATCTTCGGTTTTGCCTTATCGGCCGGCATCGTTCTTGCGAAATCTAAACTGTATTCGATCCTGTTTTTCATCGGGCTGTTTTTCGCATCTGTTTTCACCGAAAGTGCTGAAACCATTATGTCCTACGGCGGGTCTCTCGTGCTGTCGATCCTGCTGATTACCATGATTCCCTCCTTAAAAGAAAACAGCTGCGCATCTGTATACAGAAGATCGATCCTCTATTGGAGAAGTCAGCTGAAAAAAGGAGAACCTTTGAACAGTTTAGAAAAAGAAAAAAGCATGATCTATGCGATTGTTCTCGAGGTTGAGAATCAATTCCAGGCATCGGTCAAGCCATCATCCGATGCGTTTGACCGCACATCCCCGGTCCTCGGCCTGGCTGCAGCCGGCTATCTTCAATATCCGTTTTCAAGCTGGCAGCACACGGCCTCTCATTCAGGCGGCGAGGCTCATGATGCAGGCGGTTCGGCGTCTGACGGCGGCAGCGGAGCAGGAGCTTTTTAAAAGAAAAACGGCGCCACATGTTAAAGGCGCCATATTGACTAACGCCTGCAGGATGCAGGCGTTTTTTCATCCTTTGATTCGCTGTTCCGCCGTTTTTGTCCGGCGGGTGACGGGTGTATGGCCGTATGCTTTTGCCAGCCCGAACAGCGGCATGTTGTGATAAAACGTTTCATAGCGGCCTTTTGGGACTGTATATGTTTCATGATAAATGCCGACAGCTCCGGATGCGGCCGATTTTTGATAATAATTGCGCCAGGCTGTCATGTGCTTTTCTTCTTTTGCATAGGTAGTCAAGGCTTCAAATGAACGCCAATATTGGATGAGGAAGATCGTCCGGAAATTGATCGATGTTTCCATAGAGAGAAAGCCGGAATCTTTGTTTTTATTAAGCTCGCGGACCATCCGGGGCATGGCGGTAAACACAGGCCACCATTTATGAACTGCGTGCCATTTGTTGATCCGCATGCCGATCACAAATACAACTACTTCGTCATCGGGATCGGCCGTTATCGGCTTAGTGAAGATCGTTTTTCCCATTAGTCTAGATCCTCCCGGTTTGTTAAACGGCTGATTGTCGCTTCACACCACTCAATTCCGGCGCGCGTGCTCCGCTTTCCATAATCAAGCGTGAAAAACCAGTACTCTGAATCGCGCGAATTGTCCTTACACGCTATGATCGATTGTTCTATTGCGCGGTAAGCGTCATATCGTTCTTTAAGCTTTTGCTGATACTCCCTGACTTTTTCGGCGGTCGACAGCCGGTCTTGCTGTTTGCTGAAAAAAATCTTCAGCAGAAACTCGTTTTTTTCCGCAGCGATTTCTTTGATCGGCTCTTCCAGCCAGGTTTGCAGCGCTTCCTGTCCCTCCTTGGTGATGCGGTACTCTTTTTTATCGGGCTTATTTTCTTGGGCGGATGCTTCAGCCGTCACCCATCCGGTTTCTGTCAGGTGCTTCAGTGAGGGGTAAATCTGGCCGTAGCTGATTTTCCAAAAGTGATTCAAACTCCTGTCGATCATTTGCTTCATGTCATATCCCGTTCGATAGCCGGCCGTGATCAAACCGAGCAGGGCATAAGGCGTATTGTTTTTCCTGGACATGGCTGCCGCCTTTCTATATCTATATGATATATATCTTTTAGATATATTTTAACGAAGTCTGTTTTCCCTTGCAATGGTTTAGGTTTAAAAGATTATAAAAAAAGTGAAACCTTCATTTGGAGTAGTCCGTATATATGGTTAAGCAGATTAAATATTGATTCATTAGTCGTATATTTAATGAAAAGATCGAATGATTGTAGTATGATGAAATGAATCACGCTGGCGTGAATGATGTCGTTTCAGCAAATATTTTTCTTACAATTTATGATTTTATAGGGGAGTGAACGGTTTGGCTATTTCTTTAGAGAAAGGTCAGCGGATTGATTTAACAAAAGGAAATGCAGGGCTTTCCAAAATCATGGTCGGCCTTGGCTGGGACCCTGTTTCATCAGGGAGCGGCGGGTTTTTTGGAAAGCTTTTCGGCGGAGGTGCACCGAACGTGGATTGCGATGCCTCTGTGTTGATGCTTGAAAATGGAAGAGTCACAGAAAACAAGAATGTGATTTATTTTGGAAATTTGAGAAGCAGATGCGGCAGCGTCGATCATACGGGCGATAATTTGACAGGGGAAGGCAGCGGCGACGATGAGCAAATTATCGTGGATCTTCAAAAGGTTCCCGCTCAAATCAACAAGCTTGTTTTTGTCGTGAACATTTACGACTGCGTCAAACGAAGCCAGCACTTCGGAATGATCGAAAATGCCTTCATCCGCATCGTCAACAGGGCTGACGGCCAAGAGATGGTCAGATACAATCTTAAAGAGGACTATTCAGGGCGGACAAGCCTGATAGCGGGCGAAATTTACCGCGATGGCGGCGAATGGAAGTTCACTGCCGTCGGAGAAGGCACAAACGATACGAGCATTACAGACCTCGTCAAACGCTACGCTTAAGCGAAAAAAACGAAAAGGAGAGATACAAATGGCAATCTCATTAGCAAAAGGGCAGAAGATCGATTTAACGAAAACGAATCCGGGCCTTTCAAAAGTTGTCGTGGGACTTGGCTGGGACGTCAATAAATACGACGGCGGAGCTGATTTCGATCTGGATTCCAGCGTGTTTTTGCTTGATGCTTCAGGGAAGTGCGCGTCGGAAAAAGACTTTGTTTTTTATAACCAAACCCAAGGCGGCAACGGTTCTGTCATACATACGGGCGACAACCGGACAGGTTTGGGCGAAGGCGACGATGAGCAGGTGAAAATCGACTTGAACGCTGTGCCGGCTAATATCGAGCGGATTTCATTCGTCATTACGATTCATGAGGCGGAAGCCCGCAGGCAAAATTTCGGCCAGGTGTCAAACGCATATGTCCGCGTGCTGAATGAAGAGACAAACGAAGAGCTGATCCGTTATGATCTGGCTGAGGACTTCTCCATTGAAACGGCGCTGATCACCGGTGAGCTTTACCGCCACGGCGGAGAGTGGAAATTTTCTGCGATCGGTTCCGGATACCAGGGCGGACTGGCGCGGATTGCCACAGATTTCGGCTTGCAAGTCGGCTAATGTTTTAGTCAGCGGGCGCATCTGCCCGCAGCCTGACATTTTGTAAAGGAGGTTCCACCCATATGGCTATTCAATTATCGAAAGGACAGCGGATCGACTTGACAAAGACGAATCCGGGCTTAACGAGAGCGCTGATCGGCTTAGGATGGGATACAAACAAATATACGGGCGGAGCTGATTTTGACCTGGACGCTTCCGCTTTCCTCGTTGACGCCAATGATAAATGCGTGAACGACCATGATTTTGTTTTCTACAATAATCTGGAGCATCCGAGCGGCGCCGTCATTCATACAGGCGACAACAGGACGGGGGAAGGGGACGGCGATGACGAACAGATCATCGTCGATTTTTCCAAAATTCCCGCCCATGTCGAGAAAATCGGCATCACCGTGACGATTCATGATGCAGAAAGCCGCAGCCAAAATTTCGGACAAGTATCAAACGCTTTTGTGCGGCTTGTCGATGATGCGACAAATGAAGAGCTGCTTCGCTTTGATTTAGGAGAAGACTTTTCGATCGAGACGGCAGTGGTTGTTTGTGAGCTTTACCGCCACGGAGCGGACTGGAAGTTCAATGCGATCGGCAGCGGATTTTCGGGCGGATTGGCTTCGCTTTGCCGAAATTACGGCCTGCAAGTCTAGTTTTACAGACTGGACCACGATTTTGTGGTTCAGTTTCCCTTTTCAATCATTAGGAGGTAACCAAACGTGGATTTATTCAATCATATTATTTCAATTTACGCCTCATTTTTCGACTGGAAAATGTGGGTTGAGGTTTTAAGCGATCCCGTCTCGTGGGGGCTGATCGGTTCACTGGTCGTACTGGAAGGGCTTTTGTCGGCGGATAACGCACTCGTTCTCGCCGTGATGGTGAAACACCTTCCGGAAAAACAGCGTAAAAAAGCGCTGACTTACGGTTTGGTCGGAGCGTATTTCTTTAGATTTCTGTTTATCGGACTCGGCATGATCCTTATCAAATTCTGGTGGATCAAGCTGCTCGGCGCTGCATATCTGGCATGGCTCGTCATTAAGCACTTCTTTATCGGAGACGGCGATGATGATGCGAACACCGTCAAAAAAGACGGCTGGATGGTTCGCGTGTTCGGGATGTTCTGGGCTACCGTCATTACGGTGGAATTGATGGACCTTGCTTTCTCGGTCGACAGCATCCTTGCCGCGTTTGCGATTTCTGAAAAAGTTTGGGTGCTGCTGATCGGCGGAATGCTCGGCATCTTAATGATGCGGACCGTCGCAAAATTCTTCCTGACACTGATTGATAAAGTGCCTGAGCTTGAAACGACTGCGTTTATTTTAATTGGAATCATCGCTTTGAAAATGGCTGCAAGCGTATGGCACATCGAGATGCCGCACAGCGTATTCTTCATCATTCTGGTTATTGCTTTTGCAGCGACATTTATCATTCACTATATGAACAAACAAAAAGCTGTCAAAGAACAAACGGCCGCTTCAAAGGAAGAATAAAAAGAACATCGAAGGGGTGGAAGGGTGGTCTCCTGCCCCACTCCTTTTTTACATAGTCAAACAGCGGCAGGCGTTGTCCTTTAGCTAAAGAAGGTGATCCATTTGCAGTACTTTGATTTTTTATCGGCCTCTCAAAAAGAAAATGTCTTTTTCAAACAGCCTGGTATGGTGACGAAGGACTCCCCGAAACACATACTCGAGTATGCGCTCGGAGCTACGCTTTATGTGCCGGGAAACCGCAGTGACATCGCAGACATGATCATAAAACGAAAATATCCCGCCCTATGCTCCGTTGTTTTCTGTCTTGAGGACTCGATCGGCGACTGTGAAGTTCTACAGGCTGAAAACAATCTTGTCAGCCAAGCCGACATCATTTATCAGGCTCAAAAATTGCGGAACATAAATCCCGACGTGCTTCCGCTGATGTTCATCCGCGTGCGTGAGCCTGAACAAATGCTTGAATTAGGTAATAAGCTTGGCAGGGCGCTTCACCTGTTCACCGGGTTCGTCTTTCCCAAATTTTCAACGTTTAATGCCGAGCACTACCTTGATACTCTATCGAAATTGTCGAAAGAATCAGGCATTACACTGTACGGAATGCCTATTTTTGAAACCCCGGATTTACTTGCCATGGAAACGAGAAGAAAGGCGCTGGAGGAACTAAAATCGACGCTCGTCTTCTACCAGGATGTCATCCTGAACATACGGATCGGTGCCACCGATCTGTGCGGGCTGTACGGGTTGCGGCGGAAACCGCAGACTACCATTTATGACATTTGGGTCATTGCCGATTTTATTAAAGATATGATCAATTATTTCGGCTTGCAGTTTGTCATATCCGGCCCCGTCTGGGAGTATTTTGAAGATTCCTCGAAAACGGCCGGATCTTTTCCGCGGCGGGCTTCTGGTTGGGAGGGGCTTACAGGCGAAGGTCTCAATCCGTATACGGACGGATTGATCAATGAAACGCTTCTTGACCTGGCCAACGGCATTCACGGCAAAACCGTGATTCACCCGACACATATAAGAGCTGTGCAAAGCCTGCATGTCATTTCAATCGAAGAGTACTTGGATGCCTTAAGCATAGTCGAAAGCGCTGACGGCACGCGCGGTATTGTGAAAAGCTCTTTTTCCAATAAGATGAACGAAATCAAGCCGCACTTAAGCTGGGCGAAAAAAATATTATTAAAATCTGAAATATACGGGGTGTATCATGAAAACCGCAGCTACATCGACATCCTTACGGCAGACAAACCGCCGCTTTCAAATCTTGGATCATATGGAAGTTGACCTGTCGGTTGCCGGCAATCCGCTGTCTATTCCACCCGAGACGCTATTTGAAATGGCGGCCAGGGTCAATAAAAAGAGGGGATTTTTGTTTGTCAGCAAGGTACTCGGCAAGCACATTCCGGTAAGTCCTTTGAAGCCGCTCCTCGCTTCAGGACTGTTGGCGATCGAGTATGCGGAACGAACATTCGGCTTGATGACAGATATAAAGGCTGAAGTGATCAAAGGATTTTTGGCGGAGGATCATGAGAGCATGAAAAAGGCCTGCGACCTTCTCGAAAAACAGCGGCTTGCGCTGCCGGTCTCTCCGATTGTCATCGGCTTTGCAGAGACGGCGACTGCTCTCGGCCATGGTGTGTACGACTCTATTGAAGGGGCTTCCTTTATCCATACAACGAGAGAAACGTTAAAAGACGCCGATCCCGTCCTGACGTTTGAAGAAGAGCATTCCCACGCTGTTGATCAGCTCTGCTACACGGATGAACCTATTTTCTCCGCTGCCGAGAGGCCCGTGATTCTCGTAGACGATGAACTCACAACCGGCAAAACGGCGCTGAACATCATCAGGGATATTCAGAAAAAGCATCCGCGCAGGGAGTATGCCGTTCTTTCTCTATTAGACTGGCGGTCAAGTGAGCATAAAGAAGAATTCAGGAAAGCGGAGGCTGAACTGGGTGTAACCATTTCGACGAGCGCTTTGTTATCGGGAGCTGTCGCATATCAAGGGAAAACGCTTGATCAATCGTCATACGATGATCGGCCGCGCGGTGACGAAGAAGACGTCTCCGTCCGCTGGATCGACCTCAGCGATTGCTTCACGGCGCTTCCGCATCTATCAGAACAAACAGGGGATGCTCCATTTGTCAAAGAGACAGGCCGTTTCGGACTTGCTGCAGGCGATAAACGCGGTGTCGAAGCCGCCTGTCAAAAAGCGGCCGAACGCCTCAATGCCCTGCGAAAAGGAAAGCGCGTGCTGTGCCTGGGAACGGGCGAATTTATGTATCTTCCGATGAAAATCGCGTCTCTTATGGGTGAACACGTTTTCTATCATTCAACGACAAGAAGCCCGATTCACCCGTCCGGTGAAGAAGGATATGACGTTAAGAACGGCTTCGGCTTTCCAAACCCGGAAAATGAGACTGTGAAGCATTTTATCTATAACCTTCCGAAACGGGGTTATGACGAAGTGTTTGTATTTATCGAAAAATCCGTTGCAGCGCGATCTTTGCTGCCGATGTTTCGTATTTTCAGCGATCGGCAAATTAACGATGTCACCGTTGTGACGTTTTCCAAAGGGAGTGATCGGCATGGCTCATGTTGCTGCGGGAATGGGCAGCTATCCCGAGTCGGATGTGACGTTTCTTTTAAAAGACCTGTCAGGCATTTCGATTGAAAAAAGCACGCGTGAAAGGGAAAGCCTGATTCAAGGCGGCATGCATTATTCAGAAATGCTCCCTGTCGAGTATAAACCGACCGAAGAGTACATGAAGCTGTTTTACGCTTCGCTTGAAGAAGAAAAACGCAAAGTGGCGGTGGCCGTCGGGACTGTCGCTGAACAAATCGTCCAGACGCGGGGGCTGAATACCGTGCTTTGCAGTCTGGCACGCGCCGGTACGCCAATCGGCGTCCTCATCAAACGCTATATTGAACGTAAATATGAAATTGCTCTTCCCCACTACAGCATCTCGATTATCAGGGACAGGGGAATTGACGAAAACGCCCTGCACTACATCCTCCGTCATCATCCCGGATCTGGGGTTGCATTTATAGACGGCTGGACGGGAAAGGGCGCGATTACAAACGAATTGACGCGTGCTGTAAGAACTTTTAATGAAGCAAATGGCACTGAGCTTTCCGCAGAGCTCGCGGTTCTTGCCGATCCGGGTTATTGTTCATCTTTGTTTGGAACGAGGGAGGATTTCCTCATTCCGAGCGCCTGTTTGAATTCGACCGTATCGGGTCTTGTCAGCAGAACCGTTTTAAACGGGAAATGGATCGGAAAAGAAGATTTTCACGGGGCGAAATATTACGCGGACTTGCGAGAGGAAGATGTCTCAAATCTCTATGTCGATACGGTTGCCGCTGAATTTCCCGCCGCTGAAAAACAAGCCGCAGAAACGGCTGCGCGGCTTCTCAAAAAAAGGGAGGAGCCCGATTGGCGCGGCCTGGCAGCAATTAAAAGCATCCAGAACGACTTCGGCATTGATAACACGCATTTCATCAAACCCGGAGTGGGTGAGACGACGAGGGTATTGCTGCGGAGAGTGCCCTGGAAAATCTTAATTCAGCCCGGTTCGAAGCACAGGCTCAAGCATATCATGCTCCTTGCAGAAGAGAGGGGCGTTCCAATTGAGGAGTATACCGATATGTCTTACAGCTGCTGCGGATTGATCCGTCCGGTCGGGAGGGGCAAATGAAAGCTTTTGCAAGCGATTTGGACAGAACATTGATTTATTCAAAAAAAATGATTGAAGCATACGGGGCATCTGCCGGCTATGAGCTGATCGAAACTCTCGGCGGCAAAGAGATTTCCTATATATCGGCCGCGACGGCCGCAAATCTGCGCAGGATCGATCAAGACATGTATTTTATCCCGGTTACGACCCGGACGACGGAACAATACGAGCGAATTACGTTTTTTCAAAAAGACGTCATTCCTGAATACGCGATTACGACCAATGGAGCCTGCATTTTAAAGAACGGCCGCCCGATCAGGGAATGGTCAAACTTTATCGAAAGCCGGCTTCAATCTTGCACGCCGATCGAAGACATATGTGAGGAAATCGCAAAGCTTCCATTGTCGAGATCAGCGGAACGAATCCGGACGGCTCATCATTATTTTGTTTATTTGATTTTGAGCAAAGAAGGCATCAGCGGAATCGACGCCGCTTATGCAAAAGCGTGGGCCGCCGAGAAAGGGTGGCAGGCATCTCTGCAAGGGAGGAAGCTCTATTTTATCCCGGAGCCGCTGAATAAATGGAAAGCGGTCGATTATTTGAAGCGCGAGCTGAACATCGATAAGGTTTACGCGGCGGGTGATTCGCTGCTCGATTTTGAGCTGATCGCCCAAGCTGACTGCGGTGTTTCGCCCGCTCACGGAGAGGTGCTGCATCACCACCCTGATCTCCATGCGACGGCGCATTGGGGCATGAAGGCGGCGGATGAAATCACAGAGCGCATTGTGAACGAAGAAATCAAACCATATTTTAGGATGATCAGTTATGATTAAAATAATCGATCTTACCAGCCGCGAGATTCTTAGTTCCCAGCAGGCCTGTGAAGAATGGGGAATCGACTCATCAACGCTTCGCAAAAGAGTCCACGATTTCCCCGCAGGAACGATCAGAAAGTTTGGGACGACCTATGCGGTGACACGGGCCGGCATGTGCGCCGTTTTTGGCACCAGCAATGAGCATCTAGCGGAAAAAGGGGGGGAAGCGAAGCGCTATGAATCAGCAGGTCAATATTCAAAGGACACCGATCAAAGATGATGAATGGAAACAGGTGATCCATCAGCAGCTTTCAGAAAGAACCCCTTATGAAACAGGCGGACAATTAACGATCGCTAACGTTGCGGGCCGGATTCTCGGGACGCCGCACGATGAAACAGATTACTATATTCATTTGCATGAGCTGTACGAATCGCCGGACGTTCACGTTTTAAGCGAGACGTTGGATAAGACGATCGATCAGAAAAAGTTTCAGGCCGTCCAGCACATCCATATGATCAACCAGAAGGAAAAAGGGTTGTCGGTCAACAGGTTTGCCGCCTTTCTGGACGGAGAGCAGCTTATTGTGAAACATCCCCATCCCGGGATGCACAGGAATTTGAGAAAAGCTTTTATCGATGTGCTGAAAACTTTTCAGTCTCACCATGAGCAAGGCTTCAATCATCCCGATTTTCGCAGGATTCTTTTGGATCTTGTGAAATGGATGGGAAATCATCTTGAACCTTGGCTGAAAGATGCCGATATTGAGAAAGAAATGCCGCGCGTTATTTGGTACGGAGACGCCACGAAAAGCCAGCTCTATTTTTTATATTATTTGATGCTCATCGGGTGCGATGTACTGATTTTTCATCCGGAAGGAAAGGATCAATTTAACGAGATCGACCCGGATCAAAGGCTTTCTTTTGTATACGCATATCCGGGAACATCGGCGCCCGAACCGTTCCCGACGGAAAAGCCGCAGCGAAAATCAACGGTGGCATACAGGTCGACGAAGGAATTGGACAGCGTGCTCCACAATGAAGAGTCCATGATGTATAAACCTTGGCAATTCAGAGAGCACACGCCGGTCTCCGTGACGCTGAAAACGACGTATGATGAGCTGTTTTTAATTGCAAAAGAACGCGCGTTTATCCGGCCGAATTTCCGGGCGGACAATACAACTGTCGAGATTCCGAATTTGTTTGCCATGATTATGGGCATCACCGCCAATGAAAAAGAATACTGGGACCGGCTGCAGACATTGACCGAGTACAAGGAGTCCCATACGATCAGGCGCTTCCCGTTTACAGAGGAAGTGAAAGCCAATTATCAGTTCCATTACAACCATGCCCTCGATCAGACGGGGCAAATCGATCCCGTCCGTCTAAAGGAGAGCAATATTTGGCGCTGCAAGCATTTGCCGGAGGGAATTCAGGACGGCATCGCACAGGCCGTCTCGAGATTGTGCAAACACGCAAAGCTCCTGCCGCAAAACGGCGAAAGCGAAGCGGATGTCAAGCTGTATTTGTTCACTCAGGCCGTCAATCTCCCTTCTGCGCTTTTGAACTTGATCCAAACGTTTGACTATGCGCAGACCGTGCCGAAGCTGATTCTGTACCATACCGAACAGACGGGTGCATTATCGCGTTCAGACGCCGCGGCGCTGCTCTTGTTAAACGAAATCGGCATCGATATCATCGTTTATAATCCGCCCGGTTACAAGTGTATCGATCATTATATTGAAGACCAGCAGTTTGACACTCATTGGCTTGATGAGATGTCCTTTAATCAGGAATTCAAAGAGCCGTCAATCGTACGGAAATTCATCAATAAAATTTTCTAACAAGGGGGCCATCCAAATGGCAAACACAACGGAAACAAGCCTCGTTAACATTAACAAAGAAGAAATTTCGATTGAAAAAGCGGAGGATATCCGCGCCAAGCTGCGCCAGGAGCCGGAGGTACAAAGCCTCGCCCAGCAGATTGACGTCAAAAACCAGGTGGCGCTTTTGGAATTCGGGAAGGAACCGGCACAGGAGATTTCCAAGTTCTCAGACCGCATCCTCTCGATGATGAGAACAAACAGCGTGACAGATTCCGGGGCTATGCTGACGCAGCTCGGAAAAATTATGGACCGCTTTGACAAAAACGATTTTGAAGAACCGAAAGGCCTGCTGTCGAAAATCTTCAAGCGCGGAAACAGCATGATCGAGAAAATCTTTAAAAAATATCAAACGCTTGGCGGAGAAATCGAAAAAATTAACGTCGAGATCTCGAAATATAAGGATGAAATGACAAAGTCGACGATCACGCTCGACGAAATGTATGAGAACAACCTTAATTATTATGTTGAGCTTGAAAAATACGTCGTGGCCGGCCAGATGAAAATCGAAGAATTGAAGCAGCTTGTCCCTCAATATGAAGCGCAAGCGGCAAGCGGCAACCAGATGGCGCAGATGGAGCTTGATACGCTGAAGGGTGGCATTCAGGCGCTGGAAGAACGCGTCTACGACCTGGATATGGCGAGGATGGTCGCCATCCAAACGGCGCCGCAGATTCGTCTGCTTCAGCGCGGAAACACGAAGCTGATCGGAAAAATCAACTCCGCGTTCATCATTACGATTCCGATTTTCAAAAACGGCATCATCCAGGCTGTTACGGCCAAGCGGCAAAAGCTTGTCGCCGATTCAATGAGCGAACTCGACCGCCGTACAAATGAAATGCTGAAGCGCAACGCCGAAAACATTTCAAATCAATCCGTGGAAATCGCGAGAATGTCCGGCAGACCAAGCATCGACATTGAAACGATCGAACAATCGTGGAATACGATTGTCAAAGGAATGCAGGAGACAAAGCAGATTGAAGAAGAAAACAAACGCCTGCGGGAAGAAGGATCCAAGCGCATTTTGGAGCTTCAGGACAATATGAAAAGGGCCGCGCTGAGTGGATCATGAGAGAAGGAGCCGTCCGTGTAAAGGACGGCTTCATAAATATTTTCATAAAACGTTAATCAGAAGCAATACTATAATGATGAGGCATGGTAATAGTCAAAACTGTTGAGAATAGGCTCCGTTTAAGCGTTTTGGCCTGTTCGTTCCTTCTTGCGTTTTTTATCATTCAAGGAGGATTTATAAGTATATAGGAGGATTTTGGAGTATTTATAGCTTTTATTGACTATGGAAATACCTTATCAGTATAGTTTGTACAATTTAAGCTGAATATGCTGTTTGAATGAAACGGTAAAAACATGTTACGGTTAAAAGGATGCTTTAAAATGGAGGGATAGAATGAGTGTAGAAGATAAAAATATAAAAATTAAAGTCAATAAAGTATCTAAGATTTTCGGGAAGCAGACAAAAAAAGCCGCGCAGATGCTGGCAAACGGAAAAACAAAAAAAGAGATTTTAAAAGCAACCGGTGCGACCGTTGGAGTCAATCAGGCTGACTTTGATGTATACGACGGAGAGATATTTGTCATCATGGGTCTATCAGGAAGCGGAAAATCCACTTTAGTGAGAATGCTGAATCGGTTGATTGATCCGACCGCTGGGGAAATATACATTGATGGTGACATGATAACAAATATGTCAAAGGAACAGCTGCGCGAGGTGCGGCGTAAAAAAATCAGCATGGTCTTTCAAAAGTTTGCTTTATTTCCCCACCGCACGATTCTCCATAACACGGAATACGGTTTGGAACTGCAGGGTGTTGATAAAGAAACAAGAAGGCAAAAAGCGCTTGAATCCCTTCGTCTTGTCGGACTTGAAGGGTATGAGGATCAATTTCCCGACCAATTGAGCGGAGGAATGCAGCAGCGTGTCGGCCTTGCCCGTGCGCTGACAAACGATCCCGATATTTTGCTGATGGACGAAGCGTTCAGCGCGCTTGATCCGCTGATCAGAAAAGATATGCAGGATGAACTGCTCGAGCTTCACGATTCTGTCGGGAAGACGATCATTTTTATTACGCACGATCTTGACGAAGCGCTCAGAATCGGCGACCGAATCGCGTTGATGAAAGACGGAAACATCGTGCAGATCGGCACGCCTGAAGAAATCTTAATGAATCCGTCAAACGAATATGTTGAACGTTTCGTAGAAGATGTCGATTTATCGAAAGTGTTAACCGCCGGACATATTATGAAACGGGCCGAAACGGTTCGCATCGACAAAGGTCCGAGGGTTGCGCTGACGCTCATGAAAAACCTGGGGATCTCGTCTATCTATGCCGTAGATAAACATAAACGGCTGTTGGGCGTCATTTCTGCGGAATCCGCCAAAAAAGCGGCCGAAAAAGGAGCCGATTTGGAATCCGTTCTTCAGAAAGAAATGACGACCGTTCATGAAGAGACGGTATTGACGGAGATTTTCGAACTTGTCTCTGATGCCAACATTCCGATCGCCGTAGTTGACGGCAAAAACAGAATGAAAGGCATTGTCGTAAGAGGCGCATTGATCGGCGCTCTTGCCGGAGACGACCAATATATCAACTTGCCAAACGAACAAAGCGCATCTGAAGAAGATGCCATCGTTGAGGAGGTGAACTAAGATGAGTGCACTGCCTAGAATTCCATTAGCAGAAATGATTGACCGTTTTGTTGATTGGCTGACCTTAACCTTTGGCGGAGTGTTTGACGGGATCGCCAACGGGCTTGAGAGTATCGTTGACGGCATAGTCATTGGATTGGGAGCCATCCCGTCCATTTTGCTTATCGTCATTTTCGCTGCTGTCGCTTGGTTCATCAGTACACGGGGTATCGCACTTTTCACATTAATCGGTTTTCTTATTATCGATTACCTTGGTTATTGGGACCCTATGCTTCAAACGTTGGCGCTCGTCGTCACATCTGTGGTCATCTCGATCATTGTCGGTGTGCCGGTCGGCATCTGGGCGTCCCAGCAAAATACGGTTCGCCGGATTGTGACGCCGATTTTGGATTTAATGCAGACAATGCCGGCTTTCGTTTACCTGCTTCCTGCGATCTTTTTCTTTAATATCGGTGTTGTGCCTGGCGTTGTCGCTTCTGTTATTTTTGCAATGCCGCCGACGATCCGCATGACGGTTCTCGGTATTCAGCAGGTGCCGGAAGATTTGATCGAAGCGACAGAGGCATTCGGCTCTACAACGTCGCAGCGCTTGTTTAAAGTGCAGCTGCCGCTCGCCGCGAAAACGATTTTGGCGGGTATCAACCAAAGTATCATGCTGGCGCTGTCAATGGTTGTTATTGCAGCTATGGTCGGAGCGCCGGGCCTCGGAGAAAAAGTATACAGCGCGGTTACACAGCTCAAGACCGGCGTAGGTGTTGAAGCCGGAATCGCAATCGTGATTGTCGCGATTACATTGGATCGCATTACGCAAAATATCCGGGTGAAGAAGACGGGGAGGAATGCCTGATGTTGAAAAAAATCATCGGCATCGGCACTGCCGCCGCTCTGTTCTTCTCGCTTGCGGCCTGCGCTCCAACAGCGGATGAGAATGCTACGGCCGGAGAACAGGTCAATCACAAAATCATCGGGATCGACCCTGGCTCCGGAATCATGGCGCTTACCGATAAGGCGATAAAAGATTACAATCTCGATGACTGGACGGTCATCAAATCGTCAGGCGCGGCTATGACCGCCACTCTAAAGAAAAAATACGACAGAAAAAAGCCGATCATTATCACGGGCTGGACTCCGCATTGGATGTTTTCGAGATACGATCTGAAATATTTGGACGACCCTAAAAAATCGTACGGTACTGCCGAGCAGATTCATACGATTACCCGCAAAGGCTTTGGAAATGAACAGCCTAATGCGACTAAGCTTCTCAGCCAGTTCAAATGGACAGAAGATGACATGGCGGAAGTGATGATTCAAGTAGAAAACGGAACAGATCCGAAAAAAGCGGCGGCCAGCTATGTGAAAAAGCACCGCGATCAGATCGCTGAGTGGACAAAAGGCGTCAAAAAAGTGAAGGGAGACAAAATCAACCTCGCTTATGTCGCATGGGACAGTGAAATTGCCAGCACAAACGTTGTCGGAAAAGTATTCGAAGATTTGGGCTACAATGTGAAATTGACTCAGGTCGAAGCAGGGCCGATGTGGACGGCCATTGCAACCGGCAGCGCGGATGCTTCCCTGTCAGCTTGGCTGCCAAACACCCACAAAGCATACGCGGCTAAGTACAAAGGCAAATTTGACGACGTCGGCACAAGCTTGACAGGCGTAAAGATGGGGCTTGTCGTGCCGAAGTACATGAAAAACGTCAACTCCATTGAAGATCTGAAGAAATAAACAAAACCTCTCAGCTCCGGCTGAGAGGTTTTTTTCGTGGCTTAGCTGATGCTGACCTCCATTTCATTGCCGATTTTTTCAAACGTCTTCAGCACCGCTTCGGCTAAAATGTCAGCTCCGGTAAACAGGGCATCCCTGTCAAAGGTCATCATCGGGTGATGGAGGCCGGGGGTGAGGCCGCAGCCGAGCCCGAGCATCGTCGCCTTTAGATGAGGGCGCTTCACAGAATAATAATGAAAATCTTCTCCTCCTGTTGTAACGAGCGGCTTATCGAGGTTCCCTGCGCCGATTACGCTGCTGATCGCCTCTGCCATGATGGCGATCGCCGCTTCGTTTTTAACTGCTGCCGGGAGGCTGTCTTCTTTATGCAGTTCGATGGTTGCTCCGAATGATTCAGCCACGGCTTGGCAGGCTATTACTGTTTCCCTCTCAAGGGCTTCCATTGCTTCGTTCGTCTGAGCCCTTAAGTCAAGGCTGAAGCTGGCTTTGCCCGGAATGATATTGGAGCTTTCTCCGCCGGCCTGGAGCTTTGTCATTTTAACGGTATGCGGCGTCATCGGGTCGATATGGATATGGGCGAGCTTGTGGACGAGCGTCGCCGCAATCTCGATGCTGTTTTTCCCAAGATGCGGACGGGCGCCGTGGGCTTCTTCGCCGATGACCGTACCTTCAATGTGGCAGCTTGCGCCATGCAAAATCGCCGGGGCGCATCTTCCGTTCAATGTTTCCTGCACAGGGCGGACGTGAACGCCGTAAAGGTAATCAACATCGTCGAGAATGCCTTTTTCGATCATTTTCAAAGCTCCTCCGCCTTTTTCTTCAGCAGGCTGAAAGATGAAGCGGATCGTTCCTTTCGGCAGCTCTGTTTGCTCTTTCAGGGTCATTAATGTCCCGAGCGCCATCGTCATATGGGAATCGTGCCCGCAGGAATGATTTGCCTGAAACGTTCCGTCGACTTCCTGCCAGAGGGCGTCAATATCAGCCCTGACGGCGACGACTGGAGACCCTTCGCCGATTTCGCCGATGACCCCGGTACAGTCCGCAAATGTTTGTGTTCGGCATCCGTTTTCTTCCAACTGATTTTTGAGAAATGCCGTTGTTTCGTATTCCTTCCAGCTGACTTCAGGATGATTGTGAAGGTGTTCAAAAATGCTGATCATCTTTTGTTTGATAGAGTCCGTTAATGCCATCGTCAAACCTCCTATATTGTTTTATCTAATACTTTTAATGAAAAACATATTGAAACCCCGGAATAAGGTTGTCTATAATATAGCACACGTACAGATTTTTCTGAATAATTGAATATTTGAGAAAAAGGTTTTGCTATTCATGTAAAGAGGAGATGGAACATATGAACGTACCAGCTGTCAAAACACCGCCCTCGACTAAGAAGAAACCGTTTCGATTGAAAATGCCTGATGCGTATGTGCTGCTGTTTATGGTGGCTGTCTTCTGCGCCCTCGCGACTTACATCATTCCCGCCGGAGAATTTGACAGAGTGACAAAAGGCGAAGTCACAACTGCCGTACCCGGGAGCTATCATGTGGTAGATCAGTCCCCGGTGGGGATTGTAAGCTTTTTTACGGCGATTCAGGAAGGAATGGTCGGGTCTTCATCGATTATTTTTTTAATTTTATTCACCGGCGGAGCGCTCGCCATTTTAGAAAAAACGGGGGCCGTCGGCGGCTTAATCCACCATGTCATCAGCCGTTTCCGCACGAAGCAGCTGCTGTTCATCTGCATTGTCGGCGGACTTTTCTCGATTCTCGGGACCACGGGGGTTGTCGTAAATTCCGTCATCGGCTTTATCCCGCTCGGCATTATCGTTGCAAGGTCGTTGAAATGGGACGCGGCTGCCGGGGCTGCCGTCATCTATATCGGCTGCTACGCCGGATTCAATGCGACGATATTATCGCCCTCGCCGCTCGGACTTTCGCAAAAGATCGCCGACCTCCCATTGTTTTCAGGCCTTGGATTGCGGATTGCGATATACTTGTGTTTTGTCATTTCAAGTCTGATCTACATCTATTTGTACACGAGAAAATTAAAAAAATCGCCTGAGGCGAGCATTCTCGGCAAGGACTGGTTTCCGGGAAAAGGGCTTGGCAGCGAGGCGAACATGGGACAGGCCTCATTTACCCGGCGCCATAAGCTGATCTTAGCCGTAGCCGGACTGTCGCTGCTCGGCTTTTTATACGGAGCTTTGAAGCTTGGCTGGACGGATAATCAAATGGCCGGCATGTTTATCTTTATCTCCATTGCCGCGGGGATCATCGGGGGCATGAACGCTAACGACATCGCTAAAACGTTTATCAACGGCTGTCAAAGCCTTGTATACGGCGCATTGATCGTCGGTATGGCAAGGACGATTTCGGTTATCCTTGAACAGGGGAGGCTGCTTGATACCGTTGTCAACGGGCTGGCCAGTCTGTTGGACGGCTTCAGTCCTGTGGCCGGTGCGGTCGGCATGTATGTTGCCAGCGGCCTTCTGCATTTTCTCATTTCCTCGGGATCAGGCGAGGCGGTTGTCTTTATTCCGATTCTTGCCCCGCTTGCCGACCTGATGGACATTACGAGACAGGTTGCCGTCGAAGCCGTCATGCTCGGCGAGGGCGTCGTCAACTGCATCAATCCGACATCGGGCGTGCTGATGGCCGTATTGGCCGCAAGCGGCATCCCCTATGTGAAATGGCTCAGGTTCATGGTTCCCCTCGCTTTGATCTGGTTCGTAATCGGATTGGTGTTCATCTGCATCGGAGTGATGACAGGCTGGGGCCCGTATTAAGCAAAAAAGCCGCTATGCCATGAACGCGCATAACGGCTTTTCTATTAAATTCGAATCGATTTACCGGCGGCTTTCCATTGTTTTTTCCAGCCTGTTTGAGCGAACAAAAGCAGTCCCAATGCAATAAAAGCGATCGCGGAAAATGTGAGGAACCCGCTCGAATAAGTGCCTGTGACTTGTTTTAGCGTTCCGAGGATAGTCGGGAGAAAGAACCCTCCGATTCCCCCGGCGGCCCCGACGATTCCCGTCACCATCCCGATTTCTTTTTGAAAGCGCTGGGGCACGAGCTGAAAAATGGCGCCGTTTCCCATGCCGAGACAGCCCATGCCGATAAACAATGCGGTTGTGACGGCCGTAAGCGACGGCAGCGTACTGACCGTGAACATACAAAGAGCCACTCCGACGAACAAAACTTGCAGCAGGCGCACGCCGCCTATTTTATCGGCGATCAATCCGCCGACAGGCCGAAGGCAGCTGCCCGATGCCACGACAAGGGTGACGAACTCCCCGGCCCTCACCGGTGGAACGGAATACTGTGATGCGAAGAAATAGCTTAAAAAGTTTGAAAGGCCGACAAAGCCCCCGAATGTGACGCTGTATAAAAGGCAGAAATACCAGGTGTCCCTTTCTTTAAAGACGGCGAAGTAGTCTTTTACAGGCTTAGGGGAAGGCTGGTTCGGCGGCTCCTTGGCCATCAGTAAATAGCTGATGAGGACGAGCGTTAAAGGAATGAGAGCCAGTCCCATCACACCGTTCCAGCCGGTATGCTCAGCGATGCGCGGACCGAACAGCGTGGCAAGCAGAGTACCGCTGTTACCCGCCCCGGCGATCCCCATGGCAAGACCTTGAAGATGCGGAGGGTACCAGCGGCTCGCCATCGGCAGGGAAGCTGAAAAGCTGGCCCCCGCCACTCCCAGCAAAATGCCGATCATATACAATTCAACAACGGTAGAGCCGAACAGCCATCCCCACAAGAGAGGAATCATCGTCACGAGCATTCCGCCGACGGCCGTTTTTTTCGGGCCGAAGCGGTCTGTTAAAATGCCTAATACGATGCGGAAAACCGAGCCGGCCAGAGTCGGGATGGCGACGATCAATCCTACCTGGGACGGCGAAAGGTCAAAATCAGCCGTAATATAAACGCCGAGCGCGCCGAGCAAGACCCAAATCATAAAGCTGACATCGAAATACAAAAAAGATGATAGCAGAGAAGGAGCGTGTCCGCTCTTTCTCAAATCCGCCAATTTCACATGCAACACTCCCCATCGATAAATTCTTAAAATTTATGATGACAAAATGAACTCGGGTTGGCAGTATTTTTGTCAGCTTTACTCACAGATAAAAGTTCGAATTTTTTTAAAATTATCATGGTGGATGGGGGCAAGATCGCTCCCGTCATTTTCTTAGTCATAAATCGTGGTATTCCGCTTGTCACGGAATTACTACAGTCATCAGTGTGCATATTTCGGCCTGGGCGGCTGGAGCCCATCGGCCGATGATGCCCCATGATGGATAGGAAATTGCCCTGATCCTTATTGACAGCCCGGACTAAAAGGTTGATCACTAACTCGCTTTCTTCTGTATTTGCTGCTGCTGCTTCTTTGGCAAGAAGAATACGACGATCAGTCCGGCTGCTGCGACGAATAGCAGGACGAGGTAAATGCTGTGCAAGCCGGATATCAGACCCTTCCGCATCATTAACAGCATGGATTCGGGAATGTGCCGGGCCGTCTCGGGATTCAGCAGTTTGTTCATGTCGATGTTGTTTGCTCCTGACGCGTGCGAGGTCATGTAGCTCGCAATGGAGTTATTGAATAGCGTTCCCAGAATCGCGACACCGACCGTTTGGCCGAGCGTCCGCACAAACGTGTTCGAAGCGGTGGCAGCTCCGCGCATGTTCCAGCCGACAGCCGACTGTACGGATACCGTAAAGGAGGTCATCGAGAAGCCAAAGCCAAATCCAACCGCCAGCATCGCCGCGACAAAGAACCAATGCGGTGTGTGAATCGTTGCCATCGCCAGACCGGTGGAACCGATGATCAGAAATACCAAGCCCATCGTAGAAGTATTACGCGAACCGAGCTTCAGCATCAGCCGTCCGGCAATGGTCGCCCCGATCGGCCAGCCGATCGACATCGGCGTCAGCGTCAACCCGGAGTTTGTCGCGCCGATTCCGAAAATTCCCTGCATCCACATCGGCAAATAAGTCGTGATGCCGATCAAAATCACAGAGATTAAAAAGCTCGCCAGGTTGGAAACGGAAATCTCGCGGATGCGAAACAGCTTCAGTGGCAGCATCGGTTCCGGAGACTTTGCTTCGATCCAAATAAAGGCGATGAGCGCGATCGCCGCGATGACCAGCAGGCCGATGATCTTCCACGAATTCCACGGATATATTGATCCGGCGCTGATGAAAGCGTATAGAAGGGAAGCCATGCCGATCGTAAACGTAATAGCCCCTAAGTAATCGATGTGTTTATTTTTCTTTTCAAAATTCTCTTGTAAGAAGATCCAGATCATAATAATTGAAGCGATGCCAAACGGCAGGTTAAAGTAAAAAATCCAGCGCCAGGAAATGTTGTCGACCAGCGAGCCGCCCGCCAGCGGTCCAAGAATGCCGGATATGCCCCAGATGGCGCTGAACAACCCTTGAATTTTGGCGCGTTCTTCAAACGAATAAATGTCGCCGATAATGGTAAAGGTCGTCGGCAAAACCGCTCCTGCCCCGATGCCCTGCAAAGCACGGAAACAAATCAATTCGGTCATCGTATGCGCCGCGCCTGACATCATTGAGCCGATCAAAAAGATGATCGTCCCAATGGTAAATATGTTCTTGCGTCCGTACAAATCTGCGAGCTTGCCATATATCGGCGTCGTGATCGCAGATGTCAGCAAATAGGCGGCAAACACCCAACTGATCAACTTGATGCCGCCCAAGTCGCTCACGATGGTCGGCATCGCCGTACTGACGATCGTTCCCTCGATTGCCGCCAAAAAAGTGGCGACCATCAATGCAATCGTCACATTGCGTCTTTTTGTTTTTTGATTCATATCATACCCTCCGCGTGTTTCTATCGCATTCCAATCTGATTTTGCCGTTGGAACGAATGTATTTGGTAATAGAATGTAGAAAGCTGAGCCCTTCAGCAAAAATGTGCAACGAAAATAATATATCACAGGCATGTCTAACCATGTGGTTTTTTGAATGAGAAAACTTTCCGGCTTCATGCTGCTCAACTGCCTGGTCTAGTACAAAACAGCCTCTTCATTCATCGTGTGGATATTCATGGATGGGTAGTAAGATTTTTGGGCAAAATAATGAACGCAAAAGGTAATTTTTCCAGAAAATGTTTAAGTTCAAGGAGAAAATGAGTGGAGACACAAAAAAGACAAAAATAAAAATGCATAAGTCTTGAAAAACTATGTGAAGTATTGCACAATGTAAATGTGAAATACTTCACAAACAACTTAGAATTCAAACTAACGGCAAAGGATGATGAATAATGGCTAATCAAAAAGTCAATCGCACAGTTTTAATCGGTGCTGGTTTTGTAGGCAGCAGCTATGCATTTACGTTAATTAACCAAGGAATCACAGACGAACTCGTGATCATTGATTTAAATAAAGACAAAGCAATGGGCGATGTTATGGATTTAAACCACGGAAAAGCATTTGCGCCCCATCCAGTAAGAACGTGGTACGGCACATATGAAGATTGCAAAGACGCTGATGTTGTCTGCGTTTGTGCGGGGGCGAACCAAAAGCCCGGCGAAACACGGCTCGATTTGGTCGAGAAAAACCTTAAGATTTTTAAAGGAATCATCGGGGAAGTCATGGCAAGCGGATTTGACGGAATTTTCCTCGTTGCCACAAACCCGGTCGACATCCTGACCTATGCTACGTGGAAGTTCAGCGGCCTTCCGAAAGAACGGGTAATCGGAAGCGGTACGACTCTTGACACTGCCCGGTTCCGCTACATGCTGAGCGAGTACTTCGGCGCCGCTGCCCACAACGTTCACGGCTATATCATCGGCGAACACGGTGATACGGAGCTTCCAGTCTGGAGCCATGCAAATATTGCCGGGGTTCCCGTGAGCGAGCTTCTGAAAAAGAATGAGAACTACAAAGCGGAGGAGCTAGATGAACTGGTTGACGATGTGAAAAATGCGGCTTACCACATCATTGAGAAAAAAGGTGCGACATACTACGGTGTAGCAATGAGCCTGGCGCGAATCACAAAAGCGATTTTCCGCAACGAAGAAGCGATTTTAACCGTGAGCACGTATCTTGACGGCGAATTCGGGGAAGATGATGTATATATCGGCGTTCCGGCGGTCGTCGGCCGCAGCGGGGTCAAAAAAGTGATCGAGCTTGAGCTGAACGAAAAAGAAAAAGAGCAATTCAAGCATAGTGCAGGCGTGCTGAAAGATATTTTAAAACCTCATTTTGCTTAACTAAAAAAGACATAGAAGAGGGCTGATGACGATGTGGCAGCAGGTTTACGATCCGTTTGGGAATCAGTATATCAGCGCTTTAGTTGCAATCCTGCCGATTTTATTCTTTCTGTTGGCGCTGACCGTGTTTAAAATGAAAGGAATTCTCGCAGCATTTTTAACCCTTGCGGTCAGCTTTATTGTAGCGGTGTTCTGTTTTCATATGCCGGTAGCCAAAGCGATTTCCGCCGTTTTTCTCGGAATCGCAAGCGGGCTGTGGCCGATCGGATATATCGTGCTGATGGCTGTTTGGCTTTATAAGATTTCTGTCAAAACGGGAAAATTTAAAGTCATCAGGGCGAGCATTGCCGGCATTTCATCCGATCAGCGGCTTCAGCTGCTTTTGATCGGGTTCAGCTTTAACGCTTTTTTGGAAGGAGCCGCGGGCTTCGGAGTGCCGATCGCAATCAGTGCGGTCCTGCTCGTGGAGCTCGGTTTTAAAACGTTGAAAGCGGCCTCTCTCTGTTTAATCGCAAACGCGGCATCAGGCGCGTTCGGAGCGATCGGCATACCGGTCATTACGGGGGCGCAGATGGGGGATTTGACCCCTCTCGAACTTTCCGGCACACTCGCCTGGATGCTTCCGGGGATCACATTTTTCATCCCGTTCCTGCTCGTTTTCATTTTGGACGGGCTCAAGGGCATTAAAGAAACGCTGCCCGCCCTCCTCGTTGTAAGCGGGAGCTATACGGCGGTGCAGACGTTTACAATGATTGTGCTCGGCCCTGAGCTGGCCAATATTTTGGCGGCATTAATCAGCATGGGAGCTCTCGCACTGTTCCTGAGAAAATGGCAGCCGAGCCGGATCTACAGGGAAGACGGGAACGAACAGGAGTCCGCTGTCAAATACAGCTGGGGAGAGGTGGCAAAAGCCTGGTCTCCGTTTTACATCCTTACTGGCGTCATTGCCCTGTGGAGCCTTCCCGCTTTTAAAGCGCTGTTTCAAGAGGGCGGCTTGCTCAAGCAGACAACGGTTTTATTAAAGATGCCTTTTCTGCATCAGGAAATTCTGAAAACCCCGCCGATTGCAGCGCAGGCGGCACCGCTTGATGCCGTGCTGAAGCTTGACTTGATTTCCGCGACGGGCACCGCCATTCTGCTCGCGGTGATCATCACGATTTTGTTCAGCCGAAACATCAATTTCCGGGGCGGGCTGTCCTGCCTGAAGGAAACAGGCCGGGAATTGTGGCTGCCGATTATTACAATCTGCTTTGTTATGGGGTTTGCCAACCTGGCTAACTACGCGGGGCTAAGCTCTTCGATCGGATTGGCTCTTGCAAAAGCGGGGGATGTTTTCCCGTTCGTCAGTCCCGTACTGGGCTGGATCGGCGTTTTCATCACCGGATCGGTTGTCAGCAATAACGCTCTGTTCGGCCATTTGCAGGCAGTCACAGGAGCTCAGATCGGTACGAGTTCGGCGCTTCTCCTTGCCGCAAATACGGCCGGCGGGGTGATGGCGAAGCTCATTTCCCCGCAGTCGATTGCGATTGCAGCTGCGGCGGTTCAAGAGGCCGGCCGGGAATCAAAACTGTTCAGCCAAACGGTAAAATACAGTCTCGTTCTGCTTCTCATCATCTGTATTTGGACGTTTGTGCTGTCAAAGCTCGGATTATAGGAAAAAAGCCTTTTCCTAAAAACTTGGGAAAAGGCTTTTTGATGTGTTCTAACCGTTCCTCTTTTTGAATACATTGTACAAGTTATCGCGAAGGGGGAAGCGCGGTATGTTGAACATTTTTCTCAGCTATGTGTTTTTAGGGCTGTCTCTGGCCGCGCCGGTCGGCCCGGTCAATGCGGCGCAGATCGACAGGGGCATGAAAGGCGGTTTTTTCCATGCCTGGCTTTTCGGTCTAGGAGCCGTGACGGCCGACGTTTTGTACATGGCGCTGATTTACTTTGGCGTTGCTCAGTTTTTAACGGCGCCATTTTTAAAAACGTTTTTATGGCTGTTCGGTTTTTTTGTTTTAACCTATACGGGAATCGAGAGCCTGGCCAAAGCAAAGGAAGTCTCGCTCATGAGAGGCAGGAGGGAGAAAGAATCCTACCGTAAATCGTTCTTATCCGGGCTGGTTATTTCGCTTTCAAATCCTCTCAGCATTATGTTTTGGCTCGGCATTTACGGTAGCATCCTGGCGAAGACGATTGAGACATATGCTTCATATCAGCTCCTGTTGTGCAGCTCGGGCATTTTGATCGGCCTTTTTTTATGGGACCTGGCCATGTCTTTTGTGGCGGGGACATTCAGAACGTATTTAAGCCCGAGAATGATTCTGGTGACATCGTGGATCGCGGGCATTACGTTAATCGTCTTCGGCCTATATTTCGGCTTCCAGGGAATTCATGAACTGATTCGCCCGGCCCGCTGACCGTCAGCGCGTGCGGGCCCTTTTTCTTTTCAGCAGCAACGTCACGATGGCGATGATGGCGAGAAACAGCAGGCTGACGAAAAAGCCCGGTCTGCTGTTTTTCTCAAATAGTGTGCCTGATACGGCGAATAAAATCAGGATGAACGCCGCTATAATCTGAATGTTTCCTTTCAGCTCCGGTTTTGTCAGCTTTTTGCTTGAGCACAGGATAAATATCCAATTGTAAAGCAGCATTAAGCTGGCTGCCGTTGTCATATGCTCGTACAGCTGCTTTGGAAGCAAGAGAGACAGAACGATCGAAGCTGCGAGGACGAGGACGGTCAGCCCGAGCGCCGGCCACGACACTTTCGCTTTTTCTTTTTTTGAAAAGCAGGCCGGCGCATCGCCGTTTTTCGCCATCGTTCCCATCAGTGTCGTCACCGCGAATAGGGAAGCTGTCAAAGTTGAGAATCCCGCGATGATGAAAATTCCGTTAAAAATATCCATGATCACATCCAGATGGAACGGCTTAAGAGAAGTAATAAACGGGCTGTTCTCTTCATTAAACGCGCCGATTGGAATCAGGAGCATGGCAAGCCCGATAGAGACGACATAAATCAAAGCAAGCGTGGCCAGCATCAGACTGCCCGATTTGCCCGATTCTTTCGGATCCTTTAAATGGATCGCCATCAGCCCCATCACCTCGATGCCGCCATAGGCATAAAACGTATAAATCAAGCCTGTCCAAAGCCCCATGAAGCCAAACGGAAACAATTCATGAAAACGGTCGGGAAGCTGTGCATCGGGTGTTTCTCCGGGAAGCATTCCGCATAAGGCAAGGACTGCAATGATGATAAACATGACAATCGCCGCCGTTTTCAGGGCGGCCAGCATGTGTTCCGTTTTTTCAAAGCTGCTCCGTCCCGTGAAAATGATAATCAGCCCGAGAATCGCGTAGATGGAGGCAAACACCCACATCGGAATTTGTTCAAACCAATGGCGCGTAAAAAGCGAGATCGCGGTTAATTGGCTCCCGATAATCAGCATTTCGGATGACCAGTACACCCAGCCGTTGCTGAAACCGGCCCAGTCGCCAAACGCCTCCCTGGCATAGGAGCAAAAAGATCCTTCCACAGGATGGTCGGCCGTGAGCTTGGCGAGCTGCTGAAAAACGAGAAACGTTCCGAGTGCAGCGAGAAGAAAAGCGGCTAATACGGAAAAACCGCTTTTCTTAATGGCGATGCTTGATCCTAGAAAAAATCCCGTTCCAATCGTGCAGCCGACACCGATCATTGACAGCTGCCACCATTTTAAATTTCCTTGTTTTTTCATCGCTTCAACCCCTCTAATCTAATCGTTATTGTGTCTTCAAGCGGATTTTTATTCTTTTGAAAGAAGCGTGTATGCTCCTTCATGTTCACTTTAAAACTATAATTGTGCTATAGTTAAATAAGATTTGAATCAAACGGCTCATTCAGTCAAAGGACCATAATAATCAGGAGGAATGACCGATGACTTTGCAGGAAAAGATTATGAAAGAACTGAACGTAAAACCTTCCATTGATCCGAAACAGGAAATTGAAAAAAGGGTCGGATTTTTAAAAAGCTATATGAAAAAAACAGGAGCAAAAGGTTTTGTTTTAGGCATCAGCGGAGGACAGGATTCCTCGCTTGCCGGGAGACTCGCCCAGCTTGCAGTGGAAGAATTGAGAGCTGAAGGCACGGAAGCGGAATTCATCGCGGTTCGGCTTCCGCACGGCGTCCAGCAGGATGAAGATGACGCCCAGCTTGCCCTTCGATTTATCAAGCCTGACAAATCGCTTGCTTTTGACATTGCACCGACGGTGAGCTCGTTTGTTTCCCAGTTCCGCGATGTGACGGGCGAGACGCTTGCAGATTTTCATAAAGGCAATGTAAAGGCAAGGGTGCGGATGATTGCCCAGTATGCAATCGGCGGCCAAAACGGATTATTGGTGATCGGAACGGACCATGCGGCAGAAGCAGTCACGGGCTTTTTCACCAAATATGGCGACGGCGGTGCCGATCTTTTGCCACTGACAGGGCTGACAAAGCGCCAAGGCCGGAGCCTGCTCGAGGAGCTCGGCGCACCGGAGCGGCTCTATACGAAATCGCCGACGGCGGATTTGCTTGATGAAAAACCTCAGCAGGCTGACGAAACAGAGCTCGGGCTCACCTACGAAGATATCGACGACTACCTTGAAGGGAAAACCGTATCAAGCGATGTGGCCGAAGCGATTGAAAAACGCTACAAATCGTCAGAGCACAAACGCCAGGTGCCTGCTTCAATGTTTGACGACTGGTGGAAATAAAGAAGGAAAGAGGCTGTAATGAACTCAGCCTCTTTTGTATATTCAGTTTCTGTCCCGGGCTTCTTCTATTTCATTAAAATCAGATTTGTCATATACTGAATATAATTGTTGATTCCTTTAGACGAGGAGGAGTAAAGCCTGGAGATGAATGTCAAAAGATCCACCCCTGTGGGAGAAAAAAACATCGTGCTGATCGGATTTATGGGCGTCGGCAAAACGACGATCGGCAAGCTGGCGGCCAAAAAACTGTGCCGCGATTTTATTGATATTGACCAAGAAATTGAAAAAGACTTTCAGATGAGCATTCCCGAGATGTTTAATCAAAAAGGGGAGGCGTTTTTTCGGAAGACGGAAAAAGAATATATTGTTCAAATGTGTGAACATAAAAAGAGCAAAATCGTCTCTCTCGGCGGCGGCTCTTTTCTGCAGGAGGAAATTAGAAAGAAATGCCTTGAACACTGCTTCGTCATTTTCCTTGATTTAACATGGGAGAATTGGAAGCAGCGGATAGATTTGCTGCTTGAAAACAGGCCGATTCTTCACAACCGCTCAATCGAACAAGTAAAACAGCTGTTCAATGAAAGAAAGAGCATTTATGCCTTTCACCACTTAAGAATTGAAACAGATAATCTTTCCGCCGAAGAAGTCGCCGACTGTATTGCAGACACGCTGAAGCCGGACAGTGAGCTTTATCAGCCTTAAACAAACGTTTAATTAAGCCTCGGTTTTCTGCCAAAAATGTTTCAGGCGTATATTGAAAAGTTTAGCTGCCGAAAGGGCGCATATCATCGGTGCACAAGCTGTAGAGATGTATATTAAATTGTTGAAAAAGGATAGATGAACAGGCGGGAAAATCTGTTTTCATCTATCCTTTTTAACAACATATGGAGTATCGCAACCGTATTTTTGACAATTCATTAACTGCCCCTTTAGTGCGGAGATTTTTTACTTTTCAATTTGCTCGATTACAATGTTGGGGCAATTAATTTCAGACATCAATTCATCTAAACTTTTACCTCAACAGTAAGAAAAGCATTTTCATTTTTGCCGGGACTATGTTTTACTACCTTAGACAATATCTTATGAATAATTTTAGATAAACCAACCGTCCTGCCGGAACTGAGTAATGCTGTACGTATTAAAGGCGCTATTTGAAATGAGGGACGAATCACTTTAGTGGCCGGAAACTCCGCTCATGTAATCGCGAGTAAAAGTTCTAAATAGAAATCAATTGTCAAAGAAGTCGTTTATTCATCTCTGCGGTCTTATAATAAATGTAACAAGAAAACATGGACGGGCGGTGCACATATCTTGAAACAGCGAATTCAAGAAGAACTGAAAAACATTGAAGCTACATACGGCGTCAAAATCCTTTATGCAGTAGAATCCGGAAGCAGGGCCTGGGGGTTTCCGTCGCAAGACAGCGATTATGACGTCAGATTTATTTATGTTCATCAAAAGGATTGGTATCTTTCCATAGACGAAAAGCGCGATGTCATCGAGCTGCCGATTAATGATTTGCTCGATATCAGCGGCTGGGAACTGACAAAAACCTTAAGACTATTCCGGAAATCTAACCCCCCGCTGCTTGAATGGCTGTCTTCAGGAATGGTCTATTATGAAGCTTATTCTTTAGCGGAAAACATGAGGAAGCTTAAGTTGAGGGCTTTTTCGCCGGTATCCTGCATGTATCATTATTTAAATATGGCTTCAGGAAACTTCCGCCACTATCTGGAGAGGGAACAGGTTAAGGTCAAAAAGTATTTTTACGTTCTTCGCCCCATTCTGGCATGCCGGTGGATTGAGAATCATCAAACGGTTCCGCCGATTGAGTTTCCGGTGCTGCTTGAGGAGCTCGTTGAAGATGGACCGCTTAAAACGGAAATCGGCTATTTGCTTGACAGAAAAAAGAAGGGGGAGGAATTTCTTCTTGAGCCTAAAAACCCCATCATTCACGATTTCATTGAGAAAGAACTTGAGAGGCTGAAGCCGGCGGCAAAGTCGTTTAAAATCAGCCGTGAAGACTTGACACCCGAGCTTGACAAGCTGTTCAGAGAAACGCTTGACGAGGTGTGGGCATAATATATATTCCCTTTAAGAAATGTCTTAAAGGGTTTTTTCTTTGTTTCTCGAGGGAAATGGTTCAGTAAAAGAGAAAACGTTTTCAATTTTTTTCTAATTCTATTGTCGTATAGCTTTATCATTTGTAGGTTAAAAGTTTCGCTTATGATGCAGGCAGATGTCAAACATTGTGGAAAAAACACAAAAATCGTCAGCTTTTTTGTTTTTTCGAAATATTGTGAATCGGCTATCAGCTCTTATAAAATTAAGAATATAAAGACATATTTCATGAGATGGCGGGGTGTGATAATGGAAGTGATCACAAGAGACTTTTTTTTATTCTTATCGAAAAGCAGCATCCTGAATCGTCTGGCGAGAAATTGGGGAAGTTCCATCGCAACCGGAAAAATTATCGGAGGAAAGGATTTCGAATCTTCGATACCGATTATCAGAGGGCTGAATGAGCAGGGGCTGACGGTTACCGTCGATCATTTAGGCGAGTTTGTGGACAGCAAAGAAGTGGCGAGGGAGCGTACACAGGAATGCATTCGGGCTATTCAAACGATCGCCCAGGAAAAGCTTGAGTCGCATGTATCCTTAAAGATGACTTCGCTGGGGCTTGACATCGACCTTGATCTTGTCAGGGAAAACATGACCAGCATTCTGGATACCGCGGAACAGCACCAGGTGATGGTGACGATCGATATGGAAGACGAAGTCCGCTGTCAAAAGACGCTCGATCTGTTTAAGGAGTTCAGACAGAGGTACGAATATGTCAGTACCGTGTTACAGGCTTATTTGTACCGGACGGAACGCGATCTGGAGGAGCTCAACCAGTACAATCCGTTTTTCCGTCTTGTAAAAGGCGCCTACAAGGAATCGCCTGAGGTGGCATATCCGGATAAGAAGGATGTTGATGAAAATTACAAAAAGCTCATTAAAAAGCAGCTGCTTAACGGCCATTATACAGCCATCGCAACTCATGACGACAAGATGATCCAATTCACCAAAGACATTGTGAATGAGCACAACATCGGAAAGGACCGCTTCGAGTTTCAAATGCTGTACGGCATGCGCAATAAAACCCAGCTTGAACTGGTGAAAGAAGGCTACAACATGCGCGTGTACCTTCCGTATGGAGATGACTGGTACGGCTACTTCATGAGGCGGCTTGCCGAGCGGCCTGCCAACATCGCCTTCGCATTTAAGGGAATGACCAAGAAATAAAACGATAAAAAGGGGAGAATGAGAATGACAACACCTTACAAACACGAACCATTTACAGATTTCGGGAAAGAAGAAAACCGGGCGGCGTTTCAACAAGCATTGGATAAGGTAAATGAATGGATGGGTCAATCATACCCTCTTGTTATCGATGGGGAACGAATCGAAACTGAAGACAAAATCGTTTCGGTCAACCCGGCCAAGAAAGACGAAGTCGTCGGTACGGTGTCAAAAGCGACTCAGGATCATGCAGAGAAAGCCATTCAAGCGGCGGCAAAAGCGTTTGAAACGTGGAGATACACCGATCCTGCGGAAAGAGCGGCTGTGCTATTCCGTGCGGCAGCAAAGGTGCGCCGCAATAAGCATGAATTTTCGGCGCTTTTGGTCAAAGAAGCCGGCAAACCGTGGAATGAGGCTGATGCGGATACGGCTGAAGCGATCGATTTTATGGAATACTACGCGCGGCAAATGCTTGAGCTTGCAAAAGGAAAGCCTGTCAACAGCCGCGAAGGCGAACGAAATCAATACGTGTATACGCCGACCGGCGTAACGGTCGTCATCCCGCCTTGGAACTTCCTGTTTGCGATCATGGCGGGAACAACGGTGGCGCCGATCGTTACGGGAAATACGGTAGTGCTGAAGCCGGCAAGTGCGGCGCCTGTCATTGCCGCGAGGTTCGTCGAAGTGCTTGAAGAAGCGGGTCTTCCGAAAGGGGTCGTGAACTATGTTCCGGGAAGCGGCGCTGAGGTCGGAGACTACCTCGTTGATCATCCGACAACAAGCCTGATCACATTTACCGGCTCAAGGGAAGTCGGAACGCGCATTTATGAACGTGCGGCAAAGGTTCATCCGGGACAGACCCATCTCAAACGGGTGATCGCGGAAATGGGCGGAAAAGACACGGTTGTCGTTGATGAGGACTGCGACATCGAATTGGCGGCGCAATCGATTTTCACATCCGCTTTCGGCTTTGCCGGCCAAAAATGTTCAGCCGGTTCGCGTGCCGTCGTTCACGAAAAAGTGTATGACGAGGTGCTTAAGCGCGTCATCGAAATCACGGAGTCGAAAAAAGTGGGCGCGCCGGACAGTGCCGATGTTTACATGGGACCTGTCATCGATCAGGCGTCATATAACAAAATCATGGAATATATCGAGATTGGAAAACAAGAAGGCCGCCTTGTCAGCGGAGGAAACGGCGATGATTCAAAAGGGTATTTCATCGATCCGACTATCTTCGCCGATTTGGACCCGAAAGCCCGCTTAATGCAGGAAGAAATCTTCGGCCCGGTCGTTGCCTTTTCGAAAGTAAGCAGCTTTGACGAGGCTCTTGAAGTTGCCAATAATACGGAATACGGACTGACCGGAGCTGTCATCACAAACAAGCGCGATCATATCAACAGGGCAAAACAGGAGTTCCATGTAGGGAACCTGTACTTTAACCGGAATTGTACAGGCGCGATCGTCGGCTACCATCCGTTTGGCGGATTTAAAATGTCAGGAACCGATTCAAAGGCAGGCGGACCGGATTATCTGGCGCTTCACATGCAGGCGAAAACGATCAGCGAAATGTTTTAATCGGCAATCAATCGGGGGGAGAGAAGGCAGTCTTTAAAGGCTGCCTTCAAAAAAGAAAAGAGAAGTCGAAAAATTTAGAAAAAACGGCATCCTGGGGGGATTCTTATCCAAAACGTACAATTGATCATTTCAATCGCGATTTATATGATCGGCATGCTTCTGATCGGATATTATGCGTATAAACGGACATCAAATCTGACGGATTACATGCTTGGCGGACGCACGCTCGGCCCTGCGGTTACGGCACTCAGCGCGGGTGCGTCCGATATGAGCGGGTGGCTGATGATGGGCCTGCCGGGTGCGATGTTCGCCACCGGCTTAAGCGGTGCGTGGATCGTCATCGGTCTTGTGCTCGGTGCATGGGCAAACTGGCTTTATGTCGCACCTCGGTTAAGGAGCTATACGGAAGCCGCCGGCAATTCGATTACGATTCCGTCATTTTTGGAAAACCGTTTTGCAGACAAAACGAAAATTCTCCGCATCTTTTCCAGCATCGTCATTATTACGTTTTTCACGTTTTATGTATCATCAGGAATGGTGTCCGGCGGTGTTTTATTTAACAGCATTTTGCATCTGGATTACCATACCGGTTTATGGATCATTTCGGCCGTTGTCGTATGCTACACGCTGTTCGGCGGATTTTTGGCCGTAAGCTGGACGGACTTCGTACAAGGAATCATCATGTTTGCAGCATTGATTCTCGTTCCGATCGTGACGCTCATACAAGCCGGCGGACCTGCCGAAGCCTTTACGGAAATCCGCTCGATTGATCCCGATCTTCTCAACGTATTTAAAGGGACGAGCGTTCTGGGTATTATTTCTATGTTCGCATGGGGGCTCGGCTATTTTGGCCAGCCGCATATCATCGTGCGTTTTATGGCAATTTCCTCAGTAAAAGAAATCAAAAAAGCGCGCCGGATCGGCATGGGCTGGATGATATTTTCAACTGCCGGCGCATTGCTGACGGGGCTGATCGGCCTTGCATATTACTCCAAAAAAGGCCTTCACCTCGACGATCCGGAAACGATATTCATTCAATTGGGCAATATTCTGTTCCATCCGATCATTACCGGCTTTTTAATTTCGGCCATTTTAGCCGCGATTATGAGCACGATTTCTTCACAGCTTCTTGTTACTTCAAGCTCTTTAACCGAAGATTTGTATAAAACGATTTTCAAACGTTCCGCCTCTGATAAAGAACTGGTCTTCTTCGGCCGTCTGTCCGTTCTGGTCGTTTCGATTATCGCCCTGTGGCTCGGCTGGTCAAAAGACAATTCAATTTTGGGATTAGTCAGCTACGCTTGGGCGGGGTTCGGCTCTTCATTCGGCCCGGTCGTTATTTTAAGCTTATATTGGAAGCGGATGACGAAATGGGGTGCGCTTGCCGGTATCATTGCCGGAGCCGTCACCGTCGTGATTTGGGCAGCAGCAGGGCTTTCCGGTGTTCTATACGAAATGATACCGGGGTTCGCGGTAAGCCTGTTATCCGTGTATGTAGTCAGCATCGTGACGTCAAAGCCGGATCAGCACGTTGCCGATCAATTCGAAAATATCAATATGTGATTCTGGATCCTAGCCTCTGTCCTTTGGGCAGGGGCTGCTTGAATGTCAAAAAGTATATCTATACAAGAATGCAAAGGAGAAGTATGATTAAGTTAAAAACGGGTAGGAGAAAGGATATGGAAGAGCTATTAGAACAAGTTGTTTCTCTTTCAGACATCAACCAGATCATTGATTTTATCAGCGATGAGCTGAAAAAACCGGTCATACTGGAAAGCGCGGATTTTTTCCTATTAGCTTATAATTCGTATTACATTAACCACTTTGACGCAGCGAATCAACAAACGATTTTCTCCAAAAAATGTCCGCTTTCGATTTTTGAGAAATTTGTCGAAGAAGGAATCATAGATCAATTGAAAACCATTCCGACTCCTTTTCGGGTGAAGCAGATTGAAGAGATCGGCCTGAACCAGCGGGTGGTCGTCAGCGCCAAACATAAAAACGAAATCATGGGCTACATTTGGATTCAGGAGATCGAAAACGAGCTGTCTGATGAAGAACTCGACTTTCTATATCAAGCTTCCTTTCATGTCGGAAAGATCATTTACAGACAGAAACGGCTGAAGCAGGAAAAAGAGGAGCAGGCGGAAGAGCTGTACAGGCAGGCGCTCCACGAACAGTTTCAAACGGAAAAAGAGCTTAAGGCTGCGGCTGACAAAGCGAATGTTGCACTGCCCTCCGCGTTTACCGTAATGGTGCTTCAAATCATTGACGGGGAGAACGAGCTGCTCGACGATTTGAAAGAAACGATCAGATCCTATCTGAATCTGAAAGACAACATCAGCCATGTGGTGGAGGATCATTCCAACATCGCGATTATCGTCGGCAGCGTGTCGCGCAAACGTTCCGCCCTTGCCGCATCATCAGAGCTGATCAACCGGCTTTTAACCCATTTGCGCTCACAAACGCTGCCGCCTATATTCATCGGAGTCGGCAACGAATACAGCAGTTCGCTCTTTCTCGGCAAGAGCTACAGGGAAGCTCTGCAAGTCACAAAAGCTGCGGAAATCACCGGAAGCCAGGAGCATATTCCCTATGAATATCAAAAACTCGGACTTTTCAGATACCTTGACCAAATCGCCGCAAAAAACGACCAGCTCCACTATTCAAATCCCGATCTGCTCCTTTTGAAGGAAAAAGATAAAGAGAGCCAAACCGAATTTTTAAGGACGCTCGAAATCTATCTTGTGAACAATTGCAAAGTCAAACAATCCGCAGAACAGCTGTTTATCCACCAGAATACGCTAAACTACCGCATTAAGCAAATATTGGACATGACCTCGATCGATCTGAACGATTTTCATACGAGATGCCAATTGTTCATCGATCTGATGCTGATGAAAAAAGCCGGATATAAATCTTAAGCAACCCCGGCAGCGACAGAAAGAGCCGGTACATGCTGCACCGGCTTTCTTTAGTATGTTCTGTATACGTAAGGATCTTTCGGCTTTTTGATGTTGGACCAGCTTTTCACCTTTAAAACGGGAATGACGGATTTAAATGGCTGATAGTATTCGGATGACAACGTTCCTTTCACATGAATCCATTGGTCATTTTTTGCCTTTATATCATCAGGGAATTCCACCAGCATGCCGTAGACGCCCGAATCGGCAATACAGTGGATGATTCCGAAGCGGAGAACGAAAAGCTGCCGCTTGTTGATCGATTCGCCTTTAAACGCAAAACCGTTGAAATCAATCGTTTTGCCGAGAAATTCCCCCGGGTAATTATAGATCGTCTCCATGCCTTTTAGAAAATCATGATCCGTAAACGATATCTGTTTTTTCCCTTTATAATCCTTGAGGGCTTTTTCCATCAGTTCGTCATAGTCTTCCTGTCCGTAGTAAATGCTCGTATCAGGGCGCAAATACTGGGTTTGGGCGTAATGATCAGGCGTATCGATCGCCTTAAATGAAAAGCCCTTCGACTTCACGATTGTTGAGTCAAGCGTCGCCACCGGCAGGAAAAGCCCGGTGAATAAAGGAAACAGGAATACGAGATAAATAAACATTCTTTTAAAGAACGGTTTATGTTTTTCGTGATCATGATCATGTCCGCACCCGCAGTCATGACCGCAATCGGACCCATCCTGCCCCTTTATATACTGATAGAATTGAACAGCGGTCAAAACGGCAAGCAGAAACATCCCGATATACGACAAATACGCGTATTTCATATTAATATATTTCGTTAAATTGCCTGAGGCGTGAAGCTGAAAAAAGAAAAACGTAAAAAACATTAAAATGAATGTACGAAACATGATCTCACCCCTTCACCAAAAGTGATCCGGCCAGAACGATAACGGCGATATAGGCGGTCAGCACAAATACAAACCGCTTTTTAAAAGTGCCGAGCATCATCAGCAGGTTCTTGATATCGACCATCGCTCCAAATACGAGAAAGGCGATGAGCGAGCTGAGAGAAAACGTGCTGCTGAAGGATGACGCAATAAAGGCATCAACCTGTGAGCAAAGTGACAAAACAAAGGACAAGCCCATCATCACAAGCGATGAAGATACATCATTGTGTCCGATTGCAAGAAGTGTCGATGTTTTTACATACGTCTGCATCGCAGCCGCCACAAAAGCCCCGATGATCAAATATTTTCCGACTGAAAAAAACTCATCAACCGCATGGCCGAGCATACCGCCCAGCTTTTTCAGAAATGTCTTTCCGGAATGGCCGTGATGATGGTGTGAATCGCCTTCAAGAAGCTGATTACCTTTAAATTGATAAGAAATGATAACCCCGGTAATAAGGGCGGCAGCGAACGCCAGCCCGCCGCGGTAAAGGACGACGTCCCACTTGTTTCCGAAAGCGATAAACGTCGAAAACAATACAATCGGATTGATGATCGGAGCCGTCAGCATAAAGGCTGAAGCCGCATGAAGCGGCACGCCCTTTAAAAGCAGGCGCCGGGCGATCGGAACAATGCCGCATTCACAAGCCGGAAACAGCATGCCGGCGAATATGCCGAACAGCACGGCCAGAAAGCGGTTTTTCGGTATGACCCTTGCGATCATTTCTTCCGTGACAAACATTTGAATCAGACCAGAGATAAAAACGCCGATCAATACGAACGGAATTGCTTCTATTAATATACTGATAAAGATTGAATTGAGCTGCAGAAACTGTGAAGCCATAAAAAACCTCCGAGGGCTGCATTTTTTATTTCAAAATAGGATTATATCATAACGTAATGGAGGGGGGGGATATGAGTATATTTGGCGGGCTGGCTTCTCATGAGGCAAGCTGAATGCGGACAGGCTTGGTCTGTCCGCATGAAAGGCATCAGGATGGGCGTTTGGCCGTAACGATCTCACCCAATGCCGCATAGTCGTTTCCGCAAGGCCGGGCGGTGGGGCCAATGCTTCTATCCGGATATATCCGTGTTCAGGATCGTATACGTCATCGCAAAATAAATGCAGACGACCCTTCCGATCAACAGATCATTGGCGGTTTCGCCATGGTCATTTTCGAATGTGAGATGACGCTCCAACCTGCATTTTAAGCGGATCCGCGCTACCCGGATGGCGGGAACAGCCACACGATGTGTAGACCGGTCAAACCGGGCCTGCTTTCATGTGCAGGCAGAGAAGCGGCGGTCTGATTTCGTGTCTCAAACCATATCCTCATCGACGATATGAACGGCAAATTCACTCGATTTCACGGCATCCCTGTTTTAAGTCTGACGGATGCTGACTGCGTTAAAAAAGCTGAACGGTGCGGCATTCACCGCTCCATTGACAGTCGAGACCGTTGTCACGAATGCAATCGGCCTTGGCCTGGCAACGGTTTGTACGATTCAATGGCAGAGAGGTTGAACGTAAACATATCATGAATGAAAGATGAATGTTGTGATAGAATATTCGTACAATTAATGAGAGGGGACGAGAGTCATGCAGCAACCTTATGATTTACCATTGGATCAGTTATATCAATATAAACCAGAAAAAACCGCTTTGGACGATTTTCAAGAGTTCTGGGAGGAATCGCTGGGGGAGCTTGCAAAAGAAAAAGCCGAGCCGCAGCTTGAAAGGTACGATTACCCGGCAGACGGCGTGAATGTGTACTGGCTGACATACCGGAGCATAGGCGGGGCGCATATTAAAGGATGGTATGCGGTGCCCGACCGCAAAGGCCCGCATCCTGCAATCGTCAAGTATCACGGCTATAACGCGAGCTATGACGGGGACATTCATGACATCGTCAACTGGGCGCTGCATGGCTATGCAACATTCGGGATGCTTGTCCGCGGACAGAACGGCAGCGAGGATACGAGCGGCTCCCCTCACGGACACGTGCCGGGCTGGATGACAAAAGGCATCCTCGACCCGAAAACGTATTATTACAGATATGTGTATCTGGATGCCGTAAGGGCGCTCGAGGTCGTCAAAGGGTTTGCCGAAGTCGATGAAAAACGGATCGGCGTCATCGGCGCGAGTCAAGGCGGCGGACTGGCGATCGCGGCTTCCGCATTGTCTGATATTCCGGCAGCAGCCGTTTCTGAATATCCGTATTTAAGCAATTTCCAAAGGGCGATCGATACAGCGATAGACCAGCCGTATCTTGAAATCAACTCCTTTTTCAAAAGGAACGGCAGCCCGGACATTGAGAGGAAAGCGATGAACACCTTGTCATATTTCGATATTATAAATCTCGCCGAATCGGTGAAGGCGCCCGTTCTCATGTCAATCGGCTTAGTGGACACCATCACGCCGCCATCGACCGTTTTTGCGGCATACAATCATCTAAACACTGAAAAAGAGCTGAAAGTGTACCGCTATTTTGGCCATGAATTCATTCCGGCGTTCCAAACTGAAAAACTGGCGTTTTTGAGAAAGCATTTAAAATGAAAATGTAGGCACCCGGCTGAAGATTTGCCGGGTGCTATTTTATATCTTGATCAAAGAATATATCGTATGGTAAGATATAAAAGGGTGATGATTTGATGAACGAAGTAATTGAAGCAATCAATCAAGACTGGACAGATATTTATTACCATTTGCACTATAAGCATCAAGACGGGTTGTCACACCAGGCCGTCCGTTTGCTGCAGCATCTCGAAAAAAACCGGTACGCCACAATCGGCGATTTGGCAAGCCTTTTGGGGGTATCCCACAATACCGCATCAGAGCATGCGAAGCGGCTCATTCAGAAAAAGCTCGTTGAAAAAAAGAGGGACGCCAAGGATGAACGAAAGGTTTATGTCATATTAACGGCTGAAGGCGAAGCTGCCGTAAAACGGCATACCCGGCTTGATCCGGACAAGCTGAAAAAGGTACTCGAACATTTACACGAGAATGAAGCCGAAATGGTAAAAACGGCGTTTTCCATATTAAGCCGGGGGGCAAAATCGTGTTTTTAATCGTTAAAATTGCCGTCTCTGCCGTTGTCATCGGCATTATTACTGAAATCGCCAGAAGGTCGCCGGAGACTGGAGGAATCGTCGCCGCGCTTCCGCTTGTCAGTCTGCTGAGTTTATTTTGGCTTTCTGTCCAAGGAGAGTCTCTGAAGCATTTAAGCCAATTCGCGGCAGGCGTGTTGTGGGGGCTTCCGGCAACCGCAGCGCTTATCCTGATCGTAGCTGTCTGCTTAAAATCCTCGCTTCCGCTTGCTGTTTCTTTCGTGTTCGGTTTATGCGGCTGGGGCGGATGCTTGTTTCTTCAAAAAGCTATCTTTGGCTGAAAGCAGAAAAATCATGAATTTCGGGAACGGCTCCGTAGGTTCCCTTAATGCGAATGTTTTTGCATTCGCCTTCCGTATTTTCAAAATACAGCCTGTATGTGCGGAGAATTGACGGCGTAATCACGTCTTGGGCCGTTCGATCCGGCCAGTTGCCGACATAGTCTTTTATGCTCAAACTCATAAATCTGCCGGACAGGTGCATCATCTGGATTTTAATGGTTGTTTTACAGTTTTCCGCATTGAAAATCGTAAACTTATAACCTACGTTCCAGTCGTATGCGTCTGAGTCGACGTGAGGAATAAGTTCCACATGCGTTCCCGTAAACGAAATGTTTAATTTGTGCGGGAATGTGTAAGCTTTAGCACTGTCTCCAAAGCTGAAAAATCCGCAAACCAGCGTCAAAATTGCTGCCAGAAAAAAACGTTTCATCAAAAATCACCTCCTTTTCCATTTTATTGTAACAAACGGATGGAAAAATGAGGAGATCTTTATATAGGTGTGCGGGAGCGGGCTTCTTTTTTATGTGCAATGTTTGGACGGAATGATATACAGCTCGGAAGGGGAAACCATTCTGGGCGTAAATGGAACATCCTGAAGCGCATCAGCTGGTATAACAGCAGTGGCAAAAAATCGCGAATAGCCGTTTTGGCTAAGGCTGATTCGGTACGTCTGTACAGATTCCGGCTCAAGCTCATACGAAAATGCGCGGGCTGAATCTTGATTGATCTGAAACGATTGCCAATTTCCATTTTGAAAATGATATAAGCAACCTTTTAGTTTATATGTCTCTTCATTGATCAAGGAAATATACATATGTTGATCATCTAACCTTCTGATCCGGTGTCCTTTCCTGTCAGAAAGGTAAATCAGCCGTACCTGTTCTCCGCTGCTTCTCTTCTGATGGACGGGTTGAACGAAAGGCGGGCGCTCCAGCTGGCCGGAAGATGCCGTGCAAGATATCAATTCAAAATAATAGACAGCAGCATATTCGGTGTTCCAATCATCTTGTTCAGTTTTTAAATCGAATAGGGATGTCTGGGCGATGATATAGACGATGCGGCTCCTCCCTGAAGGAATATCTTTTAGATTGATATAGGTGCTTTTTGAGGAACGGGGAGGTACTGTCAATTGAAGGGTTTGGACGGGTTCCGCGTATTCTTCAAAGATTACCGAGATGTGAATATGATCCGCCTGATCTGTTTCATTACGATATGTATACGAGGCTTTAAAGTGTCCTGACGGATCTGTTTTGTATTGGGCTTTGTTTCTGTTTATGACATAACGGTCCTCTGCGTGGAAATGGGTTGACCTGACTCTGTTCATAAAACCGCCTCCTTTTTAGGATAGAGAACCGCCGGCTTTGAGCCGGCGGCTTTCTTTCTATTTTTTCAGGTAAACTTCTGTCCGCTTCTCCAAGTAGTCCTGAAACAAAGCGATCAGCGAACAAATCCCCCAGTAAATCAAGGCAACTAAAATATACATCGTCATGTAATCGAATTCCCGGCCGCCGACGATTTTTGCCTGCTGAAACAGCTCAGGTACGGTAATCATGGCCGCAAGGGAAGATGCTTTCACAAGGTCGAGCATCACGTTGGTAAGCGGCGGGAGGGCGATTCTCACCGATTGGGGGACGATGACGTGCCGCATCGTCTGCCAATAAGAAAATCCGATCGATTTTGCAGCGTCCCACTGGCCTCTGTCAACAGAAGACAAGGCTGAACGGATGATTTCGGCAATATAGCCGGCGCTGTTGACGCTAAAGCCGATCAAGGCAGCCGTTAATGCCGGAAACTGAATTCCGATGTACGGAAAGCCAAAGTAAAGAATAAATAAAATGACCAATATCGGGACGCCTCTCATAAATGAGATATAGACTTTTGCCGGCCATCTGAGCAAAGCGAACCTGGACATGCGGCCAAGCGCGATGAAAAAGCCGAGAATCAGGCCGAAACACATACTGGCAAACGAAATCAGCAGCGTATTCCATATGCCCTGCATGACATAAGGAAACGATTTAGCGGCTAATTCTGCATTGAAAATATATTCCCATTGAATCGAGCCCACGTCACATTCCTCTATTTGTCTACATCGACGTCAGTAAAGTCGATATCCTGTTTTTTTGAAACGTCGGCGCCGCCAAAGAATTGTTTTGAAATCTTCTTAATCGTTCCGTCTTTCAGCATGTCTTCTATCGTTTGATCGAACCGTTCTTTTAGTTCGGTATTTCCTTTTTTGATGATCATCCCTTGCTGGTGCGGGTAATATTTAAGATCGGGATGAATCGTCAAATCCAAATCAGGCATTGCCTTAAGCGCCAGCCTTTGCAGATAATAGTCGTTTAAAATAACGTCTGTCCTGCCGTTCGCCACGTCTTTTAAATATTGTTCATTTGTTGCATTGTCGTAAATAACCTCTTCAGCCCCGTATTTTCTGGCGATTTCCATGTAAACGGTCGTTGCCGCTCCCGCCGCCTTTTTCCCTTTCAGGTCATCCAGTGTGCGGATGCCTGATAAATCCTTCTTGCGGACGATTGCCGTACCGTATGAATACTTATAAGGCGTTGAGAACAAGAACTTTTTCTTGCGGTCCTTTGTCATTGTAATATCGTTGGCTGCAGCGTCGGCCTGTCCGCTGTTGACCGCTGTCAGCATGCCGTCAAAGCCCATTTCTTTAAATTCGACATCCAAATCGAGCCGCTTCGCCGCCTCGCGGACGACTTCAACTTCATAGCCGGTCAGCTTGTCTTTGCCGGAAACCGTGTCATGGTATGAAGTAGGGTAAAGGGTTCCCGAAGTCGCCACAACGATCTTCCCTTTTTCCTTGATTTGCTCCCAGGCCGTTTTTTGGCCGTTTTGAGTCGTGTTGCTGCACGCAGCGGTTAAAAATGCGAATGCCGCCGCGATAAGAATCAATGTATAAATGCGAACGTTTTTCACTGAAATATCCTCCTGCCATTCGTGTAGTCAAGAAAACATTAGCACTATAGAAGGCAAACAGGCAATAAGTTATTTTGTATTGGGAAAAAATAAATGAAAAAGATATTGGGCCATATAAGGAGGATGAGGAATGATGAAACATATTTTAATGATCAACGGATATGAGGCGTATCCGCATGCGAGAGGGGAACTGAATCATACGGTTTTTACGGCGATGGCGGACAGGTTAGGGGAAACATACGATGTTAAAAAAACGGTGTTGCAGACGTGTATAAGATCTTATTCAGAAACGCCATTGCACTTTCGAGCAGAGATTTATGACCAAGACCTTAAGAGTTTTGTTAAAGTTTTGCCGACTCATTAAACATTGCAGATTACAGACATTTACAAATCTGATGACTATGGGACATTGTCCACTCGCTACCTTCAATGAATTAACGATGCTCTCAACGTATTAACGCCATTTTCCATATACCCCTTTAAACAAGTTAACGTGTATACCCAACCTTCTTTTTGGCCCATCATTTTAGCCACAACCTCAGGATCATCTTCTTTCAAGCCTGATTCATTTACTTCTATAATTGTACTCGTATCAGCCTCTGTTAATGTAATTGTAACAACCGTTTCTTGATCATATCCTCCCCACGAGAATACGATTTTCTTATTATCCTCGACTTCCAGTACATCTATAGCCCCTTCCGCATTATATTCATCATATCTTAATGTAACTGTCTTGCCTTGCTCCCATCTTTCAGAACTCGAAGTGAACCAAAAATTACCGATTTTTGAAGGGTCTGTGAAAGCTTCGAAAACTTCATTGGCCGGTTTGTTTATTTTTAATTTCGTAGTTACTTGAGTATTCATACTCAATCATCATCCTTTACAGATTATTATAGATTCCATCTGTAAAATGGAATGCTGAACATTTATTTTTTGTCGCAATAGCAATGGGATAGGTCATGTTTGTTCGTTTCTTCGCGTTTCATTCACTGCAAGCGTCTGTCCCAATCAGCTGCCAATTTCGTCATCCGCTCTGTTGTTGCAGCGGACATACTGTATATCGCACTTCCGTCCAATACGGTCGGAAGTCACTGGTTCAGCAGCAAGGTGTTTGACAACTGTCTATCGGGATACAGGTACGATAGTTGCTAAAGTCGCTGCGGAGCATGTCCCATTGCAGCAATGAGTGAAGCTTACTGAAGGGCAGCAAAATAGTTGCTCTGCATTTGGCAATCATAATTACTATCTGGAGGGTAACGAGGGATCGTTAATTAAGAATAGGGAAACGATTATACGTGATAGCTTTGCTTAAATTTCCCGCGCTTATTCCGGTAAATGGACCGATTTAAAAGAAAAAGATGTGCAGCCTTTACTGGCATATCAAAAAATGATTTCATTCTCTTTCAAATGGGCGGCTGTTTTCAGATGTAATGTATAAGCGCTGGAAATTGTGATCCAATGTGCCCGGTTATATTTTCTTGTTTGAAAAATGCTTTAAATTTAATTTTTTTATTAAAAAAACCTAGATTTTTATTTAAAAATTAGATATTTTTTATATGTGATAATGATTCTCATTTTAAATTAATCGGAAAAGGAAGAGAATGATGTTGAAATACAGCAGGAAATTAACCGTACTTTTCGGTGTTTTAGCGCTGATGCTGATCATCGCATCCGGATGTTCCTCCGGCCAAAAAGAAAACAGCGGAGCATCAAAAGGAAAAGGAAGAGAAATAAAGCATGAACTTGGGACAGCCCATATCAGCGGTACGCCCAAAAGGGTTGTCGTTTTGGAGAATTCGTTTGTTGATGCGGTGACAAAATTGGGCGTGAAGCCCGTTGGAATAGCAGACGACAAGAAAAAAGACATGATTGAAAAGCTTGTTGGCGGACCGATTGAATATACCTCTGTCGGCACCCGCAGCGAGCCGAATTTGGAAATCATCAGTTCTCTAAAGCCCGATTTAATCATAGCCGACGCTGAGCGGCACAAAAACGTATACCGGGATCTAAAGGGAATCGCGCCTACGATTGTGCTAAAAAGCAGAGAGGCAACTTACCAGGAAACGATTGACGGATTTCAAACGATCGCCAAAGCGCTTAATAAAGAAAAAGAGGGAAAACAAGACCTGGCAGACCATCAGAAGCAGATGGGCAGTCTGAAAAGCAAACTGCCGAAAAAAGAAAATCGTACGATTATGCTTGGCGTTGCCCGGACCGACTCTTTTAACGTCCACACGTCATCATCATATGACGGAGAGATTATGGAAATTCTCGGGTTTAAGCACGCACTGCAATCCAAAGAGGCGTATAAAGATGTCAGCCTGGAGCAATTGAGTGAAATCAACCCGGATATTCTTTTCGTATCAAGCAACGAGGGACACACGATTGTTGATGACTGGAAAAGCAATCCGATCTGGAAAAACCTTAAAGCGGTGAAGAACGGCCAAGTATATGACGCCGATCGCGATCTTTGGACAAGATTCCGCGGAATCAGCTCAAGCGAAAAGCTGTCAAAAGACCTGATTCAAAAAGTGTACGGTAAATAATCAAAACCAAAAAGAAGCGGGAGTCATTCCTTGCTTCTTCTTGTTTTATCAACAGGGTTCTGTAAGGAAGTGGGCCATTTGAATGTTTCAGCAAACAGACTTCTTATTTTGATAACGGCTTTCATTTTATTTATTTTAGGCATCGGTTTAAACCTGTCTGTCGGGGCGTCTCATATCAGCTTTGCCAAAGCCTTGAAATCGCTTGTAGTGTGGGACCACTCAAAGGAACAGCTGATTATCACGACTCTCCGCCTCCCGAGGACGCTCATCGCCGTCTTTGTCGGCGCCAATCTGGCGGTAGCAGGAGCTCTGATGCAGGCAATGACGAGAAATCCTCTTGCATCCCCGCAGCTGTTCGGGGTGAATGCGGGGGCATCATTGGCGGTGGTAGCGTCGATTGTGCTGTTTCCCCATTTGAACGCTTTTTCTTCCGTCGGATTTGCTCTCGTCGGTGCGGCGGCAGGAGGCTTGATTGTCTATTCTTTTTCTTCCTCAGGGGGAATGACGCCGGTAAAGCTTGCACTGACCGGCATGGCGGTCCACCTTTTTCTATCTTCATTCACACAGGGGATTATCATCCTGAACGAATCAGCGGGTGATGTCCTGTACTGGATGACCGGTGCGATTGACGGGAGCAACTGGAAAGATGTAACGGTCATATTGCCGTTTACGCTCGTCGGCGTCGGGCTCGCTGTCATATGCTCGGGAACGGTTTCGATTCTTGGATTAGGAGAAGAGACGGCAAAGGGGCTTGGGCAAAATACAAAAGCGATCAAAACGCTCGTCAGCCTGGTCATTCTCATTTTGGCCGGCTCTTCTGTTGCCGTTGCCGGTCCGATCGGGTTTGTCGGCCTGATTGTGCCGCATATCGTCCGAAAGCTGGTTGGCGAGAACTATAAATTCGTCATCCCGTTTTCCGCATTGTTCGGGGCTCTGCTGCTCGTCTACGCTGATGTGCTTGCAAGATGGATCGCATTTCCGTATGAATCTCCGGTCGGCATCGTGACCGCCATTCTCGGAACCCCGTTTTTCTTATATTTGGCGAGGAAAGAGAGGAATGCAAGGTGAAAAAAAGTCTTCATATCAAACATCCTTTTATGATGATCATTCTTCTTTTTCTTGTCATGCTCGTCTGCGTCATCATCAGCATAGGCTTCGGGGCGCTTTATATCGCACCCGGCGATGTGATCAAAAATCTGTTCGGAATCAGCAGCGACTATCAATTTATTATTCAGAAATACCGGCTCGCAAGGGTGATTCTGGCAGTGCTTGCCGGAGCGGGTCTCGGAGTATCCGGTGCGATTTTGCAGGGAGTGATCAGAAATCCGCTTGCATCACCTGATGTCATTGGAATAACAAAGGGCGCCAGCTTGGCGGCGATGGTCGTCATTCTGCTTTTTCCTGCAGCGCCTCTCATTGTCCTGCCTTTGTCCGCATTTGCCGGGGCAGGTCTTGTTGCTGTATTGTTAATGGTATTCGTACGTAAAAAAAATGCCCGGCCGTCGACGATCGCGTTAGTCGGTATCGCATTGGGTGCGATCTGTCACGCCGGCATGCAATATATGATGGTCAAGTTCCCCGGGGATGTGAATGCCGCCCTCATTTGGGTCACCGGGAGTCTGTGGGGGAGGAGCTGGGATGAGATTAAGCTCCTTGCTCCATGGCTTGCATTATGCTTGCCCATTCTCTTTCTCCTGGCAGCCAAGCTTGATTTAATGTCGCTCGGTGATGAGCTTGTCGACGGTTTGGGAGAACGTTCGGCGCGCCTCAGGTTTATGTTAATATTCGTCGCTGTCGGTCTTGCCGGCAGCTGTGTTGCAGTTGTCGGTTCAATCGGATTTGTCGGGTTAATCGCTCCGCACATTGCCAGAAGGCTTGTCGGAACAAAATCAAAATATCTGCTTCCCGCTTCAGGGCTTGCGGGTTCGATTATCCTCCTGGCAGCCGACAGCCTTGGCAGAGGCTTGATGCCGCCTGTGGAAATACCGGCCGGCATATTGACCGCCATCATAGGGGCTCCATATTTTCTATATTTATTAAAAGCGGAATCTGCAAAAAAGTGAGTGGAGGATGATGAAGGTGAAACTATCGGCGCAAAAGCTGACCCTTTCTTACGATACATCGACAATCATCAATGAGATTGACTTGGAAATACCGGAGGGCAAGATCAGCGTTCTGATCGGCTCAAACGGATGCGGAAAATCCACCATATTGAAATCTCTTGCAAGGATCATGGCGCCTGAAAGCGGCTCTGTTTATTTGGACGGAAAAGACATTCACCGGCAGCCGTCAAAAGAGATAGCGAAAAAAATGGCAATTTTGCCCCAATCGCCTCAAGCACCGGAAGGGCTAACCGTTGAGGAGCTGTGCTACTTCGGAAGACACCCTCATAAAAAACTGCTTTCCAGGCATACAAAAGAAGACCATGAAATGGTTGATTGGGCTTTAGAAGCGACGGGGATGGCGGAGCTGCGAAATCGGACGCTTGACGCCCTTTCCGGCGGACAAAGACAAAGAGCCTGGATTTCAATGTCTTTGGCGCAAGGTACAGACTTGCTTTTGCTTGATGAGCCTACGACATTTTTGGATATTGCCCATCAAATAGAAGTTTTGGAGCTGTTAAAACATTTGAACCGCGATTATGGCCGCACGATTGTGATGGTATTGCACGATTTGAACCAGGCTTCCCAATACGCCGATTATTTAATCAGCATATTGGACGGAAAAGTATACAGCGCAGGAGCGCCTGAAGAAGTGTTTACACCATCCTTGTTTCGCGACGTTTTTGGACTTGAGTGCTGCATCATGAAAAGCCCCGTCGACCAGAAACCGATGTGCCTGCCGACCGGATTATGCGGCAGAGCGCTCGCAGCGGCGCAAAATATGACTGGATGAGGTTTGTGCTTGAAGGCGCAAACCTCTTTTTTCGTTTTGATAGAAGGCATGTTACAGTTATAGTAAAAGTTCAAGCAGGTGATGCCTATGTTTTTAAAAAAGCTGACATTGCTTCAAGAAAAAATTCCTCACGATTCAAAGTATCCTTTTTCTATTCCGGCTATTAAACATTTAAGAGAAATGACCTTTCAAAAAAGCGTTACTTTTTTTGTCGGGGAAAACGGCTCGGGAAAATCGACGCTGCTTGAAGCGATTGCGGATAAATGCGAATTCAACACGGCCGGCGGGGGAAGGAATAATACATATGAAGTGCATGCATCAGAGTCTTCCCTGGGTGACTACCTCAGACTTTCCTGGCTCCCGAAAATAACGAACGGTTTTTTTCTGCGTGCGGAATCCTTCTATCACTTTGCGACTCATCTTGAAGAGGTGGATAATACAGGCTTCGTCCATTACGGAGGCCGGTCCCTTCATGAGCAGTCTCACGGCGAATCTTTTTTATCGCTTTTCAAGCACCGCTTCAATCAAAGAGGAATTTACCTTCTCGATGAGCCTGAAGCCGCTCTATCACCGGCGAGGCAGCTCGCTTTCTTAAAAATCATCCATGATTTGACCCGCAATAACGAAGCCCAGTTCATCATCGCTTCCCACTCCCCGATATTATTGGGTTATCCGGATGCGGAGATTTTCAGCTTCGACGGTGACACCATCGCTGAAGTAAGCTATGAGAATACCGATCATTACACGTTAACGAAATATTTCCTCCAGCACCGCGAAAAGCTTCTTGCCGAATTGTTTTCAGAAGATGTTTGATGTGAAACGCGTTTCATACGATATGATAAAGTGCAAACATCGAAACAGGAGTGAAACCATTATGATTCATCAGGATCTGAAACCATTTCCAAAACATTTCTTGTGGGGATCGGCTTCTGCCGCCTATCAAGTGGAAGGAGCCTGGAACGAGGACGGCAAAGGCGCCTCGGTTTGGGACGTATTCACGAAAATTCCGGGAAAAACGTTTAAAGGCAGCAACGGAGATGTTGCGGTCGACCATTATCACCGCTTTAAAGAAGACGTTGCTTTGATGGCTGAAATGGGATTGAAAGCATACCGCTTTTCGGTAAGCTGGCCCCGTATTTTTCCTCAAGGCAGGGGAGAGGTCAATGAAGCGGGTTTAGCGTTTTATGACAGGCTGATTGACGAATTGCTGGCTTTCGGTATCGAGCCTGTTTTAACGCTTTATCATTGGGATCTTCCCCAGGCTTTAATGGAAGAGTACGGGGGGGTCGAATCCAGACGGATCATCGAAGATTTTGACGCATATTGTGTGACGCTCTACAAGCGTTATGGGGACAGGGTGAAATATTGGGTATCCCTCAATGAACAAAATTACAACTTTAATCATGGTTTTATCACGGCCATGCACCCTCCGGGAGTCAAGGACAGAAAGCGGTTTTATGAAGCGAATCATCACGCATTTTTAGCTAATGCCAAGGCGATCGATTCATTCCGCCGATACGTTCCGGACGGAAAAATCGGGCCGAGCTTTGCTTATTCGCCGGCATATCCGCTGTCCAGCCGTCCGGACGATATCCTCGCTTTCGAAAACGCCGAGGAATTTATGAATCATTGGTGGCTTGACGTGTACTGCCGGGGAACATATCCGGATATTCCTTTTCAATATTTGAAGGAAAAAGGATGGGCGCCGACGATTAAGGACGGGGATTTGGAGCTGTTGGCGAAAGGCAGACCGGATTTTGTCGGAGTGAACTACTATCAGACAATCACTTATGAAATGAATCCTCTTGACGGTGTGTCAGATGGGAAAATGAACACCACAGGTCAAAAAGGCAGCAATCAGGAAACGGGTATTCCGGGTTTATATAAAACAAAAAGAAACCCTCATGTAGAGACGTCCAATTGGGACTGGGCCATTGATCCAATCGGTCTCAGAATCGGCCTGCGCAGGATATCAAGCCGCTACAAGCTTCCTGTTTTTATTACGGAAAACGGACTGGGCGAATTTGACAAGGTTGAGCAAGACGGCACGATTCAGGATGACTACAGAATTGCTTATTTACGCGCACATCTGGAACAGTGCAAACAGGCGGTGAACGACGGAGTTGAGTTAATCGGCTACTGCAGCTGGTCGTTTACCGATTTATTGAGCTGGCTCAACGGATATCAAAAGAGATACGGATTTGTCTACGTGAACCGCGATGAAGAAAATGTCAGGGATTTAAAACGGATCAAAAAGAAAAGCTTTTATTGGTATCAAGACGTGATTAGGTCAAACGGAGAGAAGCTGTAAGGAATGGGCGCTGGACGGAGTCAGCGCCTTTTTTTCCGCCTCTGAAGTAATTTTATCCTAAAGATCACCAAAAAATAAAGGACGGACAAGTGCGCTTTTCTATTTTAAAAATTAGTAATGTTGACACAATCTCCGTTGAATTAAAAATTTCTTTAAGAGAAAAGAAGGTATTTAAAATGAAAAATCTAATTTTCTCATAACGAAGAAAACCCCCTATAGAAAAGTTTGCTGAACGAATGTTATAAAATAACCGGATAAGGAGTGATTGAATTGCTACGCAAATTGTTGAATTCATTGAAAAACAGCGGTTACCGCCGATACAGCAGCAGCGATTACGGAAAGCGCCCATACAAAAAATACAGCAGCAGCGATTATCGGAAAAAGGGCCATGGGCACCATCATTATAAACGAAAGCATCATCGTTTTTACAGCAGCTGATCTGACGTGAAAACGATCCTGAGATGGGTGTTTGACCGCCCGTTAAGTAAAGGGACGGAGATCTCCGGACAATATCGAATCAAGGATGTTCTCGGGATGGGGAGCTACGGCATCACATATCTTGCCGAAAGGCTTGACGGATCCGGTCCTTGTGTTGTCAAGCAGCTGCGAAGAACAAAGTCATGGACATCCGGCGGCCGAAAGTCCTTTGACAGGGAAGCGGAGATTCTGCGAACACTGGGCTCTCCAGCTGCGCCTTGCTTGTATGATGTGCTCGGCAGCGGGCGGGAGTGCTTTATCGTGATGGAATATATAGACGGAAAAACGTTTGAAGATTTGATTTTTGATGAAGGACGCATCTTCGATGAGCGGGAAACCGTCCTGGTATTGCTTGAAGTGCTTCGAATCGTTTCTTCTTTTCATGCCCGCGGGATGATTCACCGCGACCTGAGAATCCCGAATATTCTTCAATCGAAAGAAGGCATCCGCATCATCGATTACGGGCTTGCCTGCAGCTTGACTGAGGTCGGGGAGACAGTTTACCGGCATCCGGAAAAAAAGCTGATGCGGTCGGTTTCGGTAAAAAGCGATTTTTACGCGTTGGGGCATTTTGCGCTTTTTCTTCTGTATTCAGGGTATATACCAAAGACAAAGGAAGAAAAAAGCTGGGAAGAAGAGCTTTCTATTTCCGCAGGGCTGAAAGCCGTTTTGCGCAAAATGCTGCAGATTGATCCTCCGTATAATAGCGCCCTGGATATCATCGCCGATCTGGAGTCCAACCTGTCTCCCCGGCTGGTGATAAAAGAAAATCTGTAATCAAAAGGGATGGTCGCCAATGAATTCAATTTTGATCATCGGAGCAGGACCGACGGGATTGGTGCTCGCGCTCTGTCTTGCAAGGCAGGGTGTGCCGTTTCGCATCATCGATAAGAATTCAGGACCGGGCCGGACGTCCCGGGCTATGGTTGTTCATGCCCGCACGCTTGAATTTTACCGCCAGCTTGATATTGCCGATGAAGCGGTCGAAAAAGGCATCATGGTCAACCGGGTCCGCATTCGCAGGAAGGGGAAAGAAAAAGGGCATTTCAAGCTTGGGGATATCGGGAAAGGTTTAAGCCCTTATCCTTTTGCGCTCAGTTTTCCGCAGGATGAACATGAACGCTTTCTGCTTGAAAAGCTTAAAGCGGAAGGAATCGAAGTCGAATGGGAGACAGAGCTCGTTTCTTTTGTAGATAAAGGCGGGTATGTTGCGGTGGAGCTAAAGAAAAAAGATCAGACGGAAATCGTCGAAACCTCTTATTTGTTGGGGTGTGACGGCGCACACAGCACCGTTCGGCGCGGCTTGGATTTGGATTTTCAGGGGGGCACGTATGATCATACCTTTTATGTTGCCGATGCGGAAGCGTCGGGTGATGCCGCTTCAACTACAGATTTGAATGTGTGCCTCGGTGAAGAAGAATTTTGTATCGTTTTCCCCGTCAGGAACACGGGATTGAACCGGTTCATCGGGATCGTGCCGCCCGTTCAGGAAGGCCGGGGAACGCTTGCATTTGAAGATATTGCTCCCTTCATAGAAAGGTTGCTGAAAGTCAAGGTGCACGGTGTGAACTGGTTTTCAACATACCGTGTTCATCATCGGGTGGCTGAAAAATTCCGCAAAGGACGCGTTTTTATTTTGGGGGATGCGGGCCATATTCATAGTCCGGTCGGCGGTCAGGGAATGAATACAGGCATCGGTGACGCCGTTAATTTAGCCTGGAAGCTGGCCGCGGTGTTTCACAGACGGGCCGGTGAAGCCGTTTTGGACAGCTATGAAACGGAACGGATTGCTTTTGCAAGGCTGCTCGTAAACACGACAGACAAGGCCTTTCAGGCGATCATCGGCCGACATCCCGCCGGAAGGCTTGTCCGGACCGTGCTGATGCCTTATGCTGGGCCGTTTCTCCTCGGGTTTCGGCCGGTGAAAAAGGCTGCATTCAACACCGTGTCGCAAATCCGCATTCATTATCGGGACAGCTTTTTGAGTACGGGAAAGGCCGGAAAGCTTCACGGAGGGGATCGTTTGCCATGGGTTGAAGAGATAGACAACTTTGCGCCTCTAAAAACCGCCGACTGGCAGATTCACATATATGGCAAGGCGGGTGAGGGAATGCGTGAAACGGCTAAAAATCTTAAACTGGCCCTGCACGAATTTCAGTGGAGCCGGGCCTGCGATAAGGCGGGGTTTCTGAAGGACGCCCTCTACCTTGTACGGCCGGACGGGTACATCGGCCTTGCCGACCGTAACCAGGATACCCGGAAGCTGCGTGAATATTTTTCTCAATGCAAAATCAAATAAAGCTGCCGTTTGACCGGCAGCTTCGGTTTATTTCATCTTCACTTCTGAGGCGGTGCAGATCATCGGCCAGTTTGGCAAGCTCGTTTGCAGAGGCTGTCACCTCTTCTATCACGGCAATTTGTTCTTCCGTAAGACCTGCGACTTGCTGGGAATGTTCGGAAGTTTTCCTGACTTCTTTTGAAATATCGGCAAACGACGCCGTAATGCCCTGGATGTTTCGGGATATGTGCTGTGCGAAAGATGACAGCTCATCGATTCTGCTGCTGAACTCCTCCATTAAGCCGACGATCTCTTCAAATGTCTTTTTATTTCTTTCGATCATTTTCACGCCATTGACCGCTACCTCTTTTATTCCTTTAATCGAATCGGTTGTGCTCACAATTTCCGACTGAATGCCTGATATAAGATGGGAAATTTGGCTTGCCGATTGCTGGGACTCTTCTGCAAGCTTTCGGACTTCATCGGCCACGACTGCAAATCCTTTTCCGCGTTCCCCTGCCCCTTGCTGCTTCGATTGAGGCATTTAAAGCGAGCAGGTTGTTTTGATCAGCGATTTGGGTAATCGCGTTGGAAATGCTTCCGATTTAATTGGATCGGGTGTTCAGCAGTTCAATAATTTATCCGCTCTCATGGACGGATTGATGCCTCGTTTCCGAAATGTCCTTTCCTTCCTGAATTTCCGGTGTATTTCACTTATCGGATAAAACGGCCCGGTTTGACAGAGGGTAACAAAAAAACTCCGCTGATCTGCGGAGCTGTAAAATGGAGTGTATGAAGTTTATCCCGTTGTCCCATTAGCGGGCTCTTCATGTATGTTTGCCGTCATCCGGGCCTTTGCCTCGTCTTTTTTTATTTTGATATAGTTTTCGGCCCGTTTATGGATGTCTTTTTTCAGTCGATAGGCTTCCGTCTCCTGATAAGCTTTTGTGTTGTAACGGATGGGAGAGGCGCTTTTTCCTTTGCCGGTTGCGCCGATTAATGCGGCGTGGTCTTTTTTGATCAGCTGCTGTGCGATCTCGGATGCTTCGTATTCCTTCATGAGAAGCCGGTCAAGATCATGGACCGCTTGAATTGTATCTGTAAGCACCTTGTAAGCAGCGTGTATATGCTGTTCGAATTCAGGCGCCGAAAAGGTATGCAAGGTAATTAAATCTTCGATTTTCTCTAAAATGCCTGTAAGCTCTTTTTTCTGTTCCGACACCATCGTTTTGGAATTCGTGCAGGCAAGAACGAGCTGGTTCTCAAGAAATTCCATGTCGACAAACGTGCCGCCGGAAAGCCTGGCATCCGCCATGGCGCCTGATACGCCATTCAAAAACTGGATCTGCATATCGACCAGATCGAGCCAGTCGTCGACGATCCCGGCTTGGCCGCTGTAAAACGCTTTGATGTTGTCCGCGCCTTTTCCTTGAAATTCGTCATCCAAATCTGCAACACCTTGAAAAGCGTGTTTCAAGCTGACAAGTCCTTCTCTAAAACTTTGGTACTCTTCCAACCGCTTATTCATAGCTGCTAATAGAGAATTTGCTTCATAGACTTTCATGCTTCATGCCCTTTCTCAATCCTTTTGTGATGAGTTTACCACTTTGCATCACGCAGATGGTGAATAAATCCTGAATTTTTATGGAAATGAATCCTTTAGATTACGGATTTTCAGTTCTATTGTCCTGATATTCGGGCGGGAAGTCGTTATGCCTAGTTATTTCGAAGTCCAATGACGCTTGGAGAAAGCAGTTTTTCATTCAGTAAAAATGTGAAATACTGTGAACAACACTATTAGAATTGGATTCTTGTGCTATCTTAAAAGAAAAAAGACTTGGAAAAATGAAAAAAATGAATTTGACTACTTTCCTTCACTTTATTAATATTATAGTCACATATTTTAGAAATCGAGGGATTTTTGTCGAAAATTGTCTAGTAAAGGGAGGATACAGCTTTGAATGAAGATGGATACCGCCTTGGAATCGATATTGGAGGAACTTTTACCGATCTATCTTTGTTAAATCCCCAGGATGGCAGCCTGACCGCGGTCAAGACGCCGACAGTCCCCGATGACCCGGCCAGGGGCATCCTAAATGGTTTAGCCCTTTTAAAGGAGAAGAAGATTCATCCCTCACAGATTCATTATTTTGTCCATGGCATGACGATAGGCTTGAATACGCTGCTGCAGCGAAAAGGAGCGCGCATCGCTTTGTTTGTGACCGAGGGATTTCGCGATATTCTCTCCCTTCAGCGCCTGCGTCTTCCGATTCCATACGATTTCAGGTCTCGTATGCCGGAGCCGCTCATTCCCCGCAAATATGTATTTCCGATTAAAGAAAGAATGCTTCACGACGGATCAGAAAAAATTCCGCTCCATTTGGAAGAGATTGATCATGCGGTCGAAAAAGTTTTGGCAGAAGGCTTGGAAGGCATCGTTGTATCATTTTTGCACAGCTACCGCAATCCTTTGCACGAACACCAGGCTGCTGAGCGAATCAAACTGAAAGCTCCCGAGCTTGAAGTGGTCACATCTTCTGAGCTGTGGCCGCAAATGAGAGAGTATGAGCGAACGGTGATGGCTGTCGCAAATTTATACATAAAGCCCAATGTACGGCACTATTTTGACACGCTGAACGAGAGGCTCGCGTCGGCAGAAATTCCGGCGACCCCGTATATCACCCAGTCGAACGGCGGATTAATGGACATTGAAACGGCTGCAAAGGCGCCTGTCAAAACCCTGTTTTCCGGGCAGGCCGCAGGGGTCATCGGAGCGATCCGTGCTGCGGAATCAGCTTGTATGCGAAATGTGATCACGTTTGATGTCGGAGGAACAAGCGCCGATATTTCGATCGTTGAAGAAGGAAAAGCGGCGTTGACGCAGTCGAACCAGATTTCGGGCTTTCCCGTCACCATCCCGTCTGTTGCGATGTATTCGATTGGAGCGGGCGGCGGTTCCTTTGCCTGGATCGATAAAGGGGGCCTCCTGAAGGTCGGGCCGGAATCGGTCGGCTCAGATCCGGGGCCGGCCTGCTATGGAAAGGGAAAAAAGGCCGCGCTTACAGATGCATTTCTCGTTTGCGACTATTTGAATCCCGGCCGGTTTGCTTCGGGAAATATGAAGCTTTACCGCGAAAAATCAGAAGAGGCGCTCCTGCCGATCGCAGATTATTTGGACACTGATGTGCGCGGGGCTGCTGACCAAATGATCCAGGTGGCTGTAGCCAATATGTACACAGAATTAAGCAATGTGATGGAGCAGCGGGGGTTCGACCCCCGGGAATTCAGCCTGCTGGCGTTTGGAGGAGCAGGACCTGTGACGGCAAATTTTCTCGCAGAGGAAATTCAGGCAAAGAACGTGCTGATTCCTCCGAGTCCAGGGACGCTATCCGCCTTGGGGGCATTGACTGCAGATTTTGTCTATGATGCCGTCTTTTCAAGACAGGTGCTGCTTGAAGAAGTGACGATGGCCGAATTAAAAGAGGAGTTTGCAAAGCTTTCGAAGCAAGCCGAAAAATGGCTTGATGAACAGCGTGTGAAGACGCTCGCGGGCGCCTCTCTATTGTTCCTGCTTGACGCCCGCTATAAGGGACAGGCATATGAGATCGAACTGCCGGTTTCGCCGGAATGGCTCGAAGCAAGCAGCGCCGGGGAAATCGCGGAATCCTTCCATTTGCTCCATGGCCGCCAATACGGACACAGCGACGAAAACACAAGCATCGAACTGATGAATATGCGCGTCAGGATCATAGGAAAGACGCCGAAGCCGCCGATGAAAAAAATTAGCCGGCCCGCCGGCTCACACGCGCAAGCTTCAGGCCGAAGAACGATCGTGATAAAAGGGAGAACGCATCAGGCGGATGTTTTTGACCGCAGCAGCCTGCAGTGCGGACATAAGGTCGATGGCCCCGCCGTTATTGAGCAGGATGACACAACGACGCTGATTCTGCCAAATTGGCAAGGCACTGCAGATCAGGCGGGCAATCTGATCATCGAACGGAAGGAGAGCGGACGGTAATGCGTACAGATCCTGCACGGCTTGAAATGATGAGAAGCTATTTTAACGCTATCGCTTCGGGAATGGGCCATGTCATCGAACGGACCTCATTTACGACGTTTGTGAAGGAGTCTGCTGATTTTGCGACCGCGCTGGCAACGCCTGAAGGAGAATTTTTCGTTTATCCGAAGACGGTTGGCGTGACGATTTTTTTAGGGCTGTCGCTAAAGCGGGCAATTGAAGAAAGCGGCCCGTTTGAACCCGGTGACATCGTCATCACGAACGATCCTTACTCAACCGACGGGTTGGCGACTCACCTGCCTGATATTCACGTTTTCAAACCGATTTTTATCGATGGCGAGATCATCAGCTATGCATGGGCTTTCGTCCATTGCAGCGATGTGGGGGGAATGGTACCGGCCAGCATTTCGCCAACCGCGACGGACATCCATCAGGAAGGGCTGAGAATACCCCCTGTGAAGGTTTACAAAGCGGGCCGGGAAAATCGTGAAATATTGCAAATACTCCGGGCCAACAGCAGGGTTCCGGATTTAAATGAAGGAGATATCAATGCTATGATTGCGGCGGTCAATACAGGTGAAAGCCGTTTGAAGGCGATGATCGGGAAGTTTGGAAAAGCAGACGTCCGGCAGGGAATGGACGACTTGCTCGAACAGGCGTCGATGAGAGCCGCTCAAGTCATCGGCCGCATTCCGGAGGGAACGTACAGCTTTTCGGATTATCTTGATGATGACATGATCTCTGACGTACCGATACGGCTTGCTGTTTCGGCAAAAGTCTCCGCCGGAAGGATCGCCCTTGATTTTTCGGACTGCGATCCGCAGGTACAGACGGCTTTTAACCTCGTTACAAATGGATCAAAACATTCATTTTTATTCCAAGGTCTGATTAATTTTATCATTAGTGAAGATCCGTTTATTCCGGTTAATGGCGGGCTTACGAGGCCGATTGAAGTAATCGCGCCGAAAGGAACGCTCGTTCATCCGGAATATCCGGCGGCGGTCGGTATCCGCCATTCGATCACCATGAGGCTGTATAATGCCGTGCTTGGCGCGCTTGCCAAAGCGCTTCCTGAAGCCGTCCCCGCAGCGGGCGCCGGCCAGTCGGCGATCGTCGTTTTGTCTGTTCCTGATGAATCTTCGGGCGGCAGGAAGATGGCGGTGGTCGAACCGATGGGCGGCGGTGGAGGCGGACAGCATGATATGGACGGCGCGGACGGAATCGACCATGCATCCGGATTTTTAAAAAACACGCCGATCGAAAGCCTTGAACAGCATATTGATATTTATGTTCACCGTTATGAGCTTATCAAGGATACCGCCGGGGCAGGCCTGCACCGCGGCGGCCACGCGATCGGTCTCGATTTTGAAGCGGCGGCGCCGGAGTCGATTGTAACCGCAAGGGGGATGGAGCGCCTGCGTTTTCAGCCTTGGGGCCTTGCCGGCGGAAGGGCGGGGGCGCTGGGACGTGTCCGACTTCATCCGGATCAGCCGCACGAAAAATCGATGCCGAAGATCGATGTTTTAAGGCTGGAGCAAGGAGACATCGTCAGCCTTCATTCACCCGGCGGCGGGGGATGGGGCGATCCGTTCAACAGGGATGCCGATCTCGTTCTGAAAGAAGTTGAAGAAGAGCTGCTGAGCGAGGAAGCCGCTCTGCAAGAATACGGCGTCATGCTGGAGAGGCATGATGACGGCAGCCTCAGCGTTGATCGTGAAAAAACGGATCAAATCAGAAAAGAAAAAGCCGCCAAAGCCAGAAAGCCTTGGGACTTTGGCAAGGCGAGAGAGGAATATGAACGCCGCTGGACTGAAGAAGCCAGCTCCGCCCTCGCCAGATTGCTGCGAAAGCTTCCGGCAAATCAAAGATCGCATGTTAAACATCTCGTACACGATTATGTTTCAAAAGAAGACTGTGGCCCGATCAGTGAAGAGGCTGTCAGAGCCGTTTTTGAGAAACTGATCAGGCAAAAATAATGCGAAAATGGAGAGGAAACAATGAAAAGAAAAATATCTGCTTTGTTTATTCTGTCTCTTATCAGTATGCTTCTTCTTTCGGCATGCGGGGGCGGCGGCCAGGGCGGCAAAAAGTCCGATACCGTTGTGATCGGTGTGTACGGCGGCGATTGGGAAAAACATATCAAGCCGAGCATCGAATCGTTTGAAAAAGATACGGGTCTGAAAGTTAAAGTCGTATCTGGAACGGACTCTGAGTGGTTTACAAAGGTCAAAGCGTCCAATGGGAAGAATCCGCCGTACGACCTTTTGATTTTGCAGCCGGATACGATTCAAAGAGCTCAAGCAGCAGGACTGTTGCAGGCGATCGATGAAAAGAAGGTTCCAAATGTAAAGGATTTGTATCATACCGTTCAAAACCGATTCACTGAAGGCGGCGAGCAGTATGCGGCAGGCTTCAGCATGGGGCAGCTTGGAATCGCCTACCGCAAAGATCTCGTTCCGCAGGAGCCGAAGCGGTGGACCGATCTTTGGAACGCCAGCTACAGGGGGCATGTCGCCATCTCTTCTCCGACTTATTCGGCCGGACTTCAGTTCTTTGCCGGGTTAATTAATGCGCAAGGCGGCTTGGAATCCAATAAAAAAGATGTAGATAAAGCGTTTAACAGTTTAGCGGATTTGAAGAAAAATGCGACGGCATTTCCCGATAATCCGGGATCGATTCAGACGCTTCTCGAGCGCGGCGATGCATGGGTTGTGCCGTTTTGGGACGGGCGGGCCTTTTCCCTTGAGGATTCCGGTTTAGACCTTGGATTTGCCTATCCCGAGGAAGGCGCGGTTGCAGCCCTTGCCAGCTGGGCTGTGATGAAGGGGAGCCCTAATCAAGAAAACGCGTACAAGCTGTTAAACCATTTGATCAGTCCGGAAGTCCAAAGTGATTTTTCTGACAGGACATTTTACGGCATGACCAATAAAAAAGTGAAATATAGCGATAAGCTGAAAGGAAAAGTCAAAGTCGGCGAAGATTATTACAAAAATCTAAAATGGGTCGACTATGAAACAGCAGCAGCGGAATTAAGCAATTGGACAAATCGCTGGAATCAAGTACTTGGCGGGAAATAGGTGACAATCATGAGCGCGATTCAGATACAGCATGTCAGCCGGCATTTCGGGAATAACATCGCATTGGAAGACGTACAGCTTGAAGTCAGGGAAGGGGAGTTTTTCTCTCTCCTTGGCCCGAGCGGCTGCGGAAAGTCCACTCTCCTTAATATCATAGCCGGATTTCTAAAACCGACCTCCGGACTTATTTCTATAGGGGGAAAGGACGTAACTGATTTGCCGCCTTATCATCGAAACTGCGGAATGGTTTTTCAAGATTATGCATTATTTCCGCATTTGAATGTGTTTGAAAATGTTGCATACGGTTTAAAGGTTCAAAAGGTGCCGCGCCGGAGGCTTAAAGAGAGGGTGATGGAAAGCCTTTCTTTGGTGAGGCTCGAACAGTATGCAAAACGGATGCCGCACCAGCTTAGCGGAGGTCAGCGCCAGCGGGTGGCGATCGCCCGCGCTTTGGCGATTCAGCCTTCTGTTTTGCTGCTTGATGAGCCGTTAAGCAATCTGGATGCAAAGCTTCGAAAAGACATGCAGTTTGAACTGCGACGCATTCAAAAACGCGTCGGTATAACAACGATTCTGGTGACACACGATCAAGAGGAGGCTTTAAGCCTGTCCGACAGAATCGGGATTCTCGGCGATGGAAAACTTCAGCAGCTTGGAACCCCTCTTGACGTATACCGTACGCCGGCCAACCGGTTTGTCGCAGAATTCATCGGACAGGTCAATCTTATTAAAGCCCGGGCTGAAGACAAGCGGGAGCCGACAGGCGGGTATCGTTATGCGGCTTCAGGCTTTGAAGTGCGGGAAGGTGTTCCGCTTTTGTTTGAGGTCGGCCGGAGTGTTGTAAAGGAGCCCTATTCCTCCGTATTATTCATGCTGCGCCCCGAGCGGATTTCGGTTTCCCTTGATAAGCCGGAAGCCCGGGTGAATGTGCAGCATGTGACACTGACTGATGTCAGCTATATCGGAAACGCTCTTCGGCTGAAGGCGTCTTTGGCAAAGGGAGAGCTGATCATTGAGGCCCCGGATCCGCAGTTTCCTGAGCTGCCGAAGCCGGGGGAAAGGGTATATATTTCGTGGGAGCCGGAAGACCTTGTACCTCTTGAAATAAAGGGTGATGAAAATGGCGGCTGATCATCAGAAGCGGTTTCATTGGTTTTTGCTGCTGCCGGCCCTTTTGTTTCTCGGCGTGTTTCTCGTGTTTCCGTTTGTGCTTTTACTGATCTTAAGCTTCAGGGACGTCGACGCGATGATGAATACGCTGGAAACGTACGGCTTTTCACAATATATTGAGGTGTTTACGTCAGACGTCTACTTGAAAACGATCGGCACTACGCTTTGGACGGCATTAAAAACAACCGTCCTGTGCCTTTTGATGGCGTATCCGGCGGCTTATTTGCTCGTTTACGCGCCAAACCGCAAATGGCGCGCATTATTTTATATTTTGCTCGTTTCTCCTCTGTTGACCAGCGTCGTCATCCGGACGTTTTCGTGGATTGTGCTTCTTTCGCAAAACGGGCTTGTCAATGAGGCGCTGATCAGCATGAATGTGATCGAAAAGCCGCTCCCGCTGTTGTGGAATATGAACGCGGTCATCATTGCATACGTTCAGGTGATGCTGCCGTTTGCGGTATTGCCGATCGCGACTTCTTTGAGCGACATCAGTCCGAATGTGAAGCATGCTTCAATGAGTCTAGGCGCGGGAAGGCTGCGGACATTTTTTTGTATTACGCTTCCGCTCTCGATCCCCGGAATGATCACAGGGGCGGTCATCGTGTTTTCGCTTGCCGCCGGCAGCTATATTACGCCTCTACTGGTTGGAGGTCGGATGCAGCCCCTGCTTCCGCTCTCGATATACCAGCAGGTGCTGCAAGTGTTTAATTTGCCGCTTGCTGCTGCCATGTCCTTTACTTTATTGGTCGCTGTATGTTTGATCGTCGGCCTTCTCGGAATGATTCTCAAGCGCTGGGAGGCGAGAATGAATGGCTAGTAGCAGATTTCGCCGCAAGTCTTCAGGAAAGTGGATTGATATATGCGTTTGGACAGCCGGCCTTGTCGTTTATCTTTTTTTGACGCTGCCTGTATCCGTAATTGTTCTGTCGGCATTCAGTCCTTCAGAGTATCCGAAGTTCCCGCCGACGGATTTTTCGCTTCGTTGGTTTGAAGGGATTTTCAGCAGTACGGAATGGATGGAATCGCTTTGGGTCAGCGGGATTTTGCTCGTGATTGTGACGCCGGTGACGGTCATCGTTGGAACCGCGGCATCCTATGCTTTGGCAAGGCTGCGGTTTCCGGGAAAAAACGCCATTCAATCTTTTATACTCTCCCCGCTGATGATTCCCCAAATCGTGCTGGGAGTGGCTCTTCTTTATTTATTTACGATGATGGGGATAAACGGAACCATGACGGGGCTGGTGATCGGGCATATGCTGATCAGTCTCCCGTACGTCGTGCGGACGGTCGGCGTCAGCGTATCGAATTTAGATCCGAAGCTTGAGCTTGCGTCAATGAACCTCGGAGCGGGTCCTGTTCAAACCTTTTTAAGGGTGACTCTGCCCTTGATCAAACCGGGGATGGTGGCAGGCGCCGTATTTTCCGCCGTGACGTCGTTTGGAGAGATTTCTATCAGTTTGTTCGTCTCTTCTCCGGCAGTCACGCCCGTTCCGGTCAGGACGTTCAGCTATATTGAACAGACATTTGATCCGAGCGTCAATGCGATTTCCGTCATCTTCATTGCGGTCTCTGTGATCGCGCTCGTCATCATCGAGCGAACGATCGGGCTGTCAAAGACGATGTAAGTTGCGGTCTACCGCTCTTGTAGCAAGCAGGTTTTTTCGCCTGCTTGTTTTTTTTGCGTGAAAATGAATGAAGCTGCCAAGCGGGACAAAATCGCTGCGATGCAGGTGTTCGGAGAGAAAGGCATGTGCCTGTTGACAAAGGAACAGCCGCAGTACCTGTTCAAAAGACTCCGGCCGCCCTGGTTCAAATGTTGAACCCTGCGCCGGGTCGGTCTTTTTATGCCGCAATGAAAAGGCTGATTGCCGATCGATATTGGAAAATCAGCATAAAGCGGACACGGCGCAAGGCCTGCACTGGTTTTTGCGGTCTATCTTTAAAAAAATGGCAAACTAGAAAAATTATATTAATATCATTTTATTTTTGGTAAATTTGTAAATTTCCTTAAAACATTGTGTAATTCAGCTTAATGATTTTTTAAAATAAGATTTTCCTAAAAATATATTACCATCATAATACCTATCGAAAATTTATGGAATGTTCATAAACTCTTTACTTCCTGATTAAAAATTGCGGTTTTAAGCGATATTTTTTCGTTTTACCGCATAATTTGTTTGAAATTTCGGAATCGCGCATCAATCTTTTCGACTAGATTTCGGTATTCCGCATGAAACTTTTCACCTATTTTTCGGTGAAAAAAACAATATTTTCATTTAAAGTGAACTGTGAGCAGAAAATGAATTTATTTCAGTAAAAACAGATAAAGGCAAACCTGCGGAAACGCAGGGACGCAAAGCCATGGCCTAAGGCACAGACGGTGCTACGGTTGACAGGTTGCCGAATAAACAGGGAGTCCACCCGTTTTTTATTCGGGTGGACTATTTCATTTTATTGGAAAAGTAACATTTTAATGGATATGGCGAATCTGTGGCAGCTTTTTTCACTCACGGCACACCGCAATGTGGGTTGCGGTGCCATTAAGCCGTGATACATAAAACATATGAAGGAGGAACATGAGAATGGACAACACGGTGTATTACCCGCTGACACATGCTCAAAAACGAATTTGGTATACAGAGACGTTTTATCCGGGGACAAGCGTGTCGAATTTAAGCGGCTTTGGGAAGCTGAAATCGGAATCGGGAATAGATGCAGGCTTATTGACCGAAGCTATCCGGCAATTCGTCCGCACGAATGAAACGATGCGCTTCAGGCTGAAGCTGGCTGAAGGGGGCGAACCCAAGCAGTATATAGCCGCATATGAACCTTTTGATATCGAATATATTGATGCTGAAGAATACGGCGGTGTGGACGAGGTTTTGAGCTGGGGACAAGCTGAAGCGCAGCGGCCTATACCGCTGTATGAAAGCCGGTTGTTTACGTTTGCCGTCGTTCGCATCAGTCCGGAAGAAAGCTGGTTTTTTACAAAAGTTCATCACGCCATTGCAGACGGCATTTCTATGACGCTCCTGGGAAACCGCATCACAGACATCTACTTGAAACTTGAGAAAGGGGAACAAGACTTCGAAGCCGTTCAGGCATCATTTACGGAGCACATTCAGAGTGAACTGGAATACGAACGTTCCAAACGATTCGAAAAAGATAAGGCGTACTGGAACGCTCAATATGAATCGATTCCTGAACCCGTATCTCTGAAGCAAAGCGATTCTTACCAAACCTGTCTGGAGGCGGTTCGTCTTTCGAAAGAGATTTCTCCTTCCCTGCATAAAAAAATTCAAACGTATTGTAAAGAAAACAACATAAGCGTACTCTCCTTGTTCCTGTCAATCTTACACATTTATATGCACAGAGTAACCGGCCAAAACGATATCGTGCTCGGCACCTTTATTGGAAACCGGACAAATGCAAAAGAAAAGCAGATGCTCGGGATGTTCGTTTCGACAATTCCGATGAAAGCGCACATTGATGCGCACCAGGATTTTACTGCATTTGTGCAGGAAAGGATGAAAGATCAGCTCAAAGTCATCAGGCATCAAAAATATCCGTACAATCTGCTGATCAATGATCTGCGGGAAAGAGAGCCGAATATCAACAGGCTGTTCGCCGTCTCGCTTGAGTATCAGGTCATGCAATGGCAGCAAAAAGAAACGGTTTCGTTTTTGACCGAACCGATTTTCAGCGGAAGCGAAGTGAATGATATTTCCATTCATGTGAAGGAAAGATGGGATACGGGAACGCTTGCGATCGACTTTGACTACAGAAGCGAATTGTTCAGCAGCCGTGAAATGTCCGCTTTGTACGAGCGGCTCATGACGTTATTGGAGGATGCTTTGACTTCGCCGCATAAACGAATTAACGACCTTGCCGTGGTTTCGAATGAAGAAACAGAAATGCTTCTGCAGCGGTCATCCGCTTCTCTTTTGAAAAATGAAAAAGAGATGACGCTGCACGGCTTGTTTGAACAAAAAGCAGCCGAGATTCCCGATAAAACAGCGGTGTTCTATGAAGGGAAACACCTCTCATACCGGGAGTTAAACGAGCAGGCAAACCGCCTGGCAAAGGCGCTTCGCAATAGGGGAATCGGTCCGGATACGCCGGCCGCCGTGTTGATGGAGCGGTCTGAACAGACGCTGACTGCCATTTTGGGCATCCTCAAAGCAGGGGGCGCTTATGTGCCGATCGATCCCGGTTTTCCGGAAGAAAGAATTCATTTTATGCTCAAAGATTCAAATGCCAAAGTGGTCATTACCGACGGCGAATTTCACGCTGAGACAGCTGAAACGCTGCTGTTTGCCGAAGCGGTCGCCGAAACGGAAGAGGCCGGAAATCAGCCTTCTTCGGCAGGGGCGGAGCATCTCGCATACATCATTTATACGTCCGGTACAACCGGCCGCCCGAAAGGGGTCATGATTGAGCACAGGCAGGTTCACCACCTTGTCAGGGGGCTTCAGCAGGCGGTTGATACATTGAAGGAGGAGGATTTGAAGCTGGCGCTTTTGGCTCCGTTTCATTTCGATGCTTCGGTTCAGCAGATTTTCTCGTCCCTTATACTAGGTAAGTCATTGTACATCGTTCCGAAAAAGACCGTTTCCGACGGCCGCGCGTTGGCCGCTTATTACCGCCGCCATCATATTGATATTACAGACTGTACACCGTCTCATTTGCAGCTTTTGCTTGCGGCGGATGATCTGCATGGAATCAAGCTGAAACATATCCTCACAGGCGGAGAAGCGCTGTCATGGACCGTGGTTGAGAAGCTGCTTCAATTGTTTGCGAAAACGGCCGAATCCAGGCCGCTCATCACGAACGTCTACGGACCGACGGAAACGTGTGTAGATGCTTCGGCGTTTACGATTCCAAATGACGGACACGTCCGTTTTGACACCGCCTATGTCCCGATCGGCAAGCCGCTTGGCAACAACCGTTTTTACATATTGGATGAAAACGGGGCGCTTTTGCCGGACGGTGCGGAAGGCGAATTGTATATAGCAGGCGCCGGAGTCGGCCGCGGATATTTGAAACTTCCGGAGCTGACTGCAGAAAGATTTTCGGCTGATCCGTTTGTTCCGGGAGGCATCATGTATCGAACGGGTGATGCGGTGAAATGGCTTCCCGACGGCACGGTAGAATTTCTCGGCCGGAAAGATGATCAGGTGAAAATTCGCGGATACCGGATTGAGCTTGGGGAAATCGAGTCGGTTCTGCAAGGGATGGAACATATCGAACAAGCGGTTGTGCTCGCTCGCCCCGGCGCAGGCGGAAGCGATGAGCTTTGCGGATATGTCGTTCCGAAAAAAGGCGGCGCGGTTTCAGCGCCTGCATTAAGGGAGCACTTGTCCAAACATCTGCCTGATTATATGCTGCCTTCTTATTTTGTCGAGCTTCACGACATGCCGCTGACGCCGAGCGGCAAGGTGGATCGGCAAGCGCTGCTCCGCCATGAAGTGACGGTATCAGGCGGAACCGAATATACCGCGCCGAGAAACGATCGCGAGCAAAAAATCGCTGATATTTGGCGGGACGTGCTCGGAGCTGGACAAGTCGGAATTCATGATCAGTTTTTTGAATTGGGAGGACATTCGCTGAAAGCGATGACGATGCTGGCAAAAATCCATAAAACGTTCGGCGTCGAAGTTCCGCTCAACGTCCTGTTTGCAAAACCGACTGTAGCCGGTCTTAGTGAGTATATTGCTGAAGCTGAGCGGAAAGGGTTTGCCGAAATTAAGCCTGCGGCTGAAAGCGAACATTATCCTTTGTCATTGGCTCAGCAGCGGATCTATATCGTGAGTGATCTGGAGGATGCGGGAATCGGCTACAATATGCCGGCCGCCGCCATGCTTGAAGGAACGCTTGACCTCCATCGTCTTGAAGAATCGTTTCAAAAGCTCGTCGACAGGCATGAGGCGCTTCGCACTTCATTTCTATCGGTCAATGGGGAGCCGAAGCAGAAAATTCATCAACAGGTCCGGTTCAAACTCGAGATGATCGAAAGCGGAAGCTTGGATGAAGAACGGATGCTGACATCATTCGTCCGCCGTTTTGATCTTGAAAAAGCGCCTTTGATGAGGGTAGGGCTCGTCCGTATTGAAGACACAAGACACATGCTTTTGTTTGATATGCATCACCTGATTTCAGACGGGGTGTCCATCTCGATCATTCTGCATGACCTTGCCAAGTTCTATAACGGCGAACAGCTGCCGGATGTGCGTCTCCATTATAAAGATTATGCTTCTTGGCAAAGGGATGAGGCGGAAGGCGGCTTTCAAAAGGAAGAGGAGTACTGGAAAAACGTCTTTTCCGGCGAACTCCCTGTATTGCAGCTTTTGACGGATGAGCCGAGACCGGCTGTCCAAAGCTTTGAAGGAGACAGGGTGTCAGCCGTACTGCCGAAAGCGGTGAAGGATAAATTGAACGGACTGGCCGAGAAAAACGGTGCGACATTGTATATGGTCATGCTTGCCGCTTACAATGCACTGCTTGCCAAATATACCAGACAGGATGACGTAATCGTCGGGACGCCGACAGCGGGCCGCAGACACTCTGACCTCGAAGGCATCGTCGGAATGTTTGTCAATACGCTGGCGATCCGTTCGAAAGTAGACCGGCAGCACACGTTTACCGAATTGCTTCACGATGTGCGGCAAACGGTGTTTGATGCCTTTGAACACCAGGACTACCCGTTTGAATGGCTTGCCGAAAAGCTGAATGTCCCGCGCGATTTAAGCCGCCATCCGATCTTTGACACGATGTTTATTTTGCAGAATGCAATGGATGACATTCCGCTGATCGGCGACTTGCGCCTGTTAATCCATGAGACGAATGTCAAGATCGCAAAATTTGATCTGACGCTCCAGGCGAAAGAAGAGCGGGAAGAAATCGTCATCGATTTGGATTACAGCACAAAGCTGTTTAGAAAAGACACGGCTGAACGGATGCTGAAACATTATCTCCATCTGCTTCGGGAAATTACGGCCGACCCGTCCCGGAAGATAGGGGAGTACGGCTTGCTGACAGAGGAAGAAACGAATCGGCAGCTCGTCGAGTTTAATCCGGGCGCAAGCGATTATCCGAGAGAGAAAACGATCGTTCAGCAGTTTGAAGAACAGGCGGAAAAAGCGGGAGACCGTCCGGCGCTGCAATTTGAAGGTACCGTCTTCACTTATGGAGAGCTTAACGAGAGAGCGAATCAATTGGCAAGACACCTGCGGGACAACGGGGTGGAAAATGGTACGACAGCCGCTATTCTCACCGCCAGATCGGCCGAAATGGTCGTCGGCATTCTTGCGGTGCTAAAAGCCGGAGCGGCTTATGTGCCGATTGATCCGGATCATCCGGAGCAGCGGATCAAACACTTTTTCCATGACAGCGGAGCTTCTGTTCTTTTAACGCAAAAGTCGCTGAAACCGCTGGCCGAGGCAGCGGAATTTGCGGGCGTAACCATCATCCTTGATGATGAACATCTCTACCGGGGAGACGCACGCAACCTGAATGTACCGGTTTCTCCTGAAACGCTGGCGAACTTGACGTACACATCAGGCACAACGGGAATGCCGAAAGGAAACATGGTAACTCACCGGAACATTTTGCGTACGGTGAAAAATACGAACTATATGGAGATCATGGGTACCGATATCGTACTGTCCATTTCAAATTATGTGTTTGATGCCTTTATGTTTGATGTCTTCGGGTCGCTTTTAAACGGCGCCAAGCTGGTCATTGTTCCTAAGGAGACGATCCTTGATACGGAGCGGCTCGCGGATGCAATCGAAAAAGAAAACGTCACCGTTTTAATGATTACGACCGCATTGTTCAATCTGCTGACAGATATGCGCCCCGGCAGTATGAAGAACCTGCGCAGGGTGCTGTTCGGCGGCGAACGGGCGTCGGTCGACCATGTCAAAAGGGCGCTTAAGGCGGCCGGAAAAGGAAAGCTCCTTCATATGTACGGGCCGTCTGAGAGCACTGTCTTCACGACTTATCATCCAGTCAATGATGTGCCTGAAAATGCGCAGGCCGTGCCGATCGGAAAGCCTGTCAGCAATACGGAGGTTTTGATTCTCGATTCGTCAGGAAACGTACAGCCGAGAGGTGTTGCGGGAGAACTGTGCGTCGGAGGGGACGGGCTTGTCCGCGGTTATTTTAACCGGCCGGAGCTGACGTCGGAAAAATTCGTTCCGCATCCGTTTAAAAAGGGCCAAAAGATATATCGCACAGGCGATCTGGCAAGATGGCTGTCCGACGGAAGCATCGAATTTATCGGCCGGATCGACCAACAGGTCAAAATCCGCGGGCAGAGAATCGAGCTTGGCGAAATCGAGCATCATCTGCTTACTCATGATGCGATTCAGGAAGCCGCCGTTTTGGCTGTCGATGGGACAGCGGGAGACAAAATGATCTGCGCGTATATCATTGCCGACAAGGAGCTCTCAAACCGCGAACTTCGCGAGCACGCAGCCGTTGGTCTGCCGGGCTATATGATTCCGTCGGTGTTTATGCAATTGCAGGAGCTTCCGCTGACAGGCAACGGAAAAGTCGACAGAAGGGCGTTGCCTGAACCGGATGCAGCGCAAATTGCGCAAACGGAATATACAGCGCCGAGAAATCGCACAGAAGCACAGCTTGCCGGGCTTTGGCAAGAGGTGCTCAACGTTTCGAAAGTCGGCGTGCGCGACAATTTCTTTGAACTCGGCGGCCATTCCTTGCTCGGTATGGCTCTCATCGCCCGCATTCAGCAGGAGATGAATGTCAAGCTGCGGCTGAAAGATCTGTTCCAGTCGCCGACGGTTGAAAGCCTGGCGAAAACCGCGGCACAGGCGGAGAAAACATCGTCCGTCTATATCGAGCCCGCAGAAGAGGGGGAGACTTATCCGGTATCGTCTGCTCAAAAACGGATCTATGTCCTTCAGCAGCTTGAGGGCGCCGAGAAAAGCTATAACATGCCATCTGTTCTTCAGCTGGAAGGAAAGCTTGATCGTAAACGGCTGGAAGAGGCAGCACGAATGCTCGTCATGCGCCATGAAGCGTTCAGGACATCGTTTCACATCGAGGATGGAGAGCCTGTACAGCGGATACGGAAGGATACCGGCTTTACGGTTGATGTAATTGACGCTGAGGAGCGCGAAGCCGAAAAGCTGATCCAGGACTTCATCAGGCCGTTTGATTTGACCGAAGCGCCGCTGTTCAGGATGAATCTCATCCGCCTTGCAGAAGAGAAACACCTTTTGCTTGTCGATATGCACCACATCATTTCAGACGGCGCGTCCGTCAGCGTGCTGATCGATGAACTGGCAAGGCTCTATGCCGGGGAGACGCTTGAACCGCTTCGCATTCAGTATAAGGATTACACCGTTTGGCAGCGGGCATTTTTGCAGAACGGACGCGATAAAAAGCTTGAAGAATATTGGCTGAAAAAGCTTGGCGGCGAACTGCCGGTTCTCGCGCTGCCGACCGATTATCCGCGTCCGTCCGTTCAGACGTTTGAAGGCGACCGCATCGCCTTTACGATCAATCAGAAACTTGTCCGGTCTTTGAGAAAGCTTGCTCAAGAAACGGGAACGACTCTGTATATGGTTCTTCTTGCGTCCTACAGCGCGTTTTTGTCGAAGCTCAGCGGACAGAAGGAAATGGTGGTCGGATCGCCGGCAGCGGGAAGATCGCACGCTGATCTGGACAAGATCATCGGGATGTTTGTCAATACGCTGGCGATAAGGACGCATCCGCAAGGAGAAAAAACGTTTGCCGCGTTTTTAGAGGAAGTCAAGGAAACTTCGCTTGGTGCCTATGAACATCAGGATTATCCGTTTGAAGAACTGGTTGAAAAATTGGAAGTCCGGCGCGATATGAGCCGAAATCCATTGTTCGATGCCGTATTCTCGATGCAAAATGCCGATTTGCGGACATTGTCAATGGAAGGCGTCACCCTTCGCCCATACGAGTTTGAACACAAAACGGCCAAGTTTGATCTGACGCTGGCCGCGGCCGAAGAAGACGATATTGTCCGGTTTGAAATGGAGTATAATACAGCTCTTTTCAAAGATGAAACGATCAGTCGCTGGAGTAAGTACTGGCTCAATCTGCTCGAAGCGGTTGCGGACAATCCGAATATCCGCCTTTCAGAACTCTCCCTGCTCAATGAAGCGGAAAAACGCCGGATCGTCGAAGCGTGGAACGACACGGCGCTTGACGTTCCGTCAGACAAAACGATCCACGAGCTGTTCGAAGCACAGGTCAGCCGCACGCCTGACCGCGGGGCAGCGGTATTCAACGGCCGCCGCTGGACGTACCGGGAGCTCAACGCCCGCGCGAACCGTCTGGCCCGCCTGCTTATCGAAAAAGGAGCGCGGCCGGAACGGAGAATCGGCATCATGGTCAAGCCTTCCCTCGAAATGGCGGCCGGGGTGCTTGCGGTTTTGAAAGCGGGAGCGGCTTATGTGCCGATCGATCCCGCCTATCCGGAACAAAGGATCAAATACATCCTGGAAGACAGCGGAGCGGAGCTCCTGTTGACCCAATCGGATGCAGCCGTGCCTGACGGCTTCTGCGGGGAAACGATTCTGCTTGATACCGTGTTAACCGGAGAAGTGACTTCAGAAGATGAAGTGAATCCGCAGTCAGAGGCAAAACCGGACAACCTGGCTTACTTAATCTACACATCAGGTACGACGGGCCGGCCGAAAGGCGTCATGGTCGAGCACCATTCGCTTGTGAACTTGTGCTATTGGCACAATCACGAATTCGCTGTCACTGAACGCGACAAGAGTGCGAAATACGCCGGCTTCGGCTTTGATGCGTCTGTGTGGGAGATGTTCCCGTACTGGATCGCCGGAAGCGAGCTGCACATGATCGATGAAGCGATCCGGATGGATATCGTCCGCCTGAATCAATATTTTGAAGAACACGGCATCACGATTACGTTCCTCCCGACTCAGCTGTGCGAGCAGTTTATGGAGCTTGACAACAAATCGCTGCGCGTGCTTCTGACGGGCGGCGACAAGCTGAAGCGGGTCGAAAAGCGCGGCTATACGCTCGTCAACAACTACGGCCCGACAGAAAACACGGTCGTGGCGACAAGCACGGCGATTGATCCTGACGAAGGAATGCTTTCGATCGGCAGACCGATCGCCAACACCCGGGTTTATGTGCTCGGAGAGCACAACGAAGTACAACCTGCGGGTGTCACGGGTGAATTGTGCATCGCCGGCCGCGGGCTTGCGCGCGGTTATCTCAACAAGCCGGAAGAAACGGCGAAGCGCTTTACGGCAGACCCGTTTGTACCGGGTGAGCGGATGTACCGGACGGGCGATGCCGTCAAATGGCTTCCGGACGGCCGGATCGAATATATCGGCCGGATCGACCAGCAGGTGAAAATCCGCGGCTTCCGGATCGAGCTTTCTGAAATCGAGGTGCAGCTCGCGAAGCTCCCGGGCGTGAATGAAGCGGCCGTTGCCGACATTGAGGATGCGCATGGCAACAAAGCGCTCTGCGGCTATGTCACATCGGCTGAAACGCTTGATACAGGACGCCTTGCGGACCAATTAGCGAAGACGCTGCCGGACTACATGGTGCCGGCATATTGGGTGCAGCTCGGCGAGCTGCCGATTACGGCGAACGGCAAAGTCGACAAACGCGCGCTTCCAAAGCCTGACCTCACGGCACAGACGGCCGAATACAAAGCGCCGCGGACCGAGATTGAGCAGCTGTTGGCAGATATTTGGCAGGACGTTCTCAGCGTTGAACGAATCGGGATCAGCGACAATTTCTTCACACTCGGCGGAGATTCGATCAAGGGGATTCAAATGGCGAGCCGCCTTCAGCAGCACGGCTGGAAGCTAGAGATGAAGGATTTATTCCAGCACCCGACGATCGAACAGATCAGTTTTTATGTAGAGACGGCTGATAATAAAGCGATCGATCAGGGGCCTGTCGAAGGTGAAGTGATGCTGACGCCGATCCAGCGCTGGTTCTTCGAACGCTCGTTTTCGAATGAGCACCACTGGAATCAGTCGGTTATGCTTCATGCACCGTCAGGCTTCGATCCTGAGATTACCGGACGGGTTTTAAGCAAGCTGATGGAGCATCATGATGCATTGCGCATCATTTATAAACGGGATGAAGAGAGCGTTATTCAGTACAACAGAGGGCCTGAAGCCTCGGAGGTTCAGCCGGAGGTCATTCACCTGCACCAATCGGGCGCTGAATTGGAAGCTTCCATTTTGGAAGAGGCCAATCGAATTCAAGGCAGCATCGATTTGTCGCAGGGACATCTGCTGAAAGCTGCAATCTTCAAAACCGGCCAAGGCGACCATTTGCTGATCGTCATCCACCATCTTGTCGTGGACGGTGTGTCATGGCGGATTTTGCTGGAGGACTTTGCGGCAGGATTGCTTCAAGCTGAAAAAGGCGGGCCGATCGTCCTTCCGGAAAAATCACATTCCTTTGCAGAATACGCGGCACGATTGAGTGAGTATGCCGGTTCCAAGACGTTTGCCAAGGAAATCGGCTATTGGGAGGAAATCGAGAAGACGTCGGCCGCGCCGCTCCCTAAAGATGCCGAAGCAGACGATAAGCGGATGCGCCATACGAAAACGGTTGAATTCTCGTTGACGAAAGAAGAAACGGAACAGCTCATGACAAAAGTCCACGAAGCGTACAACACGGAAATAAATGATATTTTGCTTACGGCGTTGGGCTTTGCCGTAAAAGAATGGACAGGACAAAGTGATTTCATCGTCACGCTGGAGGGACACGGGCGTGAGGACATCATTGACGGCTTAAATATGTCGAGAACCGTCGGCTGGTTTACGAGCCAGTTCCCTGCACTGATTCAGATGCGCCATTCCGATGATATGGGCTATCAAATCAAACAGGTCAAAGAAGATTTGCGCCACATCCCGAATAAAGGAATCGGCTATGGCATCTATCGCTATTTAACAGAGGAAGGCAAAAAAAGCGGGCGGGTCAAACCGGAGATCAGCTTTAACTATTTAGGCCAGTTCACGGAAATGTCTGAATCGGGTCGGTTTACCCGGTCGAAACTGCCGTCCGGCGATCCCCTGAGCCCCGATACTGAGAAGCCGAACGCTCTTGACATCGTCGGTTTTATCGAGGACGGCGTGCTGACGATGTCGATCGCTTATCATTCATTGGAATTTAAAGAAAGCACAATCTCAACTGTCGCCGGCAGATTTAAAGCTTATTTGCTGCAATTGATCGATCATTGTCTGACTCAAGACGGAGACGAGTTAACCCCGAGTGATCTTGGAGACGACGATTTGACACTTGAAGAACTTGATAAATTGATGGAAATTTTCTAACAAAACATACGAGGTGGCTTATGGGGAAACAAAAGATTCAAAAGGTATATCCTTTGACACCGATGCAGGAAGGGATGCTGTATCACGCAATGCTTGATCCGGAATCTTCCTCTTACTTCACACAGCTGGAGCTTTTCATAGACGGGGATTTTGATTTAGAGATCTTTGAAAAAAGCGTAAATCAGCTCGTGCGTTCTTACGATATTCTCAGAACGGTTTTCGTTTATCAGCAATTGCAAAAGCCGCGTCAAGTCGTCCTGGCTGAGCGCGGAATGAAGGTTCATTTTGAGGATATCGCAGGATGGGATGAAGCGCGGCAAAACGTGCGCATTGGACAATATAAACAGGACGTTCAGAAAACCGGATTTAACCTTGCGAAAGATATGCTCTTTAAAGTGGCGGTTTTCCGGCTTGCCGATCAGCAATATCGGCTCATCTGGAGCAATCATCATATCGTGATGGACGGCTGGAGCATGGGCATATTGATGAAGCGGCTTTTTGAAAACTATGAAGCGTTTCGTTCAAACCGTCCGGCTCCGCTTGATCAAGGCAGGCCTTATGCCGACTATATCAAATGGCTCGGCCGGCAAGACAAGGAAGAAGCCGGGGCATACTGGGAAAAGCGCCTTGGCGATGTGGAAAGCCCGAGCGTCATCCCGGGCCGAAAAGCGGGAGAGGCCGAAGGGGTCTATCAGAATGAAGAGTTCACATTGGTCTGGGAACGGGATTTGGTCGATGCCGTCCAAAGGGCGGCCAACCGCTATAACGTTACGGCGCCTAATCTGTTTCAGGCGATGTGGGGAGCGGTTCTTGCCAAATACAATGCCGCAGATGACGTGGTGTTCGGCACGGTTGTGTCCGGACGCCCGTCTGAGGTCAACGGCATCGAACATATGGCGGGCTTATTTATCAATACGATCCCGGTCCGCTTAAAAATCGGAAAAAACGCTACATTTGCCGAACTGTTCAAGCAGGCGCAGCAGCATGCGATCGAAGCGGAGCAGTACGATTATCTCCCGCTGTATGAGATTCAAAAGGGCTCCGCTTTAGAGGGCCGTCTCATCAGCCATCTGGTTGCGTTTGAAAACTACCCATTGGATAAAGAGTTTGAAAACGGGGCGATGAAGGAGCGCCTCGGCTTTTCCATCAAAGCGGGAGAGGCCTTTGAACAAACAAACTACGATTTTAACCTGATCGTATACCCGGGAACAGAATGGACGCTCAAGCTGAAATACAACAGTTCGGTTTATGACGCCTCTTTCATTGAGAAGGCGGCGGAGCACCTGACAAGCCTTGCCAGGATCGCCGTGTCCGATCCGGAATCACCGGCAAGGCGGGCCGGGCTTTTATCAGATGAGGAACAAAAAGCGCTGCTTGCCTTCAATGATACAAAAACGGACTATCCGCGGGACAAGTCGATTCCGGAACTGTTTGAGGAACAGGCGGAACAGACGCCTGAAAGAGCGGCTGTCGTTTACAACGGATCGAGCATCACGTACCGCAGGCTCAATGAAAAAGCCAATCAGCTTGCGCGGCGCTTGCAGGAAAACGGCCTGAGGCATGGGGGAAGGGCAGCGGTCATGATGGAGAGGTCGCTTGAATCGGCCGTCGGCATGCTGGCGGTGCTGAAAGCAGGCGGCGCATACGTGCCGATTGATCCGGACTACCCCGAAGATCGAATCCGCTTTTTGCTGGAAGACAGCGGTGCAAACATCGTCGTCATCAAGCAGGGAACAAAGCGCTCTTTCGACGGGTATAAAACGATTGCGGCTGATGATAAATCGCTTGAACGTGAAGATTCCGCCAATCTTGAAACGATCGCGAATCCTGATGATCTCGCGTACTGCATATATACATCGGGTTCGACGGGGAAGCCGAAAGGTGTCATGGTCGAGCACCGCAATATCGTCCGCCTCGTCAAAAACGCCGGATATATTCCGCTTCATGCCGAAGTGAACATGGCGCAGACGGGAGCGGTCAGCTTTGATGCCAGTACGTTCGAGGTGTTTGGCGCATTATTGAACGGAGCGACCCTCTTTCCTGTTCCGAAAGAAACGCTTCTTGATGCGAGAGCGTTCAAAGCGTTTTTGGAAGAGAACGGCATCACGACGATGTGGCTGACCTCTCCGCTCTTCAATCAGCTCGCACATCAAGATCCGAACATGTTCAATACTGTAAAAGATGTCATCATCGGCGGCGATGCGCTCGTACCGGGTATCGTCAATAAGGTCAAGCGCGCATGTCCCGCTCTCTCCCTTTGGAACGGCTACGGCCCGACGGAAAACACGACATTTTCGACATGCTTTTGCATCGACCGGGAATATGAGCACGCGATACCGATCGGAAAGCCGATCGCAAATTCAACGGCCTATATTCTTGATGACGAACAACAGCTTCTCCCGATTGGCGTGCCCGGCGAGCTGTGTGTCGGCGGAGACGGGGTGGCGCGAGGGTATTTGAACCGGCCTGAGCTGACCGCCGAAAAATTCGTCAGCGATCCATTTAAAGAAGGAGGGCGGATCTACCGGACAGGCGATTTGGCAAGACGGCTCCCCGACGGAAACATCGAATTTCTCGGACGGATTGATCATCAGGTGAAGGTGCGCGGCTTCCGGATCGAATTAGGCGAAATCGAAGCGAGGTTGGCGCAGCTTGACGGCATTCGTGAAGCAGCGGCCATCATCCGGGAAAACGGTGCGGGCGAGAACGAAATCTGCACGTATTATACCGGCGATCAGTCAGCGGCTGACGTTCGCTCAGAGCTGTCCAAGTCGCTTCCGGAGTATATGATCCCGTCTCATTTCACCCAGCTTGAGGCGATGCCGCTTACGGCAAACGGAAAGGTCGATAAACGCCGGCTTCCGGAGCCGGCTGCAGAGGAAACGGATGCCCTATACCAACCGCCTGAAAATGAAACGGAAGAAATTCTCGCCGCGATCTGGGAAGAGATTCTCGGCATCAAGCGTCCTGGCATCGATGACAATTTCTTCTCAGTCGGCGGGCATTCGCTGAAAGCGATGATGCTTACGGCCAAAATTCAAGAGCAATTGCAAAAAGAGGTTCCTATCAAGATATTGTTTGAAAAGCCCACGATCAGAGGGCTTGCCGAATTTCTTCAAGGGGGATCAAAAGAGGAAGTCGTCCATCCGATCGAACCAGCTCCGTCAAGCTCTCATTATCCGGTATCCTCCGCGCAAAGGCGGATGTACATTCTCAATCAGCTCGAAGAAGCGAGCACAAGCTACAATGTGCCGGCGGTGCTGCTGCTGGAGGGCAACTTGGACAAAAACCGTCTCGAATCTGCGTTTCGGGCTTTAATCAGCCGTCATGAAACACTCCGGACTTCGTTTGCCGTCATAGACGGGGACATCGTCCAACACGTTCATGAGGACGTGCCGTTTACGCTAACGGTTTCACAAGCGGAAGAAGCGGCGGCCGAGACGAAAATCGGCGGGTTTATCCGCCCGTTTCAACTGGATCAGGCGCCGCTCGTCCGGGCGGAGCTCGTTCAATTGGAGGAAAAGCGCCATCTGCTGTTGATCGATATGCACCATATTATTACGGACGGAAGCTCGACAGGCATTTTCATCCGCGATCTCGCGCAGCTGTACCATGGCGGCGTGTTGCCGGTCCAAAAGCTGCATTACAAAGATTTCGCCGTCTGGCAAAACGAACAGGAACGAACGGGCAAGCTTAAAAAACAGGAGCAATATTGGCTTGACGTATTCAAAGGCGAGCTCCCTGTGCTGGATCTCCCGTACGACTATCCGCGTCCTGCAAAACGCAGCTTTGAAGGAGAGCGGGTTGTCTTTGGAATTGATAAAAAGCTTGCAAGCGAGATTCAGAGGTTCCTTTCCGAGTCTGATACAACGCTTTATATGTTTCTGCTTGCTGCGTTCAATATCTTTTTGGCGAAGTATGCGTCACAGGACGATATCATTGTCGGATCGCCTGTTGCCGGGAGAACCCATCCCGATCTGAATGACATTCCAGGCATGTTTGTCAACACACTCGCCCTTCGCAATCGTCCAGAAGGGCAAAAAACGTTCAAAGAGTTTTTGCAGGAGGTCAAAGAAAAGAGCCTTCAAGCGTTTGCCGAGCAAAGCTACCCGCTTGAAGAGCTGATCGAAAAGCTGCCTCTGGCGAGAGACACGAGCCGGAACCCGCTGTTCAGCGCATTTTTCAACATGCAAAACATGGACGTGCCTGCTTTGAGTTTGGGAGGCTTGCAGATTTCTTCCTATTCCGTGCGCCATCGCACCGCAAAGTTCGACCTGTCTCTTGAAGCCGTTGAACACGACGGGGAAATCGGTTTGAGCTTTGATTATGCGACGGCTCTATTTAAGGAAGAAACGATCAGGCGCTGGAGCGGCCACTTCCTGAACGTGGTCAAAACGATCTGTGAAAACCCCGGCGTCAAGCTTGCGGATATCGATCCGCTTTCTGAAAACGAACGGAAGACGCTGCTTGCTGAAGCAGTACATAGCAGGGCAGACCGGCGGGAAGACGCACCGTTTCATGAACTGTTTGAACGGCAGGTTGAAAAAACGCCTGAGCGGACGGCCGTCGTGTGCGGAGACACAAAACTCACATACCGGGAGCTTGATGAAAAAGCCAATCAGCTTGCACACGTTCTTCGCGGAAAAGGCGCCGGCAAAGAAGATGTCATCGGCATTATGCTCGACCGTTCCGCAGATGTCATCGTCTCCATCCTTGGCGTCATGAAAGCCGGAGGCGCATTTTTGCCGATCGATCCGGAAATGCCGCCTGCAAGGATCCGATATATGCTTGAAGACAGCGGAGCCAGCTTGCTGGTTACGGAATCAGCCTATCAATCATTCCTGTCTGACATATATAAAGGGATATTCATAGATATTGAGAAAGACATTGAGCCGGGTGTAAAGAAGGAACGTCCTGATTCGGTCAATAGCGGGGACAGTCTCGCCTATATCATTTACACATCGGGAACGACGGGCGCTCCAAAAGGCGTTCAGCTTGAACATTGCAATCTCGTGAACTATGTTTCCTGGTTTGTCAGCGAAGCGGAGCTTGCTGAATCGGATAAGTCGGTGCTCCTGTCATCCTTCGCGTTCGATCTCGGGTATACGGGCTTGTTCCCGGTCCTTCTTGCCGGAGGGGAGCTTCATATCGTCCCGAAAGAAACATACACGGAACCGGACCGGCTATGCCGCTATATCAATGAAAAAGCGATCACATATATCAAGCTGACGCCGTCGCTGTTCCATACGATCGTGCAGCCGCAAAGCTTTGCTTTATCTAATGCGCTTGAGCCGCTGAGACTGATCGTACTCGGGGGAGAAAAGATCAATCCGGCCGATGTGGAGCGGTACTATTCTCATTATCCGAAAGCCCGTTTTATCAACCATTACGGGCCGACGGAGACGACGATCGGCACGATCGCCAAACCGATCGATGCAGACGGGCTTAGCGAATTTGTCAAACGTCCGACGATCGGGCGCCCGATTCCGGGTGCAGGCGCCTTCGTGCTGGATGCCTCTCGCCGCCTCGTCCCCGCCGGAGCGCCAGGCGAACTTTATATAACGGGAAAAGGGCTTGCACGCGGTTATTTGAACAAACGGGAGCTGACAGCCGAGAGGTTTATGGAAAACCCTTATGCACCGGGGACTCTCATGTATCAAACGGGCGATCTCGTCCGCCGTCTTCCGAATGGGGAGATCGAATTTTTAGGACGTACCGATGATCAGGTGAAAATCCGCGGATACAGGATTGAATTGAAGGAAATCGAAGACGCCCTGAAAGAGTGCAAGGATGTGGAAAGAGCGGTCGTCCTCGCCTTTGCGCCGGATTCGGGATTGGAGGAGCTGTGCGCCTATATTCAGTCAAAGCAAACAATCGCATCTTCCGAGCTGAGGGAGCATCTTTCCGAAAGGCTGCCTTCGTACATGGTGCCGTCATACTTTGTCACCGTCGATGCGATTCCGCTGACGGCCAACGGCAAAGTCGACCGCAATGCTCTGCCTGAGCCGCAGGCGCCAAACGGCGAAAGCGATTCTTATGAGCCGCCGTCAACAGAGCTTGAGAAAGAGCTGTGCCTCATTTGGGAAGGCGTTCTCGGCATCAGGCCGATCGGTGCCGAAGACAACTTCTTCGACCTGGGCGGCCATTCTTTGAAAGGGATGATGCTGACCACAGATATTCAAGCCAAGCTGCACAAAAAGGTGCCGCTTAAAGCGCTTTTCGAATATCCGACAGTGCGCCGTCTTGCCCGCTATATCGAGTCGTCTGAAGACCAATCCGTACAAAGCGCGATACAGCCTGCTGAAAAAAGCGACTGGTATCCGGTATCATCCGCACAAAAACGGATGTACGTCCTTCATCATCTCGAAAAAAACGGCACCGGCTACAATATGCCGTCAGTGTTCATGATGGAAGGCGACCTTGATATCGAGCGCTTAAAACGGGCGCTGCAGGCATTGGTGGATCGCCATGAGCCGCTGCGTACATCGTTTGCCGAAATCGACGGCAGCCCTGTCCAAAAAGTCCATGACAAAGCGGACATCGAGCTGAAGGTCACGCCTGTTCAAGAAGGCGAAGCCGAAAAAGAAATCAGCCGCTTTATCAGGCCGTTTGATATAAGCAGCGCTCCGCTTATCCGCGCCGAGCTGCTGTCAGTCGGCAGACAACGCCACCTGCTGTTGATCGATACGCACCACATTATTGCCGACGGCGTTTCGAGAAGCCTTTTTGTGAAAGAAATCGCAAGGCTCTACAGAGGCGAATCGCTGCCTGAGCGTAAGCTGCATTACAAAGATTACGCCGTATGGCAAACCGGGCCCGCGCAGCGGGAAACCATTCGGAAGCAGGAGCAATTCTGGCTGAACGAGTTTTCAGAAGCCGTGCCGGAACTCGGCCTGCCGCTGGACTTCCCGCGCTCTCCGGTGCAAAGCTTTAGCGGGGATCAGGTTCACTTTAAAACATCGAAGCCCGCAGCGCTCAACATCCGGAGGCTTGCGGCGGAGACGAAAACGACGCTGAATATCGTCATGCTGGCCGTCTTCAATATCTTTTTAAACCGCCTCACCGGCCAGAAAGATATTGTCGTAGGGTCTGCGACTGCCGGCAGAACACATGCCGAATTGAAGGACATGCCGGGCATGTTTGTCAACTCGCTGGCTCTTAAAAACCATGTGCCGCAGGACGCGACATTCCGCGAGTTTTTGGAAGACGTTAAAAACAGAAGCCTGGCTGCGCTTGATCATCAGGACTATCCGTTTGAAGAGCTGATTGCCAAGCTCGATCTGCCCCGCGATATGAGCCGGAACCCGCTTTTCAATGTCATGCTGACGGTGGAAGATCCTGATAAGGAAACATTCGATTTGGACGGTGTAACCATTAAGCCGTATGACATATCGCACGCCGCTGCCAAGTTCGATTTGACGCTGGGAGCGTTTGAGAAAGACGGCGAAATCGGTCTGCAATTCGAATATGCGACAGATTTGTTTAAGAAAGAAACGATCAGGCGGTGGAGCGGGTATTTGCTCAATCTGCTCGAAGCGGTTGCGAACAATCCGAATATCCGCCTTTCAGAACTCTCCCTGCTCGATGAAGCGGAAAAACGCCGGATCGTCGAAGCGTGGAACGACACGGCGCTTGACGTTCCGTCAGACCAAACGATCCACGAGCTGTTCGAAGCACAGGTCAGCCGCACGCCTGACCGCGGGGCAGCGGTATTCAACGGCCGCCGCTGGACATACCGGGAGCTCAACGCCCGCGCAAACCGCCTGGCCCGCCTGCTTATCGAAAAAGGAGCGCGGCCGGAACGGAGAATCGGCATCATGGTCAAGCCTTCTCTCGAAATGGCGGCCGGAGTGCTTTCGGTTTTGAAAGCAGGAGCGGCTTATGTGCCGATCGATCCCGCCTATCCGGAACAAAGGATCAAATACATCCTGGAAGACAGCGGAGCGGAGCTCCTGTTGACGCAAACGGGTGCAGCCGTGCCTGACGGCTTCTGCGGGGAAACGATTCTGCTTGATACCGTGTTAACCGGAGAAGTGACTTCAGAAGATGAAGTGAATCCGCAGACAGGGGCGAAACCTGACAACCTGGCTTACTTAATCTACACCTCAGGTACGACGGGCCGGCCGAAAGGCGTCATGGTCGAGCACCACTCGCTTGTGAACTTGTGCTATTGGCACAATCACGAATTCACTGTCACTGAACACGACAAGAGCGCGAAATACGCCGGCTTCGGCTTTGATGCGTCCGTGTGGGAGATGTTCCCGTACTGGATCGCCGGAAGCGAGCTGCACATAATCGATGAAGCGATCCGGATGGATATCGTCCGCCTGAATCAATATTTTGAAGAACACGGCATCACGATCACGTTCCTCCCGACTCAGCTGTGCGAACAGTTTATGGAGCTTGACAACAAATCGCTGCGCGTGCTTCTGACGGGCGGCGACAAGCTGAAGCGGGTCGAAAAGCGCGGCTACACGCTCGTCAACAACTACGGCCCGACGGAAAACACGGTCGTGGCGACAAGCACGGCGATTGACCCTGACGAAGGAATGCTTTCGATCGGCAGACCGATCGCCAACACCCGGGTTTATGTGCTCGGAGAGCACAACGAAGTACAGCCTGCCGGTGTCACGGGTGAATTGTGCATCGCAGGCCGCGGGCTTGCGCGCGGCTATCTCAACAAGCCGGAAGAAACGGCGAAGCGTTTTACGAAAGACCCGTTTGTACCGGGCGAACGGATGTACCGGACGGGCGATGCCGTGAAGTGGCTTCCGGACGGCCGGATCGAATATATCGGGCGGATCGACCAGCAGGTGAAAATCCGCGGCTTCCGGATCGAGCTTTCTGAAATCGAGGTACAGCTCGCGAAGCTCCAAGGAGTACAAGAAGCAGCCGTCATCGACATCGAGGACGCGCATGGCAACAAAGCGCTTTGCGGCTATGTGACATCAGCCGAAACGCTTGATACAGGACGCCTCGCGGACCAATTAGCGAAGACGCTGCCTGATTACATGGTGCCGGCATATTGGGTGCAGCTCAGCGAGCTGCCGATTACGGCGAACGGAAAAGTCGACAAACGCGCGCTTCCAAAGCCGGATCTCACTGTGCAGACGGCCGAATATAAAGCGCCGCGAAGTGAGACCGAGCAGCTGTTGGCGGATGTTTGGCAGGAGGTTCTCGGCGTCGAACGAATCGGCATCAGCGACAATTTCTTCACGCTCGGCGGGGATTCGATCAAAGGGATTCAAATGGCGAGCCGCCTTCAGCAGCACGGCCTGAAGCTTGAGATGAAAGACTTGTTCCAGCACCCGACGATCGGCGGGATCAGCTCGTACATCGAATCGACAGAAGGAAAGCCGGTCGACCAGGGTCCTGTCGAAGGCGAAGTGATGCTTACGCCGATCCAGCGCTGGTTCTTCGAACGTGCGTTTTCGAATGAGCACCACTGGAATCAGTCGGTTATGCTTCACGCGCCGTCAGGCTTCGACCCTGAGATTGTTCAACAAACATTGCAATCATTAGCCGGTCATCATGACGCGCTGCGCATGGTTTACAGAAAAGAAGGCGGCCGGGTCATTCAATACAATCGCGGACCGGGTGAGAAGGCTTTTGCCTTCAGAGTGGTGAACCTCCAGTACGTTTCAGACGCCCAAGCGGAGATCGCTGCCCAAGCCGAACGGTTGCAGGCAAGCCTTGATATCGCGAAAGGCCCGCTGATGAAAGCAGAGCAATATCAGACGGCTGATGGGGACCATTTGCTGATCGTCATCCACCATCTCGTCGTGGACGGCGTGTCATGGCGGATTTTGCTGGAAGACTTTGCAGCAGGCTATCAGCAAGCCGCAAAGAATCAGGATATTGTCCTCCCTGATAAAACGAATTCGTTTAAAGACTGGGCCGAAGAGCTTGCGGTTTATGCGCAGTCCGAACAGTTCCTCAAGACGTGCGGCTATTGGCGCGAACTGGAAAAAGAACGGGTGCCGGCATTGCCGAAAGACCGCATTGTCAGCGAGAGAAAAACAAAAGACACAGCCGCTGCCAAGTTCGAGCTGACCGAGGAAGAAACGCGTCTCTTATTAACGAAAGTTCATGAGCCGTACGGTACGGATATCAATGATATTCTCCTTTCCGCCTTGAGCCTGACGATCCGGGAATGGACGAATCAATCGGGGGTCTGTATCAATATGGAAGGACACGGCAGGGAAGAAATCATGCCGAATATGAATATCTCTAGAACAGTGGGATGGTTCACCGCCCAATATCCGGTCATGTTAAAAGACGGTGAGGAAGGTTTACCGGAGCTTATTAAAACCGTAAAAGAAACGCTCCGGCAGATCCCTGATAAGGGAGTCGGCTATGGCATTCTCCGGTATGTAACAGACCGGCAAAAAGCCGCTATCGATTTCTCCATCAAGCCGGAGATCAGCTTTAACTATTTAGGGCAGATAGACAATGAAGTGCAGACGGAATTTTTCGGTCCGTCTCCATACGATATGGGACGTCAGGTTTCAGAAGAATCGGAAGCCCTCTACGCCCTGAGCTTCAGCGGCATCATCAGCAATGAAATACTCATCATGTCCTGCTCCTTTAATACAAAGGAGTTTGACAGGCGGACCGTCCAGGAAAGGATCAAACGGTTTAAGCATCATCTGCTTTCATTGATCGACCATTGCACGGCCAAAAAGGAGCGGGAGTTCACGCCTAGCGACTTCAGCGCCGGCGGTCTTGAAATGGAAGAGATGGGCGACTTGTTTGATGTGCTTGAAGAAAATTTGAAATAAACATTGTACGAGTTGCCCGCTTCACCCAAGCGGGCAACTCCGTGAAAGGGGGACAAAACGTGAGCGAGTTTAAAAAGGAACATGTGCAGGATATTTACTATTTATCTCCGATGCAGGAAGGGATGCTGTTTCATACTCTGCTGCATCCGGGGCAGAGCTTTTATATTGAACAGATCAGCATGCAGGTAAAAGGCTCTTTTCGAAAGGATCTATTGGAAAAAAGCATGAACGTGATCGTCGAAAGGTATGATATCTTCCGGACCGTATTCGTTCATGAAAAAATGAAAAGGCCTGTTCAAGTCGTCTTAAAAGAAAGGCATTTTCATGTGGTAGAAGTCGATTTATCAGGGCTTTCCGAAGAGGAGCAGAAAGAGCGTATCGAGGATTATAAACAGGAAGACAAACGAAAAGGCTTTAACCTGTCAAAAGACATCCCGATGCGAACGGCGATTTTCAAAAAGGGAGCCGGTGTGTATGAATGGGTGTGGAGCTACCACCACATCCTGCTTGACGGCTGGTGCTTCGGCATTGTTGTTCAAGAGCTGTTCAAAGTGTACAATGCACTCCGGAAAAACAAGCCTTACAGCCTGAAACCGGTCAAACCGTACAAAGAATATATCAATTGGCTCGAACATCAGGATAAACAAAAATCGCTTTCCTATTGGGAAGAATATTTAGCCGGATTTGAGGGGCAGACGACGTTTGCCGAACAGCGGAAAAAAACGAATCAAACAGGCTATCAGCCTGAAGAGCTGCTGTTTACATTGCCGAAAGCCGAAACGGAAGCTTTTGCAAAACTCGCAAAAGCCCACAATACGACGCTGAGCACGGCGCTTCAGGCGGTATGGTCGGTGCTCTTGAGCCGCTATCAGCGATCGCGCGACTTGATATTCGGAACCGTGGTCTCGGGGCGTCCCGCCGAAATAAAAGGCGTCGAGCATATGGTCGGCTTATTTATTAATGTTGTTCCGAAGCGGGTCACATTCGGCGACAAAACGACCTTTCCGGAGCTGATCGCCCGCTTGCAGAAGCAGACGCTCGAATCAGAGCCGCACCAATACGTGCCGCTTTACGATATCCAAAGCAAAACGGCGTCGCCTGATCTGATCGATCATATCATCGTGTTTGAAAACTATCCGCTCCAGAAAGCGAACAAACAGCAGGAGGAAGACGATCTCGGCTTTACAATGGGCCGTGTCAGCGTGTTTGAAAAATCGAACTATGACTTGAATCTGCTTGCATCGCCGGGCGAAGAAATGATGCTGAAGTTCGCTTACAACGGGAATGTCTTTGATACATCGTTTGTGGAGCGCTTAAAGGATCAGCTCATAGAAGCGATCAGCCGGATTGCCGGCAATCCGAATCAGCAGCTTGATGACATCACCATCGTTCCTGAAAACGAAAGAAACAATCTGCTGTATGAATTTAATGTCCCTGCGGAGAAAGCAAAAACCGCCCTGGCGATCCCGCAATGGTTTGAGCGTTTTGTAGAATACATGCCCGGTGAACCGGCCGTGTCGGCCGCAGGCCGCACTCTTACATATCGTGAATTGAACGAACGGGCCAACCGGCTCGCCCGTTACTTGAGAAAAAAAGGAGTGGGCCGAAAGAAGGCGGCAGCCCTCTTTTTCCGCCGCTCACCGGACATGGTCATCGCGATTCTCGCCGTTTTAAAAGCGGGAGGGGCTTATGTGCCGATCGATCCGGAATATCCCGAGGACCGCATCCAATACATGCTTGAAGACAGCGGTGCGCTGTGCCTGCTGACTCAGGAGGAGCTCGCCGGACGGACCGCGTCGCTTTCCTTTAAAAACGAAACGGTGGTGATCAATGATCCGGCCGTTTCCGGTGAAAGCGGGGAAAACCTTGAGACGGCCATTGACCCCGACGATCTTGCGTATATCATGTATACATCGGGAACCACCGGAACACCGAAGGGCAACATGACGACACACGCCAACATTACAAGGGTCGTCAAAGACACGAATTACATCGACATCACCCGGCAGGACACCTTGCTGTCCCTGTCTAACTATGCATTCGACGGATTTACGTTTGACCTGTACGGCGCTCTTTTGAACGGCGGAAAACTTGTGGTCGCAGGTCAGGACACCATTCTCGATATCAGCAGGCTCACGGAAACGATAGAGAAAGAAAAGATTACCGTTATGTTTGTGACAACGGCGCTGTTTAATCTTCTCGTCGACTCAGGGACCGGCTGGATGAAAGGACTCCGCAAAGTGCTGTTCGGAGGCGAACGCTCGTCTGTCAGCCATGTTAAAAAGGCGCTGGCGGAAATGGGGCCGGGCAGGATCATCCATGTATACGGCCCGACCGAAACGACCGTGTTTGCGACATTTTATTCCGTCGACAGCGTGAGAAGCGAAGCAGTTTCGATTCCGATCGGCAAGCCATTGAATCAGACTGCGGCTTTCATTTTGACGGAGAAAAATGAGCTTCAGCCGATCGGAGCGGTCGGCGAGCTGTGCCTGAGCGGAGCCGGCGTATCGCTCGGCTACTTGAACAGACCCGATCTGACAGCGGAGAAATTTGTCCCGCACCCGTTTATCCCGGGCGAAAACATGTACCGGACCGGGGACTTGGCCCGCTGGCTTCCGGACGGCAATATCGAATTTGCCGGACGAATTGACGATCAGGTGAAAATCCGCGGGCACCGCATTGAGCTTGGCGAGATTGAGGAACAGCTTACCCGTTGTCCCGGCGTAAAAGAAGCTGTTGTTCTTGCTGCACGAAGCGGAAGCGGCGATTTAACGCTGACAGCTTATGTCGTTCCGGCTTCCGGCGGCGTCACGGAAGAAACGCTTCGCGGCCGCCTTGCGCAAAAGCTGCCGGCCTATATGGTGCCGCCTGTCTATTTCATACTTGAAGAGCTGCCGCTGACGCCGAATGGAAAAGTGAACCGGCGCCTTCTTCCGGAAGCAGGAGAAGCCTCGGTACGAGCGGAGCGCAGGGAACCCCGCAATGAAACGGAGGCCAAGCTGGAGAGGATTTGGTCAGAGGTGCTCGGCCGTCCGCACATCGGCATAGACGAGAACTTTTTCGAAATCGGAGGCCATTCATTGAAGGCGATGGCTGTCATCTCCCGGATATTGAAGGAGCTGGGGGCGGAAGTTCCGGTGAACATCATGTTCGAATCTCCGACAATCGCGGCAATGGCTGCGTATATAGACGGCGGAGGCAAAACGGATGAAGCGGAAAGAACCGTGTTCAATCCGGAAGCCGGCCGAAACGTATTCGCCTTCCCGCCCGTCCTCGGATACGGCATCATGTACGGCAGGCTTGCCGAACAATTGCCGGAATATAAGATTTGTGCCTTTGATTTTATCGAAGCGGGAGACAGAGTTGATCGTTTTGCGAACACGATCGCGAAGCTTCAGCCTGAAGGTCCGCTGACATTGCTCGGCTACTCGGCAGGCTGCGGTCTTGCTTTTGAAGTGGCGCAGCAGCTTGAAAAAAGCGGCCGTGAAGTCGACAAGCTGATCATGATCGATTCGTATATGAAAAACAATGTCAGCGATTTGGAGGGCCGCGCTGTCGAAGATGATGTCGCCGCGCTGCTCGAGGTCAACAAAGACAACGAATACATGCAAATCGAAGCGGTTGCAGAAGGCATTGCCAGAAAGCTTGAAGCGTACTATTCGTATTTTGTCGGCTTGATCCATCAAGGACAGGTTGACTCAGATATTCACTTTATTCAATCCGAGTCGCAAAAACCGCTCCCGGCATGGCTTTCTTCGTGGAAAGAAGGAACAAAGGCGTCTTATCGAGAATATCAAGGGTATGGAACGCATGATGAAATGCTCGCTGACTGCTTTGTAAAACAAAACGCGGAGATAGTCAGACGGGCTTTAAACGAGCGTGCCGTGGTAAACGGGGGTGTATAATCGTGACAGATGTATTGAAAACTTTCGTGCCGTCATCGGGCGGCATGCAATTGATTTGTTTTCCGTTTGCAGGAGGCTATTCCGCATCATTCCGGCCGCTTTATGACCGCTTAAAAACGGACTGTGACATGATGGCGATCGAACCGCCCGGCCACGGGACGAATCAAATGGAGCTTGTCGATGATTTGGAGACGCTCGTCGGGATGTACAAGGCGGCACTTGAGCCGAAGCTGACCCGTCCGTTTGTGCTGTTCGGCTACAGCATGGGGGGGATGGTCGCATACAGACTGGCGCAGAGGCTCGAGAAGGAGGGGATCTTTCCGAGCGCCGTCATCATTTCGGCGATTCAGCCGCCTGATTGCAAGCGGAAAAAGGTGTCCCATTATGATGATGATGCCTTTCTCGATCATATCATCCAGCTTGGCGGAATTCCCGATGAGCTCGTCAGGAACAGGGAGGTCATCAACTATTTCCTCCCGTCCTTCAGAGCCGACTACCGTGCGCTGGAGTCGTTTCTGCACACCGATCATTCGCTTGTCAGCTCGCCAGTATACATATTGAACGGCGATAAAGACGAGAAATGCATGAGAGACGCTTCCGGCTGGGAAAAGTGGGTTCGGAAAGCCGAATTTCATACGTTTCAAGGCGGGCATATGTTTCTCCTCTCAAAAACGGAGGAGGTCGCAGCACGCATCAGGTCGATCCTCGCGGAAGCGGGTCAAACAATACGATAAAACGGAAAATCGGCGATGATCAGCCGATTTTCCGTTTTTTTAATTGCGGGCGATTTTCTTTTCTTGTAGCGCCGATGATCCCGGCAATAATCACGATCGAACCGACGATATGATACCATGCGAGCGTTTCCCGCAGCAAAACAACACCTGCCAAAATCGTCACCAATGTGGCCAAATGATTAAACAAGCTGATTTTCGCAGCTTCAATTTTTGATAAAGCGTAGTTTGATAAAAAGGATGTCGCAAACGATGACAGCACGCCCGGAATGGCGCGAAGAAATCGGTAAGCGTCCCGTCCGCCATATGGCCGAACACGGCGATTCCGTTGAAAAAAACGAAGCCCGCGGCCGTGATCACATACGTTAATTCCAGTGAGCTGAATCTTTTTGTCATCTTTCTGGCCAAGACGCTGTAGCCTGCTGAAGAAAGCGCCGACAGCAGAATCAGTACGGCTCCTTTCACATTGGTGCTGCTGACGCCCGCGCTTTTCATTAAGAAAATGAAAGCTACGCCAGCCGCTGACAAAACTGTGAAAAAGAACTGCCGCCTGCTGAAGCGTTCCTTTAAAAAATATGAAGCCAACAGCATTGTCAAAATCGGGATCGAGGCTTGAATAATCCCCGCTTCCGAGGAAGACGTATAGACGAGCCCAAAGGCTTGAAAACCAAAAAACATCATCGGATAAAATAAAGCGAGCGGCAAAATCAACAGCACGTCCTTCGCGCGGATGCCGATCTTGACCCAGCCGCACAAAAGGGGAATAAGCGCGGCGCAGAATGCGACGGTAAAGCGGTGTGCGAGCAGGTCAAGCGGTCCCGCCGCCGCGAGCGCTAATTTTACAAACAAAAATGAAAAACCGATGATAAAGGCGTATAACAAAGCTGCAAGATAAGCAGATTTATGCAAACATGATCATCTCCCCGAGCGTATGCATGCAATACATGTGATTTGACCGGTCTCTGTCATCTTATACGGCGGAAAAGTTTGATACAATACAAAAAAAGCAGATCTGTACCGATACAGATTCGGAGAAGGAGAAGAGCATGCAAAAATACGTCGGGCTGATGAATGAACTGGAGGCGTTGATCGAGGAACGCTCGTTTCATGAGGGGGATAAGCTCCCGTCTATCCGGACGCTTGCCGGGAAGTTTCGCGTAAGCAAAAGCACGGTGATCCGGGCGCTCAGCGAGCTGGAAAAGCGGCATATGATCTACTCGGTGCCAAAAAGCGGCTATTACGTCGTGAAAAAGACGAACAAGCTGCTGGACAGGGAGAGGAGCACCATTGATTTCGCGGCATCGGCCCCTGATCCTGATGTATTTCCGTACCTCGATTTTCAGCATTGCATCAACAAAGCTATCGATACGTACAAAAACGATTTATTTATTTACGGAACGCCGAAAGGCCTTCCGTCTTTGATCGGAGTCGTCCAAAAAGAGCTCGCAAATGCACAGGTCTTTACGAAGCAGGACAATATTTTCATCACGTCAGGCGTTCAGCAGGCTTTGTCATTGCTCGCTTCGATCCCTTTTCCCGATCAGAAGCGGAAAATCCTGATTGAACAGCCAACCTACCATTTGCTGCTCAAATATCTTGAAGTCCATCAGCTTCCGGTGATCGGCATTGAACGGACGGCGCAAGGAATCGATTTGCAGCGGTTAGAGCTGCTTTTTCGCACGGAAGACATTAAGTTTTTCTATACGATGCCAAGGTTTCACAATCCGCTCGGAAGCTCCTATACCGAAAAAGAAAAAAAGAGCATCGTCCGGCTGGCGGAGAGGTACGGCGTTTTCATCGTCGAGGATGATTTTTTAGGAGATTTGGAGGGAAATCAGAAGGCGGATCCGCTGTTTTCCTATGATATCTCCTCGCGCGTGATTTATTTAAAGAGTTTTTCCAAAATCATTTTTCCCGGGCTGCGCGTCGGTGTTGCCGTGCTGCCGGATTCTTTGACAGAGACGTTTAATCAATACAAACGGCTGACGGATATCGACAGTTCGATGCTGTCGCAGGCCGCTCTGGAAATCTATTTGAAAAGCGGAATGTTCGAAAGGCATAAGCAAAAAATCCGCGCTTCATACGAAAAACGGTCGCGCCTTTTGCATGGCTTGCTGGAGGAGCTCGCCGGATCAGCGGGAGAACTTGTTGACTTTCACCCTCCTGATCAGCCGTGCGTCCATACCCATCTCGTCCTGGACCGCAAGCTCCCGGCGTCCCGGATCATCAAAAACATGAGAAAGCGCGGCGTGTTGCTGGACCCTGTCGATGCCCATTATTTAGCAGGTTTTCAAAAACGAAATCTGTTGAAAATCAATACCACCAATGTAAAAGAAGAAGACATTCCGCGCGGTATCGAGCTGTTAAAACAGACAATCTGCACATCGCATTATTAAAAAAAGGCTGTGATTCTTTAGATCACAACCTTTTACAGCTCATCATACCCTTTAATTTCAATTTTGCCGGGAAAATCGGGCTCAGCGGAACAGACCGCCATTTTATAATCGGGGTCAAGTTCATACGTTTTCATATAACAAGGCGGGTGGCCTGAAGGAAGCTTCAGTGAAACGCGGCCATCTTCTGCGAGCTTGACGGAAAACGAATCAAGCGGCAAAGACAGGCCCTTTCCCGCCTGTTTGACAAAGCTTTCTTTCATCGTCCATAGATGATAGAAATAGGATAGGCGTTCAGGCTCGCTTTTTTCCATCAGGTCGCGATATTCTTCAAAGGAAAAAAAACGTTTCGCGATATCATAATTGACCGGTTTGATTTTTTCTACATCGACTCCGACCGGGGAGTTTCCGGCTGCGCACAAGATCCATTTTCCGGAATGGGAGATATTGAAATGAAAGTTCGGCAAGCCGAGAGCAGACGGCTTCCCATACCGGCCGGAGGAAAATGCGATTTGTTCATTCGCCAAGCCGAACGTTTCGCTGATGATCTTTCTTATGAGGACTTCCCCGATCAGCGTTCGATTGGCGTCTTCCGGATATCTGTATCGGTTCACCTTGTCCTGCTTTTCTTCAGACACCATGGCCATCATTCGTTCGAACTGGCCTGAATTCGGAAGCTCATTCATAGAAACAGCGTAAATCTTCATCACGTGCAACCTCTTTACATGAAATTTAATCTATTTTGATTGTAGCAAACATGAAAGACAGACGAAAGGAGTTAAAAAACGATGAATGGAACACTGATAAACGACACGTTTTCCGGCAGAGAGCTGTTGATCTATCTGCCACCTTCATATCAGATTGGCCGAAAACGCTATCCGGCGCTTTACGTTCATGACAGGGGGGATCTGTTTGATCCGGGCCTTAGCGATAGCTTAGAGATCATTGAACATTTCTGCCGCCGCGGGGAAATGCCGGAACTGATCATGATCGGCGTGGCTTCGGAAGACAGGGAAAACGAGTATACCCCTTTTCCGCAGCCTCACTTAAAAAAGACGGATCATACATACGGAGGAAACGGCGCTCATTACGCCGAATTTTTGGCCAGGCAGCTAAAGCCGTTTATCGACCGGAAGTATTTGACAGATGGGAGCCGCGAAAACACCGGGACCATCGGGAAGTCGTTCGGCGGGCTCATCTCGATGTATACGGCATATTTGGAGCCGCAAACGTTCGGGAAAATCGGAAGCCTGTCGGGTTCCTTTTGGTTTAAAGGAATGATTGAATATATGCGCGGACGCACCTTTCTAAATCCGGATCTGCGCATTTATATGGATGTGGGGAGCACGGAAGGAACAGACCGCGACAATCTTCAGAAAGAGATGATTCCGAGAACAAAGGAAGCCTTCCGCATATTATCAGAAAGCGGATTGTCAGGGGAACATCTCAAATTTGTCATTGATGAAGGAGGAGCGCACAGATTCGAGCGGTTTGCGAAGCGTTTTCCGGAAGCGGTCAAATGGCTGTTTGCAGACAGCCGGCCTTTTCTGTCACAACAAAGCACAGAATGACAGGAATTCCTGACCTTTGACTGATATGGTGGAAACTGAAAGGAGAAACAACAATGGAAGTCGTGAATCGTCTGGCTGAAAGCATTGATTTTATCGAACAGAATCTTGACAAGGACTTGCGTCATGAAGATGTCGCAAAGGTCGCCTGCTGTTCAAAATTTCATTTTCAGCGCATGTTTTACATGCTGACGGGCGGTACGCTCGCCGACTACATCCGCAAACGGAGGCTGACCGTTGCTGCCCAGGAACTGGCTTCAGCAGATGCAAAAGTCATTGATGTCGCTTTGAAGTATGGATACAACACGCCTGAATCGTTTTCTAAAGCGTTCAGCAAGCTTCACGGAATGAGCCCTTCACAGGCGCGAGAAAAAGGCCGGACGCTCAAGGCGTTTCCCCGTCTTTCCTTTCAAATTCAAATCAAGGGAGCAGAGGATATGAATTATAAGATCGCCCAGAAAGAATCGTTTCACATCATGGGCAAAGCCATTCAGACGACTGTGAATATGGAGCAAAACAAAGTCGAGATTCCGGTGTTTTGGGATGAATTAAACCGAAACGGCTTTACAGAATCATTGAAACCGTTCGCCGGACCGCTCGGCTATCTCGGCGTATGCATGGATTTTAACGAACAAGCCGACACATTCACCTACGTTATCGGCGTCGAAAAAACGACCGAAGACCTCCCGGAGGGCTGTATCGTGAAAGAAATCCCCGCATCAACGTGGGCCGTGTTCGATGCCGTCGGTCCCGTGAATCAAGCCGTTCAAGCAACATGGGAGCGGATTTTCTCGGAGTGGTTTGCGGCTACAGGCTATGAACACGCAGACGGCCCCGAATTAGAAACTTACCCGGTAGACGGAAATATCATGGCTGAAGACCATGTCACGCAGATTTGGATACCGATCGTGAAGAAATGACGATTGATTTATTCTTTTCCACACTGACCATCCGCCAAAAATGCGAGATTGAGGAAATATACGATGAGATGAAGAAGCGGCAGTTAAGATATCTATACCCGAACAGCCGGCGGTAAAGAAAAGAGGAAACCGGAGCATTCGTCCTGGTTTCCTCTTTTTTCAGCCGTTTTTTTTCAATGAAAAATGAACAGGCCGGGCCGCTTCCACCCGGCGTCCTGATACGGTGTATGCAAGGAGCCGTTTGGACTGCGGCAGCGAAAAGCGCAAAATCACGCCTGTCAAAATTGCGGTCAGCACGGTGCCGATGCCGATCGGGCCGCCGAGCAGCCAGCCGATAAACAAAATCGTCAGCTCCATGCCGTTGCGGACCCATTGCACATTCCAGCCCGTTTTCTCAGAGATCAAAAGCATCAGGGAGTCGCGCGGACCCGCGCCGAGATTGGCTGACACGTAAATGCCGACGCCATAACCGGTGAAAACGATGCCTAAAAGAAAAATGACGGCTGTTGAGACGTGAGTTTCAGGGTCTGGAAGGATGAAGGTGAAAAAATCTATAAAAATACCGATCAACAGCATGTTTAACACGGCGCCGATTTTCGGCCAAGCCTTTGTAAACAGCGAGGTTAAACCGACGATGACAGCTCCGACAATGATCGACCATTGGCCGACGGACAGCCCCAAAAGGACAAACAGCCCATAATGGAACGCGTCCCACGGACCGATGCCGAGCGCTTTTCCTTCAATTGTAAGAGAAACCCCAAAAGACAACACAATTAATCCGACAAAATAAAAAAGCCAGCGCAGAACGAATTCCCGCTTCAATCGATTCCCCTCTTTCCGAAAAAAACAATCGAGTGTTATTGTAACACAATCCGATGCCGATCAGAATAGGAATTATCGACCGAATGCCTGTGAAACAAGCTTTTTGGCTAATTCAAAACGACGGTTTGCCCCGTTTCAGCAGACTTCCGAACCGCATCCAACAGCATGTGCAGCTTCACGGCATCATCAAAGTCGGGAATGTTCCGCTCGTTTTCAAGAATATCTTTCGCCAGCACGCGATACGCTTTTTCAACATATCCAGCCGGGTGAGCGTCTTTTTCTGCTGACTGTCTGACGTGCTGCCAACGGATATGGCCAGTGCTTGTTAACAAAGCTGAACCGTCGGGATAGGCCATTTTTTCAAGTGTAAGGCCGCCGAATTGCACATGTCCGAGTGAACGCTGCTGCGAAAGCCGGAAAGCGCCTTTTTCCCCTTGGATTTCTAAACAAAAACCCGGATACACGCCGCCTTGAATATGAACGGACGCTGATGCGCCGCTTGCAAGCGTTCCGTTGACGACGATTTGATCTGCGGTATTTTTGGCAATCGTTTCGCCTGTTTCGGTGATGACGGCTTCCGGATAATTGTTATTCATCAACGCGGACAGTTCTTTGAAGCCGCCAAGTATATAACAAAGTGCATCAAGCGAATGACCGCCGTTGATGGCGAGCAGATCAGCGCCGTTTTCCTTTTGCAGCAGATAGATGCTCTTCTCGTCCGTTACCCCGCCTTTTCCGTGGGTGGAGACGTGCATCGTGCAAGACAGCACCCTTCCGATGTCGCCTTTTTGAACCGCCTGCTTTAACCAGTTGATTTCCGGGGATTGCCTTGCCTGCAGTCCGACGGCATGGCGGATGCCCGCTTTCTTTGCCAATTCCGTCAGCTTCTTCGCTTGGTTTGTGTCGATCGCAAGCGGCCATTCGCAATATACGTGCTTTTGCTCCTGAATGGCTGCGGTGACCGCTTCATCATGAAACGGAACCTTTACGCTGACAACGACTAAATCGACATCCTTAGATTCCGCCAATGCCCGGTGATCTGCAAACGCAAGCGGTGCGCCGATTTCCGCGGCGCTCAATCTTGCGGATTCCATGTTGGACGTTCCGATCGCCGTAATCTGAAAATCCGGATGTTCCGTCAGAACCGGAATATGAGTCCGGCTGGCCCATTGATTATTCATTGAGCCTCCGATGATTCCCGTTTTGATCATACCATGTTTCATCAATGATCCCTCCAATTCCATGATGTGCTTTTCACCAGTATAATGAGATATGATGATCATGAAAAATGTTAATATATGATGCTTATATCATTTTTTTTGATGGGAGGGCGGGGAACCGAATGGATATAGAAAACATGAAGGCGTTTGTTTCCGCGGCGGAGCTGCAAAGCATATCGGCTGCCGCCGTCAAGCTGAATCATCTGCAATCCAATATGACGGCAAAGATTAAAAAAATAGAAGCCCATTACGGACAGGAGCTGTTCATCAGAAGTTCGAAAGGCGTTCGATTGACAAAAGAAGGGAAAATCCTCTACCGACAGTTTAAAAAAATGCTGCTGTTGTGGGAAGAAACAGAAAACAAAATGAAAATGTACGATGAACAGCTCAGGGTCGGCACGATGCTATCGGTCGGCGGAACGAAATTGGCGGGTTCGTCATTAATCAGGCTTTATCAATTGTATCCGAACTTATCGGTGACGCTGAAAACGGGATCGACGGAATATATCGAGGAACAGCTTCTTTTGGGGAATATTGATATTGCATATACGATCGGGTCAATGAACAACAAAAACATCCATTACGAACAATCGGGTGTGGAGGAAATGGTTATCATCGGAGAAGGGATTGAAGAAAAGACGAGATTGGAAGAGTATATAAAGGGCAAAAACGTCCTTATCCTTTCAGATAAATGTTTGTATCTCTCGATCTTGAACAATATGTTCGCGGATATGAACATCACCCGCGGCGAAACGATCGAGGTCGGCGACATGCAGACGCTCGTCCAGCTTGCTTCAATCGGCATGGGCATTTCCCTCGTTTCCAAAAGAGTTGCAAAACGCTTTAAGACCGGGCCGTTTTTGGAAGCGCCGCCTTCGTATCGATACGTCAATACGTATATGATCACCCGTATGAACCATCAGCTGACACCGATCGAGAAGCAATTTACGGAGTTAAGCCAGTCGCTTATGTACAATGAATAGAAACTAAAGGTTTTCTAAAGGAGATTCAAGGCTTTTTAGGCGGCAGGTTTGCACCCCTCTGTCTTGTGTTTAAGCTTCTGAATTCCTTTTATAGGCCGATGGAACATGTTTTTAAACATAATTTTACTTAAACTTCTTAACAACGCGTTGAGAAGTTTTTTTATAACCGCAAAAACCGCAAAAATAAAACAATTTAAAGAAAATTGGCTCGAAATCCTAAAGAATTAGGTATATTGCCCGATATGGCGAGTGAGGTATTTTTTTGAAATAAACATAACGACAGTCAGGAGAGAGAAACATGCAGCAAAGCAAGACATCAGATGTACAGAAATGGTTTCCGAGCGAAGACGGAAATGCAGCGAAGAGAAGCAAATTTTTATCTCTGATCGAGCAGTTGATCCGCGGAGTCGACGATTTGAAAAATCCGGATCAGGTCAACCTCAATGGAGTGAAGGACCGGGAAGGGCTTTTTTATGAAAAATTGATTTCCGAAAGCAAAATTCCTGTTTCAGGACGTCAGATGGAAGATGTCAATGAAGAGCTGCTGAAGCTTTTGCACAGCCATCCGTACCATTCAAAATACTTTTTTACCAACATTCTTCCGATGGCCAGCATTCCGGGAATCTTAGGAATGATCACGGCCTTCATGGTCAACGGCAATAATTTGTGGGATGTGTACGGGCCGGCCGGTGCAGAGGCTGAAGTGAAGGTCATTGCGATGATGTCAAAGCTGGCGGGCTATGATGCTGATAAAAGCGGAGGCTATACGACGTGGGGCGGACAAGGCGCGGTATTCACCGGACTTCGGATCGCGATTGCGAAAATGGCGCCATCTGCACTTAAGGAAGGCGTTCCAGGGAACTTCTATGCCTTCTGTTCAGAAGCTGCGCATTACAGCTTGTTTAAGTCAATGGAAGCGACAGGGCTCGGCAGCGATCGCCTGATCAAAGTCAAAACCAACCTTGATCACTCAATGGACACGGACGATTTGCGGAAAAAGATGAGGGAGGTTTGCGAAAATGGCGGCATTCCGGTTTATATCGTCGCCACGACGGGAACAACGGATGCGATCGGGATCGATGACGTCCGTGCCGTGCGGCTTGCCGCTGAAGAGGTATCCCGCGATTTTGAACTGCCTGTTCCGCACATTCACGCCGATTCTGCACTTGGCGGATTTTTTGCGTTTTTTAATGATTATGATCTGGGTGAGAACGCTTTATCCTTCAGTCCGGGCGTCCTCAGCATGATCAAGCCGATCAAAGAGAAAATGCAGCACTTGCACGAAGCCGACTCGCTTTGCTTTGATTTTCAAAAACTCGGCCAGACACCTTATGTCACAAGCCTGTTCCTTGTCAAAGATGCCAATGATTTGAAGCGGATTGACCTCGATCCTGAGGAGACGCCTTATGTCGGCCACCGCGGCTATGGCGAGTATCATACGGGCTATACGCTGGAATGTTCACGGATGGCCAGCTCCATCAGCATGTACAGTGCGCTGTTGTCGTTTGGGCGCGAAGGCTATCAAAAGCTCCTCGGCCAGTTCCTTGACGTCAATCATCATTTCCGCGAGGAGCTCATCCGCCAGATTCCGCAGGCGGACATTATGAACCCCGACAACCACGGGATGTCGACGCTGTTCCGGATCTATCCTGAAGGAGCGCCGAGATTTGCCGATGAGATGTCGGGAGAATGCAGCGTTCAGGAGCTAAAGAGGAACAATCTGCTGAATGAGAAGTTATTCGAGAAGCTTGGGGAGCATCGGGACAAAATGTTTTTCGGCGATACGAAAAAGCACCTGATCGCAGGGACGCGGGAAGGGGTCGAAGTTCCGCTGTACGTCAGCAAATTTTTCGTGATTTCTCCTTATACATTGCCTGAGCACGTGCCGCATATCGTCGCCTACTTAAAAGAAAAAATAGAAGAAGTCTGCCGGCAGTTTGAATCTGCCCTGACGAAGTAAAAGGGGATATGGATGATGAATACGCTTAAGAAAAAGTTGACAGGACACATTTCCGTTAAAATCATGGCCGGCGTCGCTTTGGTCTTGATCATTACGATCGCCTGCTTTTCGGCCGTTTTTAATGTGATCAGCAATGACTTGTCAGAGCAATTAAAACAGCAATTTCAAAACCGTCTTCATACAGACATTAATCTTGCGGAACACCAAATCAATCGGATAAAAGGCAATAAACTGGACATTACATCTGCTGACAGCGATCTGTATCAGCAGACGAAAAAAACGGTGGATGAGCTGAAAAAGAAAAACGAGCTCGAAAATCTTTATATCCTTTCCAATCAGGGAGGACAAGAACGAATCATCATTTTATCTGATACGGCCGATGATTTCGGTACGCCATATGCTTTTTCAACTGAGATGAAAGAGGCGTTGGCTGAAAATAAAACGACGGTAAGCGATGTATATAAAGACAAGTACGGAATTCATCAATCGATTTTTCTGCCGCTTACTGACTCTCAAGGGCAGCAGACCGGCATATTGGGCATTGACCTTGATGCTTCCGTCATTCCGCAAACGGCTGAGAAAGCGAAATGGTATACGCTCGGCATTTCGTTATTTGTGATGCTGATCGGGATGCTGATGGCTTATTTCCTCGGTACATACATTTCCAAGCCGATTCGGAAGCTGATGAATGCATCGGAAAAAATCGCAGACGGTGACCTGTCAGCTGAAGTAACCGTTAAGAGCAGCGATGAAGTCGGCAAATTAGCGGCTTCGTTTGAGCGGATGAGCGGCAATTTGCGGAATTTGATCGGGCACATTTCAGCATCTTCCGAAGAGGTGTCAAGAACGAGCCTTCAGCTGAAAAATGTCTCCTCTGAATCGAGCGAGAGCGCGGTTCAGGTCGCAGAATCGATGAACAGCATGAGCGAGGGTATCAACGAGGTCGTCTCATCGGTTACTGACTGCAGTACATCCACTGCTGAAATAGACAAACAGATCTCTCACGTGACCGAAAAAGTGAACGAAATGAAGCAGGTTGCCGAAGGCGTCAGCAAAGATTCCAAGACAGGCCAGGAGCTTGTGGAAGAAACGCTGCAGCAAACCAATACGATCAAAAACGTCATGGAAGAGTCAAAGCAAGCCGCTAAAGAGATGCAGAACCATACGGACGAAATCGAAAAAGTCATCGGAATGATTTCTTCAATTGCCGAACAGACGAATTTGCTGGCGTTGAACGCTTCGATTGAAGCTGCGCGCGTCGGAGAAGAAGGGCAGGGCTTTGCGGTCGTCGCCGGGGAAGTCAGAAAGCTGTCCGAACGCTCGGCTGAAGCCGCTTTATCCGTTTCACAGCTGGTGGCGGGAACGCAGGAGAGCAGCCGTCTTGTGATGGAGCGCATTGAAGAGGGCAATGAAGCCGTCGATAAAGGACAGATTTTAATCAATGGAACGTATGAGAATTTTTCAGGAATCTTTAAAGGGATTTCTCAATTTGCCGAGAGAACGGATCAATTGCTGAAATCGCTGTTAAAAGTGGAGGAATCGTATGAAAAGATCTCTTCAGCCATGGAGCAGATTTCCGCTGTTACAGAAGAGCAGGCGGCAGGCTCTGAAGAAGTGGCGGCAGCAGCCGAGCAGCAAAGCGCAGGCATGCAGGAGATCGCATCAGCGATCGAGCAGCTTTCAGCTCTGTCTGAGGAGCTGAACAAAGCGGCATCCCGCTTTAAAATAGCCGAATAAACGACAAAAACAGCCTGACCGGTCAGGCTGTTTTTTCGTTTATACCGGATTCAAAATCCGATTTAAAAATTGTTTGGTCCGCTCTTCCTTCGGGGCGGAGAAGATTTGCTCAGGCGGCCCCTGTTCAACGATCACGCCTCCGTCGATAAACACGACTTCATCCGCGACGTCCTGCGCGAATTTGATTTCATGGGTGACGACGACCATTGTCCAGCCTTCGTTTGCCAGGTCTTTCATGACCTTCAGCACCTCTCCGACCAGCTCGGGATCGAGGGCGGATGTAGGTTCGTCAAACAGCATCAGCTCCGGCTTGATCGCAAGGGCGCGGGCGATGCCGACGCGCTGCTGCTGTCCGCCTGAAAGCTGAAACGGATAAAGGTCCATCTTCTCTTTAAGGCCGACTTTTTGCAACAGCTGGATCGCTTCTTTTTTGACCTCCGCTTTATCGCGTTTTTGAACCTTGACGGGTCCTTCCATCACATTTTCGAGTACGGTGCGGTGCGGAAACAGGTGATACGCCTGAAACACCATTCCCGACTTTCTCCGCAGGCGAAGCAGGTCGGCCTGTTTTTGTTTCTTTGAAAAATCGATCGTAAAGTCGTCAAACGAAAGAATGCCGCGGTTTGGAATTTCAAGCGCGTTCAGGCAGCGAAGCAGCGTCGTTTTTCCCGAACCGGAAGGTCCTAAAATGGCGATTACTTTTCCTTTTTCGATGTTCAAATCGATCTTTTTTAAAATTTCGTTTTCACCGAACGATTTATTAAGCCCCTTGATCGAAAGCATTGGCTGATCCCTCCTTATTTGGCCACATACCGGTCTACGCGCCGTTCAACCAGCTGCTGAACGATCGCCAGCACAAAGCAGATGATCCAGTAAATGAATGCGGCTTCGATATAAATAACTAAAATTTGATCGAGATTGGCGGCGCCGATTTCCTGGGCTTTTCTGAACAATTCGGCGACCAGAATCTGCGATGCGAGAGATGTATCTTTAATCAAGCTGATAAATGTATTGGATAATGGCGGAATCGAAACGCGCACAGCCTGCGGCAAAATGACTCTTGAGAGCGCCGTCTTCTGGGTCATTCCGATCGAGTAAGCGGCTTCCCACTGCCCTTTTGGAACCGACAGGATGGAAGCGCGAACGATTTCTGACGCATAAGCGCCGACATTCAATGAAAACGCGATGACAGCGCTTGGGAACGGATCAATCGTGACCTGAAACGCCGGGAATAAGTAAAAAATGATAAACAATTGGACGAGCAGCGGCGTTCCGCGGATCGCTGAAACATAAATGCCGAAAATCGCCCTTAAAATGCGCGATTTTGACATTCTCGCCAGCGCCGTAATAAGGGCGATGATCATCCCGAATATAAAAGAGAGAATGGCAAGGGGAATCGAATAATAGATTCCCCTTACAAAAATCGGCCAAAACGATTCCCGTACAAGATCCCACGGGATGGCTGTACCGATGGCCGTCTGTATATTATTGAGTAACATTTTCGCCAAACCATTTCTTCCCGATTTTAGAAAGCGTGCCATCCTCTTTCATGTCTTTAAGCGCTGAATTCACTTTGTCAACCAGCTCGCCGCTGCCTTTGCGGAAAGCGAAATGAGTCGTCTGAGGTTCGCCTGTTTCAAAAGCGATTTTTAAGTTTTTGTTGCCTGATGTTTTTAAATAGTTGAGCACTGCAAGCTTATCGTTGTATGTGAGGTCAACGCGGCCCTGCTGGATTAATTGGAAAGACTGGGCCATTCCTTCAACGCCTTCGATGTTCGCGCCCGCTTTTTTAGCCAGGTCGTTGTAGTTGCTCGTCAATGATTGTGCCGCTTTTTTTCCTTTGACGTCTTTTTCAGATTTCAGGCTGTTGTTGTCGGCTTTTGTGACGACGACTGCCTGTGATGTTGTATATGGATCAGAAAAATCGTATTTGTCTTCACGGCCTTTTTTTCCAACCTGGTTGGCGATGACATCAAAGCGCTTTGAGTTAAGACCGGCAAACATGCTGTCCCACTGCGTTTCTTTAAACTCAGCTTTCAGTCCGAGGCGCTTGGCGACTTCCTGCATCACTTCAACATCGTACCCGGTTAATTTGTCGGCTTTTTTGTCATGGTATGTGAAAGGTTCGTACGTTCCTTCCGTACCGATGGTGAGGACGCCTTTATCTTTAATTTGTGACCAAAGGTTTTTGTCACTGCCTGTGTTTTTATTGTCAGCATTGTCACCGGAGGCTCCGCAAGCTGCAGTTACGGTGATCAAAAGCGTCATGAGAACTGCGAATATTGCTTTTTTCATTTTATTCCCCACTTTTCTTATTGGATTTATTTGATATGATTTTACTTAAGGGCCTTCCAAAAGTAAAGCATAAACTTTTTTTAGTATGAGTCAAGAAATACGTTTTTAGTGATCAAAATAAAGAAGCTTATCCCCGCTCCCGCTCAGGCCGGATCCCCCATTTTTTCAAACGGTATTGAAGGCTCTGCCTGCTGATTCCGAGCGTCCGTGCCGCTTGGGATATGTTGTTGTTGCATTTTTTGATCGTTTTTTGAATAAAATATTTCTCGGCATTCTCGATCTGTTCTTTTAAAGGAGGAGCCGATCCGGAAGGCTGCTGGGCAAAAAGGTCGAAGCCAGGATGTTTCGGCAGCTTGTCCGACGCTTTCGATTTTGTCCGGTATTGCAAAGGAAGGTGCGTGAGATCGATCTTTTCTTCATATGTCATTAAATTCATCGCACCCTCGATCAAATGTTCAAGCTCTCTGACGTTTCCCGGCCAATCATAAGAAAGAAGGAAATCGGCGACATCGTTTTCCAATCCTTTGACCTCCATTTGAAACAGCACATTGTATTTATCAATAAAATGGTTTGCGAGAGGGATGATATCTTCTTTTCGGTCTTTTAACGGCGGGACGAACAATGTGACGACGCTCAGCCTGTAAAACAGATCTTTGCGGAGCCGCTGGGCGCTGATGGCATCGACCGGATCTTCGTTCATCGTCGCGAGGATTCTGACGTCGATCGGCGTGTCTTTTGAAGCGCCGATTCGTCTGATTGTTTTCTCCTGGATGGCGCGCAGCAGTTTTGCCTGCAAATTTAAATCGAGCGAATTGATTTCATCAAGCAGCAGCGTGCCTCCCTGAGCCTGTTCAAAAAGGCCGGGGCGGTCGACGGCACCCGTGAACGCTCCTTTTGTCGTTCCGAATAAAAGGCCCTCGACAAGGCTTTCGGGGAGGGCGGCGCAGTTTTGCGAAATGAACGGACCTGTTGACCTCTGGCTTCCATTATGTATGCTTTGGGCAAACAGCTCCTTTCCCGTTCCGGTGTCTCCGACGATCAGGATGGATGAAGAGGTGCGGGTCGCCCGCTTCGCGTGTTCGCAGACTTCCGTAAACGCCGGACTCGCGCCTATCAGGCTGTCAAATGTGTACTTCGCATTTTCCGTTTTATTCATATTATCCCTGATGAGCCGCTCCAGCTTTGTGACGTCTTTTGCAATCTCAATCGCACCTTTTATATTCCCGTCTTTCAAAATGGGAAACGTATGATTGACGGTCGTGATCTCCTGACCCTTATTATTGAAGTATGTCTGCTTGACGTTTTTGATCGTTTTCCCGTACTGGAGAGCCTGGACGAGCGTACTGTCATGCTGATCGGCAAACGTAAACACGTCAAGCAGGTTTTTGCCGAGCACATCCTCGATATCCATTCCTTCGATTTGCATCATTTTATTGTTATACACGACGGATGTGCCGTTTTCATCGACGATATGCAGACCGATATCAAGTTCATTGATAATCCGTTGAAAAATCAGCTGCAGCAGTTCAAAATCCCTTAGCACATGTATTTCCCCCTTTGTTTGAAACTGCTTTTATTGTAAGACACGAGCGCTTCAGTGTGCAAAATTTTTATACATATAAATTTTGCACTCTTTAAAAAGCGCAAAAATATTTGCAACGTGTTAGCTGAAATTCCTTAATTTTCGCAGTTTTCTCACTTGGCACGAAACTTGCAAATATGAAAGAGCGAGAAAGAAAAACAACATCTGGCTGTTGTCCGGCACAAAAGAAGGAGGAATCAGAATGACTGTTTTATCAAAGTCCGAAGAAATTATGAAGCAGACGGCACAATACGGTGCGAACAATTATCATCCTCTGCCGATCGTCATTTCCGAGGCTGAAGGGGCATGGGTAAAAGATCCTGAAGGAAACAAATATATGGATATGCTGAGCGCATACTCCGCAGTCAACCAGGGGCACAGACACCCGAGAATTATTCAGGCGCTGAAAGATCAGGCCGATAAAATTACCTTGACGTCAAGAGCTTTTCACAATGACCAGCTCGGCCCTTTCTATGAAAAGGTCGCATCATTGACGGGAAAAGACATGGTGCTGCCGATGAATACCGGCGCAGAAGCGGTTGAATCTGCGGTCAAAGCGGCGCGGCGCTGGGCGTATGATGTCAAAGGCGTTGCCGACAATCAAGCGGAAATCATCGCTTGTACAGGAAACTTCCATGGGCGGACGATGCTTGCCGTATCTCTTTCATCAGAAGAAGAATACAAGCGCGGCTTCGGACCGATGCTTCCTGGCATCAAGCTGATTCCGTACGGGGATGCCGAGGCGCTGAAAGAAGCGATTACGCCTAACACGGCGGCGTTCCTGTTCGAGCCGATTCAAGGGGAAGCTGGAATCGTCATCCCGCCGGAAGGCTATCTAAAGCAGGCAGCCGAGATTTGCAAGGAACATAATGTCCTGTTTATCGCCGACGAAATTCAATCAGGCTTGGCGCGTACGGGCAAGATGTTTGCCTGTGATTGGGAAGAAGTTGTTCCGGATATGTACATTTTAGGGAAGGCTCTCGGGGGCGGCGTGTTTCCGATTTCATGCATCGCGGCAAACCGCGACGTTCTCGGCGTATTTAATCCAGGCTCCCACGGATCGACATTCGGCGGAAATCCGCTCGCATGCGCCGTATCTATCGCCGCGCTTGACGTATTGGAAGATGAGAGGCTTGCCGAACGTTCTTTGGAGCTTGGAGAATATTTTAAAGAAAAGCTTTCGCAAATCGACAATCCGAAAATCAAAGAGGTTCGCGGAAAAGGCCTTTTCATCGGCGTTGAACTTTCAGAGGCTGCGCGGCCTTACTGTGAACGCTTGAAGGAAGAGGGACTGCTCTGCAAAGAAACGCATGAGACGGTTATCCGTTTTGCGCCTCCTCTCGTTATATCCAAAGAGGATCTCGATTGGGCCATCGAAAAGATTTCCCGCGTGTTGTCGAAGTAAGGCGAAAGGCTGAGCAATAAGGGGTTGTTCAGCCGTTTTTTTGCCCGGTTTGCGAAACTTGTCAAAAATTGAAATATAAGGAAATTATTCAGAAGATTTAAAAAATAATGATTTTGTCGGATTTAAGGGATTTTAGTATCAGGTAGACGCATAAGGGGTGCATAATACAGGGAGAAGTATTTGAAGGGTGTGAAAGGTTTGAACCATGAAAAAGATCAACAACACACATTGAAAAGGACGATGAAATCGAGGCATTTATTTATGATCTCGCTCGGCGGTGTGATCGGGACCGGTTTTTTCTTAGGAACCGGCTATACCATCAATGAAGCGGGGCCCATCGGGGCGATTCTCTCCTATTTAGCCGGAGGGATGATCATGTATGTGACGATGCTCTGCCTCGGGGAGCTTGCGGTGGCAATGCCGGTCTCAGGCTCGTTTCAGACGTATGCGACAAAGTTTATCGGGCCCGCCACGGGATTTGCCGTGGGCTGGATTTACTGGCTCGGCTGGTCGGTGACGGTCGCTTTGGAATTTCTGTCTGCGGGACAGCTCATGAAAAGATGGTTTCCCCATGTCGACGTCTGGATTTGGTGTCTTGTATTCGGAGTGCTGCTGTTTATGCTGAATGCGCTCTCTGCAAAGGCATTTGGCGAATCTGAATTTTGGCTGTCGGGCATCAAAATTATCGTCATTCTTCTTTTTATTATTCTCGGCGGCGGTGCCATGTTCGGATTGATTGACATGAAAGGCGGACAACCTGCACCATTTTTCTCTAATTTGATTGGAGACGGCGTGTTTCCAAACGGCATCGGCGCGATTTTTATAACGATGATCACGGTCAACTTTGCTTTTCAGGGAACGGAGCTGATCGGAATTGCGGCTGGGGAGAGCGAAGACCCGGAAAAAACGGTGCCCCGCTCGATCAAACAAACGGTATGGAGGACGCTTGTGTTTTTCGGACTGTCTGTGTTCGTGCTTGCGGGATTGGTTCCGTGGAAACAGGCGGGAGTCGTAAAAAGTCCGTTTGTCGTCGTTTTTGATCAGATCGGGATTCCGTATGCTGCTGATTTGATGAATTTTGTCATTTTGATCGCACTGTTGTCGGTCGCGAATTCGGGTTTATACGCCTCTACGAGGATGTTGTACGCTTTGGCAAAAGAAGGGATGGCCGCACCGGCTTTAAGCAGGGTCAATGAAAGAGGCATTCCGATGAATGCGCTCTGGATCACCTTGGGATTTGCGGGATTGTCTCTTATTTCAAGCTTTGTCGCTGCAGAAACATTATATATATGGCTGCTGTCGCTGGCAGGCTTGAGTGCGCAAATCGGCTGGATCACGATCACGCTGTCACAGCTGCTGTTCCGGAAACGGTATATAAAAGAAGGCGGAAAGGTCGAGGATTTAAAATTCAAAACGCCTCTCTACCCGTTTTTGCCGCTTGCTGGTTTTATTTTAAACAGCATCGTGCTTGTGAGTCTTGCCTTTGATTCAGAGCAGAGAATGGCATTGATCTGCGGGGCCTTATTTATGTCAGGTTGCTATATCGTCTATCACTTTTTTGTTAAAAAGCACCGCGCGGCAAAGCCGCACGAAGAAGAAAGCTATATGGTACTGCAAAAACAAAACGAACGATGAGGTGAGGGCTGATGAACAAACAGATTTCTCTGATTGGAATGCCGATGGATTTGGGACAGGCAAGGCGCGGTGTCGATATGGGACCGAGCGCTATCCGCTACGCAAGTATTGCCGAACGGATAACCGACTTGGGGTACGATATCGAGGATCTCGGGGATGTGCAGATCAACCGCGATCAGCCTAAACATGACGAGGGATTGAAAAATTTGGCATCTGTTTTGGAAGGCAATCAAAAATTGGCCGATATTGTCGACCATGTCATCGAAAAAGACCGCTTCCCGCTCGTGTTAGGGGGAGACCACAGTATTGCTATCGGGACTTTGGCCGGCGTGGCAAAGCATTATAAACAGCTCGGCGTGATCTGGTATGATGCGCACGGCGATTTAAACACCATCGAAACGTCGCCATCCGGCAATATCCACGGCATGCCGCTGGCCGTAAGCCTCGGGCTGGGCGATGAAAAGCTCGTCAACCTTCACGGCTATGCGCCGAAAATCAAGCCGGAGCACGTCGTCATCATCGGCGCCCGCTCCCTCGATGAAGGAGAGCGCGAATATATCCGCAAAACAGGCATGAAGGTGTATACGATGCATGAAATCGACCGTTTAGGGATGACGCGGGTCATCGAGGAAACGATTGAATATTTGTCAGCGGACTGTGACGGCATCCATTTAAGCCTCGATTTGGACGGGCTTGATCCAAGCGACGCACCGGGAGTCGGCACGCCGGTCGTCGGCGGCATCAGCTACAGGGAGAGCCATTTGGCGATGGAAATGCTCTACGACGCAGATATCATCACGTCCGCCGAATTTGTCGAAGTCAACCCGATATTGGACCACAAAAACAAAACCGGCGAAGCGGCCGTCGAACTGGTCGAGTCGCTGCTGGGAAAAAAATTGCTGTAAACAAAAAGAGCCCATCATGTGCTTCAGGCTGTCGAGAAAATCGACAGCCTTTTTGATTTTTTCTTCAAAAGGCCGGTTCGCTGCCGGTTGAGGGAGACAAAATGTTTTCCTTTGGCTATGTGTACGGGAGGGTTTTTTCTCATTAAAAATCTTAAGAAATAAAAAAACGTGAGTTTGTCTACTGGATTAAATGCTTTTTATCTTTTCTATCATTTGGTGATGGACTAGTGTGTGTTAATATGCTTTTAGTAAAGGGCATACAGTAATTAAGTATTAGCCCCCCTAAACATACGGTTAGCAAAGTTCCGACGCCGATTGGTCCATTGAAAACCATTGCCATTACCAAGAATACGAGGTAAATGAATGTTCTCGAAAAAAATATATTTGTTCCAGTTAATTCTTGTATGATTAATGTTAATCGGTCGATTGGAATCGGTGCAAAATTTGCGTGCAAATATGTTGCAGTTCCTAATCCTATAACAACTAAGCCGATTCCAAAACAAACAACTTTGCTGTACCATCGGTCAGGCGTTACAAAAAAGTGCAATAAAAAAAGCCACATATCAATGCCGATACCCGTTATACATGCTGTTAACAATCCCAAAATTTCCGGTCTTTGTCTTTTTAAAAATGAATTACAACATATCAACATGAGAGCTATGATGATTTCCCAACTTCCCACAGTCAGCCCCGCATTTACGGACAGTCCTACCAAAAGTGCATCAAAAGGTGAAACTCCAAGATCTGATTGGATCGTGAAAGAAATACCGAGGGTTAGTATTAAAATTCCTAATACATAGAAAACGTATTTCACTTTATTCGACCTCTTTATTATGATTTTTTATTGCAAATGCAATAAATTTGGATTATATTTAATGCATGTCATTTTTATTGCATTTGCAACAAAAATATGTGCTAAGGAGGTCATTATGAAGGAAATTCTTCGTGAAATTGGAATGATTGCCAGGGCATTAGATTCTATAAGCAATATCGAGTTTAAAGAACATGACCTTACAAAAGGGCAGTATTTGTACCTTGTCCGAATATGCGAAAACCCGGGAATCATTCAAGAAAAGTTGGCTGAAATAATTAAAGTGGACCGGACAACAGCATCTCGTGCCATTAAAAAACTTGAAATGAATGGCTTTATTGAAAAGAAAGATGATGAACACAACAAAAAAATAAAAAAACTCTTTCCAACAGAGAAAGGGAAAAATGTTTATCCTTTTATAAAAAGAGAAAATGATCATTCGAATCGTGTCGCATTAGCTGGATTTTCCGAAAGAGAAGCGGAAACCATTTTCAATCTCCTTCAAAGAGTAAGGAAAAACATAGAAAAAGACTGGGAATTTGTAAAAAAGGGCAATAAGAGAAATTATTGATGATATAAAGGAGCGCCATATTAAAATGACGATCAATATCAAAAAGTGTACCCTTGAAGATTTACGCAAACTTCAAGAAATTAGTTATGAAACATTTAATGAGACATTTAAGCATCAGAATTCACCCGAAAATATGAATGCCTATTTGGAAAGGGCGTTTAACCTAAGTCAGTTAGAATCAGAACTATCCAATCGTTCTTCTCAATTCTTTTTTGTTTATTTTCATAATGAAGTCGCCGGATATTTAAAGGTTAATATCAATGATGCCCAGTCTGAAGAAATGGGTGATGAATCACTTGAAATCGAGAGGATTTATATAAAGAACAATTTTCAAAAACATGGACTTGGAAAATATTTGTTTAATAAAGCTGTGGAAATTGCGAAGGAACGTAATAAAAAGAAAGTCTGGCTAGGCGTATGGGAAAAAAATGAAAATGCTATTGCTTTTTATAAGAAAATGGGGTTTGTACAAACTGGAGCCCATTCTTTTTATATGGGTGATGAAGAACAAACGGATTTTATCATGACGAAAACACTCATATAACTTTTTTAAAGGGGAGGGATGATGATGTATATTCCAAAATATTATAAGGTTACAAATGCAGATGAAATTTGGGATTTTGTACAAGAAAACTCTTTTGGCACGATTGTCACGACAGAACAAGGGAAACCGATTGCCACTCATTTGCCTTTGGGATTAAATAAAAAAGGTGATGATTGCTATATTACTGGGCATGTGGCTTATGGGAATCCCCAGTGGAGAACATTTGAATCCTGTGAAGATGTGCTTGTTATGTTTCAGGGGTCGCACGCTTACATTTCTTCTTCTTGGTATGCGCATGAAGAAGTTCCAACATGGAATTATCAAGCCGTCCATGTATATGGAAAAGCAAGCATTTTAGAGAAAGATGAATTAGTAGAAGAATTAACAATCATGATGGAAAAATACGAAAAGCATCGAGAAAATCCAATTTTATGGGACAAACTTTCTCCTCAACTCTTAGAAAGTCAACTGAAAGGTATTGTTGGATTCAAGATTAAGGTGGGAGAAATTCAGGCAGCATATAAATTAAGTCAGAACCGAAATGATGCGGATTATATGAATATCATTGATCAATTACAAAATGAAGGAAATCCAAATTCGAAACAGATGGCTGAACTGATGGAAAAAAGATTAAAAAACCGCATATAAGCCGCCCGCTCAACCCCCAGTATGCAAAAATACAGAGCTGTCATATTGGCAGAGCCGCTTCGGTGTTAGTTGAAGAAAAAAGCCTGTATCATAGATTGCTTGGTAATCTACGATACAGGCTTTATTTATCGGTAACTAAATGTCCTTAAAACAAAGCCAAAAACTCCTTCACAGGCTTCGGCAAAAAGCTGTTGGCCCGCCAGACGACCGACGGTGTCAAAATAAACGGGTTATCTTTAATCTCCAGCGTCTGAACGTGTCGGGCAAAATGCTCAGGTAGCATCGATAGCGGCAGAATCGTCGCCCCAAACCCCGAGGTGACGAGGCTGAGGAGCGTTGTGGAGTCATGGCACTCGCAGACGACCTTCGGCTCTGCGCCTGATTTTTGAAAAGCTTCGACGACCTTGTCGTATATTCCTTTTCCATCTGACGGCCTAAGCAGGATTAACGGCAGTTTTGAAATATCTTTCATGTCGGCTTCCCCGCTGAGGCTGTATGATTGATTTCCCGGAAGGACAAGCTTGCAGGGGATATCGGGAAGGCTTTTCGATTCGACGTTTTTGCTGTAAAAAGGCGTTGTCGTAATGGCCGCGTCAATCTGCCGGTTTTCCAGCAGTTTGTGAAGCCGTGAAGGCTCTCCCTCCCAAATATTAAACAGCAGGCCGGGATATTGCTCTCTGATCTGCGACACTTTTGACAATAAAAGCGCGGCACAGTAGATCGTTGAACCGACGGCGAGCGTTCCGGCGACTTCCTCGCGCAATTCCTGCACTTCGAGAATGGAATCCCGAAGCTTATGCAAAATGTCTTTCGCCCTTTTATAAAAGACTTCCCCTTCATAGGTCAGCGTCAAATTCTTCTTTTTGTTGCGGTCGAATAACACGATTCCGAGTTCTTCCTCCAATTGCTTCAACTGTCTGGAGAGCGGCGGCTGGGCGATATGCAGCTGCTTTGCTGCCGCTGTAATTTTCCCTTCCTCCGCAATCGTGACAAAGTATTTCAACTGACGGATATCCATTTTTAGGGAACACTCCTTTTTATACCTTAAAAGTATTATATATAGATATTATAGATATTTTCAATATGGTAAATAGAGGCGTATCATTTGAATTGGACGCATCACAGAAGAGAAAGGAGGACGCATATGAAGATCATTGTCGGAATATCGGGCGCAACGGGCGCTATTTTTGGCGTGCGGATGCTGGAATGGCTGAATGAAGCCGGCGTTGAGACGCATCTTGTCATCTCTCCGTGGGCAGGCGCAACCATCCGGCATGAAACGGGATACACCGTAAAGGACTTAGAGGCGCTCGCTTCTTTTACGTATTCCCATAAAGACCAGGGAGCCCTTATTTCGAGCGGTTCCTTTCAAACGGACGGAATGATTGTAGCTCCGTGCAGCATGAAAACGTTGGCCGGCATCCGCACGGGGTTGGCTGACAATCTTTTGACCCGTTCGGCGGATGTCATGTTAAAGGAACGGAAAAAACTCGTTCTGTTAACAAGGGAAACTCCGCTCAACCAAATCCATCTCGAAAACATGCTTGAGCTGACCAAAATGGGTGCGATGATTCTCCCGCCCATGCCGGCTTTTTATAACCATCCCCAAAACTTGACTGAAATGGTCGACCATATCGTATTCCGGACGCTGGATCAATTTGGCATCCATCTGTCCGATGCGAAGCGCTGGGAAGGAATGAAACAGAAGACATAAGGAGGATAACAAATGGCATATCAAGACTTTAGAGATTTTTTAAACACGCTGAAAAAAGAAGGGCAGCTTCTTGAAGTTCAGGAAGAGGTGAAGCCGGAACCCGATTTGGGAGCCGCCGCACGCGCCGCCAACAACCTCGGAGACAAGTCGCCCGCACTTTTATTCAACAACATTTACGGCTACACCAATGCTCAAATCGCGCTGAATGTCATCGGTTCCTGGCCGAACCACGCGTTAATGCTGGGCCTTCCAAAAGACACGCCCGTCAAAGAACAATTCTTTGAATTTGCACGCCGCTATGACCAGTTTCCTGTCAAGGTGCAAAGAGAGGAGACGGCGCCGTTTCACGAAAACGAAATCACAGAAGACATCAACCTGTTTGATATTCTGCCGCTCTTCCGCATTAATCAGGGCGACGGCGGCTTTTATTTAGACAAGGCATGCGTCATTTCGAGAGACGTCGAGGATCCGGATCACTTCGGCAAGCAAAATGTCGGCATGTACAGATTACAGGTAAAAGGAAAAGACCGCCTCGGCATTCAGCCCGTCCCTCAGCATGACATTGCGATCCACTTGCGCCAGGCTGAAGAACGCGGCGAAAACCTGCCTGTTACCATTGCGCTCGGCTGTGAACCGGTCATTACAACAGCGGCATCGACACCGCTTTTATATGATCAATCAGAATACGAGATGGCAGGCGCATTGCAAGGCGAACCTTATAAAATCGTCAAATCAAAACTGGCTGATTTAGATATCCCCTGGGGAGCGGAAGTGGTTCTCGAAGGTGAAATTCTGGCGGGCGAACGCGAGTATGAAGGTCCGTTCGGCGAGTTTACCGGCCACTATTCAGGCGGACGCAGCATGCCGATCATCAAAATCAAACGCGTCTACCACCGCAACAACCCGATTTTTGAACACCTTTATTTAGGCATGCCTTGGACTGAGGTTGACTACATGGTCGGCATTAATACATGTGTGCCGCTTTACCAGCAGCTAAAAGAGGCATATCCGAATGAAATTGTCGCGGTAAACGCGATGTATACGCACGGTTTGATCGCCATTGTCTCAACGAAAAGCCGCTACGGCGGATTCGCTAAAGCAGTCGGTATGCGCGCGCTGACAACTCCGCACGGCCTCGGCTACTGCAAAATGGTGATCGTCGTTGACGAAGACGTCGATCCGTTTAACCTCCCGCAGGTGATGTGGGCGCTTTCGACGAAAATGCATCCAAAACACGATGCAGTGATCATCCCCGATCTATCCGTCCTGGCGCTTGATCCGGGTTCTGAACCGGCGGGTATTACCCACAAAATGATCTTGGACGCCACAACACCTGTTGCACCGGAAACAAGAGGGCACTATTCACAGCCGCTCGATTCCCCTGTCAACACGAAGGAATGGGAAAAGAAATTAATGGATCTATTAAATCGATAAGATAGGAGAGTGTTTCAATATGCATACATGTCCACGCTGTGATTCGAAAAAAGCGGAAACCGTCAGCAAATCTCCGGTAGCAGGTGCATGGGAAGTCTACCAATGCCAGCACTGCTTTTTCACATGGAGATCATCAGAGCCTGAGACGATCACAAACCCGGAAAAATACAATCCGTCGTTTAAAATCGATCCGGCCGAAGTCGAAACGGCCGTCCAAGTCCCGGCCGTTCCGAAACGAAAATACTAAAGGCGGGTGTCCGGCATGCCATCTCAAATATCACGCGAACTGCTGGAACTGCTAGACGGCAAAAACCTTGCTTCTAAACGGTGCGAAGCGATGATGCTGCAAACCGTCACAGAAGACGGCTGGCCCCACACCGCCATGATCAGCGCCGGCGAAATCCTCGCCCTGAACGAAACCGATGTCCGCCTGGCTCTCTGGAAAGGCACCACAACAACGGCAAACATCGCCCGTACAGGCCGGGCGATGCTCGTCACATGCTGGAAAGGCAAAGCCCATTATGTCAGGCTGTCCTTATCCGAACTGCCCGAATTAAAAGATGCGAAACACCCGAGAGCACGATTCTCAGGCACCGTCGAATCGGCCCGGGAAGACATTGCAAAATACGCAGACATCATCTCCGGGGTTCAGATTGAGTTAAAGGATGAGGCCGCCGTTTTAAAGCGGTGGGAGGAAACGCTGGAGGAATTAAGGAAATGAAGAAAAGGACCATGGCGAACCATGGTCCTTTCAATTATTTTTGCAGCATTTTATTGGTTACTTTGTAAGCCAGGATACAGAATATTGTAATCAAAACAACTGCGATTAAAAGGATCACGAGCTTTTCAGCAACGGTATATATCGGCATGGGAAGAATAACAGCGCAGACGGAAAACAGGCCGCCAAAATAAACAAACAGGATCAGCGGCTTTTTGTATTTTTTCCAAATAACCTGATTAATCCCGCTTTTTTCGGGGTCTGCCGGGTGTTTGCGGTCTTCATCTTTCATCAGTTTATTTAACAAGACATAAAAGATAAACGCGAATATCGTCGCTGAAATGATATTAAAACAGATCATAAACAGTTTTTCCCCCCAGCCCATTTCGGGGTTAAGGGGAATGGTGATAAGGGAACCGCACACGAAAAACAGGTAGACGCCAAAGATCGCTTTGTTTCTCGGTTTTTGTAAAAATTTGCGCATTTATATCTCTCCAGTCTTGAATTGGGTTTAAACTCTAAAAATAAAATGAAGAATTGAAGATAAAATACAGAAGATAACGATACTTATAATTCCTCTTCCGAGCAGGTAAAGAGCGAAATATAGTTTTCTTAAGAGCCAGTTATATCTGCGTAGACGTCTGCAAACAAAATAACCGGTACCTACAAGAAGGAAAACGAATAGATTCGTTATTTTTTGGGACGGATTTTCAGGGTTGAGATAAATCATTTTTTCATATCGTTCACATGAGCGTTAAATATTCTTGTTTTTAACATATGTTTCAAGTAACAACATAATTTGTATTGACGGTTGGCAGAGTCCTCGTATGTATCTGGTTCAAAATTTCTTTTAATTTCAGGAATTTAGTTCCTATGCTGTTCAAAATCAGCATAAAGAGAAAGCATCCCGGTGGAGATGCTCAGTCTTTCATTATCCTATTCAAAACAATGTAGATTAGAAAGGCGAAACCTGTGGCTGAAAGAAAATTAAAGCAAAGTATAAATATCTTTCCTCTAAAACCAAGTGATGGAATCACTAAAGCTGAAGCAGTAATGCCAAATAAAAAAATAAGATAAACTATAAGAATAACCTTATTCCTTCGCTTTATTAGGAATTTAGACAAAAGTTACACCTCATCAGCGTCTGAAGGTTTTTTTCGTTTTTTATTTAGTTTTTTTTGCATCATGATTTCTTCATCATTGATAAAACCTTCAAATAATACCTCTTCAATCATGTTATGATTGAAAAATAGATTGAATTCTTCGGTAATATTTCCTTCAGGGTATGGTACTGAAACGTAATCAAAATTTTTTTTGCTTGAAGATTGAATTTGATCGCGGCCGTACACCATTACGGCTTTTTTAATGTTTTTTAGTTTGACAATGCTGCCAATTGGCAGCCACTTATATTCTCGCTTAACTTGAGTCATCTAATAAGCTCCTAACGTTGTCGTTTTTTCTTAGCTAGATGAGGATGTTTTTTAAGTAATACTTTTTTTCTGTAGATATGCAGACATAAAGGTATCACTAAGAAAAAGAAAGATATTTGTAATACACAATCCATGAAAATTTTAATTGGCATATGCTCTTGAGTTGTTAGTACAGTTAAAATTATTAGCATACATAACCAAGCAAATGGTCCCAACAATGAAGCAACAATGATTGCTGAATTTATTCGTTTTGCAAAAAAATCAGTATCATTCGTCATCTTGACTCTCCTATTCTTCCTCTAATTTAGCCCCAAACTTGAATGATAAACCGACGCCATCTGCCGCATAGATTTCATTTTCCAAACCGACACTGCCCCCAACCCCTACACTTCCTATAGAAACACCTAAACCAACATAGGGATCTATATCAATGTTGAACCATTCTTTTAACGGTTCATAACCAAACCAATTTAAAGGATTTACGGTTATCTCAGCCTCAGCAACACTTGCTTCGCCTCCTATGGAAGCAGTGTATTCGGAAATGTTTGCATTTGCCTGCGCATGACCAAATTTGGCTTCAAAAGAAACTGGGGATTTTTCATGTCCAATTTCTGCGTCTATTATATCACCTTCTATTTTTAAACCGACTGTTTCTCCAGCTAAAATATATTTTGGTGTATCTTGAAGTTTGGGGATTGCGGTGGTGAACTTCGCATCTATTGCTTTAAAGGAAGTAGGCTTTTCGGACATCCCTTTGTCTCTAAATGCTTTATTTGTGTCGAATAAGCTTAACTCGCCTTTAATTGTTAATCCCCCATCTACTTTTACAGATCCATACACATTACCTGCTCCATAGAATCCTAAAAGACCGCTCTTATCATATGTATATTCAATTTTTTCATTTTTCTTTTTTAAACTGCTTTTAACTTCTTTTTCATCTTCAGAAGATGTTTGATCACTGTTTTTTATGATCTTTTCCAGCATTCGTTGCATTGGGCTATCGTCAATCCCATCTATTGTTGAACTGTCGCCCGTTTTACTCTTTTGTGCCAATACCGACCCGCTCTGATACTCCTGTATCTCAATCCTCGGCCCCGTATACATCTTCTCCAGCTGCTCGACATACTGCATCATCGTGTCCAAATCCTGCCTCGCCGCTTCCAGCGCTTTCGTCTGTTCGCGGTCAAAGGTGTGGAGTTTTTCGAGCGTGTCGCTGATTTGTCTTTGGGCTTTTTTGGCGTTTTCGTTGACGGCGGTGTCATCTAAGGTGGGGAGGCTGACGATGTGGCTGACGGTGGCGGCTGTCATATTTGCTTTTGCCGTCAGTCTGGCTGTCAGCGATTCGGCCTGGCTGACGCCGTCATGGAGTTCGTTTTCGAGAAAGCTCTGTGAGATGAATCCGTCTTGGTTGGGTTCCAGGGAGTGAAGGGCGCTTTTCGTCTTTTCTAAAATTCCTTTATAGTCTGAGATAAAAGATTCATAAAAAAGAAGAAAAGTCGTGTGGCACTCTTCATAGAAGGAACGGATCGCTTCGCCGCCTGCGCCTTTTAAAGCGTCGTCGAGAGAGGCGATGCTTTTGACGCTTTGTTTGACTTTTGAAATGTCGTCTTTCTGATTTTTCAATTCGGAGAGCGTTTGGTCAAGGCTGTTTTGAAAGCCCTGAACATCTAACATTTTCAATGCGATTCCCTTCCTTCTACTTCGTTTTGATGGATGATGCCAGCTTTTTATCTGTATCCTTCATCGTCTCTACGGCTGATTCGGTTTGGGCGATTTGTTTTGAGAGCGCTGAAGCGTAGGCTGCTGTCAGCTTTTTCAAGTCTTTGTTCATGTCTTCGATTTTGTCGGCGACATCGAGCTTATTTTGGCCTTTAATGTCCGTCGGAACACTTGGCTTGATCGCGTGTGCCGAATGCTTCAGCTTTGAGAGTGCTTGTTTGACTTCACCAGTTTTGACTTTGATTTCTTGGCTCATGTTTTCAGACTCCTTTAGTGATGAGCTTTTTTCTCTTCTTTTTCCAGCTTTTCAATCTTTTTATGAAGCGAGCTGATGTCTTTGCCGAGCGAGTCGATTTCGTTGCTTAATGATTTGATGCGCTCGTGTAATTTTTTAAACAGATCATCAAATTGCTTCCCGCAAATATCGTCATAGGCTGATTTCATATCGTTTCTGACGTTTTTAAAAGAGTCGGCAAGACTGCCCTGCCACGTCGTTGAAGAAAGTCCGGGCTTTTTTATGCTGCTTTTCGAATCGTTGAATTCCTCTCTTACGCCTGTCAGTTCGGTTTCGCAATTTTTCAGCTGTACCAGCTCTTCTTTTTTGATGTTAAGAGTGCCTTGCATGGTAAATAGCTTCGTTTTTTCCCAGATGATCATGATCTGCCACCTCCTAATGACTTGATTCAAATGGCATATTGGTATTTATTCAAAAAAGGACCTTTTTAATGTTACTACATGGTATAAATAAGTTGAATAGGAAAAATGAACCGTTACCATAACCCTGAAAGTCGCGTGGTATATGGAAAAGCTGAAACATTCAGCGATCTGCACTCTATCAACCAACAGATAGACCTAAAGAACTAGTTCTTCGGTTATGATATTTATTTACTTTTTCGAGAAATTTAAGGTTATGTTAAGAAAAAAATGGGCGAACAAGGTTTTTCATCCGAAATGTCAAATAGTTTAGGTGTTTCATATACACAAAGAGGAAAAGGGGACAAAGACTTCTCCAACGTCTGTATCAGAAGCTATAGAAAATATAATGCTGAAATCGAACCGTTTGAAACCGCTGTCTTGTTTCCTGTATCAACAGGGGGATGAAGATGAAAAAGCTGCTGATGGTATATGCGGTCTTGCTTTGTTTGTTGTTTGTTTATGTCTATAATTATTCCCGCGGCGAAAAAGCCGCTTCAAATGAAGGAGGCGGGCCTTTAACAGGGAGTCTGTCGGAAAAGTTTGTGATGGTGACGTTTCAATCCGGGATTGAATATTGGAAAAGCGGTTTGAAAGGCTTTGAAGATGCTGCACAGCTTTTCAATGTGTCTGTCGAATATCGAGGTGCGGCTCATTATGATGCCCATGAACAAATGACCGTGCTGGAGCAGGTTATCGCCAAAAAACCGGCGGGGATCGCGGTTTCGGCGATTGATCCGAAGGCACTCGATTCCGTTATCAACAAAGCGCACGAACAGGGGATTCCAATCGTTCTTTTTGATTCAGACGCGCCCGGGAGCAACGCTTCGACATACATCGGCACGAATAACAGGGACGCCGGCGCCGCGGCCGCCCATAAAATGGCAAAGCTTTTGAACGGAAAAGGGGAGACGGCCGTGATCACTCAGCCTCATCAATACAATCATCAGGAAAGGACGAAGGGCTTTAAAAAAACGATCGAACAGAGCTATCCGGAGATGAAGGTTGCTGCGGTTCTCGACGGAAAAGGGGATGAACTCGCTTCGAAAAAACAGGCTGAAGCATTATTGAAGAAAAATCCGCACATCAAGGGGATTTTCACGACTGAAGCGAATGGCGCCAGCGGGGTGGCACAGGCTGTGAAAGCCGCCGGATTGACAGAAAAAATCAGTATCATCGGCTTTGATAAAGACAAAAAAACGCTGGACGGCATCAAAGATGGATCGATTGCCGCAACCCTCGGCCAGGACACGTGGCAGATGGGCTACTGGTCGCTTCATATGCTGTTCCTTTCGAGCCGCCATTTCCCGCCTGATATGAAAACCGCACGTCCGCTTCCGTCGTCGATCGATACGGGCATTACGATGATCACAAAGGAAAATGTAGAAGCCTACTATGCGAATGATTAAGCTTGTGATCAACAATGCGCCGATCCGCTATAAGCTGATCAGCCTTTTGCTTTTGATCAGCATGCTGCCGTCGATCGGTCTTGGCATTCTGTCGGGGTGGGCGGTTGAAAGCACCATCGAAAAACAGGTGATCGACCATACGCTGCAATTAATCGGCGAAGTGAATAAGACGACAGAGGTCTATGTCAGCCACATGCAGAACCTGACATATTTGATTTCGACGAATGACGAAATGGAAGCGTTTTTTCGTCATCAAAAAGAAGACGGTGAAGCTGATTATAAGAGGCGGACGTTTTTGCAGGGGCTGACCTCTTTATACTCTGAAGCGGCGGGCATTCTCGTTGTCAATGACAGAGGGGACATGATCAGCAATGAGATGTATGAACGGACAAAGACCGATTTGACGGAGGAGCCGTGGTATCGGGAGGCCGTGAAGAATGAAGGGATTTTCAAGATGATCGGTAAGCCCGTTAACCGGAATATCAGAAGCCATGTCGGCTACGGGGAAGACGAAGTCGTCACAGCCGTCAGAGCCGTGATCGATCCGGAGACGCAGCGTGTCAAAGGCGTCATTTTAATCGATCTGAAGCTGAGGGTGCTTGCTGAAGCGACGAAAAATATCCGTTTGGGTAAAACGGGTTATTTGCTGATTATGGATGAAAACGGCGGCAATATTTATTCACCGGAATCTTCGCAGTTGTTTTTGCCGAAGGAGTGGTTTCAAAAGAAAAGCTCAGGGAACTTTACGAAGCGGATCAAAGGAGAGGAGTACCAGTTTATTTATGAGACTTCCGGTTTTACGAACTGGACGACGATCGGCGTCTTTAAAACGGGTGAACCGGTCTTCGAAGTGAAGGAAATCCACTTATACGTGATGCTGTTTTTATTTACGGCGGCGTTTTTGGGAATGACGGCTTCCTATTATTTGTCCCATTCGATGTCAAAGCCGATTTTGAAGCTGAATTCTTTTATGCAAAAAGCAGAAGGCGGAGACTTTTCGACGCTTTACGAAGAGGACAGGCAGGATGAAATCGGCCTTTTGGGAAGAAGCTTCAACAGCTTGATGCTCAGGATCAAAGAGCTGATTTCATTAACCGAAAAACAGGAGCGGCAAAAACGGGAGGCCGAATTAAGAGTTTTGCAGGCGCAAATCAACCCCCATTTTCTCTATAACACCTTGGATACGATCAACTGGATGGCGAGAAAAAAAGGAGCGCATGAAGTGACAGACTTGGTGCAGGCTTTATCAAAGCTGTTTCGCATATCGTTAAGCAAGGGCCGGGACATCATTCCTTTATCAGACGAATTCGCCCATGTTGAAAACTATTTGAAAATCCAAAAAGCAAGATACCGGGATAAGCTGAATTATTCGATTGTCCCGCCTGCAATAGAGGGTGAGCGCTTTATCCTCAAGCTCGTCCTACAGCCCATTGTGGAAAACGCGATTTATCACGGCATTAAAGAAAAGAAGGGGCCGGGGCATATCAGCATCAAAGGAGAAGAAGCAGACGGCTGTCTGATCATACGCGTTGAAGATGACGGAGCCGGAATGGATGCGTCTGCATTAGAGCGTATTTCCAGGCAGTTAAAAATGAGGGAAAGCACGGAAGGCTACGGAATGATCAATGTTCATGAACGGATTCTCCTTACCTTTGGGGAGCCGTACGGTTTAACGGTCGAAAGCCAAAAAGGAGCGGGAACCTCTGTTACGATCCGGCTGCCGATTTTAAAAGGGAGTGAATGCACTTGAGTGAAGAATGGCGCGTACTGATTGCCGATGATGAGCCTTGGATCAGGGAGGGGATACGCGATGCCGTTTCATGGGAGCGATACCGCATGGAGGTGGCGGCAGAGGCGGAAAATGGAGAGGAAGCTTTTGAGCTCGCCCTTAAACATTCGATCGATTTATTGATCGTCGACTTGAACATGCCGATCGTAAACGGTTTGACGCTGATGAAGAAGCTTCGTCAGGCGCTGCCGCTGTGCCGGTTTGTCATCGTGACGGGCTATGATCAGTTTTCATACGCCCAGGAGGCGATTCGCTTACAGGTCGATGATTATTTGCTTAAGCCCGTGGAACCGGGCCAGCTTGACCAGGTGCTTCGGAATATCAGCAGCTCGCTTGCCGCTGAAAAAAAGAAGCAGCGCGACCAATTGCATATTCAAAAAAACCTCAGCCTTCTGAAAGAGCATGTCTTTCAACATTGGGTAAGAGGGCAGATTCGCGAAGAGGAAGTCTGCGCACAGCTCGAAAGCCTCCGGCTTCCGCCGCGGATACCGGACATGCTCGGCGTCGTCAGCACCGGAAATGTATCGATCGAGCCGGATCACGTGAAACAACAAGCCGAACGTTTTTTCAAGGAAGAGCCTGAAGCAGCCGTTGTTTTCGGAGACGGTCATCTTGTAGGAGTTTGTTTATGGCGCGTCATGACGGAAAAAGAACAAAGGGCGTTTGAGGAGATGATGAAGGGCGGGTTACATGCCGGTGTTTCCTCCTGCTTCATCAACCTTGCAGAAATGGAGCAAACCGTACCTGAAGCGTATCAATTTTGCAGGGAAAAGGCCGCACGGTCCTTCAATGGATCACCGGTTGTAGCCCGCGCCAAGGAATATATGCAAAAGCATTTTGCTGAAAGGGATTTTTCCTTAATGCAGACGGCAGATGCCCTGCAAGTCTCGGCCGTCTATTTGAGCCGGATGATGAAGCGCGAGCTCGGGATGACGTTTGTGCAGCTGCTGACGGAGATGCGCATGCAAAAAGCGGTTCACCTTTTGAAAACGACGTCATTGCCGATTCATGATATCGCAGAGCAAACCGGCTATGATACGCAGCACTATTTCAGCACCATTTTTAAAAAAACGATCGGGGTAACGCCGAACCAGTACCGCCGTATGTCGGGAATTGAACAAACGGGTAGAAAATTGTAATGTAAGCGCTTTAAAAAAAGTCTGATTTTTATAAAAATAGTTAATTAATTCAAAAGACGGATATCGCCGGGAAATGGTACAGTTGGCTTGATTCACGATGGGAGAAATGAAAAGGGGGATATGAAGCGTGAAGAAATGCTGGCTGTTGACTGCATTGCTGTTGCTTTGTCTAACGGTTGCCGCCTGCTCGGGCAATCAGGCGAGCGGAGGGAAAGAGAAAGGCTATGTCGGAATTTCGATGCCGACGAAATCTTCTGAACGCTGGGTGTATGACGGGAAGTACATGGTGAAAGAGTTTGAAAAGCTTGGGTATAAAACGGATCTTCAATATGCGGAAGACGTGGTCGAAAACCAGGTATCACAAATTGAAAACATGATCACGAAAGGCGTCAATGTCCTCGTGATCGCTTCGATTGACGGGGAAGCGCTGACAGACGTCCTCGAAAAAGCGAGCAAACAGGATATCAAAGTCATTTCTTACGACAGACTTCTCATGAACAGCGAGCATGTCGACTACTATGCGACATTTGACAATCACAAGGTCGGCGAGCTTCAAGGGAAATATATCGAAGAAAAGCTCGGCTTAAAAGACGGAAAAGGCACGTTTAACATTGAACTATTCGCCGGATCGCCCGACGATAATAATGCGCACTTTTTCTTTGACGGTGCCATGTCTGTTTTGAAGCCTTATATCGATTCCGGGAAGCTGAAGGTCTTAAGCGGCCAGACCTCGTTTGAGCAAGGAGCAACATTAAGGTGGGACGGCGCGACCGCCCAAGCGCGGATGGACAATCTGCTGAGCGCCCATTATACGAAGGCGAAGCTGGATGCAGTGCTTTCGCCGTATGACGGGATCAGCATCGGCATCATTTCATCGTTAAAGGGAGCCGGCTGCGGAACGGATAAAAAGCCGCTGCCGGTCATCACCGGACAGGATGCAGAGCTTGCTTCGGTCAATTCGATCATGAAAGGCGAGCAGACGTCAACGATCTTTAAAGATACGAGAGAGCTGGCGAAAAAAGCCGTCGAGATGACGACATCGGTCTTAAAGGGCGAAAAAGCCGAGGTCAATGATGCAAAGACGTATGACAACGGAAAAAAAGTCGTCCCGTCTTATTTGCTTGAGCCTGTCGTCGTCGATAAAGAGAACTACAAAAAGGTTTTGGTAGAAAGCGGTTACTATAAAGAATCGGAATTAGGGAAGTGACGTCATGCCGGATGTCATTTTGGAGATGAGAGGCATCACAAAAGAGTTTCCGGGCGTCAAAGCGCTTAAAAGTGTAAACCTGTGCGTCAAATCGGGCGAAATCCATGCGCTGTGCGGGGAAAACGGTGCCGGAAAATCGACGCTGATGAAGGTGTTAAGCGGCGTATATCCTTACGGAACGTACACGGGTGATATTTTATACAAAGGGGAAGTCTGCCGGTTTAAGAATATTAAGCAAAGCGAGGAAGCGGGAATCGTTATCATTCACCAGGAGCTTGCGCTGATCCCCGAGCTTTCCATTGCGGAAAATCTGTTTTTAGGAAATGAACAGGCAAAAAGAGGCGTCATCAACTGGCGGAAAACAAAGCAGGAAACGCTCGAATTGATGAAAAAGGTCGGCCTTCACGAATCGCCCGACACGCTGATTTCGCAAATCGGTGTCGGAAAACAGCAATTGGTGGAAATTGCGAAAGCGCTCGCTAAAAAGGTGCAGCTGTTGATTCTGGATGAGCCGACTGCCGCTTTGAACGAGTCTGACAGCGAAAATTTACTCCAGCTTTTATTGGAGCTGAAACGGCAGGGGATTTCCTCGATTATGATTTCCCATAAATTAAATGAGATTACGAAGGTAGCGGATTCGATAACCGTGCTCAGGGACGGTCAGACGATTGAAACCCTTGACGTGAAAAGCGGGGAATTGACGGAAAACCGGATCATTAAGGGTATGGTCGGACGTGAACTGCAAAACCGCTATCCCGGTAGAAACGCACGTATCGGTCAGGTCATATTTGAAGTAAAAGACTGGACCGTCCATCATCCTCTCAGGCAGGAGCGGAAAGTCGTCAAGAACGCCAATCTGTCCGTCAGAAAAGGCGAGATTGCAGGAATCGCCGGATTGATGGGGGCAGGCAGAACAGAGCTTGCGATGAGCATCTTCGGCCGTTCTTACGGGAAAAACATTTCCGGCACGCTCACAAAAGACGGCCGGGAATTGAACATCAAAAATACCGGGGACGCCATCAAAAACGGCATCGTTTATGTGACCGAAGACCGCAAAGGAAACGGCCTGATTTTAATGAACAGCATTAAAGAAAACATCACCCTGGCAAAACTGGAAAAAGTGTCGCGCCGCATGGTGTTGGATGAGCGGAAAGAAAAACATGAAGCAGAAGACTTCCGCAAAAAATTAAACATCAAAACGCCGTACGTGTATCAGCAAACGGGAAATTTAAGCGGGGGAAATCAGCAGAAGGTCATGCTGAGCAAATGGATCTTTGCAGAGCCCGATATTTTAATCCTTGATGAACCGACACGTGGGATTGATGTCGGCGCCAAATACGAAATCTATGCGATCATCAATCAGCTGGCCGAAGAAGGAAAAGCGGTGATCATCATTTCATCCGAACTTCCCGAACTGCTCGGAATGTGCGACCGGATCTATACGATGTGCGAAGGTGCGATCACTGCGGAATTTGCCAAAGAAGATGCCGACCAGGAGCGGCTGATGAAATACATGACCATCCGAACGGAGAAAGGGGGAGAGGCGTATGCAGACACCGGTGCAAACCGATAAAGACCGGGCGCAGCCCGGATACATTCAGCTGCTGGCCGACATGTATAAACAGAATATCAGGAAATACAGCATGGTGATTGCGCTCGTATTGATCATGCTGCTCTTTCAAATTTTGACGGACGGGATATTGCTCAGGCCGTTGAATATTACCAATCTCGTGTTGCAAAACAGCTATATTCTCATTTTGGCGATCGGCATGATGCTCGTCATCATCACAGGACATATCGATTTATCGGTCGGTTCGGTCGCCGCATTTGTCGGCGCCGTATCCGCGATGATGATCATCCAGAATGACATGCCGCTTTCTGCCGCCGTCGTGCTGTCGCTTTTATTGGGAGCCGCGATCGGCGCCTGGCAGGGCTTTTGGATCGCTTATGTGAAGATCCCGGCATTTATCGTCACGCTCGCGGGGATGCTCCTGTTCAGGGGGCTGACGATGATCGTCCTTGAAGGCAAGTCGATCGCGCCGTTCCCCATTTCCTTTCAAAGGATGGCCTCCGGTTTTATCCCGGACTGGCTGAACGGAGGCATGCTTCATCTGACGACAATCGTAATCGGGATCGGGGTATCTGTGTTTTATCTTATATATCAGCTTCAGCAAAGAAAGATGCAGAAAACATATCAATTCGATATTCAGGGAAAAGGGCTGTTTGCCGTCAAAGTATTGTTTATCATCGCGATCATCAATCTGTTTACTTACATTCTCGCAACCTATGAAGGCATTCCGCTCATTTTGATCACGCTGTTTGTTCTGATAGCGGGCTATACCTTTGTCATGAAAAAAACGGTCGTCGGACGGAGAATCTATGCGATCGGCGGGAACGAAAAAGCGGCCGAGCTGTCCGGAATCAAAACGAAACGGCTGACGTTCCTCGTCTTTGTCAACATGGGAGTCTTGGCCGCGCTTTCGGGGCTGATCTTTGCAGCGCGCTTAAATGCGGCAACGCCGAAAGCGGGGAACCTGTTTGAGCTTGATGCCATCGCGGCCTGCTTCATCGGCGGCGCCTCAGCCTACGGCGGAATCGGCACGATCGGCGGGGCGATTATCGGCGGCCTCGTCATGGGCGTCATGAACAACGGCATGTCCCTGCTCGGCCTCGGCATCGACTGGCAGCAGGCTATTAAAGGGCTCGTTCTTCTCGTTGCCGTCGCTTTTGATATATACAATAAAAATAAAGTTTCTTAATGAAGTCCATCTGCTTTCGTTTTAATTGCAAAAGTAAAAACCTGTTTTTGATAAGGCAAAAACAGGTTTTTGTTATGATCAGTTTTGCTTGATGGACTGTGTTTGATTTTCCGGTATCCGGCTCACCTTTTGCGGTTCGGGCAGCAAGATGTTCAAAATGCTTGCTCCCGCCAAAATCACGATCGACAAGTAGAAGGACGGATTGTAGCTGCCTGTCTGGCTGTACCATACACCGGGCAGATAAGCCCCGAGCGCCGAACCGATTTGATGGCTGAGAAACAGCCAGCCGAGAATAAAGCCGACAGAATACTGTCTGAAATACTGCGTGGCGAGCATTTGCGTCGGCGCGACAGTCGCAAAGTCGACCAGGCCGAACAAAACCGCGAACACAAGAAGGAGCAGCGGCTGATGGCTTGTCAGCAGAATGACAAGGGACAGCGCCCTCACGGCGTATAGAAAACAGAGGATTTTTCGGCTGCTCCAGCGGTCTGCGACGACTCCGGATATTAAAATGCCGATGATGTTAAATCCGGCCAGAAGGCTGACGGCGGCACTGGTTACTTCGGTTGAAAAGCCATGATCATGCGAAAAAGGGATCAGGTGCGTATCCATTAATCCGGTTGTCGTAAACCCGCAAATGAAAAACGGCAAAATCAGAAACCAAAATTTTTTGTTTAAAAAGACGGCCCGGTACGGAACTTTTTTCGCCTTGCCGGATGGTTCATCTTTCGTTTCTTCCGCATTGGCGCCGCCGATCGGCAGCAGTTTTTTTTCTGCGGGGTCGTTTCGTAAAAACAATAAAACGATCGGAAACACGATCAGGATTAAAAAGATTCCAAGGACGATGACGGTCACCTTCCAGTTGAACCAGTGAATCAGCATCAAAGACCCCGGCACGAGAAGCATCTGCCCCGCGCCGAACCCCGCTTCCATAATCCCGAATGCAAGTCCGCGCTTCTCATTGAACCAATTGGTCACAATAACGGTTGAAGCGACATTTGACGCTCCTCCGACTCCCAGCGAAGCGATGATCCCGTACAAAATAAACAGCTGCCAAGGGGTGGTGACGAGATATGTAAAAAAGATGCTCAAGCCTACAAGGAGCGTGCTGAAGGATAAAATGATCCTCGGGCCGAACTTGTCGACCAGCCTGCCGATCAAAGGCTGTGAGGCCCCATAGACGATAAAGCTCAGCATGGAAATAAGCGAAATGGTGCCCCTGTCCAGCGAAAATTCTTCCTCCCAGGGCTGAATAAAGGCGCCGAAAGAAAGGCGGACTCCCTGAACGGCCAACAGCGTCAAAAATGTCACAAATACGATAATCCAAGCGTAGTGTAATTTTCGTTTCATAGCTCCTCCCATTTCATCAGGCTAGTTCAATGTCCCAGCGTTCTTCTTGAAGGCGCTGCCCCCATAACGGCGCCTCATCCTTGACCTCAGTCAGTCTGAATCCGAATTTTTCATAAAGAGGGCGTGCTTCAGCCATTGAGCTGACAGTCCAAAGAAAAATCCGTTCAAATTTCATTTCTCTGCAATAATCCATGAGCGCTCTGAGCAGGCTGCTGCCGATTCCCCTGCCCCGAAAAGCGGAATCGACCAGAAACCATCTGAGCTGCACGGTGCGGTCATCGTGTTTGACGAGCCCGACGCATCCCGCGAACCTCCCGGCGCTCTCAGCGATCCAAATCTTTTCGATGTCGGCGTCAAACGTCTCATGAAGGTAGTTCAAAAATGTATGGTCCCACCCGTGCGCCTCTTTATAAAATAGCCGCTGTTTTTCAATGATCATCTTGATATCGTCTGAAATATAGTAGTCTCTTATCGAAACGGCAGATACTTTAGGCAAGAGCTGCTCCGACAATATGCATTCGATCGTCTCCATCGCGGCAGCCAGTTTTCCTTGGCTTTTAGCGTCTACACGTTCCAGCATATATTCAATTTGCTGGTTTGCTTTTGCCTCGAGCTTTTTATAAATGGTTTCGCCGAACCCGGTTAAATACAGGTAATGGTTGCGGCTGTCTTCTTCGCTTTTTTCCTTATAGAGCATGTTTTCCTTTTCAAACCGTTTGATGATTCTGCTCACATATCCGCGGTCAAGGCCGAGCGTATCCTGAAGGATCTTGGCCGTGCAATGGCTCGTATTTTTGATCTCAAATAATATCCGAGTTTCCGTTAAAGAAAACGGGCTGTCATAAATATGTTCGTTCAGAAAACCGAGCACATTGGTGTAAAATCGATTGAACTTTCTGAATTCTAAAGTAATGGAATGGTCGACTTCCGTCATATGAAAACCTCTCTCTCGTTAAATCGTTGCTTTAGTCAATTATAATAGAATAGTTGATTTAGTCAAGTATATGCCGGACCGGAATTTGTTTATGATAACAATTATAGAATATATTTTACAAATATTCCATAAAATCCAGATCGGCAGGCAGGAAAGAGGCGGGAAAGAATCGTATATAATCTAACAAACGGACGATCCCGCAATACACGAACCTTTATATTGAAATCGTTTAACGTAACGAGACGCCGCTGTCATCACGTTCTATGAAAATGAAGACGAAAGGATGAAATGCGGATGGTTACATCATTTCCCCCGATCAGCCCGAAAGTTCCCCGATTGTTGCATGGAGCCGATTATAACCCGGATCAGTGGCTCAATTACCCGGACGTATTAAAAGAGGATATCCGCTTAATGAAGCTGTCCCGCTGCAATGTGATGTCTGTCGGGATTTTTTCCTGGGTTTCCCTTGAACCTGAAGAAGGACGGTTTACGTTTGACTGGCTTGACCGCGTGTTGGATGCTTTCAAGGACAACGGCATATATGCGTTTTTGGCCACGCCGAGCGGCGCCAAACCGGCATGGATGTCCAAAAAGTATCCGGAAGTCCTCAGAACGGAGGCGGACAGGGTGCGGAGCCTTCATGGAAAGCGGCATACCCATTGCTACACCTCGCCTGTTTATCGGCGAAAAACGGCGGTGATCAATGGCAAGCTTGCCGAACGGTACGCACATCACCCGGCTGTGATCGGCTGGCATATTTCCAATGAATACAGCGGAGAATGCCACTGTGATCTGTGCCAGGCCAAATTCAGGGAATGGCTGCTGGCAAAATACAAAACGCTCGATCGGCTGAACCATGCATGGTGGACGGGATTTTGGAGCCATACCTACACGGACTGGGACGAGATTGAATCGCCGGCTCCCCACGGCGAAGACGCCGTTCACGGCCTGAATTTGGACTGGAAGCGCTTTGTCACCGATCAGACGGTGGATTTTTGCCGCCACGAAATCGCCCATGTCCGCTCCTTTCATCCTGAACTGCCCGTCACGACGAATTTCATGGGAACATTCCCGGGCCTGAACTATTGGAAGTTCACCGATCTGCTTGACGTCATTTCATGGGACTCCTATCCGGCGTGGCACAACAATAAGCAGACAGACAGCGAGCTGGGGGCGGATATCGCTTTCGTCCATGACATCAACCGTTCCTTAAAAGGCGGCAAGCCGTTCATGCTGATGGAAAGCACGCCGAGCATGACAAACTGGCACGACGTCAGCAGGCTGAAGCGGCCGGGTATGCATGAGCTGTCCTCATTGCAGGCGGTCGCCCACGGCTCTGATACCGTCCAATATTTTCAATGGAGAAAAAGCCGCGGATCGAGCGAGAAGCTCCACGGTGCCGTCGTCGATCATGAGGGCTCTGAGCATACGCGCGTATTTCAGGATGTGAAAAAGCTCGGTGAAAAACTGGACAAGCTTGATGAAATTGCCGGTACGACGGCGGAACCGGAAGTTGCGCTTATTTTTGACTGGGAAAACCGCTGGGCCCTCGAAGACGCCCAAGGTCCGCGCAATATCGGTCTTCACTATGAACGGACGGTTAAATCGTTTTATCAACCGTTTTGGCAGGAGGGGGTTCCGGTCGATGTCATTCATATGGACGGTGATTTTTCGAAATATAAACTGGTGATCGCACCGATGCTCTACATGCTGAAACAGGATACGGCCGAACGGATCGAGCGGTTTGTTCAAGAAGGCGGCACCTTTGTTGCGACATACTGGTCGGGAATTGTCGATGAAAACGACCTGGCTTTCCTTGGAGGTTTTCCCGGCGGCCTGAGAAAGACGCTTGGCATCCGGTCTGAAGAAATCGATGCCCTTCACGACGGACAGAAGAACGCGATCGTCATGGACGCCGATAATCGGCTCGGGCTCAGCGGACGATATGAGGCGGCTGAGCTTTGCGACTTGATTCATCTGGAAGGCGCCGAAGCGCTCGCCTTTTACGAAGAAGATTTTTACGCGGGCCGACCGGCTCTGACGGTCAATCTGTATGGAGCGGGGAAAGCCTACTATATCGCATCGAGAAATGAAGCGTCTTTTCAAAAGGATTTCGTTTCAAAGCTCATCGAAGAAACCGGAATCGCCAAAGTGCTCGATACGGATCTTCCGGACGGGGTGACGGCTCAGATGCGTACAGACGGCAAGCATGACTATATTTTTCTCTTGAACTTTACAGAGGAAAACGAAAACGTTGCCCTCCCGGATGAGGTGTATACAGATGTGCTGAAAGGAACCCGCAAGAAGGGAACCGTTAAATTGCCGCCATACGGAACAGTCATTTTGCGCCGGAGACATCGTGCGGAATAAAAAAATTCCGGAGAACCATTCTCCGGATTTTTTTCCATTTATTCTGCACGGTTTTTCAGGCTGCGCGGATTGACCTGATCTTTCAGAGCTGGTAAAGAATCCAAGGCTGCCCCGATCTTTTCCCAAGAGACGATTTTGAAGTTTTGGTTCCTTAAAGCGCCGTTTTCGGTATTTTCGCCGTCTTGGGCAACAAAGATTCCGTACGGGTATTTCTTGCCAAGCCCGAAGCCGAGGACGTCGATTCCATCCGTATCGCTTGTCCCGTCAATGGTTTTGCCGTCTGCGATTGAAAACGTGCCGATATATTTGTGATCTCCCTGCCGGTCGTAGATGGCGTATCTGTTATCGCCCTGGCTTGATGCGAGCAAATATCCCGTACCGTCTGCCCCGTAATAAATGGTCAGCCCTTCAATATCGGCGGTCAGATGCCTTCCGTCAGCCTGATCGATGATCTTTCCGTGTTCGCCGCCGTTCGGCTCGGCGCTGAATGCCCAAATCGCGACATCCTCCTCTGCGATGTACATGTTGCCGTATTCGTCATCTGCTGCAAGTCCTTCTGTTTGCGAGCTCATTTGAAATGCCCGCACCTTTTTGCCTTCGACTTGTCCTTTTCCGTTGTCTGACAGCTCGTACTGTTCAAATTCGCCGTCCTTTCCCGTCACCATCGCATAGAACTTTCCGGTTTTCTGGCTGTGGTATAAGCTGAATCCGTAGACTTCATTAATGGCCGTTTTAATCGGCTTTTTCGGATTGACGATCGATGTTAACCCGGCTTTAGTGCCGTTGAGCGCGTATATTTCGATCGTGTTTTTTCCGGCTGATCTGTTGGATGCTCCGACAATATCGACCGTCCTGTCTCCCAGCGGGAAATTGTAGCGAAGGTCAACATTGTTTAATTGACCGAATGGATAGGAGGCAAGCTGCTTTCCCTCAAGGTCATACACGTTTAAGCCGGATTGTTTATTCGTAGTGATCAGCCTGCTTTTATCAGGATGTTTTGGATCAACCCAGATAGCCGGATCATCTGCGGCGTCATCGGCGTTGTTCACCGGCTCCGTTTCCATATCGGCAGTCACCGTGAAGCCTTTTACGGCGGCTGCCTTTGTTTGAGGAAGCCCGCTCAATGGAGAAACGAAAATACCTGCTGCAAGAATTGATGCAGCGGCCGTTTTGCAAAGATTATGTTTCATATAACACCTTCCTTGTATTGGAATTTATTATAGCGAATATATGTAAGTTAAAATTTAATTGAATGTTAATTTTTGTTAAAAAGATCCGATATAGTTGGAGAATTCTATAGTTCGCATATGGGGATTTTAAATCACTTTGTCCAGGTTTACTGCGGGGAGCAATGATCAGGTTCATTCTTTGGAACGTATATATCAAATTCGGGCGCGTTCAGATCCTGGTCTATCGGATAAAACTCCATGTGTGTGAAAGCTTTGTCGTTTAATTTTTCATCCACTGATAGATGTTTCGATAAGTTGCTTACAGGCTTTCGTGCTGCGGATGCCTGGTATGCGTATATGTCAGGGGAGGAACCTGAAAGCTGATCATTCCCGCCGGGAGAGCTTGAGGCAGGATGGCCGTTTCCATCAAAATGCAGAAATCGAATTGTTCTTCGCCGAAATGTTTCGAAATCGCCCACATTCCTCTGTCATCCTTCATGCCGATTATTTCCCGATAGCGCTTCTTCAATTGCAAAATGACCCCGTGCAGCTTTTTCGCTTCGGCTTCTTCAAATGTGACGGTTTTTATAAAGCCGCCTCCGGTAAATCCGGATTTTGCCGTTGGAGTGATTTCCATTGTATCAGCCTCCATTCCTAAATTGATATTTCGATTATTCGATAAACCAAAGGCGAGTCCTCAAAAAAAACAGCCTGTCTTATAGACAGACTGCAGAGTGTTCGATTAACGAACGCCTTTCATAAATTTTTGAATTTTAGGAGAGAGCATAAATAAAATCAATCCTAATACGATAGCTACTCCGCCGATCGTTCCGAAATAGGCGATTTCGGTATTTGTATTGTAATACTTTACGATCTGTGCATTGATGGCTTGTGCCGAAGCGTTTGACAAAAACCAGAGGCTCATCGTCTGCGCGGAGAAAGCAGCAGGAGCAAGCTTTGACGTTGCAGATAAGCCGACTGGGGAGAGGCATAATTCCCCGAGCACGACGATCAAAAAGCTCAGTACGAGCCATATAGGATTAGCAAGCGATTGAGTGCCGTTAATATAGGCAGGGAAAATCATGACGATGAATGACAAGCCGGCCAGAATCAGCCCGAGTGAAAATTTCGTCGGAGTCGACGGCTGGCGGTTCCCGAGACGCATCCAGAGCCACGCGAATACCGGCGCGAGCACGACGATAAACAGCGGGTTTAACGATTGAAACCAAGATGATTGCAATTGCAGCCCCATAAATTCTAAATGAGTCCGTTTGTCTGCATACGTTGCCAAGATATTGGCGCCCTGCTCCTGAATCGCCCAGAACATCATCGATGCGATAAACAGCGGAATATAAGCGATAAGACGGGATTTTTCGTCACTTGTCGTTTTCGAGCTGCAAAACATTACGATGAAATAAACCAAAGGAATCAAGATGCCGAGAATGCTGACAACCATCGTAAACACGTTGATCGTCAAAAGGCCTTTCATAATGAAATAAATGACGATGATCGCGATGATTAAAACACCGAGGCCGAAGCACACGAATACTTTTTTCCGTTCAGCCGGCGTCATCGGATTCGGAACGGCTTGACCTGCTTGTCCGAGGTTTTTCTTTCTCGTCAGCACGTATGTGACAAGTCCGATGAACATTCCGACGGCGGCAAGGCTGAATCCGAGATGATAGTTGTACGTCTGGCCGACTGTGCCGACGATAATCGGCGCAAGGAATCCGCCAAGGTTGATCCCCATGTAGTAGATGCTGTACCCTGAATCGCGGCGGTTATCTTCAGGGCTGTACAGGTCGCCGACAATGCTTGATACGTTCGGCTTTAAAAGGCCTGTCCCGATGATGATCAAAAACATGCTGGCGAAGAAAGCGGGGACGCTGCCAGGGAACGACAAAAGAATGTGTCCGAACATAATGAACACGCCGCCGTAAAATACGGTTCTTCCCGTGCCGAGGAGCCTGTCCGCGATCCAGCCGCCGATGATTCCCGACATATAGACGAGGGAGCCGTAAACGGCCATAATCGAGTTTGCCGTGCTTTCATCAAAGCCGAGGCCGCCTTTGGACACTTGTGTATACAAATAATAGATAAGGATCGCTCTCATGCCGTAGTATGAGAAACGCTCCCAAAATTCAGTGAAAAATAGAGTGAAGAGCCCGCGGGGATGTCCAAAAAACCCCTTTTGCGGAATGTTTTGAATAATTTCATTTTGATGATTAGACATTCGCAATACTCCTTCATTTTTTGAGCTTATTATAAAAATCATATTCTTATATAATGATCGTGTCAATACACCTTAAATTGATTTATCTATTGAATAAGGAAAAAGACCCTGTTGGTAAAGCGCTTTATATAAGGTGAGAAAAAAGATTTTCGGGGAGCGTTTGATATAAAGATTTTTTGATAAAATTTTATCTATTTTTGTACAAGCGAATGTTAATAGAGCGGCATATAGATGAGAGAATAGAAGATTTTTCAAAAGGAGGCTGAATATACCGTGCCAGAGCGGCAAGCCGAGGAAATGACAATGACGGTTGCCGATGTGACAAAATTCGGCGCTGTCGGCGACGGCAATACAGATTGCACAAACGCAATCAACGAATGTCTGAAATGGGCAAAGTCTATGGGCATCCATACAGTATGGATACCGAATGGAACATACTTGATTGATGCGACGCAAAACGGCGATCCCGCATTCCCGTTTCGAAACGCGGGAATCAATGTACCAAGCGGCATTGCAATTCAGATGGATGCCGAAGCGGTCATGCAGGTCAAGCCAAACGGTTCATGGGGCTATTCTGTCTTTTATATAGGCGGTGAATCGAACGTCAAAATATCCGGAGGCGCAATCATCGGAGACAGGGATGATCACACTTACACGCCAACGCCGAGGCCGACGCATGAATGGGGGTTCGGCATCTGCGTCGAGGGAGCGTCACATGTGCTGATCGAAAACGTGAGACTAGTAGATTTTACCGGTGACGGCATCATCATCAGCACCGGCGGTCAAGGCTACAAACCTTCAATGGACGTGACGGTGCGGAATTGCAACATCAGCCGCTCCCGCAGGAACAACATCTCGATCACGGGCTGTGACGGCGTACTGGTTGAAGGGTGCAACATTGAGGATGCAGGGACAGGAAACGGCACGGCCCCGCGGTTCGGCATCGATATCGAAGGTTACAGTGAAGGTTCTGTCGTTTATGAAAAACCCGTCAATGTCATCATTCGAAATAACGTCTTCAAAGGCAATGTAAACAGCGCGGTCGCCAATTTTAACGGAGCCTCTGTGGTAATAGAAGGAAACCGCGCGGACGGCACTATTTCCTATGGATACGGGGCCAAGACGATCATTGCCGGCAACGTTTTGGAAAACAATCCGGATGCGGCGCGGCCGAAAACGGGCATTGCCGGACTGGGAACAGATACTTTGGGGGAAGACCGTGATGCTGTAATTAAAGGAAATTTGATCACCGGCTTTTCGACGGGTATAGATATCCGCGGCAAAAGCGTTCTTGTCTCCGGCAATAAGATAAACGATTTTGAAAATGCGGGGATTTCGGTTTATACGGCATCACAGGTTTTCATTGAAGGGAATGACATCGAAAACGGCGTTCCGGAAAAAAAGAAAAGCGTCGGCTTCAGCGTCACCCAGTCAGACCGCATCACCTTTTCCAATAACACCATTACAAACGTCATCCTTGCGGTAAGAAGCTCGGGCGAAGACGTGCAATTGAAACAAAACGTTATCAAGCTGTTTTCAAGAGGGGTCTGGATCTCACAGGGAAACGCGGTTATCGAAGGCAACTTCATTTCACCGGCCTCGTTTCGAATCGTGCCGGAATCCTATTCATTATCGGTCACAGATCGGGCTTCCGCCGTCATTCAGAATAACACCATCACCGGTTTTAAAAATTTTGCGATCTATTGCTCGACGGAAAAGGAAACGAAAATATTCGGCAATATGATTGAAGATTCTCCTCTTGTCGTGACGATTTATATGACGCTTGGAACGCATGAATTCATCGGCAATACCGTTTCTCTTATCAGAGAGGAAAGGCCGGCCATCATCCTCTACATCAGCCAGTCAACAGGATCCCTCATCATGAACAATACCATCCACAGCCGTTCGGCAGACGGAATCACAGCCATCCAAACCGATGCCTCAACACAATCGAGAATTGTCGGAAACACGGTTGTGAAAGGGACGATTCACAGTCATCAGACAGATGTCGTAAAAGGAAATATAGTCGTGTGAAAAACAAGGCTCCCTTTACGAAGGGAGTCCGTTTTTTTATGTCCTTTTTTTCTTTTTTCTGCCGTTCAAAATCGCCGCTGCCGTAAGAAACAGAAAATAGAAAAGGATGATCACATATTCACCCAGCTCTAAAGTGGTGAACGACATATTATTGACCACCGCCTCATGCAGCGTCATCCCCTGATAAAAATCGAGCGCAATTGAAAACGTCATTAAGCAGATGAACAGCAAAAACCCGACCCCGATGACTTTCATAAACACCACTCTCCGTTTTCCGTTATTTTCTCTGTTTTCACAAAGCGCTATGCGCTTCAGCGGGTATAAATGATCTGTTGTTAGGAAAAATACGAAAAACAAGAAAAAAAGGGGATTCTGACAGCTATGCCATTCTTTTTTAAAGGCCGTTATCAAGCGAAACAAAAACGTGAATCTCTTATGAACGGGGACGAAACGCCGGAAAACGATCATGTTGCAGGCGATGTCCGTTATTCACTTGCTGACAATCTTCATCTTATAAAAGAAAAAACGGGAAACAGCTCAGATATCGTGATCCGCAGGCTGAAGACCGGCGCCGAATCGAAAGTAGAGACAGCCATTGTTTATGTCGGCGGCATTGCGGATGAAAAGACGATTCATGAATTTCTCATTGAATCGATTACGAACTCCGAGAAACTAAATGATAAAGAGACAGGACAGGAAGTCATCAATTGTATTTCCGCCGACTCCGTTTCACTGGGCGGTGTAAAGCAGAAAACGAGCTTTTCAGCGGTACTCAATTCGTTGATGGCCGGAGATACCGTCATTTTTGTGGATCAAACGCAGTGCGCGATAATCGCCAGTACAAAAGGGGGGGAAAAGCGCTCCATTAACGAGCCTGAAAACCAGCGGGCGTTTCGCGGATCGCGCGAAGGGTTTATCGAGTCGCTTGATACAAATATATCGCTTGTCAGAAAAATCATCAAAAATCCAAATCTTTGGGTCGAAAAAATGAACATGGGCAGCGTGACGAAAACCGATGTTGCGATCATGTACATCAACGGGATCTGCAATGAAAAAACGGTGAAGGAAGTCAAAAAAAGGCTCGCAGGAATTGAAATGGACAGCATCCTTGAATCAGGCTATATAGAACAGCTGATTGAGGATGTCCCATTCACGACATTTCCGACGATTTATCATACGGAAAGGCCTGATATGGTCGCTGGCAATCTGCTTGAGGGGAGGGTCGCGATCTTTGTTGACGGAACTCCGTTCGTTTTGCTCGTTCCAGCCGTGTTCATTCAGTTTTTCCAATCTGTCGAAGATTACTATTCGCGTTTTGATATCGCGACATTTATCCGCTTTTTACGGGTTCTCATTTTCTTTATATCTTTGATCGCCCCCGCCGTTTATGTAGGAGCAACGACGTTCCACCAGGAGATGATTCCGACGGAGCTCTTGATCGTCATTGCCGCCCAGCGCGAAATCGTTCCGTTTCCGGCCGTTGTGGAGGCTTTGATCATGGAAATTTCCTTTGAAATATTGCGAGAAGCGGGCATCCGCCTTCCGAAGGCGATCGGGTCTGCTGTGTCGATCGTCGGCGCCATCGTCATCGGACAGGCGGCGGTACAGGCCGGGATCGTCTCCCCTGCAATGGTCATTGTCGTGGCGATTACGGCGATATCGAGCTTTGCGACGCCGGCGTTTGCAATGGCTATTTCCGCTCGGATGATTCGCTTTTTATTCATAATAGCCGCGGCAGCGACAGGGTTTTACGGCATTATTCTCGGATTGATCTTCATGTTTGTCCATTTAAGCAGCATTCGCTCATTTGGTGTTCCTTATATGATGCCGTTTGCCCCGTTTATTCCTAAAAATTGGGGAGACGCGATTTTCCGTACGCCTTGGTGGACACATGAGAAAAGGCCGGAACTGCTTGGCAATGATAATAAGCTCCGCCAGGGGAGCGATCAAAAACCGCAGCCCCCGGACGACCGGGAAATGAAGGTAAAGCAGCCAAAGGGTGATGGAAATGAAACGCAGCATTAAAATGTTGCTGATACTGGCAGCCGTTTTCCTTCTTCAAGGATGCTGGGACAAAAGAGAGCTGACAGACCTGGCGCTGATCTCCGCTCTCGGGGTGGATAAGGGCGAAAATACAAAGTATGAAGCGACGTTTCAGGTTGTCAATCCGATCAGCGTGACGGGCGGTCTCCAAGGCGGCCAAGGGGGAGACCGGCCCCCCATTACAACAATCACTGTGCCCGGCAACAATTTGACCGAAATCAGCCGCCATGCTTCAACTAGTATATCGCGGGAACTGTATTATTCGCATACAAATCTCGTTGTTGTTGATGAAGACCTGGCGAAAGACGAGGGCCTCGTCAAAATACTCGATATACTCGACCGCGACACGAATTTTCGGACGACGTCAACGATCGTTATTGCCCACGGCGCAAAGGCGAAAGATTTGATCAAAGCCCTGACGCCGGTTGATAAAATTCCGGCGAATAAAATCAACAAAACGCTGCAGTTTACAGAGCAGCAATTGGGAGAGCATTTTAAAACAAGCATTCAGGATGTGCTCAAATGCATCACGTCTCAATCGAGGTATCCGGTCATTTCCTCTTTTAAGCTGACCGGCATCAAGAAGAAAGCGCCTAAGATGGAAAGCATTCAGTCTACCGATCCGGCGGCGCAGATTGAAGCAAACGATTTGGCCGTTTTTAAGGAAGGAAAGCTTGCCGATTGGCTTGAAGGGCAGAATGCAAGGAGCGTCTTATGGCTGCGGAATAAGGTGCGTCAATCCTATCTTACGATCGATCTAATGAATAAAAAGGACTCCCTTACATTCGACGTCATTCGGCAAAACACGAAAGTAAAAGCGAAGCTCAAAAATAATCAGCCGGCGATATCCGTATACGTCAATATGGAGGGAGATGTCGGAGAAACGACAGTACCGGTTCTTTTGGACGATCCGAAAGTGCTTAATGAAATCGAAAAAAAAGCGTCAGACAAATTAAAGAAGGAATTGCAGGATGCCGTCAAGCTTGTCCAGCAACGTAAAACCGATGTCCTTCAATTCGGCGATGTCGTGTACAGACGCTACCCCGAGGTATGGAAAAAAATCGAACATCAGTGGGCTGATAAGTATTTTCCCGATTTGGATGTCGAGATCACGGTAAACGCTTATGTCCGAAGAACAGGGTTAAGAAGCAATCCAGGCAATTTGAAAGGAAGCTGACGGGAAGAGAAGGAGGACATGCGAAATGGAAAAGGCAAAAATCAGTGCAAAGCAGCTGTTCGTATTGATCATTTTGTTTGAACTGGGTAGTTCTCTTTTGGTTATCCCCGGACAATCTGCAGAACAGGATGCCTGGATCGCGATATTGGCCGGGACTGCCGGCGGTCTCGTCCTGTTTTTGATGCATCATTATTTTTATCAGTTCGATCCCAAGTCAACGGCTTACGAATCGATGTTTAAGGTTCTCGGAAAACCGATCGGCTGGGCGGTGTCTTTTCTCTATATTATTTATTATGCATATATTGCGGCGAGGATTTTGCGGGATTTTGGCGAAATGGTTTTAACATCTGCTTATCCGAACACACCGCTCCTTTTTGTCAATGGAATGTTAATCGCGGTATGCATTTATACCGTGCGAAAGGGGATTGAAGTGCTTGCCCGTGCAGGCGAGTTTTTATTTGGGATCATGTTTGTGATATCTGCAATAGGCTTCATTTTGATTGTCAGTTCCGGGTTGATCAAACCGTATGAACTAATGCCCGTCCTGGGAAACGGGCCGGGGCCTGTCCTGCATGCCGTGTTTACGCAAACATTGTTTTTTCCATTTGGCGAAATCATCGTATTGACGTTAATCCTTCCATATGTCAATGAGCCGAAAAAAGTCAAAAAAACCGGATTGTCGGCGATCGCCATCAGCGGCTTTCTTTTGGCGCTCAATGTAGCCATCAACATCAGCGTGCTCGGCGTTGATCTCAATAAACGTTCGCGGTTTCCTTTGCTGAGCACGATCCAAACGATACAAGGCGCAGAATTTTTGGACAGACTTGATGTATTTTTCATGCTTGTCCTCGTGACTGGCGGATTCATTAAGATGGGTGTTTTTATATATGCCGTTACTGAAGGGCTTTCTATATTATTCAAATTGAAGAAGCCGTCAAAAGCCGTTCATGTGGTCGGCATCGTCATTTTGCTTTTATCGGCTTCCATTGCCAGCAACATTTCCGAACACATTAAAGAAGGAATCAGTTTTGTCCCTGTATACGTCCATTTGCCGATGCAAATCATTCTGCCGGCTTTGATTTGCCTCATTGCGCTTGCTAAAAAACGCAAAAATAAAAAAAGCGCAAAGCATTGACCCCAACCTTAGGGCACCCCTTACCATAACAAACGAGGTGATTTCATGTGCTCTATTCGGTAAAACAGATGGCGGAAATGGCAAACGTCACGATCAAAACGCTGTATCATTATCACAAAATCGGCCTTCTATATCCATGCAAGGTGACGGAAGCCGGCTATCGCCTGTATGGAAGGAAAGAGCTGGAGCGTCTTCAGGAGATTTTGTTTTATCGGGAGCTGGAATTTCCTCTGAAGGACATTAAACAAATGCTGGATGGCGATGCTGATCGACTGACGGTTTTGAACGGGCAAAAAAAGCTTTTTCTTGCGAAGCAGAAAAGAATGCAGCAGCTCATTCAGACGCTTGAGGAATCGATCAGGCACACCCGGAAAGGAGAAGCTATGGATCAATCGAAAATGTTTAAAGGATTTTCAAGCAGAAAAGAGTGGGAGGATGCGCTAAAGGAGCAGAATCAATATTTGCAGGAGACGTATGATTACGATGTATTGACGGAAAAGCCGGTCAATGTGGAAGAGATGAATGAAAAGGCCGCGGAAGCGAGCCGGTTTATGAGCGGGATGGCAGATGCGCTCAGATCGGGGTTGAAGCACGATCACAGGCAAGTCCGGGAATCGATCAAACGGCACATTGGCTTTTTAGGAATAACGGCGGCCGATTTTAAGATGCAGGCGCGTTTTTTCGTCGAAGACGATTTTCACCGGAGCGTGCTCGAAAACGAGCAAACCGGGCTTTCCTATTACATGCTTGCGGCGGCGGAAGCCTTTGCTGCATAAAAAAGCGGCGGCGTCACTTGAGGACGCCGCCGTTCATATTAGGTGTGAAAGCGGGTATATGCAGGTAACCGCACATGCGGCCGCGGCCTTATCCGGCAGTTTTTCGCTCTTTGACCGTGAAGCCGCCTCTTGATAGTCTGATGTTGACGTCTGACACTTTGGCGATTTGTTCGTCATGGGTGACCATGATCACGCATTTATTTTCTTGATGGGCCAGGTTTTGAAACAGCTTGACGATGTCTTTTGATGTGTCTTCATCCAGATTTCCCGTCGGTTCATCGGCGACGATCAGATCGGAGTCACAGCAGAATGCGCGGACGATCGACACCCGCTGCTGCTGGCCGCCGCTCAGCGTCAGCACTTTTTGCCGCGCTTTTTCTTCGCTGATGCCGACTTTTTCAAGCATGTCCAATGCGTATTGATCTTTGTTTTTGATTTGTGATCCTGAAATCTCCATCGCTGATGTGATGTTTTGCAGAGCCGTCATATAAGGCAGAAGGTTGTACGATTGAAATACGATTGACACATGCTGATTGCGGAAATGGGTGAGCCCCATCTTAGAAATGCTCCGGCCTTTATAGAGTATTTCTCCTTCTTTTGGAACATCAAGCCCCCCGGCGAGGGACAAAAAGGTGGTTTTGCCGGAACCGGAAGTTCCGACAATCGTGTAAAACCGCCCTTGTTTAAATCCGATATTAACGTTTTCAAACAGCGTCTGATCCTGATTTTTATACCAATAACAAACATCTTTAAATTCTAAAATATTGTTCATGATGTTCCCTTCCTTCTATTCTTGTTTTGTTAAAATCGTTTTCGGATGGAACCGCAAAACGGATATCGATGGCAGCAATGTTGCGAATACGGCGATGAGAAGGCCGATGCCGCCAAGCGCCATTAAGTCTCCGAACGATACTTGAATGTTAAGCTGGTCAATGGCTTCGACTTGAGCCGAGCTTTGGCCGAATAAGCCGCCGCCCGGCATACCGCTGCCCGGGCCGGTCATTCCGCTTACAGTCTGGCTGTCCGACGATTGCTCGAACTGCTGGGCCAGGAGCTGATTCCCGATTTGACCCGCGATAAAATTGCCGGTTGATGCCGAGAGGCCGACTGCTATACTTGCGATCATCAAGATTTCGGTCAAAAATTGGCCGATCAGCTTCCAGCGCTTCTCGCCGATCGCCATCAAGACGCCCATTTCATACTTTCTTTCCCTGATCGACATCATGACGATCAAACCGAGTATCACCGCTCCTGCAATCGTGACGAGATAGACGACATTTTTAGAGAATGAAGCTACGTTTTCGATAGGACCGACCATCTGCTGATATAATTGATCGTTTGCATCCAATGTGAATGTGTCTAAATCGGCGCCTGTTTTCTTGGCAGCCGCAATGAAAGAGTCGATATTGGAAGCGTCGTCCATGTTGTAAACGGCTTCGTCGATCGCGTTTTTATAGTCGTCTCCTTTTAAAGCCGATGCGGCTGTATACGGCGTGTAGATTTTGTTGTACGGATTCAAAAATGAGAAGTTTTGCGCCTGGTTGTCACCTGAAGACGTCGTTTTGTAAATTCCTACGATTTTCAATTTGATTGTTGTGTTTTCATCCGTGCTTGCTTTGACTTTGATCGTGTCCCCGACTGTCAAATCGTTTTCTTCGGCTAGGGTTTTTTCGATCACGGCGACTTTTTTATTCACGTCATCCAACGTTAAAGCGCGCCCTTTCGTGATTTTTGACGTGCCGTCAGAAAAATCGTCGACTAAAGATGTGCTTGTAACACCTTCGATCGATACATCAGCCTGCATCATCTTTTGCCCGCCTTGCTCTTTGCCTTCAGGCCCGTCAGACTGCTGTCCGCTGTTTGCATCAGATGAATCAGAATCGCTGCTGCTAGTTTCAATCGGATCGAAATTTTCCGCTAAAGCTGACGTTGATGAGATGAAATTATAGCTTTTGACATGGTCAAGGCTTGCGAGGTTTTTAGCTGATTTGACGGAAACCGGAGTCGATTCAAATCTTTGCTTGTCCCCTGACTTCTGCTGTTTTTTCATCATTTTTTCCCTGTCAACCTTCAGGGTAACGCTGCCTCCCAGCTGTTCTCTTGCCAGTTCACCCGATTTCGTAGCGGCTGACTGGATCGTAAGTCCCGTAAGCACCAAAACGCAAATCATCGTAAAGACAAATAATTGTAAAAGTGTTTTTCCTTTCTTCGCTTTCATGCTCCAAAAGGCGCGTTTGAAAAAATTCATGATCATGTATTCCTCCATATTCATATGTTTATGAATCTCCTAAATTAAAACGTCAGGACTTTAGCCTTACGGATTTCATATTAGCCAGTACTTATGAAAAAATTATGACCAAACTATTGCCGGTCTTTTAAATATTTGCCAAGCAATTGAGAAATAGAGAAGCCATGTGTAAAATGAATCTAACGTTGTCTAGCGGAGGCGCATTTACATGAAAATATTAATGATCGAAGATAATCTAAGCGTATGTACAATGACGGAAATGTTTTTTGCGAAAGAAGGATTTGAGACGGAATTCGCCCATGACGGACTTGAGGGATATAACCGATTTAAATCGGACAAGTGGGATTTGCTGATCATCGATTTGATGCTGCCGTCGATGGACGGCGTCACGATCTGCAAAAAGGTCAGGGAAGAAAGCACCGTGCCGATTATTATGCTGACGGCAAAGGATACGGAATCTGACCAGGTGCTCGGCTTTGAACTCGGCGCCGACGATTATGTGACGAAGCCGTTCAGCCCGCTGGCGCTCGTGGCCAGAATCAAAGCGGTCAGCAGACGGTATCAAAGCACAGAGCAGCAAGCGGCTGCCGCTGATCCGGACATTCTTGAAACCGAATGCTTTCAAATCAACAAAAAAACGAGAGAGGTCTTTTTAAACGGCGAACAAATCAAGAACCTGACTCCTAAGGAATTTGATTTATTGTATTATATGGTGCAAAGCCCGAAACAGGTTTTTTCAAGGGAGCAGCTGCTTGAGCAAGTGTGGGGCTACCAATTTTACGGGGATGAGCGGACCGTTGATGTTCATATTAAACGGCTGAGAAAAAAGCTCGGCAGCGATTCGCGGCCTTTTCTGTACACCGTTTGGGGAGTAGGGTACAAGTTTGATGAGGATTAAGTATATTTATCAGCTGCTGACCAGCCACATCAGTATTTTAATTCTTGCTTTCGCGATCACGGGCGCGGTGTTTTCGCACTTTGTCAAAGATTTCGCCTACCAGAGCAAAGTCAGCGAGCTGACATCCTACGGCTACCGCATCATGGGGGAAATGGAAGAGCATCCTCCCGGAGATCAGCCGATCATGAGGCCTTTTGCCGAAATTTTAAAAAGCAGGCAGATCAATTTCTTTCTTTTCAATGCAAAAAAAGAGGTTTTGATGACTCCTGACCACTTGCGGCCGCGAAAATTGCTGTTGAAAGATGAAGAGTGGAAAGAGCTGAAGGAAGGAAAGCCGGTCGTCGTCAAAACCGACCTGCAGCGCTTTAATCAGGAAGTCTCGGTCGTGGCGCTCCCGAACTTCGTCAACAATGAGTTCCAGGGAGGCATCCTGCTTACGGCTCCGATCAGCGGCACGGAGGAAATGATCAGCCAAATGAACCGGTTTATGCTGTGTACGGCGGCAGGCGTCATCCTGCTTGCTTTCCTTTTAAGCTGGCTGACGTCAAAATTCCACGTCGGCCGCATCCAAAAGCTGCGCGATGCGACGAAAAAGGTGGCGGCGGGCGACTATAACATCCATATCGAAAACCGCAATATGGACGAAATCGGCGATCTCGGCGCAGACTTTAACGTCATGGCACAGAAATTAAAGAGCTCAAGCGAAGAAATCGACCGGCTTGAGAAACGGAGACGGCAGTTTATCACAGATGTGTCCCACGAATTAAAGACGCCACTCACGACGATCAGCGGTTTGGTGGAAGGGCTGAACAGCCAGACCATTCCGGAAAATCAGCAGGGAAAATGCCTGAAGCTGATTACGGAAGAAACGAAACGGCTGATCCGCCTTGTCAACGAAAATCTTGATTACGAGAAAATCCGCTCCAACCAAATCACGCTCAATAAGCTGCATTATCCGCTGATCGAGGTGTTTGAAATCATCAAAGAACAGCTGGCGATTCAAGCGGAGGAGAAAAACGACAAACTGATACTTGACGTAGAGGAGCATGTGATGGTGCATGCGGACTATGACAGGCTGATCCAAATTCTCGTCAACATTACGAAAAACAGCATTCAATTCACAACGAACGGAACCGTTTGGCTGAGAGGATGGGAAGACTACAAGGAAACGGTGATCGAAATCGAGGATACCGGAATCGGCATTGATGAAAAGGATATCGAAAGCATTTGGGACCGTTTTTACAAAGCAGATTTGTCGCGGACGAACACGCCTTATGGAGAGTATGGGCTCGGTCTGTCGATCGTCAGACAGCTCGTTGCCCTTCACCAAGGAACAGTGGAGCTTACGAGCGAGAAAAACAAAGGAACGAAATTTGTGATTCGTCTGCCGCTGACATCGAGGGATGACGAATAAAAAAGGAAGCCGCCTTAATGCAAGGCGGCTTCTTTCTTTTAGTTTTTGATTTTGAATTTCTCGATTAAGTGCTGCAATTCTTCGGCATTTTGCGCGAGGATTTGCGCGGAGGATGCGATTTCTTCCATTGAAGCAAGCTGTTCCTGCGTCGCCGCGCTGACCGTTTGCGTGCTTTCGGCAGCTGATACGGCCACTTCCTGTACGCCTGAAATCGCTGTTTCGATTTCGTTTGTTCCGGCTGTCAGGTTCCTTACTAAATCTGTGACATTGTTGATTTGGGCAACCGCTTCTTTAATCGAATTCTCGATTTTCCGGAACGCGCCCCCTGCTTCATTGACGACGACAAGCCCTTCCTTGACTTCGCCTGTTGCTGAAATGACGGTATTCATCGTCTCTTTTGTATCATTCTGAATGATGGCGATCAATTTTGTGATCTGCTCTGCGGAATGTGCTGACTGCTCGGCAAGCTTTCTGACTTCATCCGCCACGACGGCGAACCCTTTCCCTTGTTCGCCGGCTCTTGCCGCTTCAATTGCCGCGTTTAGCGCCAGCAAATTCGTTTGTTCGGCGATGCTCGTAATCACTTCGGTAATCTTGCCGATTTCATCTGAGCGATCTGACAAATGCTTAAACGCTTCTGACAGTGAGACGACCGTTTCGTTGATCGACGTCATTTGAGCGCCGACTTTTTCGATGGCTTTCGTTCCCGCGATTGACATCTGCGCCGATTCGCCGGCTGTTGAAGCGGCTTTTTCTGCATTGGAGGAAATTCTTCCGGCGAATTCGGTCATCCCTTTAATGATGGTTCTGCTGCTTTCAACGCTTTCTGCCTGCCTTTCAGAGCCTGAGGCAAGTTCCTGGATTGTCGAGGAAATATATTCGCTCGCTTTCGTGCTTTCCTCAGCGCTTGCGCTTAGCTGCTGAGAGGAAGCGGCCACCTGATGGGATGTCTCGCCGACGGTTTCAATAATTGAGCGAACGCCTGCTACCATTTGGTTAAAGGATGCCGTCAGCATGCCCACTTCATCCTTCGATTGATATGTTCCTTCGACGGTAAAATCGCCTTGTTCTGTTTGCGCAAATAATCTCTGAATCTCTTTAATCGGCCTGACGATCAATCTTGTCATCAGGAGGCCGCAAGAGATGGACAGGATAAGGGCTGCGGCAATCACGATGATGAGCAGCATGATAATCGAACCGGCATCTTTCTTATCCTGCTGATAAATCGTTTTCGCATTTTCGGAATTTAATGATTGAATCTCATCAAGCAGCTTATTGACCGACGTTTTTTGCGACTCCACATCTTTTAAGTAGACCGCGTACGCTTCTTTGTTTTTATTTTCTACCGTCAAATTGAGCATGTTCGTGCTGGCGTTTTGCAATTTCGTATATTCTGTTTTAAATGTTTCGTATTTTTCCTTTACGTTTTCCGGCAAATCCAGTTTGTCGATCTGCTCCATTGCGGTTTTGTTATCTTCGTTTTTTTCCTCAATGTTTTTTTGAAGCTGGTCATTGATGCTGTCGTCTTCGGTTACCATCAATTCGAAGTTATTCGCATCTATTTCAAGGCTGTTCGCCCTCAATTTCGCAAATAATTGATTGGGGATTAATTGTCCTTGATAAATGAGCTCAGACCCCTTTGAAATTGCGCTGAGGCCGTTTATGCCCTGAATGCCGACAATTAATAAGGCAATCGCGGAAAGCAGGATGATGATAAACAGTTTACCCCTGATTTTTATATTTTTGAGAAGGTTCATGGCAGTTGCTCCTGTCATTTATTTATTTTATATATCGGGCTTTTTAAAGGGATTTTAAACGGGGGACGGAATATTTTTTGATAACAAAAAAACCCATGAGAAATGGGTTTTTTAGACAATCACTTTTGCGAAAAATTCCTGGTATAAAGCGCGTACCGCCTGTTTTTCCTGAGCTTCTTTGACGCCGAACATCATGCTGACCTCAGATGAGCCCTGGTTGATCATTTCGATGTTGACGCGGGCGTCAGACAGAGCTTTTGCCGCCCTCGCCGTCGTTCCGACGTTGTGGCGCATCGCTTCACCGACGACCATGACCAAGGCAATGTTGTGCTCAACCGTCACTTCATCGGCGTCCAATTCATCCTTGAGGCGCTTAATGACCCGGTTTTCGATCGTATCATCCATCTGATTCTGCCTTAAAATAATCGTCATATCGTCAATGCCTGACGGGATATGTTCGTATGTCAGGCCGTCGTCTTCGAGAATCTGAAGGACGCGTCGTCCGAATCCGATTTCGCGGTTCATCAAATATTTGCTGATGTATATGCTGCAAAAGCCGCTGTCGCTGGCGATGCCGACGACCGGCCCGTTCGTGTTGTCGCGCTTTGTGACGACTCTTGTCCCTTCTGCGGACGGATTGTTCGTATTTTTGATCTGCACCGGTATGTTCGTACGGAAAGCAGGAATTAACGCTTCATCATGAAAGACGGAAAAGCCGGCATAGGACAGCTCTCGCATTTCGCGGTATGTCAGTTCGCGGATCTCTTTCGGATGCGGAACGATTGAAGGATTGACCGTGTAGACGGCATCAACGTCTGTGAAATTTTCGTACAGCTCCGCTTTTAAGCCGTTCGCCAAAATTGAGCCCGTAATATCTGAGCCGCTCCGCGAAAACGTAATCACTTCGCCTTCCTCATTAAAGCCGAAGAATCCGGGAAATACGATGATGCCCGGCTCTTGTCTGAGCTGAAACAGATTATCATACGATTCTGGCAGCACCTGGGCGTTTCCCGGTTCACTCGTTACGAAAAGGCCTGCGTCTTTCGGATTGACATAATGGGCTTCAACTCCCCGATGGCGGAAATAAGCCGCGACCAGTTTGGCGTTATTGTCCTCACCGCTCGCTTTGATCGCATCGATAAAGCGTTCCGGGCTCTGTTTATCGCTTTGAAGCAGGCGGAGCAAATCGGAGCGGATCAGGCCGATGACTTCATTTCCGAGTCCGACTTCCAGCGCAATATCGGCGTACCGTCCGACGATCTCTTCAACCAGCTCAGGCGCTTCCCCATTTGATAAATACCGTTCGGCACAGGCGATAAGCAGATCGGTTACTTTCGTGTCTGCTGTGTGCCGTTTCCCCGGCGCCGATACGACGACAGCTCTCCGCTTTGGATCCTGTGCAACGATGTCAAAAACCTTTTCAAGCTGAGCGCCCGTTGCTAACGAACTGCCGCCAAATTTAACGACCTTCATGTTTTACATCTCCTAAAGTTTAATTTTCACAATAAATTTAATTTTTATTATTACGCTTTTTTGAGGAAGAATCAAGATTTTTCTATCCTGTATGGACAAATGTGTTTTTGAAGAGGACTTTGGAGGGCGGTTTTGCTTTCGTCCAGATCAGAACCATATTGACTATGTCGGAAAAGGTGATAAGATGATGGATGAGCCCTTATTGATAATGATAATCATTAGCGTTTTGGGGCAGGATATGCTTTTTGTCGTGAGGGAGGCGATTCAGCATGAAATTGCGGTATTTACTGCTTCTGCTCATCATTCTTTGTTTCAGTTCAATTTTTATCGGCGTCAAACAACTGTCACCCCTTGATCTATTCAGGTTGAACGAGGATGACATTCAGACGCTGTACATAAGCCGGCTTCCGCGAATGATCAGCATCGTGCTTGCGGGAATGAGCCTGAGCATCTGCGGGCTGATTATGCAGCAGCTGACGCGCAATAAATTCGTCTCGCCGACGACGGCCGGGACGATGGATTGGGCAAGGCTCGGCGTCATCATTTCGATTATGCTGTTTTCTTCAGCGGGCATGGTTGTAAAGATTGTGTTTGCCTGTGCTTTTTCGCTGTTCGGCAGCTTTTTGTTTCTTAAGATTTTGGACAGCGTCAGATTTAAGGACGCGGTGTTTATTCCGCTCGTCGGCTTGATGCTTGGAGGCGTTGTCAGCGCCATTTCCACGTTCATAGCGTATCAGTACAACCTGATTCAAAACGTCAATGCGTGGTTTGAGGGGAATTTCTCGCTTGTCATGAAAGGAAGGTATGAGCTGTTATATTTGAGCATTCCGCTCGTCATCATCGCCTATCTGTTTGCCAATAAATTTACGGTGGCCGGGATGGGCGAGAGCTTCTCCGTCAATCTGGGGCTGAATTATCAGCGGGTGATCAACATCGGCCTGATCATTGTTTCGGTCATCTCGTCGGTCGTCATTTTGACGGTCGGGACGCTTCCTTTCCTCGGACTGATCATTCCGAATATCGTTTCGATTTATCGCGGAGACCATTTGAAAAACAGCCTGCCTCACACGGCGGTTCTAGGCGCCGTCTTTGTCCTGTTTTGTGACATATTGGGCCGGCTGGTCATTTATCCTTATGAAATCTCGGTCGGCCTGATGGTCGGCATCATCGGAAGCGGCGTTTTTCTTTACTTGCTTTTAAGGAGAAAAGCCTATGGATTCTAAACGGAAAATGTTCGTACTTATCATGGCTGCAGCCGTCTGCACCGGCCTGTTTTTGTTTTATGCATTGCCGTCGGTCTGGGAATATGCGCTCCCGCGAAGAATGACCAAAGTATTGGCGATCATCTTAGTCGGCACTGCGATCGGCTATTCATCGATGATCTTCCAAACGATCACAAACAACAGAATTTTAACGCCGGGCATTCTCGGGCTTGATTCGCTTTATGTTTTGCTGCAAACGGCGGTGATTTACTTTTTCGGCGCCGCACAGCTGGCCGAGCTCGGGAAAAACGCGAACTTCCTGATGTCGACGGGGCTGATGGTCTGCTTTTCCTTCGCGCTGTTTGCGCTGATGTTCCGCCGCGGGGGACGGCATATCTTTTTGCTGCTCCTTGTGGGGGTCGTGTTTGGCACGCTGTTCAGAAGCCTGTCTTCCTTTATGCAGATGCTGATCGATCCGAATGAATTTCAGGTTGTGCAGAACAAGATGTTTGCCAGCTTTAACAATGTAAATACGGACATTTTACTGCTCGCTTCGGCCGTCATCATCGCGGTTCTGGCGTATGCATGGCGGTTTCGCCGCATTTTTGACGTGCTGTCGCTCGGGAGGGACCATGCCGTCAACCTTGGAATCGACTATGACCGGACAGTGAAGAAAATGCTGATCATCGTCGCCGTGCTTGTTTCTGTATCAACCGCGCTTGTCGGACCGATTACCTTTTTGGGGCTGCTCGCTGTCAATGTTGCGCGCGAGTTTTTCAAGACGTACAAGCACAGCGTTTTGATTCCGGGAGCGGTGCTTTTCAGCATCATCGCCCTTGTCGGCGGCCAGTTCATCGTTGAAAAGGTGTTCGGTTTAACGGCGACTTTAGTGGTGATCATTGATTTTATCGGCGGGATTTATTTTATTTACCTGCTGCTGAAGGAGCGTAAATGATGATAGAAGTCTCACATGTCACGAAGCAATACGGAGATCAAACCGTTGTGGAAGACGCAGCGGTATCGATCCAAAAAGGAAAGATCACATCCTTTATCGGGCCGAACGGAGCCGGGAAAAGCACGCTGCTTTCCATGGTCAGCAGGCTGATCGCGCCGGACTCCGGAGAGGTTCGGATCGAAGGCAAGGAAATCAGCGCATATAAAAGCAATGACTTGGCCAAAAAAATCAGCATTCTGAAGCAGTCCAACAAGATCGACATCAGGCTCACCGTGAGGGAGCTCGTCAGCTTCGGGAGATTCCCGTATTCGCAGGGGAGGCTGACGAAGGAAGATTGGAAGCACGTCGATCAGGCGATCGATTATATGAAGCTGAAAGATATTGAACATAAACATTTGGATCAATTGAGCGGAGGACAGTGCCAGCGGGCATTCATCGCGATGGTCATCGCGCAGGACACCGATTACATCCTGCTTGATGAGCCGTTGAACAATCTGGATATGAAGCATTCCGTGGAGATTATGAAGCTTCTGAAAAAACTTGTCGTTCAGCACGGCAAAACGATTGTCATTGTCATTCACGATATTAACTTTGCTTCCGTCTACTCCGACCGGATTGTCGCCCTCAAAAACGGGAGGATCGTCAAGGAAGGGCCGACGGAAGACATCATACAAACACCGGTGCTGAAAGAAATTTACGATATGGACATACCTATTCAGCAAATCGGAGATCAAAAAATCTGTGTCTATTTTTCATAAAAAGGATGAGGTGATTGCATTGAAAAAACTATCATTGTTCTTTATGGCTGTGATTGCGGTTTTAGTCATTGCCGCATGCGGAAGCAAGGATGCACAAACCGACGGGAAAAAGGGAGAAACCGTTGCGATCAAACATAAAAGCGGAACAACCGATAATGTACCAAAAAATCCGAAAAAGATCGTCGTCTTCAATTTCGGAATGCTCGACACGCTTGATAAATTGGGGCTCGGCGACCGCGTTGCCGGCCTGCCGAAGCAAAGTCTACCGTCTTACCTGAAACAATACAATGATAAAAAATACGAAAGCGTCGGCGGTCTGAAGGAGCCCGATTTTGAAAAAATTGCGGAGCTTGAGCCCGATTTAATCATCATCGAAGGCAGACAGGCAGACCAATATGATGAATTCAAAAAGATCGCCCCGACGATCGACATCGAGCTCGATCAGAAAAACTACATGGACAGCTTTAAAGAAAACACCGAGATCATCGGAAAAATCTTCGACAAAGAAGGCGCGGTCAAACAAGAGCTCTCCAAAATCGACAGCCAAGTAGAAAAAGTCAGCAAGCTGGCGAAAGAAAAAGGCGGAAAAGGGCTTGTCGTGCTGACGAGCGATAAACAAATCAGCGCCTACGGAAGCGGGTCAAGATTCGGACTGGTTCACGACGTACTCGGCGTTCTGCCTGCCGATAAACAGATTAAAGCTTCGCTTCACGGCCAAAGCGTCTCTTCTGAATATATTTCAGAAAAGAATCCGGACTATCTGTTTGTCATCGACCGGAGCGCGGCCATCGGCGAAAAAGGGACAGCTAAAGAAGTCATCGAAAACGAGATCGTAAAATCGACAAACGCCTATAAAAACGGACACATCACATACCTTGACCCGGGCTACTGGTATTTATCCGGCGGCGGTCTTGAGTCCGTGTCTGAAATGGTGAAAGAAATCGAAAAAGGTTTGAAATAAAAACAAGGCTGCCGGCACCGGCAGCCTTTCTTATTTAAGAAAACACCAGTTCACATGTGAACTGGTGTCAAACATCAACGCGCCGGCTGTCCTTCTTTCTGCACCTTGCGCTTCAGCGTGAAGGAGAGGATGAATCCGGCAAGCGCCAACACGGCGGCGACGATAAAGGCGGAGTTCATTCCGTGAATGACTGCGTTTATCGGATTGGTCGTGCTTGCATTTTTCGTCGAGTTGCTCATGACGGAGATCAAAACGGCTGTACCGATTGATCCGCCGATTTGGCGCATCGTGTTGTTCATCGCGGTTCCGTGGGCGATGAGATGCGGCGGGAGCGCATTGATGCCCGCCGTCGTCAGCGGCATCATGATCATCGACGTTCCGGCCATGCGGATCGTGTAAAGGATGACGATGAAGGTGATCGATGTATCGTCTTTCAGATCCGCAAACGGAATTGAAGTTAACAGCAGGATGGCAAAACCGATAATCGCCAGCCCTTTCCCGCCGATCTTGTCAAAAATTTTGCCGATAATCGGAGACATAATGCCCATTGCGATCGCACCCGGCAGGAGCATCAAGCCTGAATCAAAAGCCGAAATCGATCTGACGTTTTGCGTGTACAGCGGCAAAATCGTTTCTGTTCCAATCATTAAGGCAAACACGATCATCCCAAGCAATGTCGTGAGGCTGAACGTCCATGATTGGAAAACGCGGAATTCGAGAATCGGTCTTTTGATCTTCATTTGTCTCATAATAAAGAAGATCAAGGATACAGCGCCGACTGCAAGAGAAATCAGGACGGTCTGGTCTCCCCAGCCGTCAGACCCGGCGCTGCTGAATCCGTACAACAAACCGCCGAATCCTAAAGTTGACAGGATAATCGAAAGGATATCGAGAGACGTTTCTCTCAGCTTTGTTACGTTTTTCATCAGCATGATGACGAGTATAAGATCAATGACGGCAATCGGCAAAATAATGTAAAATAAGTATCTCCAAGTAAAGCTGTCAACGATCCAGCCTGACAATGTCGGGCCGATGGCAGGGGCAAAGGCGATAACCAATCCGACCATTCCCATCGCAGCCCCGCGTTTGTCAACAGGGAAAATCGTTAAAAAGATCGTTTGCATAAGCGGCATCATAATCCCTGCACCTGCGGCCTGAATGATGCGCGCAGCCAAGAGAACCGGGAAATTGGGTGCGAACGCGCCGACGACCGTTCCCGCTGTAAAGATTGCCATTGCGGTGATGACGAGGGCGCGGCTTGAGAATTTTTCAATTAAAAATGCGGTAATCGGGATCAGGATGCCGTTCGTCAGCATAAATGCCGTCGTCAGCCATTGTCCCTGTGTCGCATCTATGTTCAAATCTGCCATGATATGAGGCAGTGCGGTGACCAAAAGCGTCTGATTCAAAATCGCAATAAACGCTCCGGCTATAAGTAAACCTACGATGATTTTTCTGTTATACGTCTGGTGTTCCGTTTCTGTGCTCATGTGTTATCCCTCTTATTCTGTTATACATATCGTTTTGATTTGTGAAATGGAGTGTTGCAGTCTTTCAATTTGTCCCAGGTAATCAAGGAGAGCCTGAATTAAAAATGAGCGCTGCTCTTTGGTGAATAATTCCTCTTTCAGCAATTCGGCGGCAGACTGCAGTTCATCGACATCATATTCCTCTTTTGAAAGCGAACCAATCGCCTCCTTCAGCTTCTGCAAGTGGCCGGATAAGAGTTCTTCCTTATTAGGCATCCGGCATGACGTCGAATTTCTAAAGGAAGCGATAATGTCTTCATTTAATGAGGTGCTCGGATCGCCGGCCTTTTTTTTCTCAACGACCAGATCCATCACCATCATAATAAAGCTTGGGATCGTCTCAATATCCGGCTGCGTGTTCTTGATGATAGACAGAAAAAGAAATTCTCTCATCAGACCGTGGAAAATGATGACGAGATCCCATATAAACGGCTTCACGTCTTCTCCGTACGCTTGGAGGATCGAATCTCTGTGCCAGCAGATGATCATTGACCTCGTCTGTTTGAGATGTTCCTTGAAGACTGCTGTATGCGGAGATGTATCATTGGAAATGAAATTGATAAATTGGCGGTTTTCTCTGAACTCTGTAATCTCCAGAGCGATTTTCCTGGCAAATTTCTCTTTTGGCGTCAGCGCGGATTCTGCGTTCAGCATCGCACCTCTTTTCAGCATTTCCTGCTGGTTGTATTTGATTAGTGCCAGCAAAAGGTCTTCCTTTGATTGAAACAATTTATAAATCGAAGCTTTTGACACCTTGCATTCCTCGGCGATCGCCTGCATAGAAACATTCGAATAGCCTTTTTGGGCAAACAGTTTTTTGGCAGCTGTTAAAATGTCTGCTTTTTTATCCTTCATCCTGACTCCTTCTTTCACAAACGATAAAACTCATGAGTCACGAAAAAACCCATGAGTTTTCATAAACGAAATATTAGCAGAAGCGCTCCCGCCTCGTCAATGATTTTGTTTCACTTTTTTGGCGGATGGATCCATTCTGCCGCATCATCATAGGAAAGAACGCCTTCTGTCATGTGCCGGAAGCTTCCGCGGCTGATGATCTCTTCGCCGATCGTTTTCAGCAAGGTCAGGCTGGCCCTGAAAGGTCCTGATCCCAGGCTGATTCTTTCGATTCCCATGTCGGAAAGGAGCTTGACCGAAGGGGTGCCGGAACCCGCCAGCACATTGAGCGGACCGGAAATGCCATTCCTTAGTTGATGAATGGTTTGCGTGTCAACAGCTCCGGGGACGAATATGCAGTCTGCACCGGCTTCCCTGTAGATGTTTGCCCGCCGGGCGGCCGACTGTAGGCGGAAGGCGGGATTGCAATGCTTGAGCCAGTACAAATCGGTGCGTGCATTAATAAAAAGGGGGAGGTCAAGCTTTTTCACCGCAGCGATTTTTTCCGCCTGCCATGAAGCGTCGCTTAAAGGTTGTTCGGGATTCCCTGTTCCGTCTTCAATATTGATTCCGACGACACCTGTTTTAGCGATTTTTTGGACGTTTTCGCTGATTTCTTCGGGGAACGCGCCGTAGCCTGCTTCAATATCAGCGCTGACGGGGACAGCGACCGAACATGCAATGTTTGTGAGGACATCAAGCAATGTTTCAAAAGGGAGGTGTTCCCCGTCTTTGTAGCCTAACGACATGGCGATCCCGGCGCTGGTCGTCCCGACGGCTTTAAAGCCTGTTCTTTCAAAAACGGCAGCGCTCCCTGCATCCCACGCATTCGGCAGAACAAAAGGGGCTGATTGATGATGGAGATGTTGAAAAGTCTCGAACTTTTTTAGCTGTTTCATTTATTTCACTCCTTTTTAAACACATTGTAGATCGTATATCCTTCGATGTTCATCGAAATGTGGAGTGAAAAAAAGGCTATCGATTGACGATAGCCTTAGGGAAGATCCCTATTCAAGCTTAAATCCTTGCTTTTCAAGCATTTCCCGTATATGCGGATAATAGACGCGGCTGTAATATGAGGAAATGCCTTCTGACCAGTTTCTTGAATCCGCTCCATTGGTCCGTTTTTGCATGTATTCGGATATGACTTCATCGTACTCGTCGATCAAAGGCTTTAGATCATGGTTGTAGGTTTCGCTGTGCCTTACCGCTTGTTCAGGGAGGCGCGGCTTTTTCGCGGAGCGGTCCGCCGGATGGCCGACGACAAGCCCTGCAACGGGGAATACATATTCCGGAATGTCGAGAAGCTCAATCAGCTCTTCGGCGCGGCCGCGGACTGCCCCGATCGGTACGGTGCCGAGCCCCATCGATTCAGCGGCAGCAGTAGCCGTTCCGAGGGCGATGCCGGCATCGACTGCCCCGACGAGAACAGATTCGGTTCCGTCCGTAATCGCAAGCGGCTGTCCGTTTTTTTCAAGGGCGATTTTGGCTCTGTTGAAATCCGCGCAGAATAAAAGAAAAACGGGAGCCTCTTCGATCCATTTCTGTCCTCCGGCAAGCTCGGCGATTTTTTGTTTCCGCTTTTGATCCTGAACCGTAATGACGGTGACCTGCTGTCCGTTGATCGAAGTCGGTGCGGCTTGGACAGCCTGGATGATGGCGTCAAGCTGTTCAGGGCTTACAGGCTCATCGGTATAGCTGCGGATTGACCTGTGATCTGTCAATGTTTTCATCACTTCATTCATTTGACTCTCCGTCCTTTCCATATTAAAGGGTTTCAGTGCGCAACACGTTCAGCGGTTCTGCCAGCAGATCGCCCGCAGCTTTGACAAATGTTTGGAAATGCTCGGTTTGATTATGGGCGTCGAGCGCTTCTTGATCCTTCCATTGCTCAAGCATGACAAATGTATTGGCATTCTCGGTGTCCTCAAAAAGCTGGTATTGTGCGTTTCCCGCCTCAGCCCTTGAATGTTTCAACAGCGGCTGGACGCTCTCCAAAAAGGATTCGCGCTTCTCGGGTTTTACTTTCATATAAGCCTGCAATACGATCATGTAAAAAACCTCCAGATAAAATATAGGATACCTTCTGTTTTCCCTTGTATACGGTTTGTGATTGTTCGAAAACCATCGAACGATTGCATCGTAACATGCCCGGTAGTGGTGCTGCAACCATTTTGCACCAACCGGGACAATTGTCTTGAAGTAAGGATTATGATACATTTAACCCATGAATACAAAAGACATGAAATTAACTTCGGTTATGCACGCATTGAGCGATCCGATCAGACTGGAAATTGTCAAAGCTTTGGCTGATACAGACGAAAAAACGTGCGGCGCCTGTACGAACATCAACGTCGCGAAATCAACCCTGTCCCATCACTTTAAGGTGCTCAGGGAAGCCGGCATTCTCAAGGTGCGAATCGAAGGGAAGCATCATTACTATTCGCTTTGCAAAGAGGAGCTGGAACAGCAGTTTCCGGGATTGATCCGCGCGATCCTTCAGGTTGAAAAAGAACAGTGGTAAACGAAAATGATACCGGCAGGTCCAAACCTGCCGGTGCTTTTATTTTCAGCCGCATACCGCTTCATAAAGCTTTGAGACGCCTTCGTCTATTTCATCAATGCCGATTTTGGCAAATCCGAGCACCAGCGATACCGGACCGTCTGCGTTGTTTTTTTTCTTTAATATAAACCGGTTCATCCCGTACACTTCGACAAGGTGTTCCCTTGCCCCCGCCAAAACCTCTTCCTCGCTCCGTTTTGTGTCAAAATCAGCGACAAAGTGCAGCCCTGCGCTCGCACCTTTGATCTTGACCCGGCCCGCGAAGGTTTTTTCAAGGCTTCCGATCAATCTTGTCCGTTTTTCCTCATAGATCTGGTTCATTTTTTTGATGTGCCGTTGATACTCTCCCGATTCAATCAGCTCCTGAAGCGCAAACTGCGTCAGGACGCTGCTTGATTGAATCGAGGAATGGTGCCTTTTTCTGTACCGTTTCAGAAGCTTTTGCGGCAGCACCATGTAGCTGACTCTCAAGCCCGGAAGAAGCGATTTGGAAAATGTGCCGATGTAGATGACCTTCTCAGACCGGTCAAGGCTTTGCAGAGCGGGAATCGTGTCGCTTCCGTATTTAAATTCGCTGTCATAATCATCTTCGACAATATAGCGGTTTTCTCCGTCAGATACCCAGTTCAAAAGCTGAATCCTTCGCGACACCGGCATGATGATTCCGGTCGGAAACTGGTGTGAAGGGGTGACGAACAGCACGTCCGGATTCAGGCGGTGAATATCGTCAATGCGCATTCCTTTATGGTCAAGCCCAATCGTCACCACGCGTTTCCGCTCATTTTTCAACTGTTGATAAATACGGCTGTATCCCGGCTCTTCCATTGCATACACTGCCGATTCAGGGAGGAGATCCTGAATGGTGTGAATGAGCGGCTGGGTCCCGGCGCTGATCACGATTTGTTCGGGATGGCATTTGACGCCTCTCGCTAGCGCAATGAAGCGGGCGATCGTTTGCCGAACTTTGTAGGCGCCCTGCGGGTGCGTCATTTCCCCTAATTCGGCGGTATGGGAAGCGGCGGCTTTTTGTTCGCAGCGAAACCACGTTTTAAAAGGAAAATGCGCCGTATCCACGCTCATATGGGAAAACGAAATCCAGCCGTCTTTATTGTCGTCCTCTTCGCGCAATTCTTCATCGAGCCGGAGCGGACCGGTGTGCCGTGCGGCATGAAACGTCTCGATTTGTTCCACGAAAAAGCCTTTCCTTTCCTCAGAATAAAGATACCCTTCGGCGAGGAGCTGCTGGTAAGCGGCATTGACGGAATTGATGCTGACATTGAGTGCTCCTGCGAGCTCCCGCTTTGACGGGAGCTTTTTTCCCGGCATAAGGTTTCGGCTGAAAATTTCCTCTTTGATTTTTTGATAAATTTGATGATAAATAAAATCCGCATCCTGTGAACGGTCAATCGCAATTGTAATCATCACGCCTCCTGCTGGTACCATCAAAAATGTTAAGTTGGTACTTTTCATCATACCAAAAAATATTCAGAATTATAAGAAATAAATCAAAGGGAGAGATGATGATGAGTCTTAACACAGCAGTCTTAACAACGGGTGAATGGCAGGCAAAGCGGGACCGGTATGTGGCCAGAGGCGTCAGCAACGGAAACCGCAGCATTGCGGCAAGAGGGGAAGGCGCACTTGTATATGACATTGACGGAAGGCGTTTTATCGATTTCGCCGGAGCGATCGGCACATTAAACGTCGGGCATTCCCATCCAAAAGTCGTCGAAGCGGTCAAACAGCAGGCCGATCAGCTGATCCACCCGGGCTTTAACGTCATGATGTATCAGGCCTACTTGGAACTGGCGGAAAAGCTGTGTCGGCTGACACCCGGCGATCATGAGAAAAAAGCGATTTTCTTAAACTCGGGTGCGGAGGCCGTGGAAAATGCGGTGAAGATCGCAAGAAAGTATACGAAACGCCAAGCCGTCGTTTCCTTTACGCGCGGATTCCACGGGCGCACGAATATGACGATGAGCATGACGAGCAAAGTCAAACCGTACAAGTTCGGTTTCGGGCCGTTCGCTCCCGAGGTGTATCAGGCTCCTTTTCCTTACTATTACCGGAAGCCTCTCGGGATGAGCGATGAGCGCTATGACGAAATGGTGATTCAGGCGTTTGACGATTTCTTTGTTTCCGCTGTCGCACCTGAGACGGTCGCCTGTGTCGTCATGGAGCCCGTGCAGGGGGAAGGCGGCTTTATCATCCCTTCCAAACGGTTTGTCCAGCATGTCGCAGCCTTCTGCAAGAAACACGGCATCGTCTTTGTGGCTGATGAGATTCAAACCGGTTTTGCGAGGACGGGCAAGTACTTTGCGGTCGAGCACTTCGATGTCGTACCTGACCTTGTGACGGTCTCAAAGTCGCTTGCCGCAGGCGTTCCGCTCAGCGGGGTGGTCGGAAGTGCGGAAATGCTTGATGCCGCGGCGCCCGGTGAACTTGGCGGGACATATGCCGGCAGTCCGCTCGGCTGCGTTGCCGCTCTCGCGGTGCTCGACATCATCGAAGAGGAAGGGCTGAATAAGCGCTCTGAAGAAATCGGAAAAGTGATCGAAGACAAAGCGCTCGCGTGGAAGGAGACATATCAAAAGATCGGCGAAGTCCGCAGGCTCGGCGCGATGGCGGCGATCGAAATCGTCAAGGATCAGGACACGCGAGAGCCTGATAAAGCTGCGGCAGCTGCCATCGCCAAGTATGCGAATGAACATGGGCTGCTGTTACTTACGGCAGGAATCAACGGCAATATCATCCGTTTTCTGACACCGCTCGTCATAACGGATGAATTGCTTCACGAAGGGCTCGACATCATCGAAGAAGCGCTGCAAACAGAGCTGGACTAAGGAGGCGGTTGTTCATGGAAAAACAGCAAATGAAAAAATCAATGTCACAGATGGATGTCCTGTTCCTTGCGATCGGCGCTATGCTCGGCTGGGGCTGGGTCGTTCTGTCCGGAGACTGGATCTCGACGGCCGGCTTTTTAGGCAGCACGTTCGCGTTTATCATTGGCGGAATTCTTGTCATATTGATCGGCTTGACGTATGCGGAGCTTTCTTCTGCGATCCCGGAAACGGGCGGGGGGATGATTTTCGTCCTCAGGGCGTTTGGCAGGAAAACCGCATTTATCGCGGCCTGGGGCGTGCTGTTCGGATACGTGTCCGTGATTACCTTCGAGGCGGTCGCTCTGCCGACTGTAATCGACTATGTGATGCCTGTCGAACATCGGGGGTTTTTGTGGACGCTGGGCGGCTGGGATGTCTATTTCACGTGGGTTTTGATCGGTTCCGGAGGCGCGGTCGTTCTGACTGCCCTCAACTACTTCGGCGTTAAGCCGGCAGCTATCTTTCAGTCGGTGTTTACGATTGCGATCATCGCTACGGGTTTTTTGCTGTTGGGCGGCGCTTTGGTCAACGGCGATTATGGAAACGTCGAGCCGCTCTTTAAAGACGGGTTTTCCGGGATGATGTCGGTGCTCGTCATGATCCCGTTTTTGTTTGTCGGGTTTGACGTGATTCCCCAGGTTGCCGCAGAAATCAAGGCTCCTAAAAAAATCATCGGCAAAATGCTGATCATCTCAATTATCAGCGCGGTCATTTTCTACCTTTTGATCGTGTTCGGCGTGACATTGGGGTTATCAGAAAGCGAGCTTGCGTCGTCCTCTTTGGCGACCGCTGATGCGATGGTGAACCTGCTTGGCGGCCAATTGTTCGGAACGGTGCTCGTCCTCGGCGGAGTGGCGGGGATCATCACGAGCTGGAACGCTTTTATCATTGGCGCGAGCCGCATTCTCTATGCGATGTCTGAAAAAGGGATGGTTCCGAAATGGTTCGGCTATATCCACCCGACATATAAAACGCCGACACACGCAATTTTGTTTCTTGGAGCGCTCGCTTTTTTCGCACCGCTTTTAGGGCGGCCGGCCCTCGTGTGGATCGTCAATGCAGGGGGAACGGGCATTATCGTCGGGTACTTGATCGTATCGGCGGCGTTCATAAAGCTGAGAAAAACGGAGCCTGACTTAAACAGACCGTACAAGATCAATAGGTGGAAAACGATTGGTATATCTGCTATCCTCTTAAGTGTTATCTTTCTTGCCTTTTATCTGCCCGGCATGCCGGCTGCGCTCGCGTGGCCGTATGAATGGCTGATATTGGCTGGATGGACGTTGATCGGCATTGTTTTATACAATAGCAATTCAAAACAAAATGGGGAGGAGATTCAACATGACCAGCATGCTAGAAGTTTTTAACCCGGCGACTGGAGAGAAAATCGAGACCGTTCCCCAACAGTCCCGAAAAGAAGTAGAAGCAGCAGTCGAGCGTTCTCATAAGGCGTTTCAGAAATGGTCCAAAACATCTGCCGCAGAAAGAGCTTCATTATTGAAGAAGTGGTTTGACCTCATCTTGGAGCATAAAGAAGAACTGGCCAAAATGATCACGCTTGAAAACGGAAAACCATACAAGGAAGCAGTAGGCGAAGTGATATATGCGGCAGGGTATATCGAGTGGTATGCCGAGGAAGCGAAGCGAATTTACGGAAGAACGGTTCCCGCCTCTGTTACCAATAAGCGGATTGTCGTGACGCGGCAGGCCGTCGGCCCGGTAGCGGCGATTACGCCATGGAATTTCCCGGCGGCGATGATCACCAGGAAAGCGGCGCCTGCACTTGCAGCCGGCTGCACGTTTATCATCAAGCCGGCTCCCGACACACCGCTGACGGCGCTCGAGCTGGTGCGCCTCGGACATGAAGCCGGCATTCCGAAAGACGTTCTGCAATGCGTGAACGGCGATGGCGAGGAGATCGGCAGCATTTTTACGAGCTCTCCGCTGATCCGCAAAATCACGTTTACAGGCTCAACGCCCGTCGGTAAGCATTTGATCAAAAACAGCGCCGACACGGTGAAGCACGTATCAATGGAACTTGGCGGGCATGCGCCGCTGATCGTCGACGAGGATGCCAACATCGACCTCGCCGTGAAGCAGGCGATGCTGTCGAAATACAGAAATGCCGGACAAACCTGCGTCTGTGCCAACCGCCTGATCGTACACGAATCGGTGAAAGATGAGTTTGCCGAAAAGCTCCGCGCGGAAGTCGCCAAACTCAAAGTCGGCAACGGCCTTGAAGAAGGCGTTACAGTCGGACCGATCATCAATAAAAAAGGCTTCCAAAAAATCGTCGATCAAATCAATGATGCGGTCGATAAAGGAGCGAAGGTGTTAATCGGAGCCGAATATGACAGCGATGATGAAAAAGCATGCTATTTTGTTCATCCGACGGTGCTGACGGATGTCGATTTATCGATGACGATTATGCATGAGGAGACATTCGGCCCGGTCGCACCGATCATTTCTTTCAAAACGATCGATGAGGCGATTGAGATTGCCAACGATACGCCGTACGGTTTAGCTGCGTATTTCTTCACGGAAAACTACCGCCGCGGCATCTATTTGTCAGAGCGCCTCGAATACGGCATCCTCGGCTGGAATGACGGAGGTCCGTCAACCGTTCAGGCGCCGTTCGGCGGCATGAAGGAAAGCGGAATCGGACGCGAAGGCGGACTGGAAGGCATCGAGCCGTATTTGGAAACGAAATATTTATCGATCGGCCTGGATGAATAAGATTTAGATATTCACAGAATCATAAAAGACTGGCTCTGTGTACATGTTGTATTCAAGGCTTTATTTTTAAAAAGGAAATTGAGTTCTTTTCCAAATGGAAGAGGGCTCTTTTTTTCTGTATCCGAATCTTAAATTAACCATTGATCTAGAGTGCGCTCTAGGTCTTACACTATCAATATCTTAAACAAAGAAAGGGTGTTGCAGATATGATAAATGCGGAAGGCAAAGTTGTGATTTTAACGGGGGCATCCAAAGGAATCGGGGAAGCTGCCGCAAAGGTGCTTGCAAACAGCGGCGCCAGGGTCGTGCTTGCTGCAAGACGCGAGGAGCGTCTGCGGAATCTTAAGCTGGCACTTGAAAAACAAGGCGGCACAGCGGAATATAAAGTGACTGACGTGACGTTGAGGGAGGAGATGGAGGAGCTTGCCCGTTTTGCGATCGATAACTTCGGACAAATTGATGTACTATCTTTATCCCCTCAATCTCTCCCTGCTAGATTTCCTTCTATTGTAAGACATGTTTGAGCGATTTGAAATGACGGCAGCAAAAAAAGAGGCCGGTAGCCTCTTTTGAAAATGTTTATGATTTTTTTCTGCGTACTGCCATAAGAAGGCCTGTTCCTCCAAGCACGACGGCGAGAATTGACAAAATGAGAGTGGCGGTTTGAATGCCTGAGCTGCCTTGTGCTTCAGCCGGGCTCTCTTTTGTTGTCGCGCCGTGCCCGTCAACCGTGGCTTTTCCGAGCTTGGAAGCATCGACGATGTTGGTAATCGCGTGCGGGGTATCGGCGTTTTCGTCACCGGTCCATTCGACGATGCTTCCGTCTTTATAATACTGGTAGGCGTTCCATGCCGCTTTCTGTTCTTTGTCAGGGTTTTTGGCCGTGAAGGTAAACTGCTGGAATTGGCCCGGCTGAATGCCTCCGTCCTTGGCTTCCCATGTCACCCTGATGACCTTGCCTTCTTTTCCGGATTTCGTGCTCGTTTTCCAGCCGGGAACCGGTTCATACTGCTGGAATTCGACACCGTCAGGCATGCTGAGCACGATCTTTGTCGTTGCGATATCTTTTTCAACCGGCACTTTCATTGTATACGTTTCCCATGATCCTGCCGCTGATTCGTCAGGCTTTACCGATACGTGGGCGCTGACCGGTGCGGCGATGAGCAGCATCGCTGCAAATACAACGCTTAAAAACATGTTTCGTTTCAACATTTTGATCAATACTCCTTTTTATTGATTTTCGCATTAAATACCGTTCTGATTTCGTCAAATGATGCCGTTAATCCGTGCACCCGGATTTTCCAGATGCCTTCCTCGTTCAGATTTAAATTTTTCGACTGGAACACGCCTTTTTCTTTTTTGGACAGGGTAAAGGTGCTCTCCTTGCTGTCGCTGAAAAGCCCTGTTTTGGAAACCGTTATGTCGATTTTTTGGATATCTTTGATCACGTCTCCGTTCCGGTCTCTGACAACGACTTGAAATGTATTGGAGCCGGGCATGTTCGGACTGATTCTCAATGACAGCGTTTCTCCATCTGTCAGCTGTTTTGTTTCGTTAAACGGCTGCGGGAGAGGCGCCGGAGGGCTCGGCATATTTGTGAAGACGGCGGTTGTCACGAGAATGAGCAGCCCGATCGCCCATTCGGCCTTGATCGATCTCCCGCGCGAGCGTTCCGGTTTTTTTCTGGAGCGGAAATAGTGGAACACACCAAATCCGGCCATCAGCAGAACGAGCGCCAATTTGACAAGAAGCGTTTTGCCGTAATTGGACTGAAACAGGTTATCCAGCGTGTGGACGATGAAAAAGCTGTTGAACATTCCGGAAAATACGAGCAGTCCGGCTGAACCTAAAGCCCAAGGGGAAAAGCGTCTCACCGTCTCCCAAATATGCTCTTTATCGGGTTTGAGCCAATCTTTTCCGAAAAGCAGCGCAAGCGCAGCCAGCCCTCCAGTCCATACAGAAGCCGCTATTAAGTGGATGAAATCCATGGCTGCCGTCATATAGCTGTAATCCGTCGATGCGGTGTGGCCTGAGAATGCTTTGGCAAGCAGAAGGCCTGTAAAGAAGACGAGTTTCAATACGACCCAGGAGCTGCTTGAGAAAACGGCAAGCAATGCAACCAAGACGATGCTGACAACCCATAGCGTCCCGCCTGACGTCTGAAGAAGCGTTTCTTTTAAAAGGGCTGGCTGAAAAGCTTCAGTCCATGAAACACCTGCGTATGCTTTTGTCAGGAGCAAGGGCTGAATGATGACGGCCGCACCGATCAGGAGAAGGGCGATCTGCGCCATTCGCTGAACGCGGCGGCGCATCGCGAAAGACCATCCGTTTTTCGGCCGGTGCCAAACAAGTTGAAAAAGCACAGACCCCATGAAAAGGGAAAAGCCCGTATATAACAAGACGCGTTCGATCACAGTATCCGCATTCGGAAGGTTGGAAGAAGCGTTTTGTTGGTCCTTGGGCAATCCGCCTTGAATGTTTCCGACGCTGAAAGGGATCGTTCCTGAAACGGGATGACCGTCTGCAGACACCACTCTCCATTCAGCCGAGTAAATATCATTCTTGACGTTTTTGTTCAGCTTTACCGTGACGATTTTTCGATGTTGCGGATCAATCTTCGTCTGCCCCGAGTCGACCCGCTCGCCTGAAGAGTTTCTTACCGTTATCGAGTGGAATCCTTCCTGAATCGGTTCGTTAAACTCAATTTTGATTTCAGACGGCGCTTTTTTCAGCTCCTCGTTTTGAGAAGGGTTTGAATTGACGATATATGCGTGCGCAAAAGCGGCTTTCGGCAGCAGGATGAGACAAAGAACGGCCAGCGCCGCAAAGAGAGTTGCTCTTTTCATAACATTCATCCAATCTTTCATCAATAATTTCATGTTTTCAGGCTGCAGCAGTTTTCTTTCATGGTCTTTTGAATTTCGCGGGCCGCATCTTCAAAAGAAAGCAGCTTCCCGCCGAACCCCGTTTTAAATTTCGCGGCATCGGCCGCTGAAGCAAAAGGGATTGCCTGCGGTTGGCAGCAATTCAAATGAAGGTCAGCATCGAGCAGAAAGACGGCCATTTTTGCGCTGATCGTCGTGTCCACTAAAAAATCGCGGCAGATGATTTGGGATATATCCTCTTTGATTTTTTCGTAGCGGAGCATCGCACAGTGGGCGCAGCAAAATTGCTCAATCAGACCGTCATTTTTCACGATTTGCACGGAAAGCCTCGGATTCAGCCCTCTTCCGCAGACTGAACACATTTGCCCAGGCTGCTGCTTCGGGCGGTTTAAGGCGATGCCGCCGGCCGTTTTGATGACCTGGCCGTTTTCGATGAGCGGTTTAATATCCCGGTACACCGTCATTTCTGAGACATCCAGCCTTTTTGAAATCTCTGAAATGCGCAGCGTTTCCTCTTCTCTGATCCATGAGAGAATCTGCTCTCTCCGTTTGATTGGTAACATTCTCCCCCTCCATTCGTTATTCCTCTATGAATAGCCTATTAGATTGAAAGAAAAGAAACAAGCTAAAAGTGATAAAAAATGTGAAAATGTGTTGAACTTTAACAACCGCATGTTTTATAGGAAAACAGAACCATTTCTGAAATCGTATGTCAGGAAATGTAACAGGTTTGAATGCTTTAGTGAAGCAATGTGAAATAATGATGGCGTAGCTGCTGCAAAGGGGAGGGGAGAATATGGGGAAACGAAGGCTGATTTTAATAGGAAACGGCATGGCCGGAGTCCGTACGATAGAAGAGATTGTAAAGCATGCGGGAGATGCGTATCAAATCGCCGTCATCGGCAGAGAACCCCATCCGAATTACAATCGTATGTTATTATCTTCCGTCCTGCAGGGTGACGCAAGTTTAAAAGATATTACGCTTAACAGCCGCACATGGTATGAAGAGCACGGGATCGCTCTTTATACGGGAGAAACGGCTGTCAAGATCGATACGGATAGACGGACGGTGTCAACGGACAAAAACCGTGAAATCGCTTATGACAAGCTGATTATCGCAACGGGATCCTCACCGTTTATCCTTCCGGTTCCGGGGGCGGACAAAGAAGGGGTGTACGGTTTTCGTACGATAGAAGATTGCCGGGCATTCATAGATGCCGCCGGGCGTTATCGCAAAGCGGCCGTCATCGGCGGGGGAATTCTTGGTCTGGAGGCGGCAAAAGGCCTGGTGAATCTCGGAATGGAGGTTTCCGTGATCCATCATTCTTCCTATATCATGCAAAACCAGCTTGATCGTACGGCTTCCGCCATGCTGCAGCACGATCTTGAACGGCAGGGCATTCACTTTCTTTTGGAAAAAGACACGGAAGCCGTTTTGGGGACATCCCGGGCTACGGGGCTGCGATTCAAAGACGGGACGGAGGTTGAGGCAGATCTGATTGTCATGGCCGCCGGCGTCAGGCCGAACATCGGGCTGGCAAAAGCGAGCGGGCTTGCCGCGAACCGCGCGATCATTGTCAACGGCTATATGCAGACAAACGTCCCGGATGTGTATGCTGTCGGGGAATGCGCCGAACATAACGGAGTCGTGTACGGCCTGATCAAGCCGTTATATGAGCAGGGACAGGTGCTGGCCAGGCACATTTGCGGCCTGGAATGCGAACCGTACCGGGGCGCGGTTCAGTCGGCAACGCTGAAAATAGCGGGAATCGATTTGTTTTCAGCGGGAAAAATCAAAGACGATGATACAACAACGGCGATTCGGCTTATTGACGAATCGGCGGGAATTTATAAAAAAGCGGTTTTTCAGGCTGATCAGATGGCCGGCGTGATTTTATACGGGGATACAAAAAACAAGCAGAAACTTTTGGAAAGCATCGTCAAGCAAAGGGACATCACGGTTGTGAAAAAAACCTTTTTTCAATCGGGCGGAGAAAGCACCGTCAGTTCGATGCTACTTGATGAAACGATCTGCCAATGCCATGCGGTGTCAAAAGGGGCGATTATCGAAGCCGTCAAATTGCACGATTTAAAAACGGCTGAAGATGTGAAACGCTGTACAAAAGCCTCCGGCTCCTGCGGGGGATGCAGGCCGCTCATCGAAGAGCTGCTGATCCATGCCGCTGAACACGAATATGAAAAGCCCGCGGGCGCACAAGCGATGTGCTCATGCACTTCATTAACGGAAGACGAAGTCGTCGAACAAATCCAAATGAGACAGCTTTCTTCCGTTCAAGACGTCATATCGCAATTAGGGTGGAAGACTGGAAGCGGGTGCTCCGTATGCGCGCCGGCGATTCATTACTATTTAAGGATGATCAGACCGGGTGTGACAGCAGCCGAACCGTTGTTGCATGAAGACGGCGGCTGCACAATCGTTCCGCAAACGTACGGAGGACTGATAAAAGCTGATGAGCTGAGGAGAATTGCCGATGCGATTGAAAAATACGGCATACCGCACGCCGTTTTGACGCCCGGCCAGCGATTGAAGATCCCGGGAGTTGGGCAAAGCGTCAAGGAAAACCTGCAAATGCCGATCTGTGCCGTTCATAAGCATACGGTCGGTCCGATCAAAACGTGCGCGTGCACAAACCTGGATTGCGTTCAGGCCATCGCCGTCGAGCTGGAGAAAGAAACGGAAACCCTCATCATGCCGGCTAGGACCTCTATCGCTATTTCTGCCTGCACGGATGACTGCGTCTATTGTACTGTGCACGATATCGGAGTCCTAAAGGCAGGCAGGGGCTGGGAGCTGTACGCCGGCGGGCGCGGCGGGCAAAACGCCCGGGCCGGAGAGCTGTTTTCCGTGGCTGAGACGCTTAAGAAAGCCGGAGAATATATCAAAGGATTTCTTCAATACTACCGCGAGACAGCAAATTACCTTGAAGGGGTCGGGCAGTGGATCAACCGTGCCGGCATCATTCATATCAGGGAGGTTTTATTTGACAACGATCTCCGCGGGCAGCTGTTGGAACGGCTTGAAAAAGAGCAGAGGCTGCTTGTGAAAGAAACGATAAAAGGGCTGATGTGATGTGACAGAATTGCTGCTGAAATACTTTCGCACAAAGCAAAAAGAAGTACAATCCGAGAAAACGTATGACACGCAATGTCCATTTTGCAGCATGCAATGCAAAATGCAGCTGATCGAACAAACGATTGTCACGAGAAAGAAGTATACGGCTGTCGGAAAAGATAATCCGACGACAAAAGGCCGCTTGTGCATGAAAGGGATGAATGCCCATCAGCATGCGCTTCATTCAGAGCGAATCACGCATCCGCTCTTGAAAAAAAACGGTGAATTTGTCCGCGTATCCTGGGATGAGGCGCTTCGGTTCATCAAAGAACGGGTGATGAGCATTCAGGTTGAAAACGGCCATGACGCAGTGGCGGTTTACGGGAGTGCGTCGATCACAAACGAGGAAGCCTATCTGCTCGGGAAATTCGCCCGTGTCGCCCTGAAAACGAAGCACATTGACTACAATGGACGGCTTTGCATGTCGGCAGCAGCCACAGCGGCCAATCAAACCTTTGGGATGGACCGCGGGTTCACAAATGCGCTCACGGAGATTCCGAAAACCAGGGTGATCATGCTTGCGGGAACGAATATCGCCGAATGCCAGCCGACGATGATGCCGTACTTTGAAGAGGCTAAGGAAAACGGCGCATACATCATCGTGATTGACCCGCGTGAAACGGCGACGGCGAACATCGCCGATCTCCACTTGAAGCTAAAGCCCGGAACAGATGCTGCCCTTGCAAACGGCATGCTGAAAATCATCATCGAAAAGCGGCTGACGGATGAAGCTTTCATCAAACAGCGGGCTGCGGGCTTTGAAGACGTCAAGCGCCATGTCGCGTCACTTAGCCTTGAAGAGATTTCTGAGCAGACGGGCGTGCCGATTGAACAGATACGAAAAGCCGCCGTCAAATTCGCCAAGGAAGACACGGGGATGCTGTTTACTGCGAGAGGCGTCGAGCAGCAGACGGACGGGACAGCGGCTGTCAGAAATTTACTGAATATTCTAATATCAGTTGGGAAAATCGGAAAGTTCGCATGCGGGTACGGGGCGATCACAGGCCAGGGAAACGGACAGGGAGCAAGAGAGCACGGTCAGAAAGCCGATCAGCTTCCGGGATATCGGTCGATCGAAAACGAAAGGGACCGCGCCTATATTGCGGATGTCTGGGGAATTGCGGAAGAGGAGCTGCCGAAAAAAGGCGTTTCCGCCTATGAAATGATCAAGAAGGTTCATGAAGGGGAGATTACCGGGATGTTTCTGATGTGTTCAAACCCTGCCGTATCCAACCCGAACGCCCATTTTGTCAAAGCGGCTTTAAAAAAATTGAAGTTTTTTGCAGTGATCGATTTGTTTATATCCGAAACGGCAAGGCTTGCCGATGTCATTTTGCCGGCATCATCGTACCTTGAAGATGAAGGAACGATGACGAACGTGGAAGGCAGGGTTACTCTGAGGGAAGCGTCAAGACCGTGCCCGGGTGAAGCGCGGCACGACTGGAAAATCATCTGCGATATTGCAGACGCGCTCGGCAAAGGCCGTTTTTTCCGATACGAATCCGCGGAGGAGATTTTTCAAGAGCTGAGGAAAGCAAGCCGCGGGGGAATCGCCGATTATTCCGGAATCACGTATAAGCGCCTCAGAAAGGAAGGCGGCATTTTGTGGCCGTGCCCCGAAACGGAGCATCCGGGAACAGAGCGTTTGTTTGAAACGGAATTCGCCCACCCGGATCAAAAAGCGAAAATGTGCGCCGTTCCCAATGAGCCGGCTGTCAAAAAAGACCGGCCGACAGAAGAATATCCGCTGTATTTAACGACGGGGAGAGTGATGCCACACTATTTAACAGGCGTCCAGACAAGGAGGAGCGCTTCACTCGCGGCGCGGCATTTTGAATCATTTGTGGAAATCCATCCGAATACGGCGGCAAAATATCAGATTGCAGACCGCGTCTTAGTCAAAATCGAATCGAAAAGGGGAAGAATTATCGTCAGAAGCAAATGGTCCGAGTCGATCAGGCCGGACACCGTTTTCGTTCCGATGCATTGGGCGGATTCGCAAAATGTGAATAGCCTCATTGCCGAAGACTTGGATCCCTCCTGCAAAATGCCGGGTTTTAAGGTGTGTGCAGTCCGCATAAGCCCCTTAGATGACAAAATTGTGAATAAACTGTCATAAAGTGTCATAAAAAGTTTACAAAATTAAATATATTTTGTGATAACTTAAAACATGTAAAATAAATACATCTTTTGAGCGAGTTTGTAAATCTCTTTGAAAAGGGGAGGATCATAGTGGAAAAAAAGCAGCTAGTCCTTATAGGGAACGGAATGGCCGGGGTAAGGGCCATTGAAGAAATACTTAAAGTGTCAGACGAACAGTTCCAGATCACGATTTTCGGAAAAGAACCGCATCCGAATTACAACCGGATTCTTCTTTCCAAAGTGCTGCAAGGTGATACGGACATTCAAGACATTACATTGAACGATTGGAACTGGTATGAAGAAAACGGCATTCAGCTTTATACGGGTGAAGAAGTCGTCAAAGTCGACCCGGAAAACAAAACGGTGACGACGGACTCAGGAAGGATTCAGCCGTATGATGAGCTGATTTTGGCGACAGGTTCTCTCCCTTTTATTCTGCCGCTGCCCGGCGCTGATAAAGAAGGCGTCACGGGTTTTCGCGACATCAAGGATACGGATGTGATGCTCGAAGCTTCCAAAACGTATAAAAAAGCGGCCGTCATCGGCGGCGGACTGCTCGGGCTGGAAGCCGCGCGCGGACTTCTCAACCTCGGGATGGACGTCAGCGTCATCCACCTTGCTCCGTACTTGATGGAGCGCCAGCTTGACGCGACGGCTGGCCGTCTTCTGCAAAAAGAGCTCGAAAAGCAGGGCATGACATTCTTTCTTGAAAAGCAGACGGAAGAAATTTTCGGAAACGAACGTGTAGAAGGTTTAAAATTCAAAGACGGCACAACGCTAGACGCCGATCTGGTCGTCATGGCCGTCGGAATCAAGCCGAACGTTCAGCTTGGCAAAGACTGCGGCCTTCCGGTGAACAGGGGCATCATCGTTGATGATTACATGCAGACGGAAAACCCTCATATTTATGCCGTCGGCGAATGCGCCGAACACAGGGGAATCGCATACGGGCTTGTCGCGCCTCTTTATGAACAGGCGAAGGTGCTTGCGAAGAAAATTTGCGGCATAGAGACGAAGCCGTATGAAGGCTCTGTTTTATCGACCCAATTAAAGGTTTCGGGTGTTGAGGTCTTTTCTGCAGGCGATTTTAACGAAGATGACGATGAAGGCAAAAAAGCGATCAAAGTGTTTGATGATCAGGATGGGATCTATAAAAAGGTCGTTCTTCGCGGCAACCAGGTGATCGGCGCCGTATTGTTCGGCGACAGCAGCGACGGCAACAGATTGTTCTCCATGATACAAAAAGGAGCGGACATCACGGAAACGTCGAAAGTGTCAATCCTGCAGCCTTTGAATCAGGAGGAAGGCATGAGCATTACGGCCGCGATGAGCGACGATGAGATCGTGTGCGGCTGCAACGGCGTCTCAAAAGGCATGATCATTCAGGCCATCAAAGAGCAGGGCTGTACGTCAACCGATGAAATCAAGGCTTGTACGGGAGCTTCCCGTTCCTGCGGAGGCTGTAAACCGCTCGTTGCGGAAATCCTCCAGCATACGCTGGGCTCTGAATTTGACGCATCCGCGCAAAAAGAGGCAATCTGCGGCTGCACCGACCTTTCAAGAGATGAAGTGGTCGCCGAAATCAGGGAAAAGGGCCTTACGCATACGAGAGAAGTCATGAATGTGCTCGGCTGGAAAACGGAGGAAGGCTGTTCAAAATGCCGCCCGGCTCTCAACTACTATCTCGGCATGATCAATCCGAAAGAATACCATGATGAAAGGGAGTCGCGCTTTGTAAACGAACGGATGCATGCCAACATTCAAAAAGACGGCACATATTCCGTCGTACCGCGGATGTATGGCGGCGTCACCAATGCAAACGATCTGCGCCGCATTGCCGATGTCGTCGACAAATACGAGATTCCTCTTGTGAAAATGACGGGAGGTCAGCGGATCGACCTGATCGGCGTCAAAAAAGAAGACCTTCCGAAAGTTTGGGAAGACCTCGACATGCCGTCCGGCTTTGCTTACGGCAAAACGCTCAGAACGGTCAAAACGTGCGTTGGCGAACAATTCTGCCGCTTCGGCACACAGGATTCGATGGCTCTCGGAATCGAGCTTGAGAAAAAATTCGAAGGGCTTTACGCACCTCATAAAATCAAAATGGCAGTTTCCGCCTGTCCGAGAAACTGCGCTGAATCGGGCATTAAAGACGTCGGCATCGTCGGCATCGACGGAGGCTGGGAAATCTATGTCGGCGGAAACGGCGGTACGCATCTGCGCGCCGGAGATCTTTTGATGAAAGTAAAAACGAAGGAAGAAGTTTTCGAAGTAACGGGCGCTTACCTTCAATATTACAGGGAAACGGCCAACTATTTAGAACGCACTTCCGCATGGCTTGAACGGGTCGGCCTGTCCCACGTCCAATCCGTATTGAACGATGAAGCGAAGCGCAAAGAATTGAATGAACGCATGGATGAAGCGCTGTCTGTCCACAAAGATCCGTGGAGGAACTTTTTGAAAGACGAAAAGACAACAAAGCAATTGTTTGAAAGTGTTGTCACATCTTAAGGCAAGCGGAAACCACTTTGAGGAGGAATTCACATGGTGAACAAAGATTTGACAAAGGTCTTCGTCGCGAAAATCGGCGATCTACCGGATCGGCTGGGAAAGACAGTGATGGTCGACGATAAGGAAATTGCGGTATTCAAGCTTTCGAACGGCGGCGTCCGCGCGGTTGAAAACCGCTGCCCCCACAAAGGGGGCGTGCTTGCCGAAGGAATGGTAAGCGGCGAATTCGTATTTTGCCCGATGCACGATTGGAAAATCAGCCTTGTAGACGGAAAAGTACAAGAGCCTGATACAGGCTGCATCAAAACCTATGAAACGGTGGTTGACGGGGAAGACCTGTTTATCGTTTATTGAGAGCTTCATGGGATCAGATTTCGCGTGATCCTCTTCATTTTTTAAACCGCTAAGGCATTCACAGAATCGGCAGATGGAAGGATGACAGTTGATGGGGAATGGAAAAGTATTTTTTGTAGGGGCCGGACCGGGAGACTCAGGACTCATTACGCTGAAAGGAAAAGCATTGATTGAGAAAGCGGATGTCATTTTGTATGACAGGCTGGTCAATGCCCGGCTGCTTGAACATGCGAAAGATTCGTGCGAATTCATCTATTGCGGGAAGCTGCCAAACCGGCATTATATGAAACAGGATGAAATCAATGCATTTCTGATCGAGAAGGGCTTAAAAGGTCTCACTGTCGTCCGGCTCAAAGGGGGAGATCCGAGCGTATTCGGCAGAGTCGGAGAAGAAGCCGCCGCCATCAGCGAATACGGCATCCCGTATGAAATGGTGCCCGGCATTACTTCCGGAATCGCGGCGCCCCTTTACGCCGGGCTGCCGGTGACCCACCGCGATTTTGCTTCATCTTTTGCCGTGATCACTGCCCACGATAAATCAGGTAAACCTGATATGGACTGGGAAGGGCTTGCCAGAAGCGTTCAAACTCTCGTATTTTATATGGGCATCAAAAATCTCGACTATATATGCGAGCAGCTGGTCAAACACGGCAAATCTCCCCTCGTCCCCGTTATGGTCATCCAATGGGGCACATGGGGCAGGCAGCGGAGCGTAAAAGGAACGCTTCAGGATATCCGGCAAAAAATAACGGAGCATCATATCAAAAATCCCGCGATCATCGTCATCGGGAATATCGTGTCTTTCCGGCGCCGCAGCTGGTTTGAGGAAAAGCCGCTGATCGGGCGGAACATCCTTGCCGTTCAAAGCGGGGAAAAAAGCCTGCCGGCAGACGAACTGAGGGAACAAGGCGCTGAAGTCATTGAATGGCCAAAGTGGAAACCGCTAAAATCGATTCAGGATGATGCGCTGTTAAAACGGATCGAAACCTTTGACAGCGTCCTGTTCACGTCGAGGAGATCGGCGGATGAGTTTTTCAGCCGTCTCGCATTCCTGAAGGTCGACATTAGAGAAGTACGGGGTACGCTCTATGCTTCCGATTCTTCGGTAAAAGAAGCACTTGAGGAGCGGGGATTTTTCGCCTATTTACAGCAAGGCGTACCGCTTTCAGGTCCGTGCTTGATCGTGGGCAGCCGCCGGGCGGTACAAAACAAACCGCATCCGCAATGTGAAACACTCACAACGCACGACCAAACGATCGATACCCGTTTCACTGCAATCATAAAACGCGAAATCCAAGAGTTTCCCATCGATACGATCTTGTTTTCTGCGGGAGAGTGTGTCGAACTATTTATGAAAGAGGCTGAAAGCATCGGCATGTCTCCCGAAACGGCGGCAAAGCGCATTCTCGCCGTCTGCCTCAGCAGAGAGGCGGAAAAAGCGGCAAAAGACTGCGGATTCCGCCACGTTCGTGCCCCGGGGCAAGCTGTGTCGCTTGAAGACTTTGAACATCATGAGGTTTTGCAAAGCCAATGAACAGAAAAAGCAGGGGGCATTCCCCTGCTTTTTTCAAGTGTTCAGATCCCCAGCTTTCACAAGAGATTCGTAATAATCGATTTTGCCATCGATCTTTTCTAAATTGGCTTGCAGTTTACCGATATCCTCCGCGATTTTCCGGCGGTGGATTTTCAGCATGTCTCTCCGTTTTTCGGCTGTTTCATTTCCTTGGCTGCGCAGGGATGAGAATGTTTTCATGTTTTCGATCGGCATCCCCGTTTCCCGCAGGCGAAGCAAAAAATGAACCCAGGAAATATCTGATTCTGTATATTCGCGGTTGCCGTTTTGGTCGCGCCGAATATCTGGAAGAAGGCCGATTTTTTCATAATATCGCAGCGTATGGGCCGAAAGCTTTGTCAATTGTGCAGTCTGTTGAATAGTAAATGTTTTATCCATGTTCCCTATTATACTAAAAAAGCTTGCCTTAGAGCGCGCTCTAACGTGTAGGATTCATATCAGGGAGGGATCAATATGGATCAAGAAAGATATACACGCGGAATTGAAAATTTACGTGCCATTGATGGAGAAGGCGGAAAGAAGGTGATCGATTCGTTGAAGGACATAGCGCCTGATCTTGGACGATATATTGTTGAATTCGCATTCGGGGATATTTATTCGCGGGAAGGCTTGACTCTGAAAGAACCCGAGCTGATCACGATTTCGGCTTTGACCGCTCAAGGGGGCTGTGAGGCGCAGCTTCATGTCCATATCAATGCCGGGCTGAATGTCGGGCTGACGCCTCTCCAAATAACAGAAACGATGCTGCAGTGCGTTCCTTATACAGGATTTCCGCGTGTGTTGAACGCGGTGAACGTTGCAAAACGGGTGTTTCAGGAGCAGCATTGACGGATAGAGAGCTGACGTTCTGTTTTTGAAAACAGAACGTCAGCTTTTCGGCATTTGATAGTTCAGCAGCCATTTCACGCCATATTTGTCCGTTACATTTGCGTGAAGCGCGCCCCAAAACGTTTTTTGCAGTTCAAGGGATGCTTGTCCTCCGCTTTTCAGCGCTTCGTATGCCCGGCGGATTTCTTCCTCGCTTTCACACTCCAATGTGACACTGACATGGTCACCTTTTGTCACTTTTCCAAAAACGTCAGAAAAATGGATGACGCTGTCTCCGAGATGAAGTTCGGCATGCAGATATTTTCCTTCGTGTCCTTTGAACGACTCGATTCCGTCGGCCAGCTGAACGTTTTGAACTTCTCCGCCGAGGGCGTCCTGATAAAATGCGATAGCTTCTTTACAGCCGTCTATAAAGAGATAGGGATTTGCGCTTTTCATGCAGTCTCCTCCTTTTGACTTAGTATACCCGAAATCGTGGGAGAATGAGAGAAAAAGCGGTATAATGAGATAAAAAGGATGATAACTGTGAATATGAGCGCGCTGCCGCATCGATACCCCTTTTTATTCGTAGACCGCGTCGTTGAACATGAGCCGGGGAAATCGGCGAAAGGATACAAATTAATATCGGAAAATGACTGGTACATCACGGAAACGCAAAAGGAGATGCCGTTTTCGATCGTCATCGAAGCGCTGGCCCAGACCGCCGCGTTCACAGCCTTGACGGAAGGTACGGAAATCGGCTTTCTTTCTTCTGTAAAAAAGGCGGAATGCTTCGGCCGGGCGGTTCCGGGCGACAAGCTTGACCTTTATTTTGAAGTGCTCCGCTATAAACGCGGATTTTTATTCGGGAAAGGACTGGCGTCTGTAAACGGCCAAAAGGTTGCAGAAGCCGAACTGGGGATTTATATGGAGAGCGGAACATAACAGGAAAGGCCGCCGGGTATTGCCGGCGGCCTTTTTTTATTTTTTGACAGAGATCGTGACATTGTTTCCGGAAGGGGCAACTGTTGCGAAGTCCTGCGTATCCACGACAGGCGTGACCGCTTTATTGTCGATTGTAATGCTGTTAAAAGTGGCTGAAAAGTTTGCTCTAATGGCATCGCGCTGACTTTCAGACGATACCGCGGCGGTGGCAAGCGTTTTCCATCTTAAAAGAGTGCCGATGTTCGTTCCTTGAATTTCCATAATGATGCGCCCGGTATAGCCGTCATTGTTCGTTCCCCAGAAGGTTGCACGCGTATTGCCGTTCAGGTTTTTATAAATCGTCATCTGTACCGTGCTTCCGGGGCGGAAGCCTTTCGTATATGTGAATTGCTCTTTTCCTTCGATATACGTTTCCTCATTTTTTGAACCGACTTTCATGAGCGGCTTCCAGACTTTGTAGGTGGGGCTGTATTGAAGGCCGATATCTGACTCGGTTCCATTTTTTGCGCTGAATCCTGAATAAATATAAGCAGTCGCGTTTGCAACTTCAATATTGCTCGGAAGCTGGATCTTAGCCGTAAAAACAGAGCCTGTACTGTTCAAATAGGCGCGCCCGCCGATTCCTTTAGGAAGCTTTGAAGCCGCTTCTGCCACTTGAGCATCTGCACCGGGAAGGCCTGGAATGCCCGCTGAAAATGTACCGAAAAGAACCGCTGCACCTGCCGCACTTGCCATCAACCATTTTTTCAACAAAATTCCCTCTTTTCATATGGAATCATTATACTCTCGACAGTAATTATACCGTTTTTTGGAATGGGGTGATCAAGATAAAATGACAAAATATTTACAAAATAGTATTTTCAGGTATGAAGTAAAGTTTTGATCTTCATGTTGGTGATCTGAAATGCGGCTATTACTCGGTCTCTTCTTATAACGTCAGCCTAACAATCATGCAACAAAAACGCGATCATATACTATGAGAGAGACTTTTGTCACGATTTCTTTGTCCTGGGCGATTTTTATATTAGAATATAAGGAGCCTAAAAAAAGTGGAGGTATCTTATATCGTGGCAGTTAGTCAAAAAGATCGAGTAGATGTAAAGCTTGTTGCATTGGATATGGACGGGACGCTGTTGAATGATGAACAGACCATTTCGGAAGAAAATCGGAAAGCGATAAAAGAAGCCGAGGAAAAAGGGGTTTATGTCGTGCTCAGCACCGGACGGACGCTGATGACGTGCCGTGAATTCGCGGAATCGCTGGAGCTGTCTTCTTTCCTGATCACGGCAAACGGAAGCGAAATCTGGGATTCCTCCTTTCAGCTGGTCGAACGACAGCTGCTCCATCCTGATCATGTGAAAATGATGTGGGAGTTAAGGAATCTGCATAACACCGACTTTTGGGCGGCGAGCGTTGATAAAGTATGGAGAGGGGAATTTCCTGAAGATATCCATTCGTATGAATGGCTGAAATTCGGGTTTGACATTCCGGATAACGAGGTGAGGAACCGGGTATTGGAGGAGCTGAAAAAGAACAAAGAGCTCGAAGTCACCAATTCCAGCCCGACGAACATCGAAGTCAATGCGATCGGCATCAATAAAGCGGCGGCTTTGGCAAAAGTGTCCGAGCGTCTCGGCTTTACGATGGATAATGTGATGGCGGTAGGCGACAGCTTAAATGACATCGCCATGATTAAAGAAGCAGGGTTGGGCGTAGCAATGGGCAATGCACAGGATATCGTCAAAGAGACGGCGGACTGGATTACGGATACAAATACAGAACATGGCGTCGCGAAAGCGATCAGGCATTGGGTGCTGAGATAACGATAAAAAAGAGCCGAAAAACGGCTCTTTTTTTATTGAGCATGTTAAAAAAACGAATTCCGTATAAAATAAGCAAACACGCCGGAAGAAACGGTTCTTCGGACGGAATGTTGCGTAGTAAAAACGATTTATTTTATGTGAGCTTTTCTGACAATGTGATGCCAAGAAAGCTAATCCCTGTTATAATCAATATTAAGTTTGATTATTCGGAATTAACGTTCCGAAAATCGGAACAAAAAGGGGAAAATACAACATTTCGACGAATTGTGCGAATCAATAGGGGGGATTTGATGAATCATGTTGATTTGAACTGCGATCTGGGAGAAAGCTTCGGCGCCTATCAAATCGGTTTGGACAAAGATATCCTGGCGTTTGTCACATCGGCTAACATCGCTTGCGGGTTTCATGCCGGAGATCCAAGCGTGATGAGGAAAACCGTCGCAATGGCGGCGGAAAAAGGCGTTCAAATCGGCGCACACCCCGGACTTCCGGATTTAGCCGGATTCGGTCGGCGCAATATGGCGATCACGCCTCAGGAAGCTTATGATCTCGTTGTTTATCAAATTGGCGCGCTTTTTGGATTTTTAAAAGCGGAAGGCATCAAAATGCAGCATGTAAAGCCTCATGGGGCGCTTTACAATATGGCGGCAAAAAGCAGAGAATTAGCGGATGCGATTGCTCAAGCGGTATACAATACAGATTCTGAGCTGATCCTGTTCGGCCTGGCAGGGAGCGAGCTCGTCCGAGCCGGGGAAAGAGCCGGCCTGAAAACCGCTCATGAAGTGTTCGCCGACCGTACATACCAGGAAGACGGGACGCTGACTCCGCGTACGCAGGGTGATGCGCTGATTCATGATGATGATGAAGCTGTCAGCCAGGTGATCCGGATGGTTAAGGAAGGGAAAGTCCGCAGCCGCCAGGGAACCGATGTCAATCTCAAAGCCGATACGGTATGCATCCACGGCGACGGGGCACACGCCCTGCAATTTGCGAAAAAGATCCGCAAAGAGCTCGAACAGGCGGACATTACAATTAAAGCTTTTTCAACATGATGATGGCATAAGGAGGAATGCGAATTGGAGCAAAATAAAAAAACAAAATCAGCTTCAAGCAACTGGACATTATTATTAGGTGCGGCTTTTTTGATGGCCACATCTGCAATCGGACCCGGATTTTTAACGCAAACGACGGTATTTACACAAAGCTTGGCCGCAAGCTTTGGTTTTGTCATTTTAATTTCCGTTATTTTAGATATTATCGCACAAACGAATGTATGGAGAATTATCGCAGCTTCTGAAAAACGGGGACAGGAAATCGCCAACCTCGTCTTTCCGGGCCTCGGCTATTTTGTAGCGGTCCTCGTCGTTTTGGGCGGACTAGCCTTTAATATCGGGAATATCGGCGGCGCCGGACTCGGGCTGCAGGTATTATTCGGGGTTTCTCCGCAGACAGGAGCGCTCATCAGCGCCGTCATCGCGATTCTGATTTTTGTAATTAAAGAAGCAGGAAAAGCGATGGACCGCTTTACGTTGATAGCGGGGGCCGTCATGATTCTGCTGACCGTTTATGTGGCCATTACGACAAACCCGCCGGCCGGAGAGGCGCTTGTGAAAACGGTAGTTCCGGATCATATCGACATCCTTTCGATTGTAACGCTCGTCGGCGGAACTGTCGGAGGCTATATCACATTTGCCGGAGGACACCGTCTCCTTGATGCAGGCGTCAAAGGAAAGGATTCGATTCCTCAAGTAACGAAAAGCTCTATTTCCGGTATTTTAATTACTACGGTTATGAGGATTGCACTCTTTTTGGCCGTTCTCGGCGTCGTATCAAAGGGACTGCATATCAACCCTGACAATCCGCCTGCTTCAGTTTTTCAGCTGGCCGCGGGAAATATCGGCTATAAAATGTTCGGGATCGTTATGTGGGCCGCCGCCGTTACATCAGTTGTCGGGGCAGCCTACACCTCTGTATCCTTTTTCAAAACATTTTCACCTAAAATCGAAAAGAATTCGCGCAGCATTATCATCGGGTTTATTGTCATTTCCACGCTTTGCTTTATAACAATCGGAAAACCAGTCAACCTGCTGGTGCTTGCCGGAGCTTTGAACGGTTTGATTTTGCCGATCGCACTCGGCGCTCTTTTAATCGGCGCTTATAAAAAGAACATTGTCGGAGATTACAGACATCCGATTTGGCTTACGGTTCCCGGGATTATCGTCGTGATCATCATGGCAGTTATGGGCGGCTATACACTGGTCACTGAAATTCCAAAATTATGGGGATGATCAATTGAAACTTTTACAAATGATGCAGCCTGAAGAAATCCGCGGCTTGATCCGTACAGGCAAGCTTTCAGAACCGACGGCCGGCATGGCCGGAGGCTACACCCAGGCCAATTTGGTTATTTTAAAAAAAGAGCTGGCGTTTGAATTTCTTCTATTTTGTCATCGGAATCAAAAGCCGTGCCCGATACTCGATGTGACCGAACCGGGTTCTCCCGTTCCGGCCATCGTTGCGCCCGGCGCCGATATCCGGACCGATTTTCCAAGATACCGCGTCTACAGGCGGGGCGAACTGACGGATGAGGTGACAGATATTACGTCCTTATGGGAGGATGACATGGTCGGCTTTTTGATCGGCTGCAGCTTTACGTTTGAACAAGCTTTACTCAATAACGGAATTCCTGTCAGACACATTGAAGAAAACCGAAACGTTCCGATGTATCAAACGAATATTCCTTGTGTCAAAGCCGGGCGGTTTCAAGGTCCGATGGTCGTCAGCATGAGACCGATCCCGGAAGAACAGGTGGTGCGGGCCGTTCAGGTCACGTCAAGGTTTCCCGCTGTCCACGGCGGTCCGGTCCATATCGGAAATCCTGAAGCCATAGGTATAAAAAACATTGCACATCCTGACTTCGGCGATGCGGTGACGATCAAAGAAGGGGAAGTTCCGGTGTTTTGGGCATGCGGTGTCACGCCTCAGGCTGTGGCAATGCATGTCAAGCCGGAGCTTGTGATCACGCATGCGCCCGGGCATATGCTGATTACGGATATTCGGGATGAGCAGTTTGGCGTTTTATAACATGTTTACAATCAATACAGGACGATGCTTCTGTATTGATTTTTGATTTTGGGGAGGAAAGGCAAGGTGATGTAAAATTGAACAATCGATCTGACGTTAAAACGGCACCGCTCGGGGATGCGGCGCTCCTCATTCAGCTTGGAACGGAAATCAATGAACGGACACACCAGCTGGTAAGCGCATTAACAAAACATATTGAACATCATCCGTTTCCGGGCTTTATTGAATGTGTACCGGCCTTTACGAGCGTGACTGTTTTTTATCATCCATTTGAAGTCTATCAGCAGATGAAAGACGGCCCCGCATCAGATTCTCCGTATGAAAAAGTAAAAGCCTTTATCCAAAAATGTCTCGAAGAGATGACCGCTGAGGAAGAAACCGAAAGCCGGACGGTCGAAATCCCCGTGTGCTACGGAGGCAGCTTCGGCCCGGATTTGGAGGAAGTGGCCCGGATCAACGGCCTGACTCCTGAAGACGTCATCGACATCCATACAGCGGGGGAATATCTCGTGTATATGCTTGGTTTTGCACCGGGTTTTCCTTATTTAGGCGGGATGTCTGAAAAAATAGCGGCTCCGCGGCGTTCTTCCCCGCGGACGGCTATTCCGGCCGGTTCTGTAGGAATAGCAGGCATGCAGACCGGCGTTTATCCGCTGTCAACACCGGGCGGCTGGCAGCTTATCGGCAATACGCCTCTTGATCTGTTCAGGCCTCTCGAACAGCCGCCGACCCTTCTGAGAGCCGGGGATATTGTCAAATTTGTCCGCGTGACGGAAGAAGAGTACGACAAATTAAAGGAGGGAGAATCGTGAGCATAGAAGTGCTGAAGCCCGGTCTTATGACGACGGTTCAGGACCTCGGGCGCACCGGATTTCAAAAATACGGCGTAATCGTCGGCGGAGCGATGGATGCGGACTCACTGCGCATCGCCAATCTCCTGGCTGGAAACGGCGGGAATGAAGCGGCGCTTGAAGTGACGCTGATGGGGCCGGGGCCGTCTCTCCGCTTTGCCGAAACGACGTTGATAGCGGTGGCGGGAGCCGATTTTTCGCTGATGGTGAATGATAAAGAAGTTCCTCTGTGGCGACCGATCCTCGTTGAGGAAGGAAGCGTTCTGAACTTCGGAATGACGAAGCGGGGCAGCCGCGCTTATATGGCGATTGCCGGCGGAATCGACGTCCCGTCCGTCATGGACAGCAAAAGCACATACGTGAAGGCCGGAATCGGCGGATTTGAAGGAAGAGCGCTGCAAAAAGGCGACTGCTTAACGGCCGGGGAGATCACGCCTTTAGCGGAAAAAATCAAAGAACGGCTTGCATCTAACCGCCAAACCCGCGGATTTGCCGCACCGAACTGGTCTGTCGATCACCGCTATTTTCTGCCGCTGAAGAAGAGCCCGGTGATCCGTGTCATCAAAGGCGAACAGTTTGATCAGTTTACAGATGCTTCACAGGAGCGATTGATGTCCGGCACGTTCCGAGTGACGGCAAAATCAGACCGGATGGGATATCGTCTTGAAGGGGATCCGCTTGAATTGAAAAGTCCCCTTGAAATGATTTCTGAAGCCGTATCTTTCGGAACGGTTCAGGTACCGCCTGACGGCAATCCGATTGTTCTGCTTGCAGACAGGCAGACGGCCGGCGGTTATCCGCGAATCGCCCATGTGATTTCTGCCGACCGTTCAGCCGTTACACAGCTGATGCCGGGAGAGCAGCTGCAATTTCAGCCGGTTGCGCTTGAGAAAGCGGAGCGCCTGTTCATTGAAAGAGAGACAAAAATCGTTGAACTTGCTGCCAGAATAAAGCTTGAATACATGGTATGATGTATCTCAGGAGGGGAAGGGATGGAAAGCAAGAATAAAACGGTTGTCAAAGCCATGACTCTGCTCAATCTATTTTTGACGAGGGAAAAGCTCTCTCTCAATGACATGATTGAGCTTACAGGCATGCCGAAAACGTCTGTTTACCGTATGGTCCGTTCGCTTGAAGACATGGGATTTCTTGACCGGGATGAAGACGGGATGTATGCGTTGGGGCTGCTGTTTCTGCAGTACGGCCAGCTCGTCTCCGACAGGCTTGATATCCGGAAAATCGCTTTGCCCATCATGAAAAAACTGCGCGATGAAGTCGATGAAGCCGTCCATTTAATCGTCAGAGAGGGCGATGAAGCGATGTACATAGAAAAAATAGAAGGAACGCATACGGTCCGCCTCTACACGGCAATCGGAAGGCGGTCACCGCTGTATGCCGGAGCCTGTGCAAGGAGCATCCTGACGTTTCTTCCGCGGGAGGAGCGGGAGGAGTATATCAAGAAAACCGATTTGGTGCCGATCGCCTCTGGAACGATCCGCGATAAGGACGAGCTTGGACGCGTCCTGGATGAATCGTACCGGAACGGCTTTACCGTCAGTCATTCGGAGCTTGAAGACTACACTTCCGCCATCGCTGCACCGATTTTTAACAATAAACGCCAGATCGCAGCAGGCATCAGCATTGCCGGATTTGAAGCCCGCTTTCAAAACGACCGGCTTCCGTATTTGACGGAAAGGGTCAGGCAGGCTGCGCTTGAGATTTCAAGGAAATTGGGTTTTTAAAGAAAAAGCAGTATCCTTTTCACCCGCCTATGAGTACATATATCGTAGCTGCCGCGGCAGATGCGGCAAAATCAGAGGGGGAAAAGGATATGGCAATTGTATATACCGCTCTCGGCGATTCCTTAACCGTCGGAGTCGGTGCCGGCTTTTTTCAACCGGGATTCGTACCGCGCTACAAAAGGAAAATGGAAGAAGATTTGAAGCAGAACGTTACGTTAGCGGTCTTCGCTAAATCGGGTCTTACAACAGCCGAAATTCTCAGCATGCTCGACCGCCCTTTCATCAGGAACTACATCGAAAAAGCGGATGCCATCACGATAACGGGCTGCGGAAACGATCTGATCCAATCTCTCGAAGCTTATAAAAGAGAAAAGGATCAGCACGTTTTTTTGGAAGCTTCCTCACACTGTCAGAAAAACTATTCAGCGATGCTGAAAAAGATCAGGGAATTAAAAGAGAAAAATGAGAGGTACTTTATCCGGCTGCTCAACTTATACAATCCGTTTCCGGAAATCGAATTAGCGGAAAAATGGATTTCCGGTTTTAACGGTCATTTACAACAGCTGCAAGCGACACCTTATGTCAAGATTGTCGACATCCATTCGGTTTTTAAAGGACATGAGTCGGAATACTTATCATTTGACAAAGTTCACCCGAACAGCGCGGGATACGAGGCGATTGCGGAAAAGCTGAGAGCATCCGGTTATAAACCGCTGAAAATTGAAGAATGTTAAAGAAAGGCCTTCTATACAAAGAAGGTCTTTTTTTTATGCGCCCGCCGGGAGCTTGTTTTAAAAGCTTCTTAAATTTTGTCACACCGCCCATGCCAAAGTAGCGCTTTCTTTCAATTGAGCCAAGGGGTGTAAGCGTTTTAACATAAAAGTAGGCCGACATTATTCGACATTATTTTTTAACGCCATGAAAGGACAATAAAGGAGGGTTATGCAATGCAAAACAAACAACAATCAGATGCAAAGGTGAAAATTCAGCGGTTCGGGAGCCATTTGAGCGGCATGATCATGCCGAATATCGGCGCATTTATCGCATGGGGGATTATTACCGCCTTATTTATCCCGTCAGGCTGGATACCAAATGAAGCGCTTGCTACATTGGTAGACCCGATGATTAAGTATTTGCTGCCGCTTCTGATCGCATACACCGGCGGTAAGATGGTGTACGACCACCGCGGGGGCGTCGTCGGGGCGACGGCAGCGATCGGGGTCATCGTCGGAGCCGATATTCCGATGTTTCTCGGCGCCATGATCATGGGGCCGCTCGGCGGTTATTTGATCAAACAGACAGACAAGCTCTTTAAAGATAAGGTTCGTTCCGGATTTGAGATGCTCATTAACAACTTTACGGCAGGAATCGTCGGATTTATTCTGACGGCACTCGCATTTATGGCGATCGGTCCGGTCGTGCTCGGTTTGAATAAAACATTGGCCGCAGGTGTTGAAGTGATCGTACATGCGAATTTGCTGCCGCTGGCGAGCATATTTGTCGAACCGGCAAAGGTTCTGTTTTTAAATAACGCGATCAACCACGGTATTTTAAGCCCGATTGGAATTGAAGAAGCCGCAAAAACGGGGAAATCGATTCTGTTCCTGCTTGAAGCCAATCCAGGACCTGGGCTCGGCATTCTCTTGGCTTACATGATTTTCGGCAGGGGCGCATCAAAACAAACTGCCCCTGGTGCTGCGATCATCCATTTTCTCGGGGGGATTCACGAAATCTACTTCCCTTATATTTTGATGAAACCGCTTTTGATTTTGGCAGCGATTGCAGGGGGCGCCAGCGGCGTTCTGACATTCTCTATTTTTAACGCAGGTCTTGCCGCCGTTCCTTCTCCGGGAAGCATTATCGCGGTTCTGGCGATGACGCCGAAAGGAAATCACATCGGCATCGTCTTGGGCGTGATTGTGGCAACAGCTGTCTCATTCATCGTCGCATCACTCATTTTAAAGACATCCAAAGCTGCCGAAGAAGAAGATTTAACAGCGGCCGCAGAAAAAATGCAGCAGATGAAAGGAAAGAAGAGCCAAGCCGTTTCCGCCTTGACAAATGCCGAAAAAGAGCAAGCTGAAGAGCCGCGAATCGATGCGGAAGACGTCAGCAAAGTCATCTTTGCGTGCGATGCCGGAATGGGCTCAAGCGCAATGGGCGCATCCATTTTGCGAAATAAAGTGAAAAAAGCCGGACTGGATATAGAAGTGACCAATACGTCGATCAACAATCTCCCGGATGATGCAGACATCGTCATCACCCATAAGGATTTGACAGATCGTGCGAAGGCCAAGCTTCCAAACGCAAAACACATCTCGGTGGAAAATTTTCTCAATAGTCCAAAATACGACGAATTAATCGATCAACTGAGCAAATAAATTCGTGAGCCTGTTCTCACACAACATGTACGAAAGAGAGTGATGTCCCAATGAAACCAGTACTTGCAAAAGAAAACATTCGCTTAAATCAATCTACCGCTTCCCAAAAGGACGCGATCCGTCTTGCCGGAGAGGCCCTCGTCGAAAACGGCTATGTCACGGCTGATTATATAGAAAAAATGTTTGCGAGAGAGGAAGTATCCTCCACTTATATGGGCAACGCGATTGCCATTCCGCACGGCACGGAGGATGGGAAGCAGGAAGTGCTTCACTCCGGAATTTCGGTCATTCAAATTCCTGAAGGCGTCGAATACGGCGAAGGAAACATTGCGAAAGTTGTATTCGGCATTGCCGGGAAAAATGACGAACACCTTGACATTCTTTCAAAGATTGCGATCGTCTGCTCTGACGCCGACAACGTCGAACGACTGATCAATGCGAAAGACGAAGCTGACCTGATAGCGGTTTTTGAAGAAGGTGACCAGCTATGATCGCCTTGCATTTCGGTGCAGGTAACATCGGCCGCGGCTTTATCGGAGCCCTGCTTACAAAATCGGGGTATGACGTCGTTTTTGCAGATGTGAACGAAGCGGTGATCAATGAACTGAACGAAAAACGCCGCTATCCTGTCGAGCTCGCCGATGCATCAAGGCAAACGGAAACGATCGGCCCAGTACAGGCGATTAACAGCGGCAAACAGACTGAAGAATTATACGAATGGATCACCAAGGCCGACCTTGTGACGACAGCCGTTGGGCCTTCAGTGCTGAAACTGATTGCCGGGTCCTTGGCAGAAGGGCTGAAAAGACGCCTCAGCAAAAACAAAAAAACTTTAAATATCATAGCCTGTGAAAACATGATCGGCGGAAGCGACCATTTAAAAGAAGCGGTTTTCTCTTATTTGGCTGAAGAAGAGCAGGAGGCGCTCAGCGTACTTGTCGGATTTCCGAACTCCGCGGTAGACCGGATCGTGCCGGTTCAGCAGCACGATGATCCGCTGAAAGTGTCTGTCGAGCCCTTCTTTGAATGGGCGGTCGATAAAACCGCATTTGCCGGTGAAGTGCCTGATATAGAAGGAGTGACGTATGTATCAGACCTTGCTCCTTATATTGAAAGAAAACTGTTTACCGTAAATACCGGGCACGCCATCGCAGCATATGCCGGTTATCAAAGGGGCTTTAAAACGATCAGAGACGCCGTCTGCGATCCTGAAGTCCGCGAGACGCTGACCGGGGCGCTCGAAGAAACAGGGCAGTATCTGATCCAAACATACGGCTTTTCGGAAGAAGAGCATCAGAGCTATATCAAAAAAATCATCGGCCGCTTTGAAAATGAGTTTATATCAGACGACATCACCCGTGTGGCAAGATCGCCGCTTCGCAAGCTTGGCGAACACGACCGTCTGATCCGCCCCGCCCGAAAGCTCAGCAGCCTGAATGTGAAGGCGGTTCATTTAGCCGAAGGAATCGCCCGGGCGCTGCAATTTGATTTCGCGGATGATCAGGAAGCCGTCCAGCTCCAAAACATGATTCGTGAAAAAGGCTATAGGGGCGTTCTCGGCGAAGTGTGCGGGCTTGCAGCGGAAGATCCATTGGTGCCGCTGATCTTGAAGCATTTGGAGAAATAGTGACGGGTTGCGAACACGCCGGGTCTGCATCAAGAGATGGAAAAATACACAGCCTAACCTGGAAGCATCGTCATCGCCGATGCTTCCATTTACCGTTATCAAAAATTTAATTAGTTTGAATTGAAGATTTTCTGTAAGCGATTTATGATAAGGTAGTCATTCTCCCCGGCAGCATTCCCGTGATCCACTTGCACGCGAAAACGATAATCACCGGAGGCGGCGCTTTATGTACATGACAGCAAGGGAACAAAAACTCATTAAATATCTGTTACACCAAAACCGCTATGTAAAGGTCGGTGACATCGCCGATTACATTGAAGTCAGCACGCGCACCGTCCACCGTGAGCTGAAAGCGGTTAAATCAGTCATTGAAGAATATCAGCTCAAGCTTGATAAACAGCCGGGCAAAGGCTTGAAGCTCGTCGGCTCTTCCCGCGATAAACAGAGGCTGTTAAATGCCCTCTCACATGACAGCCGTGTGGAATACACCTCTGATGAACGAAAGCTCCTGATTTTGTGCGCGATGCTTGAATCAGGAGAGCCGATCAAGCTGTATACGATCGCCAACGATTTGCAGGTAACCGCCGCGACGATCAGCCACGACCTCGATGAGCTGGAGAAATGGATCGCCCCGTTCGGCCTTTCCTTGATCAGAAAGAGAGGCTACGGGATTGAACTGAGGGGACCTGAAGATGCCAAGCGAAAAATTGTCGGCAATTTAATAGCGGACAAGCTCGATGTACAGCAATTTTTAGAAACGGTTGAAATGAATATTAAGGGCAAGAACCAGACGTCGGAAAAAATATTCGGAGTCGTCAGCAGGGGAAAATTGCTCAAGGCGGAAAAAGTGCTGTCCCGGGCCAAAGAACAGCACGGCCTCTCGCTTTCTGACAGCGCGTACATCGCCCTCGTCGTTCACTTGACGTTTGCAATCGAGCGAATCGAGCTTGGCGAAGTCATCAATATGAACGAAGAGGAACTGGCGGAGCTGAAAAGCACGAAAGAATTTGAGCTCGCCCTCGCGATTGCCGAAGCGCTCGAAGAAGCGTTCCATGTCAAGATACCCGATGCAGAGGCCGGCTATATTACGATGCACCTCAGAAGCGCCAACCGAAGCTATAAAAAGGACTACAGGGCGGAAGACATCGAGCTTGACACCGCCCTGCGCACGAAAAAGCTGATTGATTTCATATCCGAAAAAACGGGGCTGAATCTAAATGACAATCAATCGCTCTATGAAGGGCTGATCGCCCATCTTGAGCCTGCCATCGTCCGGATCAAAGAAAAAATGACGATTCACAACCCTTTACAAGAGCAGATTAAAAAAGACTATTTCCTTTTATTCATGGCCATCGAAGAAGGCGTCGAACGATTCTTTCCGGAAATGCATTTTCCGGATGAAGAGATTGCGTTTATCGTCCTCCACTTCGGCTCTGCGCTCGAAATGAACAAAGAAAAAATACACATCAATGCGCTCGTCATTTGTTCAAGCGGAATCGGTTCATCAAAGATGCTTGCGTCAAGGCTGAAAAAAGAGCTTCCTGAAATCGCATCTTTTGACATCTCTTCGGTGATGGAGCTGAAAACGAAGGATGCCGGCGCTTATGACATCATCGTGTCGACCGTGCCGATTCCGTACGATGGGATCGACTACGTCATCGTCAGCCCGCTCCTTGACGAAGAAGACGTCAAACACGTCAAGCACCAGCTCACCCGGAAAATTCCGCTCATTCTTCAGAAAAAACGGGCCGGGCAAAAAGAGCCCGCGCCATTCCCGGATATGCTCCGAACCGCCGCTAAAATCAATCAGTATGCGACGGCGATCCAGCATATCCTAAGCCATTTTTCCGTCGATGTGCTGGAGACGGCGGAGAGCCATGAACAGACGGTTAAACGCCTGTGCGCACGTCTGAAAGATCAAGGCTTGATCACTGATGCCGGCGATTTGACTGAGGGACTTCTGAAGCGCGAAGCACTGGGGGGCCTCGGTATACCCGGCACATCGTTCGCACTGTTTCATTTAAAAACGGAAGCGGCAATCGTTCCTGTTTTCAAAGCCGTCGACTTAACTGCGCCGTATAACATCAAGGGCATGGACGGCAGCACCGTCAAGATGATGAGGATGCTCATCATGCTTGCACCCGCTGATATTTCGCCGGAAGGAGCGGAGCTTTTAAGCTCGATCAGCTCCTCGATCATTGAGAGCGATGACAGCCTGGCCGCATATGAAACAGGTGACACCGACCTGCTCTACAGAAGGCTGAACATTCTGTTTCACACATTCCTTCAGGATAAAAAATGGTGAAGACGCCCGGACCAAGTGATCCGGGTTTTTTTATTTGGCATACGCGCATGTTTATTCACAGCCTCGTGCGGTTAATGGTGTAGTAGCACCATCAAAAAGGAGGAATGTATCATGGATTTACGCAACCGGCAGACAGAAGGGCAGCCGGCGCAAACGCAAGATCGCCAGCCCGGAATCGAAAGCGCGATGAACCCGCGTCCTGTCTACGAAAATGAAAACCATATCGGAACGGATAAGCTTAAAGGGAAAGTCGCGCTCATCACGGGTGGCGACAGCGGAATCGGAAGAGCTGTCGCAGTCGCTTATGCGAAAGAAGGAGCGGACATTGCGATCGTATACTTGAATGAGCATGAGGATGCCCAGGAGACGAAAGCAAGAGTTGAAAAGGAAGGCGTCAAATGCCTGCTGCTTCCCGGTGATGTCGGGGATGAGGCATTCTGCAGCGATGCGGTCGAACGGACGGTCAACGAATTGGGAAAGCTCGACATCCTCGTCAACAATGCGGCTGAACAGCATCCGAAAAACAGCATTAAAGAAATTTCCACCGAGCAGCTCGAACGAACGTTTCGAACCAATTTCTATTCGTATTTCCATTTTACAAAAAAAGCAATTGACTACTTAGAGCCGGGGAGCGCGATCATCAATACGACATCGATCAATCCGTACCGCGGAAACCCGCAACTGATCGACTATACGGCGACGAAAGGCGCGATCAATGCCTTTACACGGTCAATGGCGATGGCGCTTGTAAAAGACGGTATCCGCGTCAATGCGGTTGCTCCTGGGCCGATTTGGACGCCGCTTATCCCGTCGACCTTTTCAGCAGAGAAAGTCGCATCATTCGGCACGGATACACCGATGGGGCGTCCGGGACAGCCGGCCGATCATGTCGGCTGCTACGTGCTCCTCGCTTCGGACGATTCCTCTTATATGACGGGGCAAACCCTGCATGTAAACGGAGGAGACTTCATTTCGACATAAGAGGAGGGAAGCGAGAGTGAAGGTAACAAAGGAAGCGGTCAATCAATATTATCAAAAAGCGGGAATCGTGCTGACGGAAGACGAAAAGGAGCGAATCCAGATCATGGACTACGGCTTAGGCAGGCTGGATGAGCTTGGGCTTCAGCTCTTCGTCTACGTCAATACAGACCGCTACTGCGCCAAGGAGCTCGTTTTATTTCCTGAACAAACGTGTCCTGAACACCGCCATCCGCCCGTAAACGGAGAAAAGGGAAAAGAAGAAACGTTCAGATGCAGGTACGGGAGCGTCTATCTATATGTTGAAGGAGAAAAAACATGCGCTCCCTCCGTTCTTCCGCCCCGCGAAGACATCGGGCATTTTACCGTCTGGCATGAAATCCGGCTCTCGCCCGGAGAGCAATATACCATTCCGCCAAATACAAAGCATTGGTTCAAAGCCGGAAAGGATGGCGCGGTTATTACTGAGTTTTCATCAACAAGCACAGACGAACACGATATTTTTACAGATCCAAGAATTTAGCGAATGGGAGATGCTCTCATTCGCTTTTTTCTTCACAGCTGAATACGGCAGGTGCGATCGGCAAAATAAAACCGGATGCCGGACATGAATATTTCATTTTCCGCGCTTTCCGTCTGAAAAAACCGGTTCAAGCTTTCGTTTTTTTCCGGTTAAGCTTCCAAGCCTCGCAATTTCCGGTGCCGATCATCCGGTTATCGTGATCGATATCAGCCGAAAGAAGTTCAGTAAAGATATACAGCCCATATCCGCTACTGCGTCGTATGCAATCAAGATGTTCAGGTCCATCAGCCCCCCCTGTTTATTGTTTAATATTCAAGACGATGTGGAAAAGTAACAATGGATACGATAAAAAGGAGGGACCCTGACATGGATCAGGAACAAATCAAACAAAAGGTGCTGAATATTCTCGACCATCACAAAGTCGGATCGCTGGCAACGGTAGAAGGCGGCAAGCCTCATTCCCGCTATATGACCTTTTTCCACGACGGGCTGACGCTTTATACCCCGACAAGCGTTGAGACGCATAAAGCCGAGGAAATCGAAAACAATCCGAATGTCCACGTGCTGCTCGGCTATGACGGCGACGGCTTTGGCGACGCCTATCTTGAAATCGAAGGGACGGCAAAGCTGAACGGCTCGAAAGAATTGAAAGGTCAAATGTGGAATGAACGGCTCAGCCGCTGGTTTGAAGGAAAAGACGATCCGAACTTAACCGTTCTCGAAATTCATCCTTCAGAAATCAGGCTCATGAATGAGGGGGAAAGCACGCCGGTAACGCTCGATCTGTAATCCCTGAATCGAACAGTTTGTCAAATGAGAGGAACTGTAGTATAATACAAGACAGCGCCTAAGGAGCAAATAAAAGGAAAGTAAACTTCTTTTTTCTTTCTTAGAAGATGCTTGTTTTTCTTCCTCTGACCGCCCTTAACAGGATAGAGGGAAAAAAGACTTTTTGTTTCACAATTCACACTGGCGCGGCTTCGGAGCCGCAAGGACGATTGAGAGGTAGGGCTTTCGTTGTCTTGGTTTCAGAAATTCCATGGTGTTTACTTTCATACGGAACGATAGATGCTAATGTCATCTTATGATGATAGATATATATTATTTGCTCAAAAATAAAATGAATGGGACCGCTTCGGCTTTTGCTGAAGCGGTTTTTAAATTGGCGAAACATTTTTCTTCGATAGACAGTCTTACTTGTAGACTGGAGGAATCGAAAATGGATTTTTTGACATCTAAAGTGCTTTTGATTTTCTTTTTTTTGCTGTTGATTCACTCGATCGAGACATTGGCATATGCGGCGCGGCTGTCCGGGGCAAGGGTAGGGTTTATCGCATCGGCTTTGTCTCTGTTTAACGTAATGGTAATCGTTTCGAGAATGTCCAACATGATCCAGCAGCCCGTCACAGGAAAGCTCGTCGATGTTGCGGGCGCTCATGCGCTTTCGCTCGTGGGGCAGCAGTTTCGGTTTTTAATCTTCGGCTCGACGGTCGGCACGATCTGCGGCATGCTGCTCTTGCCGACATTTGTGGCCGTTTTTTCGAGGGCGATCGTTCATTTGGCAGGGGAAAACGGCTCCGTTCTGCACATGTTTCGGAAAGGGCTGACAAAAAGCAGCCTGAAAAACATCAGGCAATACGTGAAAAAACCGTCCGTCCATTATATGAAAGGCTTTCAACTCCGCTATATTCCGAAACGGCTGTTTGTCTTAAACATGGTCATTACCGCGATTTATACGATCGGAGTCCTCGCCGCTCTTTATGCCGGGGTTCTCGTTCCTGAAAGGCATACAACGGCCGTGATGGCATCAGGTCTTGTCAACGGGGTGGCGACAATGCTCCTTGCGCTGTTTGTCGATCCGAAGGTTTCGGTGCTGGCCGATGATGTGGCCAAAGGGAAACGGAGCTATGTTTATTTGAAATGGGCCTCTGTCACAATGGCGGTATCCAGGGTAACCGGCACGGTTCTCGCACAGCTTTTGTTTATACCTGCATCTTACTATATCGCATGGATGACCAAATGGATGTAGGTGTTATGAAACGAAAAGATCAAAAAACGCATCAAAATATTTCGTTTTGTAAGTCAGGGTGGAATAGAGAATAATATTTCGGATGGAATATGCTTTTATAGCTTTCTTTTATTAATTGTCGGCTGCGTCATCCTGTGGTAGTCTATTTGTGGCGGTGATAAAAGTGGATAATGTGAAAAGAGTAAGAGTAAGGGTAAAAAAGAAGAAGAAAAAACGGCGAAAAATCATCAAACTGCTGCTGCTGTTCATTGTGCTGCTTATCATTGCTGTTACGGGATACAGCATATACGAATATCAACAAGGCTTAGCAGAGTCTGACGGAAGTTTTAAAAATGACGGTCAGTTCGAGTTCAACGGAGAAGGCTCGGATTTGGACGAAGTGAACGTTCTCGTGCTCGGAATCGATTCCAGAGGGGAAGAGCATTCAAGATCGGATTCGATGATGGTCATTCATTATGATAAAAAACAAAAACAGCCTAAATTGATTTCGATCATGAGGGACAGCTATGTCGATATACCGGGGCATCCCAAGCAAAAGATCAATGCAGCATATGCATTCGGCGGCCCTGAGCTTGTCCGCAAAACACTTAAGGAAAATTTCGGTTTGAACATCAACTACTACGCCGTCCTCGATTTTAAAGGGTTTGCCAAAATCGTCGATGCGGTGGCCCCTGACGGCATTGAAGTCAATGTGCCGAAAAAGATGTCATACGGAATCGGCATGACACTGGAGCCCGGCAAGCAGGTTTTGCACGGCGACAAACTGCTCGGATATGTCCGTTTCAGACATGACAGGGAAAGCGACTTTGGACGGGTGAGAAGGCAGCAGGAAGTCTTTGGAAAGCTGGAAAAAGAAGCGGTGAATATCGGAAATATCGCGCGGCTTCCGAAGATTTTGGGCCTTGTCGACCCGTATGTCGAAACAAACCTTCCAAACGGCGTCATCTTTTCAGTCGGTAAAGATTTCTTGTTGGGAGACACAAAGGAAACGAAAAGCTTTAGGCTGCCTGTCGACGGGTCGTTCACGAACAAAACGGTCCCGACGTACGGCGCGGTATTGGATTTGGATCTTGAAAAAAACAAAGAAGCACTGCAGCAATTTCTTGACGAGTGATCCGCCGAATAACACGGCGGATCTTATTTTTGATCATACGTTTTTAGGCCGCGGTCGTACAAAAAGTTCCCGAACGGAACAAATGCGGCGAGAAGCCCTGCGGCAGGCCATTTCAGCGACCACTTCACGGCAAATGTCGCATACAACAGGACCATGAGATAAAGGATGAAAAATCCGCCGTGAAGCGAGCCGGCAATCGTGACAGCCATCGGGTAGCCCGCCCAATATTTAAGAGGCATAGCGACAAAAAGCAGGAAAAGCAGTGACATGCCCTCGATGAACCCCATCGCTCGAAGGCGGCCAATCGGCGTTTGCAGCATGAAATACCTCCTTTTGTCCAATCTTTACCTCTATAATATAGACCAAAAAAGGACAAATAGAACAGGCCGGCGTTTATTTTTCGGCCGGAATTTTCATTAAAGCCCCGAAATATTGCTGTGCCGTCGTAAAGCAGATAAATGCTATAAGCTCTGAGATCTCTTCGTCGGAAAACATCTCTTTCAACACCTTAAACTGGCTGTCTCCGACCCGGTCCCTCTCCGATAGAAATACTTCTGCAAACCCCATGGCAAGACTTGTTTTTTCCAGATTTGAAGCCTCAGGTTTTCCTTTCGCTTTGCAATATTCGCAGCCGTTCCCCTGGGCAAGCACTCTGCGCACCTGCTCCTTCAGCTCCTTTGATAACAAACCGTCCCCGGCAAGCTCGTCTGCCAAAGCCGTCCAGGCTGACAGAATGGAATCGGAATGCCCCAGCAGCCGCTGAAACGGAGTCTCTCCTTTTGTAGAAGGGTTAATTCTTGTCATATTCTGATCACCTCTCCATAATAGTATCTAAATGATACGAAAATAGGAATTTCGTTTGTAAATATATATCTGAAAATATTTGAAAAATGAAACGAAAAAAGGAGCGGTGCTTTGCAAATGAATATAGATGAGCTCGATTTTAAAATCATAGAAGAATTAAAGAAAGACAGCCGTTTGTCGATGAGAGAGCTCGGCAGAAAGATCACCCTCTCCGCTCCGTCTGTGACCGAGAGGGTGAGGCGGCTTGAAGCGTTCGGCGTCATTAAGCGGTACACATTGGACATCGATTATCAGAAAATCGGCCTCCCCGTCTCCTGCATCATTGAAGCGACGGTGAAAAACGGGGAATACGAAAGGTTTAAAGCATATATTGAACGCCTTCCGAATATCGAATTTTGCTACCGGATCGCAGGGGCGGCATGCTATATGCTGAAAATAAACGCCGCAAATCTTGAAGAGGTTGAAGCGTTTATCAATCGAACATCGCCTTACGCCCAGACTGTAACGCATGTCATTTTTTCAGAAATCAAAACGAAGGATTTCGAACGTTAGAGACGAACCCTTGTCATCTGTTATAATAAAAGGATGGATGAATAAGAAAGTGAAGTGATGGACTTGGCAAAAACAGTCGTTTTAGCAGAAAAACCTTCAGTCGGCCGGGATTTGGCCCGCGTCCTGAAGTGTCATAAAAAAGGAAACGGATACCTCGAAGGGGACCGCTACATCGTGACATGGGCGCTCGGCCATTTGGTCACATTGGCGGACCCTGAAGGCTATGGAAAAGAGTATCAATCATGGCGCCTTGAAGACCTGCCGATCATCCCTGAGCCTTTAAAGCTCGTCGTCATTAAAAAGACGGGAAAGCAATTCCAGGCAGTCAAATCGCAGCTTGTCAGAAAAGACGTCAAAGATATCGTGATTGCTACAGACGCCGGACGTGAAGGCGAGCTTGTCGCCCGCTGGATCATCGACAAGGCAAAGGTTACGAAACCCTTGAAGCGCTTATGGATTTCATCTGTCACAGATAAAGCGATTAAAGACGGATTTAAAAACTTAAAGAACGGCAAAGAATTTGAAAACCTCTACCATTCTGCGGTGGCGCGCGCGGAAGCGGACTGGATCGTCGGCATTAACGCGACGAGGGCGCTGACGACGAAATTCAACGCACAGCTTTCCTGCGGTCGCGTGCAGACGCCGACATTGGCGATGATCGCCAAACGGGAGGAAGATATCAAAAACTTTAAGCCGGTCCCTTACTACGGCCTGCGCGCCGCCGTTGACGGCATGACGCTGTCGTGGCAGGACAAAAAAACGAAGCAGACCCGGACATTCAACGCATCTGTTACCTCGCAGCTTGCACGAGCGCTCCAAGGCAAGCAGGCCGTGATCGCCGATCTGAAAAAAACGGCGAAAAAGAGCTTTGCACCTGGCCTTTATGATTTAACAGAACTGCAAAGGGATGCCCACAAACGCTTCGGCTTTTCCGCGAAGGAAACGCTGTCCGTCCTGCAAAAGCTTTATGAACAGCACAAGCTGGTTACGTATCCGCGGACGGATTCAAGATTTCTCTCGCACGACATCGTCCCGACGTTAAAAGACCGTTTGGAAGGGATGCAGGTCAAGCCGTACGCCCAGCATGTCACCCGGATTTTGCAGCGCGGCATAAAAGCGAACAAAAGCTTTGTCAACGATGCAAAGGTATCCGATCACCATGCGATCATTCCGACGGAAGAGCCGCTTGCGCTCGGCGCTTTAAGCGATAAAGAAAGAAAGCTGTACGACCTGATTGCGAAGCGTTTTCTCGCGGTACTCATGCCGCCGTTTGAATATGAGGAAACAAAGGTCATTGCCGAAATCGGAGGCGAAACGTTTACCGCAAAAGGGAAAACCGTTCAGTCTCAAGGCTGGAAAGCCGTCTATGACTATTTTGATGAAGACGATGATGAGGAAGAAAAGGACCAGACCCTTCCAAAGCTCGCAAAAGGCGATGCGCTCTCCGTCCGTTCATTGACGGAGACGAAGGGGGAAACGAAACCGCCGGCCCGCTTCAATGAAGGAACGCTCTTGTCCGCGATGGAAAACCCCGCTGCATTTATGCAGGGCGAGGAAAAAAACCTCGTCAAAACCCTTGGTGAGACGGGCGGCCTCGGAACGGTCGCAACCCGTGCCGACATTATTGAAAAGCTGTTCAATACGTTTTTGATCGAGAAAAAGGGAAAAGAGATTTTCATTACCTCAAAAGGCAAACAGCTCCTTGAGCTTGTCCCGTCAGACTTAAAATCTCCGGCGCTGACCGCCGAATGGGAGCAGAAGCTGTCAGGAATCGCAAAAGGCAAGTTGAAGTCTTCTACTTTCATCAAGGAAATGAAAGAATACACGCAGCAGACGATCAAGGAAATCAAAAGCAGCAATCAAACATTCAAACATGACAATATCACGGGCACACACTGTCCGGACTGCGGCAAGCTGATGCTGAAAGTCAACGGTAAGCGCGGTACGATGCTCGTCTGCCAGGACAGGGAATGCGGCCACCGGAAAACGGTCGCCAAACAGACGAACGCCCGCTGTCCAGTCTGCCACAAGCGCATGGAGCTGCGCGGCCATGGGGAAGGCCAGACATTCGCCTGCGTCTGCGGCCATCGCGAAAAGCTCTCTGTTTTCGAAAAGCGCAGGACAAAAGACAAAAATTCAAAAGCGTCAAAACGCGATGTACATTCCTACATGAAAAAGCAAAACAAGGATGAGCCGATCAACAACGCGCTCGCCGAACAGCTGAAGAAGCTGAAGCTTGATCAATAAAACAGGAAGCCTGCCGGGGACGGCAGGCTGTTTTAATTTGACCAAATATCACAAAAACTAGCTGTTATGACGATCGAAGAAGATTCACCGCGCGGAAAAATACCCTTATACTCAAGCGGGAAATCATAGCAAATTGGCCAAAATCCCGCCAAGGATACCATGTGATATTGGCTGTTCATGATAGGAATGATAATAAAAACGCTTTCTATCAATCGATTGATATTCAACTAGTGAATCCATCAATGTTTGGTGCAATCCCTTTGTTGAAAAAAAAAAGAGAACGCCAAATTTGTCCACCGCCTCTTTTGAAGCCTTTACAAGCTCAGAATGTACCTCTAGACCCTAAGTATGAGCAAGAAACAAACTCGGGCAGCTTCCTCTCTGTCCTCAGGGATGAATCTTTTTCTATCCCTCTATATGTAAAAACGTGTTAAGTTCCTCACTCTTTAATCGCCTGATCAAAGGAATCGGTTGTTTTCGAAATTCCTGATTCTACACAATTAACCGGGTTGGTTAGTTTGGCTATGCTTTCCTCCTTTATTGCTTGTCCTAAGTTGTGCTAGTGGACCTTCAAAGATACTAGTACAGAGATCTTGATAAAGGGCTATTTCATTTCCAAATACCTCTCGGGATTTGCGCAATAGTTCGATGAATACGGACTTATCCCTCACCGATTCGTCCAACGATGCAACTGCTTCAGCTAGTGCAGCACGAGCCGTCATTGCTTGGTGGTTCACGGATTGGACGTCCCAATACACATCCGGTGTTCCAGAACTAATCCGTGCTAGTAGTGCAAGCATAGTTGCATGCGGAGGGGGTGCAAGAGAACTGAGTTTTGCAATGTCAACATCTAATTCTGCGAGCGCCAATCCGAAGGCGAGTATCGCCGAATGAGTGAGTGCCTGCATAGCCGCGACCAATTGATCATGCTCCTCAGCTTCTAATAGCACCGGACGTCCTTTCCAATCTAAGATCATCTGAATCAAATGACTTCCTTTAGGCCCATCGTTTTGGACGATGACAGCTACCGGTCTACCCACGATACTAAGACTGGGAGCAAACATAGGGTTAAGGCCTATGCTTTCGAAAGGCAAACCTAAAGAGTGTATTTTTTTAAATATGGGTGATTGTACAGAAAGAGTGTGCGCAAAGAGAGAATCAGGCTTCATTAACGACCCGACAACTTTTACTGCTTGAAGAGCCGCATTCTCTGGTAAAGCGAGCATCACCATGTCCGCCTTCTGGATCATATCTTTGGCCTGCGGAGTCGGAACCGTGATGTCACACTTCTTGAATTGTCGACTAACGGAAGGAGGATTCTTATCGATAATACATACTTCAACACCAGATCTTTCAAGGAGGTCTGCAAACATCCCGCCAACACCGCCAGATCCCCCCACAATCACACACTGCCTTATTTCCTGACTCATCTTGAACCTCCCACTGCAGAGACTTCCGCTGCTGCGATAGCTGAGACCATAGCTCGCGCTTTAACCTGAGTTTCTTCGAACTCCTCTTCTGGATCTGACAATGCTACGATCGCTCCTCCGACACCAAAAGTCGCCTTGTCATCGGTAACAACAACTGTACGAATAACAATGCTAAGATCCGCGGCGCCACTCAGTCCAAACCAGCCAAGGCTGCCCGAGTAGACACCGCGAGGGCCACTCTCAAGCCGGTCTATGATTTCCATCGTCCGAATTTTCGGAGCACCGGTCATCGAACCGCCTGGAAAAGCAGCACGGACGCAATCAACCGTTGATTTGTCCGGACGTATAGTGCCGCGAATCGTCGAGATCAACTGGTGGACTGGTGCATATGTTTCTACATCGAACAGCTTAGGGACATGAACAGATCCTATTTCACAAACAGTGTTAAGGTCATTTCTGACTAAGTCAACGATCATTAAGTTCTCTGCGAGATCTTTTTCATCACTTAGTAACTCATTTCGTAGTTGATGATCTTCAGCAGAAGTCCTGCCTCTCATACGGGTACCCTTGATCGGTTTGGACTCAACGATACGATCAGTACCAATTGAGAGGAACCGTTCCGGAGAGGCACTTAGTACTGCCACATCCGAAAAGTTTAAAAATGCCCCATAGGGAACCGGACTGATTCGCCGCAGGTGTGTATAAGTATTCCAAGGATCTATAGGGGTATAAACAGTGGCGGAATTAGTCAAGCATATCTCATAAGATTCCCCATTACGAATTTCTTCTAAGCAATCGTTGATCAGTTGAAGATAAGATGGCCGCATATGACGAAACTCGATTGGGATATTGTGGTCTGGCACGGACGTAAGTACTGAATCCATGTCAAAATCATTTGCTGCAACAGGAATTTCATTCAAGATTTGCTCTGTAGCATTTAGCCAGTTGATTGCTTGCTTATCCTCATCCCCAGTCGAAAGACACAACAGATAGGCTTCCTGTTCAAGGTGATCAAAAACAAGCATGCGGTCAACGAAAAGCAAGGCCGCATCCGGAATCTCAGATTGATACCGGTTACTCCCGCAAGTTTCAGCTTTTAGCTCATAGCCAAGATAACCCACATAGCCGAGATTGAAGTCAAAGGGAAGGCCTTCCGGAGTAGATGTTGCTCGGCGGCGGATTTGCTCATCAAGATAATCATAAAATGACTGTTGAATGAACTCCGTCTCTTGACCCGAACGTTGTACTTTTACAACACCTTCTGCTACGCTATACGTAATATATTCAGCATTCTCTCCGGTACCATCGCCGAGATATGAAAATCGCGACAAGCCTTCGATGACACTGCTACTGTCAAGCCAGAATCCATGAGGTGCATCAGCAAATAGTGCCTGGTAACTTGACTGTGCGTCAGGAAATCCCGATAATTTTCGAAAATGGATCTGGTAGAAATCATTTTTAGGATTAGAAGGCTCCTCTAATTTGGGAGACTGTCTTGATCGTCTAGTGCGCTTCGGAGTTAGGTCTCGAAAGTTGGCAAGCAACTCGTGCCCATAATGACTACAGATTGACTCGGGGTGGAATTGCACACCCCAAATCGGCAGATTGCGGTGTCGAAGCCCCATAATCAAACCATCTTTAGTCCACGCTATCGCTTCCACATCATCACCCAATTCAGTAACTATAAGGGAGTGATAGCGTACGACAGAGAACTCAGGAGGAAGCCCGTCAAAGATATCGATCCCTGAATGGTGTATGACTGATGATCGTCCATGCATGGGCTCAGAAGCGTGGTTCACCTTTCCGCCAAACAAATGAGCTATACCTTGATGTCCAAGGCAGACCCCGAGGACTGGCAACTTAGATTCTAGGATAACAGTTGCATTAATACCAAAGTCCTCAACCCGTTCCGGTCGACCGGGGCCTGGGGAGATCACGATGTTGTCAATCTCATCAATCGGTACTTGTGACCAGTCTACATCATTACGGACAACTATTGGCGGTCGGCCATTTACTTCACCGATCAATTGATAGAGGTTGTAAGTAAATGAGTCATAGTTGTCAATTAGAAGTGTTTGTATCCCTGCCCCCATTAAACAATTCCTCCCTTTTTCCTTTTTGGTCCGACCAAGCTTGAAGAAATTTCTTGCCTGCGATTTTCTGAATTGTCAATTACTATATCCTCAACCCTGCACGTTTCAGAAATAATGAGCTCATAAAGGTTACGCAAAAACTCTTTACTTAAACCATTCTCGTCAGCGTATCGGGCTGCTCGTTCCTGGACAAAGTTAATTCGGTGCGGCTGCATCATCGGAATATTATACTCGCGTTTGTACAACCCAATCCTAATGCAGCATTCTAAACGTGCTTTCAATGTATCCAACAATTGTTCATCAATACGATCAAGTTTTGTACGCAGGCCCTCAAGCCCCTTTTCAATTTCTGATAACATGTAAATTACCTCCAATTCTAAATTCTTTTGATAAAAGAGAGGGACTTTACCTCTTGACGATCCGTGTATCCCCTTTCCGCCCAAAATTTAGACAATTAAGGGTTATTAAGGATAAGACTCATAAGATAAGAAGATTCTTAGTGTATCGACTATAGTTTCAGTGAAAATACCTGCAGATCGCAACAACCGAATCTCGAAGGTAGATGGCTTCCGTAGCACTTGACAATTTACAGCATTATGAATTCCTAGTGTGTGAGGAGACTCAACAAGTGGGTTAAGATTGTCATGGTATCTACATTAATAGATAGACCGGCTTGTCCTTCTAAAATGGAGCAACCTTGTACACTGCCGCATGACAGGTTGAAGTATGCAAACAAACGGAATAACGCCATGCCAGAGTCGTTCAATGGTGTAACCGCAATATCCAAATCAACTATTTCTACAATGACAGCATCCTCGTGAACATCAGGTGTTAAATCACCTCCGCACGAGCACTGCTATCCAATCAGTGCAGGCTCATTGGATGAATAATCCAGTGATATGGAGCAACAGCCGCGAGATTACACCTGTGATGCTCGATTTTATAAAAGAAGATTATAAAAAAGTGTCGCCACGAACACCCCTGTGTTTGACGAAGGATTTAACAACCCTTAACTTGGATTGAAGTTATGAAAATTCGGTTTGTTTTTCTGTTAAATTATAACTTCAAACCTAAATAATAACAATTAAAATATTAAAAAAGTTTCAACACTTGTGTGAATGAACTGCACCCCAGGACACCATCTAACAGCGCTGCTTCAACCGGCTCGAATACCGTGCAGTACGTATTATTACTGGGGACCGAATATTTTTAAAAAGAACTCGCAGAGTATTTGGATTACCTCAATCACAAACGGATCAAGATCAAATGAAAAGGCATGAATCCAGTACAATACCGGATTCATGCCAGGCAAACTGCTTCATGACGTTTTATTGTCTGATTTTTGGGGTCATATCAAAATGAGCGGCAGGTTTACATGAGTGGTGTTTAGGATCGGATGGTTTGAAGCAGAAGAATTACTTTATGAAAACCGGCATTCTTTTTTGAACTTGGAGGGCCATTTTACTATGGAATACGAGCCTCGGAGGGAGCGGAATCAAAATCGCTGCCAAGACGGAGGCCTAACGACAGATCCGGATATGATCAATCGGAGCTTTGGGGCATATCCGTCTGACGAATAAGATATTCAACAATCCATTCAGACCTACTTGCCATAAGGTGTGGGACGATTTTCAAAAGGCGGAGTCGGCCTTTATACAAGAACGGCTGACGAAGATTTCATCATTGATCATCATCCGGAATATCCTCATGTTTCGATTCGGATTTTCCGGGCGCTGCTTCAAGTTCAGCAGTGTGGTGGGGGAGATATTAAGCGAGACGAGCACGGCTGGGAACACGAAGCATGATATCTCGATTTTCTCTTTAGCTCTGCCGGGTTTAAGAAAAGGAATGATGTACAATCAATAGGTCAGAATGCCTGTCTTCCGACGGTTTTTTTATATTAAAAAAGTATTTACAATGCTCGTAAACGGGAGTATGATCTCTCTATAAAACGTATATTTCAAATTCGCTTAGTCTGTATCAGAGCGGGGGAACCATTTTGGGGCATAACATTGCCTCTAGGGGTGAATCCTTTTAAAGGTAGGGCAAACTCTCGTGAGCCCGAATCCGTCAGCTAACCTCGTAAGCGTTAAGAGAGAGGGAGATAACCTGGGAATAAAATCCGATTCCGCAGGGGCTTTTGCCTCTGTGCTTTTTTGTGCGGGAAAATATGGAAATTAACAGTAAAAAGGAGAAGTTAAAATCATGTACAGTACAATAAAGCGGTTTTTAATCGGTAAACCATTGAAATCAAAAGAGCTGGGAGAACAAAAGATCACAAAGACGAAGGCCCTTGCTTTATTGTCTTCTGATGCCTTGTCTTCTGTCGCTTACGGTACAGAGCAAATTTTGATCGTGTTGGCTGCCGTCAGCACGGCTGCTCTATGGTATTCGCTGCCGATAGCGGTGGGCGTTTTGATTCTTTTGACGGCTTTGATCCTTTCCTACCGGCAGATTATATTTTCTTATCCGCATGGTGGAGGGGCGTATGTCGTTTCAAGGGAAAACCTTGGGGTAAATCCGGGGCTTATCGCAGGCGGGTCCCTGCTCGTCGATTACATTCTGACGGTAGCGGTCAGCGTGTCGGCGGGAACAGATGCCATCACATCGGCGCTTCCGTCTCTGCATCCGTACCACCTGATCATCGCGGTCGTCCTTGTTCTATTCATCATGATATTAAATTTGCGCGGGTTAACGGAATCGGCTTCGATCTTGGCCTATCCGGTTTACTTGTTTGTCGCGGCTCTCTTGATTCTCATCGGGGTAGGGATTTTTAAATTGATGACCGGACAAGTTGAACCCGCTGAGCATGCGGCAATCGGGACGCCTGTCGCCGGATTGTCCCTGTTTTTGCTGCTCAAAGCTTTTTCATCAGGCTGTTCAGCTTTGACCGGGGTTGAGGCGATCTCAAACGCGATCCCGGCTTTCAGGGATCCGGCGCCGAAAAACGCCGCAAACACGCTTTTGATGATGGGAATCCTGCTTGCCGTTCTGTTTTCGGGAATTACGGTGCTCGCCTTCGGCTACGGCATCATGCCGAAAGGCGAAGAAACGGTCGTGTCCCAGATCGCATCGGAAACGTTCGGGCGCTCATTCCTTTACTTTTTCATACAGGGAACGACGTCGATGATTTTAGTATTGGCCGCCAACACCGGATTTTCAGCCTTCCCGCAGCTTGCGTTTAACCTGGCCCGTGATAAATACATGCCGAGAATGTTTACGGTCAGAGGAGACCGCTTAGGCTATTCAAACGGAATCATCTTTCTCGGCTTTGCTTCGATTTTGCTGATTCTTTTGTTTAACGGACAGACAGAACATTTAATTCCTTTATACGCGGTCGGCGTGTTCATCCCGTTTACGCTTTCTCAAACGGGTATGTGCCTGAAATGGATCAGACAAAAGCCGGAAGGCTGGGTATTGAAAATGATCATTAATGCAACAGGCACGGCGATCTCTGCAGTTGTTTTGCTCATTCTGTTTATCACGAAGTTTCAGGTTGTATGGCCGATCGTCGTCTTCATGCCGATCGTCATCTGGATCTTCTATGCGGTCAAAAGGCACTATGATGCCGTCGGCGAACAGCTTAGAATGACAGGCAAGCCTTTGGAGCCGATCGAAGGGAACGTCGTCATCGTCCCTGTCGCCGGTGTGACGCACGTCGTCGAAAAGTCGATCCAATACGCCAAAACGTTGTCAGACCAGGTCATCGCGGTTCACGTATCGTTTGACAAAGAAGAAGAGAAAAAGATCGAAAAAAAATGGGAGGAGCTGCAAAACGGCGTCAGACTCGTTACCCTGCACTCCTCATACCGAAGCTTAATTCATCCTTTGGAAAAATTCCTGGAAACGGTGGAAGCGAAAGCGGCGAGCTACAACTATTCTGTCATGGTTCTCGTTCCGCAGTTCATTCCGAAAAAAAGCTGGCACAATATTCTTCACAATCAGTCAGCATTTTTGCTGCGCTTGAGGCTGCTGTGGAAAAAAGACATCGTCATCGCCACGCTCCCATACCATTTTAAAAAGTAAAAAGCTTGCAGAGCATGAACCTCTGCAAGCTTTTTTTGCCTGCAATATGCCGCGGAACGTTTGAACAGAAAAGGGAGGTGGTAACCAGACAGAAAAAGGAGGACGTGACATGGCAAACAAAACCGCAGGAAAAATAGCAGCAGAACTGCTGGAGGAATGGAATATTGATCATATTTACGGCATGCCGGGAGACAGCATCAACGAATTCATCAACGAATTGCGGCATGAACGAAACAGCCTCCGCTTCATTCAGGTGCGTCACGAAGAAACCGCAGCCCTTGCCGCATCCGCTGAAGCAAAATTGACGGGCAAAATCGGCGTCTGCCTTTCAATAGCAGGTCCGGGAGCCGTTCATCTGCTCAACGGGCTTTATGATGCAAAAGCAGACGGCGTGCCTGTGCTCGCCATTGCGGGGCAGGTAGCTTCAAGCCAAATCGGCAGGGATGCGTTTCAGGAAATCGGTCTCGAAAGAATGTTTGAGGATGTGTCCGTTTTTAATCAGCAGGTGCATTCGGCCGAGGCGCTCCCCGACCTTTTAAATCAGGCGATCCGGGCAGCTTACAGCCAAAAAGGGGTCGCCGTCCTCACCGTATCGGACGACCTGTTTGCGGAAAAAATCAAGCGGAAGCCGGCCTATACGTCGGCGCTTTATATCGAGGGCGGGCTGCATCCGAAAAAAAGCCAGCTTTTGCAGTGCGCCCAACTGATCAACGAAGCGAAAAAACCGGTGATTTTGGCGGGAAGAGGAATGAAAACGGCGAAGGAGGAGCTTTTGGAATTTGCCGATAAAGCGGCGGCGCCGATCGTTATTACGCTTCCGGCGAAAGGAGCCGTTCCCGACCGTCACCCTCATGTTCTCGGAAATCTCGGTCATATCGGCACAAAGCCCGCTTATGAAGCGATGGAAGAATGCGATCTGTTGATCATGCTTGCGACGTCGTTTCCTTACCGGGAGTACCTGCCGGAAGATACGCCTGCGATTCAGCTTGATAACGATCCGGCGAAAATCGGGAAGCGCTACCCGGTCACCGCAGGGCTCGTCTGCGACGCAAAAACAGGCTTGGCAGAGCTGACAAAGACCATTGAACGGAAAGCAAACCGTTCGTTTTTGGAGAGCTGTACGGATCATATGAAAAAGTGGCGGTATCATGTCGAAAAGGACGAACAGCGGGCGACTTCCCCGCTCAAGCCGCAGCAAGTGATCGCAAGGCTGCAGGATGCGGCTGCGGACGATGCAGTTTTATCTGTTGACGTCGGAAATGTGACAGTATGGATGGCCCGCCATTTTGACATGACCAATCAGGATTTTATCATTTCAAGCTGGCTCGGTACGATGGGCTGCGGTCTGCCCGGAGCGATTGCCGCCAAGCTGTCATATCCTGAACGCCAGGTGGTGGCCGTGTGCGGAGACGGCGGCTTCAGCATGTCTATGCACGATTTTCCGACTGCGGTCAAATACGGTCTCCCCATTGTCGTCGTTATCTTAAATAATCAAAACCTGGGCATGATTCAATATGAACAGCAGGAAAAAGGCCATATTGAATACGCCACAAAGCTTGAAAATGTCGATTATGCCGTATTTGCGGAAGCGTGCGGAGGAAAAGGCTTCAGCGTGAAAAAACACGAAGAGCTCATCCCTGCGCTGAAAAATGCATTTGCGTTGCAAAAACCTGCCGTCATCGATGTGGCCATCGAAGACGAACCGCCGCTCCCGGGAAAAATCTCTTACATGCAGGCGGCAAACTTCAGCAAATATATGATGAAAAAATTCTTTGAGAAGCAAGAACTCGATTTGCCTCCGTTAAAGAAAAACTTGCGAAGGCTGTTTTAGCATTGAAAACATCACCTCTGTTCCAAAAGGGGGTGATGTTTTTCAATCGTATTCCCGTCTGTAAAAATCGACCGCCGCCTCTGCGGCTTTTAAAAGGGCTTTGCGCATTTCGCGGGGTTCCAGCACTTTGATCTGATCGGCAAACCCGAGCAAATACTCCAGCGCCTCCTTTTCCGCATTGAAGGAAAACGTAACCGGAATCCAGCCATCTTCCCCGGCAGCCTCTTTTCGGGCGATTTTTACGAACCGTCCCGTAAACATCAGTCTCGGAAAAATGGACGGCGCGGCTAATGCGCGCACTTCGTATGCCGGCAGATTGTCGATGAACGATTTCGTCGACGCTTCCCAATACTGTGCAAGATTGAAATCGTCAGGCCTTGTAAACGTTTCGTCAAGCGATTGTGCAGAGTGGATGCGTGAAGCTCTGTAGTTTCTGATGTTTTCGCCGTGTGATGCGATGAAATACCAGACATGCCCTTTCGCAGCCAAACCGAGCGGACACACAATCCGGGTGTTCGTTTTTCCGTCTGCCCGTTCATAGGTGATCCGGAGCTTGTTTTCCTTCCAGATGGCCTCTTGAAGAACGGCAAAAGCGGCGATTTTTACTGTTTGGTTTCGCCAAGTGCTTGTATCAATGTGAATCCGGCGCCATACTTCTTTCGCCTGTTCCCTGTAAGCGGGAGGGAGGGAGGCCATTAATTTCGTTCGCGCTGCACGCGAAGGCCGGGAGAGCCCCAAATCTTCCAGCAATTGCGCAGAAGGAGAAACAAAAAGCGAGCGGATTTCCTGTTCTTTTAAACCGGTCAGCTTCGTTTGATAGTCCTCCATCAGCCGCCATCCGCCATTTTTTCCGCGCTCCGCGTAAACGGGGATTCCAGCACCGCTCAGCGCCTCCATATCCCTGTGAATCGTACGCTCTGATACTTCGAGCTGTTCAGCCAGCGCTTTCGCTGACATCCGCCCGTAGGACTGCAACAGCAAAACGATCGACATCAGCCGGTCTCCTCTCAATAAAGATCACCTTCTCATGTGTTATTTCTTTCATTAAATAAAACATGACAAAAGGTGTCAAGATTAAGCGGATATACTGGGAATCAAACAATGAGAAAGGGATGAAATCAATGGAAACATTAAAAGGAAAAATTGCGCTCGTAACGGGAGCATCCAGGGGAGCAGGCCGGGCGATTGCCGAGGAATTGGGAAAGGCCGGGGCAACGGTATATGTCAGCGGACGAAGCGCGAAAGGAAACACGACAAATGGGTGGCCGGGCTCTGTTGACGGTACCGTATCGCAAATCAAAGAAGCAGGTGGAAAAGCGATTGGCGCGGTGTGCGACCATACGAATGATCAAGAAACGAAGCATCTCATCGACAGAATCAGGGCGGAACAAGGGCGCCTCGATATCCTCGTCAACAACGTGTGGGGCGGTAACGAGCGGAAAATTGAATCAAAGCCTTTTTGGGAGCAGCCTAAGGGACACTGGGACAATATGTTTACAGCCGGTGTCCGCGCACAGCTCATGACCAATTATTATGCGATTCCGCTCTTACGCCTGAATGGCGCGGGCGTGATCATTCATACAACGTTTTGGGACAGGGACAAGTATATCGGGAATTTTTACTATGACTTGGCTAAGAATGCACTGAACCGGATGGCGTACGGTCTCTCTTCAGAGCTCAAGCGGGACGGTATCGCCGTTTTGGGGCTGTCCCCGGGTTTTATGAGAACGGAGCTTGTCCTTCGGGAGTTTCGTACAGATGAGGCGCACTGGCACGAAATAGAGGAATTAAAGCGGTCGGAAACGCCTTATTATGTCGGGCGGGCCGCCGTCTGTCTGGCCGGCGACCCGAATATTTTAAAGAAAAGCGGCAAAGTGCTGAGAGCCGGCGATTTGGCGGAAGAATACGATTTTACGGATATAGACGGCAGGAGAATCCCGCCGTTTGAGCTGTAACATCAAAAAAAGCCTGCTTCCGCAACGCTCGGAAGTCAGGCTTTTATCTATGACGGATCGGATCATTTCTTTTTCTTCATCCCCGCGGCCGTGAACGGAAGAACCGTTCCGAACAGCATCGTGCCGCCGAAAAAATTGCCGAGATAAGGCTGTCCGATCAAGTAGCAGACGGCAAATACGAGGGCGGCCAGGCCGATCATCGTGTAAGCCGGATAAAATCTTTTTTGAAAGCTTGCCTTTTGGGCAATAAGGAAAAAGATTAATCCGACAATAAGAGGAATGATCCATAGATAAAACAATAATAAAATTTTCATAGCCAAAAACTCCATATTTTTTGATATCTATCATACCAGATTGAGGCGGAAAATGCGTGTGACAAATCCTTAACTCTTTCTTTGCGCAGCTGCGTATTCTTCACGCAGAAGCCCGTAGACGAAATGGTCGGCAAAATGGTCGTGGAGCCACTCGCATTGTCTGAGGCAGCCTTCTTTCGTAAAGCCGAGTCTTTCAGGGATGGCCTGGCTTTTGACATTTTTTACGGCCGCCCTGATTTCGATCCGGTTTAATTCGTATTCATTGAACAGCTGATCGATCAGCGCGCGGCATGCATCCGTCATAATGCCTTTCCCTTGAAACGGTTCCCCGAGCCAGTAGCCGATAGAAGTCGTCCGGTTAATCCAGTTGATATAGTGGAGACCGATGATGCCGGCAAACTCGCCTTGATACCAGATCCCCGCCTGAAACCCGTTGTTTGCCGCTTGCTGCTTCATGCTTTCTTCAATAAAGGCTTCGCTGTCTTCGAGCTTCTTCGTTCCGTCGACCCAAAACAGCCATTTTCTTAAATGATTTTTCGATTGCTGGATGAGCATGTAGACGGCGCGGGCATCCTTCGGTTCAAGCAATTTTAAATACAAGCCATCATGAACGGTAAGTGTAAACATCCAGAATCCTCCTTTTTCAACAGTATAATATAAAAAAGCCGACATACGTCAGCTTTTTTAACCAAATAATGTATCAAATATAAGGAAGATGTTGAGCGAGACGATAAGCGCCGTGATGATCCAGGATACGGCCGTCACCCACTTCGCGTTTTTCAAGCTTCCCATAATCCGCCCGCTGCTTGTAAACAAAATGAGCGGAACGAGGGCAAAAGCGATGCCGAAAGACAGGACGACCTGGCTTAGGACGAGAGCGGTCGTCGGATTGACGCCTGATGCGATGATCGCGATAGGCGGCAGAATCGTAATGAACCGTCTGACATAAAGCGGAATCCTGAAATTGATAAAGCCCTGCATGATAATATCCCCTGACAGTGTTCCGACAGAAGAGCTTGACAAGCCCGCAATCAAAAGCCCGACGCCGAACAGTACGGCAGATAGGGGACTGACCATGCTGCTGAAATGATGAAAAGCTACATCCAGGTCTTCTACGAAAATGCCGTTTTTGAAGAACAGGGCAGCGGCGACGATCAGCATGCTGGCGTTGATCGCTCCGGCAATGAGCATTGCGATTAATATATCAATGAATTCAAAGCGAAAAATCTTTTTCTTTTCCGCTTCCGTTTTGCCTACCACTCTGCGCTGCGTGAGGGCGGAGTGAAGGTAAATCGCATGGGGCATAACCGTCGCTCCCAGGATTCCTGCCGCCAGGAGAATGCTGTCAGCCCCGTGAAAGCGGGGGATGAGCATACCTTGAAGCACCGCAGCTGGATCAGGCTTTGCAAAAAACGTCTGAAGCGCAAAAGCGATCACGACGATAAACAGCATTCCCGTAATCGCCGCTTCCAGCGGGCGGAAGCCGCGTCTTTGCAGCTCCAAAATCGCAAACGATCCCACAGCTGCGATGAGGGAAGCTTCAAGAAGCGGAATGCCGAACAACAGGTAAAGCCCGAGCGCGGCTCCGATGAATTCGGCTAGATCGGTCGCGATGACGACGAGCTCCCCTTGAATCCACAGGCCGACAGAAACCGGTTTTGGAAACTCTTCTCTTGCGACTTCAGGCAGGTTTTTCCCCGTAGCAATCCCGAGCTTGGCGGATAATGATTGGATGAGAAGCGCCATGATATTTGAAAAAAGAATAACCCATAAAAGCAAATACCCGTACTTGGAACCGGCGGCGATATTCGTGGCAAAGTTCCCGGGATCAATATAGGCGATGGCCGCTATGAAAGCGGGGCCTAAAAAGGGAAGCAGCCTTTTAAAGCCTCTGCTTTTTCCGTCTAATGCGTCTTGAGCTTCTTTTGATATTTGAGTGTGTCTGGACATGTCATTACTGACCATCTGATTCACCTAGATTCTCTGTTGTTTTTCCTTGTGCACAAAAGTTTCCTTAGCGCAAAATGTAATTTAATCATATGCCTGCCATCATAAAATGTCAACCGTTTGATTTTATAGTGTATGCAGGAAGTGTTTCACGCAAACAAAAACCAGCATCGTTTTGACACGATGCTGGCGTGCGTGCGTGGCCGCTTATGCTTCAGATCCCATTCTTCCGCGGAAGATCAAGCTTAATATAAAGACGAGAATCGCGGCCCCGATGATAGCCGGAATGATGGCAAAGCCCGCAATATCAGGCCCCCATGTGCCAAACAGCCCGTGGCCGATCCAGGCGCCGATAAAACCGACGACCATCGAGCCGATGATGCCTCCAGGAGCGCCGTTTCCTCCGATGGCTCCCCCGATCAGTCCGATCACAATGGCGACGACGACAGAAACGAGAAATCCTAACATTGTTTTTTCCCCCTCTTTCAAATGATTTGTATTATGTGTTTAGCCTCCTTGGGAGTTACATAAACATTTGAAAGCGCATCGGGTGCTAATCTTCGAGCAATGAAGCGCCGGCGATGCCTGGATGGGTCATCTCATAAGGATCGAGAATCAAGTCAAGCTCTTCTTCTGTCAATACGCCGTGCAGCAGGCAGAGTTCACGGACCGATCTGCCGGTGGCGATCGCTTCTTTCGCAATCCGCGCGGCGGCCTCATAGCCAAGATGAGGGTTGACCGCCGTAATGACGCCGACGCTTTTCTCGACGAATTCTTTCAGCCTGATCTCATTCGCTTCAATCCCCTTCACGCAATAGTCTGTGAATACGCGGAAGCCGTTGTTCATGATCTTGATCGATTGCAGCAGATTGAAGACAAGGACAGGCTCCATGACGTTTAATTCGAGCTGGCCGGCTTCTGATGCAAGGCAGATCGTATGATCATTGCCGATGACCTGGAACGCGATCTGATTCATGACTTCTGGCATCACCGGATTTACTTTGCCGGGCATAATAGATGAGCCGGGCTGGCGGGGAGGGAGCCTGATCTCGGCAAGGCCTGCTCTTGGTCCTGATGCCATCAGCCGAAGATCATTGGCGATCTTCGACATGTTCATCATTCCTACCTTTAAGGCGGCGGAGACTTCCGTGTAAGCATCCGTATTTTGGGTGGCGTCGACAAGGTGATCTGCGCCGGTCAGCTCGTATCCGCTGATCTCAGATAAATGTTTGACGACGTTTTTAATATATCGCGGGTCAGCGTTCAGCCCGGTTCCCACCGCCGTCGCACCCATATTGACTTCATACAGGTGGTGCCGGGATTGTTTAATCCGCTCGATGTCCCGCTCGATCACGCGCGAATACGCTTCAAATTCCTGTCCGAGGCGGATCGGGACGGCGTCTTGAAGATGAGTCCGTCCCATTTTGATGACGAAATCGAATTCGGCAGCTTTTTTTCGGAAGGCATCCAGCATATCCCCCATGGTCGCCAGCAGTTTTTTCAGATGATTCAAGGTTGCCAGGTGTATGGCTGTCGGAAATACGTCATTCGTCGATTGAGCCATATTGACGTGCGTATTCGGGCTTAAATGGAAATAATCGCCTTTTTCTTTTCCTAACAGCTCCAATCCCCTGTTTGCGATAACTTCATTTGTATTCATATTCATCGACGTTCCGGCCCCGCCCTGAATGGGATCGACGATGAAATGATCATGCCAGAGGCCGTCGACGATTTCTCCGGCCGCTTGAACGATCACCTCGCCAAGGCCTTTGTACAGCCGCTTAATTTCCATATTGGAAAGAGCTGCCGCTTTTTTCACCATCGCCAATGCTTTAATCAGCTCTTCGTCGATCTGGTAGCCGGTAATCGGAAAGTTCTCAACGGCCCGCATCGTCTGTACGCCGTAATAAGCGTCAGCCGGGACTTCTTTTTCGCCTAAAAAATCTTTTTCAATCCGGGTTGTTTTCTCTTCCATGTGTCAGACCCTCCGTAATGTGTTTCTTATCCTGTAGTGTGTCACGATTCACCTGGTTTTAGTTTTTGAACGAAAAAAAAGTAAAATCGGCTTGGAAACGGAATCTGTCAAGAAATAAAAAGCCCTTTTTCTTAATCATATCCGCTTATTTGCATGCTGGAGGATTTTTAAGGAAACATATGCAAAGAGAAAATAAATAGTAAAATAGTTATGTTTATTTATTATTAACTTAATTAAATACTTTACGATCCCGCTTTTTTGTAGTAAAGTCCTTTATAAATTTTCAAACGAAAGGAAGATCACGATGGGAAAAGCGCTGATGATCAACTTCCCGGGCGAAGGGCACATCAACCCCTCTTTAGGTGTGACGAAGGAGCTTCAAAGCAGGGGAGAGACGATCGTTTATTATGCCGTCGAAGAATACGCGGAAAAAATCAAAAAAACAGGGGCTGAAGTCCGTTTGTACCCGGACTTCAGAGAGACGTTATCCTTCGGAAAAAACATGACAGGCGATGAAAACAAGGACTACGCCGAAATGATGTACAACATGGCAAAAAAGGCGGGCGACATCGTTGACCTAATATATGAGGAAGTCCGCCATGAAACGTACGACTATGTTATTTTTGACCATCACTTTTTGGCAGGAAAAATCATTGCGGAGATGCTCGGGCTTCCGGGCATTTCATTGTGCACGACGTTTGCGATTAATAAAGACATGAGCATGTCGTTTAAAGACAGGCAGGGTGACTTCGAAAGCTCGCCTTATTTTGAAAAATTCAAAGAGATGATGGCGGAGTTAAACGACAGGTATCCAATCAGCCTTGACGATCCGTTTGATGTTTTCCTCTGTCCGGGGGATATCACGATCGTCTTCACTTCAAGAGAATTCCAGCCGCAGGCGGATCAGTTTGGAGACGATTATTTGTTTGTGGGACCGTCCGTTACCAGCCGGCAGGAGTCTGCCGATTTTCCGTTCGCCGAACTGGAAGGCGAAAAAGTCATCGTCATTTCGATGGGAACGATTTTTAATCGCCAACAAGAGGTGTACAATATGTGCATTGAAGCCTTAAAAGATTTTGACGGCAAAGTGGTGATGTCAATCGGCAAATATACGGACCCGGCCGATCTTGACCAGATCCCCTCACATTTTATCGTAAGGCCGTATATACCGCAGCTGGAACTATTGAAAGTCGCCGATTTATTCGTCACGCACGGAGGAATGAACAGCACAAATGAAGGGCTCTATTTCGACACGCCGCTTCTCGTCATTCCGATGGGAGGAGATCAATTTCTTGTCGCCTCTCAGGTCGAGAAGACAGGAGCCGGGCTGAAGCTTGACAAAAAAGAGCTTTCCTCAAGCGTATTGCGGCAAAAAATAAAAGAGATCATCAATAACAGTTCCTATGCTGCAAGCGCCGCGGACATCGGCCGGTCGCTAAGGGATGCCGGCGGTTACAAACGGGCGGCGGACGCCATTTTCGGCCTCGTCCCGCAAAAATGAGACGCTCCAATACCGGAGCGTCATTTTTTTAGCTCATCCGTATCTTTTTTTGAACGCTGCCGTCCTTTTGATGGACGATGACGGAGCTTCCCTTGTTCCGGGCGATTTCCTTTGCCCGTTTAACCGCCTCAGCCTTTGTCTCCTTTACATCGCTTGCGCGTTTTGCATCTTCGGCCTTTACAGCCCAGCCTTTTTCATGCTTTACGACATGCTCGCACTTTTCAGCCAGATTCGAATCGCCGCCATCCCGCGTTGTTTCATGGCCGTTTTCCAAAAACGCGTTGATCTCGCGTTCGCTTCTGTTTTCGGCCCACTCTTTCGCTTGGCTCGTCGCGATCGGAATCGCGCGGCCTTCCTCATAGCCTTCGTCAATCATCGCGTTTGCTATTTCGATCGCTTTTTTTCTGACCGGCTTGTCCAGATTTTTCAGTGAAGCAGGATAGTCCTCCATTGTCCAAGGCATCCTTTTTATACCCCCTTTTTCGCTATTGGTTTTGTCATACCCGTTTCATGCGGTTAAAAAAACGGCGATTCATTGTATACTATAAAAAACGGTAAGGAGGACAGACGTCCTATGCATAATGAACAGTCGGATTTAGAGGCCCAGCTGAAAGACATCGAAAAATGGGAAAAAGAGCAGCAAAAAGTATGGTTTTGGGAAAGAATCGGCCGGATTCCGTTTAAAGTGCTGGACAAGCTTACGCCGGCGTTTATCCAAGATAAAATCGGCCTTTTGCTTGATGAAATCGGAGGTTTTATTCAAAACGGAGGCCAATATTTAACATCTGAAAAACATCTGATTCGAAAGTTTCAAAAAGAACTTCCGGATGAATCGATTCAATCGATTGACGATATCAAAAAAGCTCCGATCTCCGTCATGGACCATATTTGCGAAGAACTGGGGAAAAACAGGGCGAACACGGCGGCCGTTCAAGGAGCGACGACGGGCGTCGGCGGTTTGTTTACCCTTGCCATCGATATTCCGGCCATCCTCGGCCTTTCGCTGAAAACATTGCAAGATATCGCGGTATCATACGGATACGATCCGAAAGATAAAGCGGAGCGGATGTTCATCATCAAATGCCTTCAGCTCAGTGCCGCGGACATCGTCGGAAAAAAAGCGATCATCGGGGAGCTCAGCCAATACCACAAGCAGCCCGACGCACGCCAAAACATGATTTCGCAGATTCAGGGATGGCGGGAAGTCGTTTATACATACCGCGATTCTTTCGGCTGGAAAAAGCTGTTTCAAATGGTGCCCGTGGCCGGCATTTTGTTTGGCGCTGTCACAAACCGTTCGATGATAAACGGTGTAGCGGAAGCAGGAATGATGATGTATAAGAAGCGGAGGATATTGGAGCGGCTTGAGGATATGAAGAATAATCCGGAGACCTCAGATCCCGCCGATGAGAGATAACGGCAAAATCGTTCTGACCAAAAAGACCTGTGATTTTTCGCGGGTTTTTTCTATTCATGTTGATTCCGTTTGCCCTATATGACAGCCGGGTTATAGAATGATAAGGAGAAGGGGGGAAAATTTGTGAAAAAAATCGTGTTTTTCGTTTTGCCGGCTGTGTTTTTATTCATGGCAGCGGGATGCAATAATCATTCGGCGACTTCGACATCATCAGAACATACAAGTGCTAAAACAAAATCTTCTGAAACAAATTCTTCTTATACTGATCAAAAACAGGATGCTTCAACAGGCGATTCAAATTCGGGGGATCATCAGACAATAACAAGCAGCGATGATCAAAGCTCCTCAACATCATCGGCAAACGGCAGCAGCGACCAGAAATCGCCGGCGTCATCAAAAACGAACAGAGATACGGACTCAGATGATCAAAAATCGAGCTCCTCACAATCCAATCGCGCTAACATTACGTCCGGAAGTTCTGCCATTGAGTACTTAAAAAGTAAATTAAAAATGGAAAACCAGGATGATATCGTATTTGATGATATGGAGGGAGAGTTGGAGACAGACAGCAATGGTTCTTTCTACACAATTGAATTAACATCAAAGTCATTACGGAAAAACGTTGGATTATACAAAGTCTATCAAGATGGTACATACACGGAAAAAAATGAAGCCCTCAAGTATGAGGGCTTATGCTCGTCAGCTTTTCCGTTCCGTAAATCTTGGTAAACCGAATATAATCGCGCAGATCCCGCAGACGCCGATTAAAATCGGATAGAAGGAATAAGGCAGGATGCTGATCGGTGATATTTTCGCAATCTGCGCCGCTGACAAGAGTTGTGCGCCATACGGAATCAGCCCTTGAACCGCGCATGAGAAAATATCAAGGATACTCGCCGACTTGCGACGATCAATGCCGTATTGATCTGACAAATCTTTGGCAAGAGGCCCTGATGTGATAATCGCGATCGTGTTGTTGGCCGTGGCCAGGTTTGTGGTGCTGACAATCCCGGCAATTCCGGCTTCCGCGCCTTTTTTCGACCGAATTCGGCGGGACACGAAGCCAAGCAGGAAGGCGATTCCGCCGTTTCGTTTCATCATTTCCGCCATTCCGCCGATCAAAAGTGATAAGATGATCAGCTCGGACATGCCGCTGATTCCTTCGGTGACGGCTGTCAAATAGGTGTGTACGGTCAGGCTGCCGTCGGCGATTCCGATGATTCCGGCCAAAACGATTCCGGCAAGGATGACGGCCATCACGTTAAACCCGAGAAGCGCAAAAATCAGCACACAGAGATACGGAAGCACCTTCACCAAGCTGTACGACTCTGACTGAACCCCTGGATGGCCTCCTGAAGTGAAGATCATAAATAGGATAATCGTGATAACCGCGGCGGGCAGGATGATCAGAAAATTCGTTTTGAACTTGTCGGTCATTTTCGTTTTTTGCGTGCGGACTGCCGCGATAGTTGTGTCAGATATAAAGGACAAGTTATCGCCGAACATCGCTCCCCCGACGACAGCAGCCGCCGTGATCGAGGCGGAAATCCCGATTTCTCCGCTTATCCCTGCGCCGATCGGAGCGAGAGCCGCTATCGTTCCCATCGAAGTCCCCAGGGAAATCGAAATAAAAGCGGCGATGACAAACAGACCCGCGACCATGAACTGCCCAGGAATGAGCGACAGCGCCAGATGCACGGTCGAATCGACCGCTCCCATCGCTTTCGTCGCAGAGGAAAAAGCCCCGGCTAAAATGAAGATCATAATCATGATCATAATATCGGGGTGTCCCGCGCCTTTTGCGAACCACTCCATCTTTTGGTTCAGCGTCTCTTTTCGGTTCATGGCGAGTGAAAAAACCGCTGCGATCAGGGCGGCGCAAACGATCGGCAGGCTGTAGAAATCGCCGGTGATAAGCCCTGATCCTACGAATAAACAGACAAATAAGAAGAGCGGCAAAAGCCCGTAGGCCTTTCCGTTTTGTGTTTGCATCATTCGATAAACTCCTTTTTTCATCAATATTCAACACTTTAAAAGGCGAATGCACAAAAGTCAAATGGTAAAATAAGTTGAAAAGAATGTCAAATTCAAAGGGTGAAACGGATGAACAAAATGAATTTTTCCTCTTTGACGAAGGGGATCAAGGAGAAACATGCCAATTTCATCGTATCGGAGGTGAACGTCCACTGCTTGCGGATCGCAGTCTTGGAGGGCGAGTACGTGTGGCATTTCCACCCCGATACAGATGAGCTGTTTATCGTATTGGAGGGGGAGCTTCTCATCGACTTTAAGGACCGCGGCACAGAGGTGCTGAAGCCGAACGATACGCTGCTCATCCCGAAAGGCGTGATTCATCGGACCCGCGCAAACGCAAGGACCGTCAATCTGTGTATGGAACAAACGAGCGCGGAAACCGTGATGTTTAACGAAGGAAATGTGCTGAAGCTGATTTGCTGCAAAACAGATGAACTGCATAAACAGCCGTTCAGCGAAGCGCAGGCGAAATGGAGCCCGCTTCAAAACGTAAAAGGCTTCATCAGGCAATGGGGCGGCTTTCGGCAGTCTGAAGACGGATGGGAGGCCGTGATCATGGCGCTGTGGGAGTCGAAACACGATTATTTGAATTTTATGGAGCATGACCATGATGCGATCTTTGAAAAAACGAATCAGACAGGCACGTTTCAAGCAATCGAAGTTGCGCTCATCGAAGGCGCGGCAGAGATCAATCAGGCATTGAAAAGCAATTGCACGGTTTCTGAACCTGGATGGATGGTCGACGGCAGGGCGTGAACAGCCCGAATATTCTCCGGCTCTCCACGCGAATGTGCTATTTTTGTTTACTCTTTTTCAGATGTGGAATGTATAAACCAAACACTTCAAAAGGAGGAATTCAAAATGGCAAACAACAATGATCACAAAATGAGCCGCGAGGAAGCAGGCCGAAAAGGCGGAGAAGCGACAAGCAAAAACCACGATAAAGATTTCTACCAGGAGATCGGTGAAAAAGGCGGAGAAGCGACAAGCAAAAACCACGATAAGGAATTCTACCAGGAGATCGGCCAAAAAGGCGGAGAAGCAACAAGCAAAAACCATGATAAGGAATTCTACCAAGAGATCGGCCGAAAAGGCGGAGAGCAAACAAGCGAAACCCATGATAAAGAGTTTTACCAGGAAATCGGTGAAAAAGGCGGGGAAGCGACAAGCAAAAACCATGATAAAGATTTTTACCGGGAGATCGGTGAAAAAGGCGGACGCCAAAGAAGAAGCGGTTAACAAGACAAAGAGAAGGACTCAAGAGCCTTGAGTCCTTCTCTTTTTTACTGCCCGTTTGACGTGAAGTGTTGTTTCTGTAAGTCTCTTACCTGTTGAATCAGGTGTTCCCCGATGATCGGTTTGTATTGATCGTAGACGGGATCGAGCCGCTTCATCCATGCTTTTCGCTCCTCATCCGTTAATTCATGGATGAGGATGGGCGAATGCTCCCTGATTTGTTGAAGCTGATCTTTGTTCATCTTGGCGGCGTGCTTTTCATTCCATTCGGTCGTCTCCTTCATCGCCTCTGATAAAATCCGCTTCGTCTCCTTTGGCAGGCTGTTCCACCATGTCTGATCCGTCATGACGGCATAGCCGAGGTATCCGTGATTGCTTATTGTCATATAGTTCTGGACATTATAAAATTTTTTAGAATAGATATTTGAAATCGTATTTTCTTCTCCGTCGACTTTTTTCGATTCGAGAAGCTGAAAGGTGGAATTGAAGGAATCCTGCCGGCCTTTCGCATGAAGCAGCTTAAACTGGTCCTCGATGACATTGCTCTGCATGATGCGCAAAGTTTGGCCTTTCAGGTCATCCGGGTTTTTGACCGGGCCTTTATTGGAGGTAATCTGCTTAAAGCCGTTTGTCCAATAAGCAAGGCCTTTGATCCGGTCTTTTTGCAGCGATGCAAACAGCTGGTCTCCGATTTTCCCGTGCAGGCCTTCTCTTACTGCATCATAATCCGCAAAGGCGTAAGGCAGATCCAAAACGAACCAATCTGGTGAAAGCATGCCGAGCTTTGAAGTCGAAGGCGCGATAAACTGAACATCGCCTTCTTTTAAGGCTTTGATTTCTTCTATATCGGAATAGAGGCTTCCGTTTGGAAAAACCTCAATTTTTATTTTTCCAGCTGATTTTTCATTGACCAATTGGGCGAATTTTTTTGCGGCGAGCCCTTTCGGCGTATTTTCCGCGACGACATGGCTGAACTTGAACACAACCAGCTCTTTCAGCCCCTCCTGCTCATCATCGTATATGCGGTCGCGGCTGGGGAAATTGTCATGAAAGCCTATATATAAAGCGGTTGCAATACCGAACACAAGCATACTTAAAAATGCAAGCAAGCTTTTCATTTAAAACCTCCTCTTTCTAAAGTCCGCTATGATAAGCATACTGTTTCAGGTGACGGCTCGTAAAGATGAAGGTTTTCCATGAAGGAGGAAAAAATGAAAATCAATCGGATATCGATCCGCTGGAAAATTACGATTTTATCGTATTTGGTTGTGATTTTCTCCTTGAGTATCGGCGGTATCGTCTTAATCGGAAACATTCAGCAGACGGAAGAACGCGAGTTGAAAAAAAGGCTGATGAACACGGCGAGAACGGTCGCAGAGCTCTCTGACGTCAAGAATGCTTTGGAGCACTCCGGTCCCCGTTCTCTCAACGATGTTGTTGAAGATATACGGATCATTAATGAAGCGGATTATATCGTTGTCATGGACATGAACCATATTCGCTATTCGCATCCCGTCTCAGGGGCGATCGGGAAGCGATCACTGGGAGAAGATGAGGAAGCGGCGTTTGCCGAGCATATTTATTTCTCTGAAGCGGAGGGGGAGCTTGGTCCTGCCGTTCGCGCGTTTTATCCAGTCAAGGATGAAAACCTGAACCAGATCGGCGTCGTGCTCGTCGGCAGAACATTGCCGGGCATTTTCGATATTTTAGCAGATTTAAAGAAAGATATTTTGGCCGTCGTCTTTTTAACGTTGATTTTTGGGCTTGTCGGCTCGTTTTTATTGGCCAGGCATATCAAAAAGCAAATGTTCAAGATGGAGCCCCATGAGATCGTCAGAATGCTTGAGGAACGGACGGCCACCTTCCACTCGATCAATGAAGGCGTCATCGCGATTGACAATCAATACATCATTACGATTTTTAACGATAAGGCAAAACGGATTTTCAATGTGAGCGGAGACGTCGTCGGACGGCTGATCTTTGATGTACTAGCAGATACGCGGCTTCCTGAGATCGTTGATCAAAACCGGCCCGTTTACAATGAGGAAATCCAGGTCAGCGGAAAAGTGATCATGAGCAGCCGGATTCCGATCGTCATGAAGAAAAAGGTGATCGGTGCCGTCGCGATTTTTCAGGACCGGACAGAAGCGGCGAAACTTGCCGAAGAGCTGACAGGCGTGAAAAACTTTATCGATGCACTGAGGGTGCAAAATCACGAGCATATGAACAAGCTTCACACTATCGCCGGCCTGATTCAATTGGGAAAGGCGGACCAGGCGCTTGATTTGGCTTTTCAGGCGACGACGGAACAGGAACATGCGTCGCGTTTTTTAAACAAAGCGATTCAAAACGACGCGGCGGCAGGCCTGCTGTTAAGCAAAATCACGAGGGGAAAAGAGCTCGGCATCAGCGTCAACATCGATGCCAACAGCAGCCTCCGCCGCTTTCCGAAGAAAATCGACCAGCATGATATCGTCGTGCTGCTCGGAAATTTAATCGAGAATGCCTTCGCTTCCTTTGAATCTGTTTCAAGGGAAGAGAAACGGATCGATATCAGCATTGAACAGTCTGAAGACGTGCTGGCGATTTTAATAGAAGACAATGGCTGCGGAATGGAAGAAGCATATCTTCCCCGTATTTATGAAAAGGGATTTACAATGAATAAAGAGGACGGAACGGGGTACGGACTTTACTTAGTGAAGCAAATCGTCGACAAAGGGATGGGACAGATCGACGCAGCATCACACCCGGGGCAGGGAACATCGTTTTCAATTTTGATTCCAATGGAATAAAGGGGGGACCAATATGACGGCTAAAGATGTCATTCGTGTTTTGCTGATCGAGGATGACCCGATGGTTCAGGAGGTAAATAAAGAGTTTATCTCAGGCGTCAGCGGTTTTGAAGTTGCGGCTCTGGCGGGAAACGGCGAAGAAGGGATCAAGCTGATCAAAGAGGTGCGGCCGGATCTCGTGATTTTGGATGTATATATGCCGAAAAAGGACGGAATCAAAACGCTGCAGGAGATCAGGAAGCAAAAACTGGAGACGGATTGCATCGTCGTCACGGCGGCAAAGGATCAAGAAACGATCGCCCTCATGCTGCAAAACGGAGCGGTCGACTACATTTTAAAGCCGTTTAAAATGGAAAGGATCAGAAAGTCTTTGGAAAAATACAAACTGTTTAAGCAAAAGCTTCATGAGACGGAGACATTTTCGCAGGAAAAGCTTGATGCGATGCTGAATATCAGCGGCGAAAGGGAGCCGGTCAAGGAGCTGCCAAAAGGGCTGAATATGTTCACGCTGAAGGAAATAATGGCATATATGAATCGGCAGACAGAGCCGAACTCTGCCGAAGAGGTCGCAAACGCGCTCGGCATCGCAAGGGTGACGGCAAGACGGTACCTGGACTTTTTAGAAAAAGAAGGGAGGGTTAAGCTGGATGTCCAATATGGCGGCATAGGCCGTCCTGTCAACCGCTATATCGCAACATATTAAATCCGTGACCAAAAAGACCAAAATGTCCGATATGACCATAATCTTCTCTCATTCAGTTGAAAGCGCTACCATTATGGCAGGAAAGTCTTAAGCAGCTTTCAACGAAACGGGGGATGAGAACATGAAACTGTCAAAACTATTAAAAAACTTGACGTTTCAAGTCATCACCGCGGTTTTGCTAGGGGTATTGGTCGGCGTCCTATGGCCTGACGCCGGGAAACAAATGAAACCGCTTGGTGATACATTTATTAATGCCGTGAAGATGGTCATTGCGCCGATCATTTTCTTCACGATTGTCCTCGGCATTGCCAAAATGGGGGATATGAAAAAGGTCAGCAAAGTCGGAGGGAAGGCATTCATTTATTTTGAAGTGGTGACAACGCTTGCGCTCATTGTCGGGCTCTTTGTCGTCAACCTTATCAAACCGGGAGCCGGCCTTGATTACAGCAAGCTTGAAAAAGGGGATGTCTCACAATACACCCAAAACGGCGGCCAGGGCATAGACTGGGTGGAATTCGTCACGCATATCGTGCCGTCAAATATGGTCGACGCTTTTGCAAAAGGGGATATTCTGCAAGTCTTATTTTTCTCCATTCTTTTCGGAACCGGCCTTGCCGCATTGGGAAAAAAAGGGCAGAGCATCATCGATTTTTTTGATAAATTATCACAGGTTTTCTTCAAAATTATCGGCTATATTATGAGGGCTGCTCCGATCGGCGCATTCGGCGCCATTGCTTATACAATCGGACATTTCGGGCTCGCATCCATGCAGCCGCTGGCAAAGCTGATGCTGTCCGTTTACTTGACGATGTTTATATTCGTGTTTGTCGTATTGAACATCATTTGCAGAATGTACGGTTTTAGTTTATGGAATTATTTGCGCTTTATTAAAGACGAGCTGCTGATCGTTCTCGGCACAAGCTCTTCTGAATCCGTGCTTCCGCGAATGATGGATAAGATGGAGCGCTATGGCTGCTCGAAGTCGGTGGTCGGCCTCGTTATTCCGACGGGCTATTCCTTTAACCTTGACGGCACTTCCATCTATTTATCGATGGCCGTCGTCTTCCTTGCGCAAGTATTTGGCATCGATTTATCGATCGGCCAGCAGATTACGATCATTCTCGTTTTGATGCTGACGTCAAAAGGAGCTGCCGGCGTGACCGGAAGCGGATTTATCGTGCTGGCGTCAACCCTTTCCGCCCTTCAGGTCATTCCGCTTGAAGGCCTGGCGCTCCTGCTCGGGGTCGATCGCTTTATGAGCGAAGGAAGGGCGATCGTCAATCTGATCGGAAACGGAATCGCGACTATCGTGGTAGCAAAAAGCGAGAAAGAATTCGACGAAGAAAAAAGCGTGGAAGCCGTATCTCAGATGAAAAAGATGAAGACTGCCGTTTAACAAAGGGGCGCCGGAGAACCGGCGCCTTTCGCATTTGAAAAACGTTTTGAAAAATAAAATTTTTTAAGATTTATTTAAGCCGCAGAAAGAGATTTCTGCGCTTTTTTGTTATATAATTTACAGATGATACATCATCTTATAAATATACAGCGTGAATATGCTAAAAGTTAAGGACTAAAGTACTGGTGGGAGTGTGCACGAATGGCAGCGTTGATTAAATTTTTTCAGCATCCTGGGGTCAGGCGCTTTTTTGTTTTTGTTGTTTTAGCGGGGGTTTTATACTTTTTCCGCAGCATGATGAATTTGATACTGCTCACATTTATTTTTACGTTTTTAATGAATCGTTTGGAAAATGTGATCAGAAGTTTTTTAAACCGTTTTATCAAAGTCAGCCAAAGGCTGATTATATCCTGTTTATACGCTGCGCTTGTCCTTGGTCTTTCGATCGGCGGGGCGGTGTACTATCCCGTTATCGTCAAGCAGATTCAGCAGCTGATTAAACAGGGCAAATATATTGCTTCTCATCCAGACAGTATTCCTTTTCTCGATATGGTCACCGGCATGTTCGGGGATATCAACCTGACATCATATTTGGAAAAAGGGCTTAACTTTATCTATACATATATCACGGACATCGGCACATTCAGCATCCAGGTGATTATGTCCTTAATTCTCAGTATGTTTTTCTTGATAGAAAAAGATAAAGTCATGAAATTGATGGATAAATTCAAAACGAGCAAAGTCGCTGTTTTTTATGAGGAGATTGCGTTTTTCGGAAAGAAGTTTACGCGAACGTTCGGCAAGGTGCTTGAAGCGCAGTTCATCATCGCTTCCGTGAACTGCGCGTTGACGACCATTGCCCTCGGAATCATGGGTTTTCCTCAGCTTTTCGGCCTTGCGGTCATGGTATTTTTCCTCGGATTGGTTCCTGTCGCCGGTGTTGTGATTTCGCTTATTCCTTTAAGTTTCATAGCATACAGCATCGGAGGGATGGCATACATCGTCTCTTTAGTGCTCGTCATCTTGATCGTTCATGCGATTGAAACATACTTCCTCAATCCGAAATTGATGTCAGCCAAGACGGAACTGCCGATATTCTTCACGTTTATCGTGCTGATTTTCTCCGAGCATTTCATGGGCATTTGGGGCCTGATTATCGGGATTCCGATTTTTGTGTTCCTGCTTGATGTTCTCGATGTGACAAACCGGGACGAAAAACGGGCCGCAGAGCCTGATTCTAAGTAAGAAATTGTAAATTATTTCGAATTATCAGGTATAAATGTAATGTAACGAAATAACGCCACGCGTTTAATCCTTTAGTAGGAGTGGGGGACCCGATCTTTTGGGGTGAATTTTTCCGTTTTAGCGGAAAAACGGACATCTCTTCGTCCGAACCCGTCAGCTAACCTCATCGACGTGAAGAGAGTCATGTGGAACCAGACGAAATTGTAAAAGTCCATGGGAGACCTCTCTCATGGACTTTTTTTTCAGAAAGGGGAGAATTTTATTGAAGCTGGCAACGAAAATTATCATTGGCTTGATCCGTCGGCATTGTGCTGAACCTTACGTCGCCGGACCTGTTCTCGAAGCTTAACACGTTTGTATTCGGACCGCTTGGGACAATTTTTTTAAACCTCATTAAGATGCTGGTCGTCCCGATTGTATTCTTTTCTCTGACTTTAGGGGTAGCAGGTCTGGGAGATCCGAAAAAACTCGGCAGAATCGGTGCGGAAACGATCGCGTACTTTTTATCGACAACAGCGGTCGCCATCATCATCGGACTTATTTTGGCTTTGGTCATTAAGCCCGGTGAAATCGGAAGCTACGATACGAGCTCCGCGCAATATAAGGCCGAGGAAGCACCGAGCATTGCGGATACGCTGCTGAACATCATTCCGACGAATCCGGTTCAGGCGATGGCTGAGGGAAATATGCTGCAGATCATCGCTTTCTCGATCCTGGTCGGACTCTGCATTACGATACTCGGGAAAAAAGCGGACGCTCTCCTAAAAGTGGTTGAGCAAGGCAACGAATTGATGATGTACCTCGTCAACCGTACGGGAGGTTCGGTTTGATCGCGACGTCAATCGGCAGCCAGGGATGGAACGCGATCAAAGCGATGGGACTGTACATGATCGTCGTCATATTGGCGCTTGTCATACACACGATCGTCACTTACGGTTCGACGATTGCATTATTTGCAAAGCGGAACCCAATTACGTTCTTTAATGACTTCTCAGAAGTGATGATCGTAGCGTTCAGTACGTCAAGCAGCAATGCGACGCTACCGGTTTCCATGGATGTGGCGCAAAGAAAACTGAAAGTGCCGAAGCCGATCAGCAGTTTCGTTCAGCCGCTCGGAGCGACGATCAATATGGATGGGACGGCGATCATGCAAGGGGTGGCAACGATCTTTATCGCCCAGGTCTACGGAGTTGAACTGACGATTCCGCAGCTGTTAATGGTCGTTTTAACAGCCGTGCTGGCCAGCGTCGGAACGGCGGGAGTCCCGGGTGTCGGCCTGATCATGTTGGCGATGGTGCTTCAATCTGTAAACCTTCCTGTCGCTGGAATTGCCTCAATATTGGGAATTGACCGACTTCTGGATATGATCAGAACGGCTGTCAACACTACGGGAGATGCGGCATGCGCCGTCATTGTCACCGAGACCGAGAAAAAGCACGGTAATATCGAAGCGCCGCATCCGGAAGTGTCTGTGTAACACGGTGAAAAATGCTATAATCAAACAGTGCCTTTTGGCACTGTTTATTTTTGTACAAAAGGAGGGACCTCCATGACACCTGTTTTACATATAGAAGGCGTCGATAAAATCATTGACGGCAAGACGATCCTGAAAAACATCAATCTCGAGGCGAACAAGGGGGAAATCATCGGCCTGCTTGGTCCGAACGGTTCCGGAAAAACGACCCTTATCAAATTGATGACGGGCTTGATCAAACAGAGCAGCGGATCGATCATCATTAACGGTTTTCCGATTGACCGCCAATTCGAAAAAGCGATTCAGGCCGTGGGTGCGATCGTGGAAAACCCGGAATTTTATTCGTACCTCACAGGCTATGAAAACCTTATCCATTATGCAAATATGCACAAAGATATCACGCAGGAGCGGCTCGATGAGGTGGTCGAACGCGTCGGCCTTGAAGATGCGATCGATGATAAAGTCAAAACATACTCGCTCGGCATGAGGCAGCGCCTCGGCATTGCCCAGGCGATCCTGCACCGTCCGAAGCTGCTGATATTGGACGAACCGACAAACGGTCTCGACCCTGCGGGAATGAAGGATTTCCGCGACCACCTTCGCGAGCTGGCCAAAGAGGAAGGAACTGTCATCTTGTTTGCAACCCACTTGTTGAAGGAAGTCGAAGATTTGTGCGATCGGGTCGTCATCCTTCAAAATGGAAGAGTCAAATCGACAGTCACCTTACATGGGGCGGAAGAAAAGCTTGAAAAAGCGCTTTTGGAAGTGCAGCCTGAGGAGAAAGCACTTCAATGGCTGAAAGGGAACGGCTATGAAGCCTGGACGGAAAAAGGGCTCGTAGCCGTTAAAGTCGAGAAAAGAAAAATTCCGTCTTTAAATAAACAGCTTGTCATGAACGATATCGATGTATATTCGATTGCTCCGTTTAAGCAGTCGCTGGAGGATGAATACATGACGTTAACGGCTGCCATGGAAGAGGAGGGGGATTTTGATGTTCAGACTCATCAAAAATGAGCATGTCAAGCTGCTGAAGCGAAGGGTAACGTTTGTGTCGCTGGTGCTGATCGCTGCGTTTCAATTTCTGTTTGCGCTGGTAACGAAAAGGATATTGGCGGGCGCCGGCGCTGAAGACCATTTCATCGGCTATTTTTCCTTTGCGCCGAACCTCAACATACTCCTGCAGGGGCTTTCGGTTGCGGTGGCAGCTTCGATTATTTCATTTGAATACGACAAAAAGACGATCAAATTTCTGCTGATCCGACCGGTCAGCAGGGAAAAAATCCTGATTTCCAAGTTTTTGACAAGCGTCCTTGCAAGCATTTGGCTCTTTGTCGTCTATTACGGCTTTTCACTGCTTTACGGACTCGTCTTTTTCGGCATTAAGCTTGATCCGGCGGCAAAGCCGTTATTTCTGAATACGTTGCAAATCATCGGTTCACAGTGGCTTGAGGTTTTTATGATGGTTTCCTTTGCGTTTTTATGCTCTGCCTTGTTCAGAAGCAGCGCGCTCAGCATCATGGTTTCGATCGTCGTGCTGTACGGGGCCAAAGCGCTTGTCACGATCATGGCGTATTTGCAAAATCCGTGGGGGAAATTTTTGCTGTTTGCCAACACCGATTTCACGCAATACGGCGAACACGCAAAATCTGTTTTTGCAGGAATGACACCGCTGTTTTCGGTCATTATCATCATCATTCATTTTGTGTTTTTTATCGGTGTGGCCTGGTGGAGCTTCTGTAAGCGGGATGTGAAAATATAAGAACTTTGTCAAATATGTGACGGCAGACATGACATTTTTGTGAAAAATGTCGCGTGTACAGATTAATTTTCCTATTTTTCTTATAATAAGGAAATAGGAGTTGAACAGACGATGCGAAAATTCATTACAGCATTACCGATAATTCTGCTGCTGTCATTTTCATTTGTCACGTTTGCTTTTCATTTTGACCACCTTGTCTATTTTAGGCTTGCACTCGGATTGTTTTCGCTTGCAGGTTTGTTGATGTTGTATAAATTAAAAAACGGCGTCCGCTTTTTTATCGGCTATCTGTATGCAAGCTGGATCGCGCTTGCCGGCATCGCCGCTTATGAAGAACCGCTATTCTCCGACTTTTTCTTCGGCGGTCTTGTCATCACGATGGGGTACTTGACATACATGCTGATATATCTCGGAATGAAGACGGACGGACGCGGCGGTCAAACCGCATAAACCGAAAAGTGCGCCTCGCCCTTGAGAGCGCGCTTTTTTTGATGTCTGGCGGTTATCGGTTGCAGATCGGCTTTTCTCAAACTATAATCATATTAAATTGATCGGAATTATGTCAGGAGGTTGCCGTGTGTGCTCACTATTTGTAAAAAACGAAAAACAGCAGGAATGGCTCAGTAAGATCGGGAAACTGGCTGATGAATTTGCGAAAACGGCCGCTTATTATGATGAACATGCTCTTTTTCCGGAAGACAATATTCGGCGATTGCGAGAATCCGGCTATACAGCGCTGACCGTTGCGAAAAACCTTGGCGGTGAAGGCATTTCGCTGTATGACATGCTTTTGTTTCAGGAAAGGCTGGCAAAGGGAGACGGGCCGACCGCTCTCAGCATCGGCTGGCATTTGAGCGTCATGGGGGAATTGGCTGAAGGAAACAGCTGGGATCCAGAAGTGTTTAAGAAAGTGTCACAAGAAGCGCTTAAGGGAGCGCTGATCAACAGGGCGGCCAGCGAAGCGCAGACCGGCAGTCCGACGAGAGGCGGACGCCCGGGTACAAATGCCGCAAGACATGAGGGCGGCTGGATCGTAAACGGACGAAAAACCTTTACGACGATGTCCCCTGTCCTTGATTATTTTCTTGTCACCGCTTGGATCGAAGAAAAGCAGACGATCGGCGTCTTTTTGATTCATAAGGACGCAGACGGCGTGTCAATTGAGGAAACGTGGGATATGATCGCGATGAGAGGAACGGGAAGCCACGATCTTGTGCTGCAAGATGTCCGCCTTGACGATTCAATGCTTGTGGAGCTTCAAACAGGGAAACGGACGGATAAAATCAACGGCTGGCTTTTGCATATACCGGCCGTCTATCTCGGAATCGCCCAAGCGGCGCGGGATTATGCCGTTGATTTTGCAAATGCCTACTCGCCAAACAGTTTGAAAGGGCCGATCAAAGACGTGCCGGCTGTTCAGCGGCATATCGGGGAAATCGATTTGGAGCTGATGAAAGCCCGTCATTTCTTGTACCACGTCGCCGGTCTTTATGATGATCCAAAACGCCGCGGCCTTTTGGGCGGAGAGCTCGGCGCCGTCAAACACGCGGTCACAAATACAGCGATCGCTGTTGTCGACAAAGCGATGCGGGTCGTCGGAGCGAAAAGTCTCGCAGGAACCAATCCGCTTCAGCGATATTACCGAGACGTCAGAGCCGGGCTTCACAACCCGCCGATGGATGACGCAATAATCGCCAAGCTTGCAGGAATTGCGTTTGGCGAAAACTAGAAAAGCCGGACTAACGTCCGGCTTATTGTTATGACCGCTTTTCTTTAGCAACGGCAAGCGGCCTGTTCTCATGCTTGCGGTCGATGCGGTCGTAAATCATATCCATTTCCTTCTCGCTTCGGGCGATTTCTTTTTTATATTCTTCGACAAGCTGATGATAGGTTTTAGTCTTCCGTTTTGACATGGTGTTCCGCCTTTCTTAGCTTAATGGATTCGTATTCGCTTTCAAGCTCGTTCAAAGACAATTCGTAAAGATGGCGTTCTGCTTTTTTGTATATGCCAAGCTGAATGAACCGCTGTATCAGCTGCATTTTTCGTTCTTCCATTTGTGGGGGCACATATCTTCACCTCTCACAGATTCTATATGATATTGATAATCATTATCAATTATTAATATTATACAAAACCAGCTTGCGCCGTGTAAAGCGGCATCCCCTAAAGAATATTGAACAAAAAACCATAATATGAATTATTATCCAATTAAACGCGCAAAAAAAGAAGCCGACAAGGGCTTCACACAACTAGAAAAAATAATTGCAAAATAGGAACAAAACACATTCTACCCGAATTTAATGATCGAATCAAGCACTTTTTTGACACCTAAGGTTTCCCGGGAAATACTATTTGTCGAAACAAATGCAGGTTCGGATCCGTCTTTTATATGATAGTAATAAGGCATGGACTCAGAATCTGTCCATGCCAAAAGACATAAAAAGCAGCCTTGAAACGAATTAACTTATATGTTCTGATAGAAATTCAGTCACTTCTTCAGGTGTTTTGGCATTGGCACTGTGAAGATGTCCGGTTTTTTCTCCGTTTTTGAAAATCAAAAGGCTTGGAATGCCCATAACCTGATATTGATCTGCAAGCTCCGGAAGGTCGTCTCTGTTCAGTTCATACCATTCGTTGTCCTTGTAGGCGTCGAGAATGTCCCCGATAAACATGTTCATGCGGGTGCAGTCAGGGCACCAGTCTGCGTAAAATTTGACGATGATTTCTTTATCGGATTGGATGAGTTCATTAAATTGTGCTTCAGTAGTGATTTTTTTCAATTGCCATCTCTCCTTTTCAATGCCATTTTAATATAAAATGAGATGGAATTACATATAAATGCTTTTTTTCAGGCTGCTCTAAAATCATTAGATCATTTTCCCGGGAAAGTGATAAGATAGTAAAGATGAATTCAGTGGGGGGAGTACGAATTGAAGACAAGATTAGGATTGGTATACGGCGGAAAATCTGCGGAGCATAACGTGTCCCTGCAAACTGCATTAGCCGTTACGAAAGCGCTAGATACAGAAAAGTTTGATATACATCCGATTTACATTACAGAAAAAGGCGAGTGGGTGAGAGGCCCTCAGCTGACAGAAACCGTTTCAAACGTGAAAATGCTTCAATTTGAACAGACGGGGCGGACTTTTTCTCCGGCAGCGCTGAACCGCGACATGTTCCCTGGACAGCCAGGCACAGATGAAGAAGCGATTGACGTCGTATTTCCGCTTCTGCACGGGCCGAACGGAGAAGACGGCACGATTCAGGGCATGCTGGAATTGTTAAACGTTCCTTATGTCGGAAACGGGGTTTTAGCTTCTTCTGCGGGAATGGATAAAGTCGTCATGAAGCACCTGTTTGCCCAAGCGGGTCTGGATCAGGCGAAATATGTGTCTTTTGTGAAAAAAACATGGAATGAAGCGAAAGAAGAAAGCTATGAAAAAGTGGAGGCGGAGCTTGGGTATCCGTGCTTTGTCAAGCCGGCAAACCTCGGTTCAAGCGTCGGAATCAGCAAGTGCCGGAACCGCGAAGAGCTCGATCATGCTTTTGAACTGGCTTTCCAATATGACCGCAAGATCGTTGTCGAAGAAGGCGTCATCGGCCGTGAAATCGAAATCGGCGTTCTTGGCAATGATGAACCGGCATGTTCGGTGGCGGGCGAAATCGCTCCGAAAAAGGACTTTTATGACTACAAAGCAAAATATGAAGACGGAGATACCGATTTGATTATTCCGGCTTCTTTATCAGAAGACGAATACGACACGATGAGCAACATGGCGGTCAGGGCTTTTCAGGCGATTGACGGTTCAGGTCTTGTCAGGGCGGACTTTTTCTTAACGAATGAAGGAAAGATTCTGATCAATGAGGTCAACACAATGCCCGGATTTACGCCGTTTAGCATGTTTCCTCTTCTGTGGAAGGAGTCAGGAGTCGAATATCCCGACCTGATCGAAAAGCTCGTCGATTTAGCGATCGAGCGGCATAAAGAAAAACAGCAGATTAAATATACATTTTAACAAAGCAGGCTGAAAAGCCGCGGGATTATCCCGGCCAGGGGCACAAGACACTATCTTTTTTGCGGATAGTGTCTCTTTTCCTTGCTGGAGAAAGAGAGGGGAAAATATGATAAAGAGAACGGTAAAAGAAATCGCCGAGATGGCGGGAGGCACTCTTCTGGAAGAAGCGTTCGGCGAACGGCTGATCAAAGGCGTGTCAACAGATTCCAGAGCACTAAAAAAAGATCAATTATTCATTCCGCTTGCAGGGGAGCGGTTCAACGGGCACGCTTTTGCAGAACAGGCTTTTCAGGCCGGCGTGTCTGCCGTTCTGTGGAATCGGAATGAGCCGAATCCGCCGGAAGGACGAGCGGTCATCATTGTTGATGACACGCTGGAAGCCCTGCAAAGACTGGCTAAGGCTTACCTCGATCAGCTTGATGTTCAAGTGATCGGGGTGACCGGATCAAACGGGAAAACGACGACGAAGGACATGATCCACGCCGTTTTAAATACCGAATACAAGGTGCACAAGACAGAAGGAAACTATAACAACCATATCGGCATGCCGCTTACGATTCTTGCGATGCCGGAAGATACCGACATCGCCGTGCTTGAAATGGGAATGAGCGCAAAAGGGGAAATCGATTTTCTCACCCGCCTGGCCCGTCCGGATATTGCCGTTATTACAAATATCGGCGAATCGCATCTGCTTGAACTCGGCTCAAGAGAAGGGATCGCTGAAGCGAAGCTCGAAATCGTCAACGGCCTTTCAAAAGACGGCACGCTCATTTATATCGGGGATGAACCGCTTCTGTCTGAAAAAATCGTTCATCCGCCATACCATACAAAAACGTTCGGAGAAGGTCCTGGCGCCGATTATCAGCTTGAGGACGCAAAGCAGACGGAAGAAGGCGCATCTTTCCGCGTCAAAGGGATCAGCACCGGATTTTTTATCCCTGTGCTCGGAAAGCATAATGTCAAGAATGCCTTGGCCGCCATTGCAGCGGGCGATCTATTAAACGTGAGCCGCGCAAACATCGCCGAAGGCCTGAAAACGCTGAAAGTAACGGGAATGAGGCTTGAACTTGTGAAAACGCAGGACGGTCTTGCCGTGATCAACGATGCCTACAACGCGAGTCCGACGTCCATGAAGGCGGCGATCGAGCTTGTCGAACAGCTTGACGGATACGGCAAAAAACTGCTCGTTCTCGGCGACATGCTTGAGCTTGGGGAAAATGAAAAAGCCTTTCACGAAGACATCGGGCAATCGATCGATCCGGATGTGATCGAGTATGTATTTGCATACGGAGAACTCGGTGAATATATTGCAAAAGGGGCGCTTCAACATTTTCCGGAAAACAGAGTCTTTCACTTCAGCCGCGATGATAAAGACAGCCTGACACGGGAACTGAAAGAAAAAGCGAATGCCGGAGATGTCATCCTTGTGAAGGCATCAAGAGGAATGAAGCTTGAGGACGTTATCAAAGATTTGCAGGACTAAAATCGGTTTTTTTACGGTATACCAAAAAGAAAACGGGTGAAAGGTCATGATCGGGTGTTTATGCATTCATGGTTTTACGGGAGCTCCGTACGAAATTGAACCGCTTGCCGCCTATTTGAAGCAAACGTGCGATTGGAAGATTGAGATGATCACGCTTCCGGGGCACGGAGAAACGCCGGTTTTAAAGGGCGTCTATTTTCAGGAATGGATTGCCTGCGCGGAAGTCGAGCTCGTCCGCCTTCTAAAGGAATGCGATGTCGTGTATGTCATCGGCTTTTCGATGGGCGGCATGATCGCTGCTTATTTGGCGGGAAAATACCCGGTCAGCCGCCTTGTCCTTTTAAGTGCGGCTGCCCAATACATCAGTCCCGGACAGTTGATTCAGGATTTAAAAAGCGTGATAAAAGATTCATTTCATGGCAGGCTGGAGGATAATCTGCTTTACAAAAGATACAAGCGGAAGCTGACAAACACGCCGGTTTCCTCCGCTCTCCAATTCCGCAAGCTCGTCAAAGCCACGAAACCCGGTTTGAAAAAACTTCATATTCCCGTCCTCATCGTTCAAGGAGAACGCGATTCCATCGTGCCGTTATCAAGCGCCTATTATTTATACGAAACGATTCCCTCCAAAGAAAAAGAGCTTTGCCTGCTGCCTGATTCCAGCCACCATATCTGTCTTGAAGAAAACCCCGAATTTCTTTTTCGGACGGTCGAGGCGTTTCTGAAAAGAGAATCCGGAGATTCTGTAAATAAATCATGACATATTGGGGAAAAATAAACATGCAGGGCTTGGATGATCAAGAAAAAAATAAACGCGCACTGTCGAAACCCTTCAAAGCCTGTGTTACAATGTGTAAAAGGCGGACGGAAAGACGGTCCGCGGCGGGAAACGGTATATTCGCCGGATGGCTACATATATTGCACCACCGGCTTGATGAAAACGGCTAAAGGGAGCGCATCCCTTATGTCCGCCTTATTGAAAAACACATATCGGAATGGTAATATAACATGTAAAGTAATTCGGGCTTTGTATAAGTATGAACCTGCCCTTTATATAAAGGGCAGTTTTTATTGATGAAACACGACATTACTGAAACAGTAAGCAGAAGGAGTTTGAATACATTGACTATAACGTTTCAAGATTTTCAATTAAGTTCAGATCTCACAAAAGCGATTAAACGCATGGGATTTGAAGAAGCAACACCGATTCAGGCGCAAACGATACCGCTTGGACTTGCAAATAAAGATGTCATCGGACAAGCACAAACGGGAACAGGAAAAACGGCTGCATTTGGCATCCCTCTTGTTGAGAAAATCAACCCCGAGTCTCCTAACATTCAAGCCATTGTTATCGCACCTACTCGTGAATTAGCCATTCAAGTTTCTGAAGAGCTATACAAAATCGGACAGGATAAACGCGCTCGAGTGCTTCCGATTTACGGGGGCCAGGATATCGGCCGCCAAATTCGCGCGCTCAAGAAAAATCCACACATTATCGTCGGAACTCCTGGCCGTCTGATCGACCATATCAACCGCCGCACGATGCGTCTGCAAACGGTCAATACCGTTGTGCTTGATGAAGCGGACGAAATGCTGAACATGGGATTCATCGAAGATATCGAATCGATTCTTTCCAATGTACCGGAAGATCACCAGACATTGCTGTTTTCTGCAACGATGCCGGCGCCGATTAAGCGGATCGCCGAACGCTTTATGAACAATCCGGAGCACATTAAAGTAAAAGCGAAGGAAATGACGGTTTCAAACATTCAGCAATTCTATCTGGAAGTGCACGAACGCAAAAAATTTGATACGCTGACTCGTCTTCTCGACATCCAGTCTCCTGAGCTTGCGATCGTCTTCGGCCGTACGAAGCGCCGCGTTGATGAGCTGACAGAAGCGCTGAACCTGCGCGGCTATACAGCTGAAGGAATTCACGGAGATTTGACGCAGGCGAAGCGGATGGTAGCCCTCCGCAAATTCAAGCAAGGTGCAATCGAAGTGCTTGTCGCAACAGACGTTGCCGCCCGCGGTCTGGATATTTCCGGAGTTACGCACGTTTATAACTTTGATGTTCCCCAAGATCCTGAAAGCTACGTCCACCGTATCGGAAGAACGGGCCGCGCGGGCAAAACGGGAATGGCGATGACATTCATCACACCGCGTGAGAAGGATATGCTGCGTGCCATCGAACAGACGACAAAACGCAAAATGGACCGGATGAAACCGCCGACTCTTGACGAGGCCATCGAAGGACAGCAGCAGGTAACCGTTGACCGCATCCGCACGATTATCGAAGAAAACAACCTGAACTTCTATATGTCTGCAGCTGCGGAACTGCTGGAAGACCATGATGCTGTAACGGTCGTAGCGGCCGCCATCAAAATGATGACAAAAGAGCCGGACGATACGCCTGTCCGCTTGACAGAAGAAGCGCCGCTCAGAACGAAGCGGCATAAAAGCCACCACCGTTCATCAAAGCGCAGAGACGGCGGCGGATACAGAGGAAAGAACAACCGTTCTTCCTATGATAAAAAGCGTTCTTCAAATGACAGACGCCAAAAAAAATCCTATAATTCATAATCAAAAGGCGAATCCTTTTTTACGGATTCGCCTTTTTTAAAAATGAAACATTTTCGGCGGCGAAGTCGTAAATAGAACATAGGATTGGGGGAATCTAATGTTGAGAAGAGAGCCGAAAAATCAAATCAGCCGTAACGGCGTGAAAGTATGGAAAATCAGCGCCGCCATTACATCGTTTGTACTGTTTTTGATTGCTGCGGGACTGTTTACGGTAACCGTGATCTTTAAATGGCCGATTTGGATCGGGATATTGGGGGCAATCGTTTGGCTGGGGATTTCCGTCTTTATCATTTTTATCATTCCGAACATCCGCCACCGGATCTGGCGCTATGAAGTTCACGAAAATGAAATCGATATCCAGCATGGCATCTTTGTCGTCACCCGTGTGATCGTTCCGATGGTCAGGGTGCAGCATGTCGATACATCACAGGGGCCGCTATTAAGAAAATACAATCTGGCATCTGTGGAAATTTCAACCGCCGCTACGACCCATTCAATCCCGGCCCTTGATGTGGAAGAAGCGGATCAGCTCAGAGATTCCATCTCGAGACTCGCCAGGGTGACTGAAGATGATGTCTGAGCCGAAACGTCTGCACCCTGCGGCAATGATACTGAACTTTTTTGCAGGGCTGGTCGAAACAGTTAAGAACTATATCATTCCGTTCGGCGTCGCCTTTTTTTTGAATAAAAATCATACGGTGACGATCATAGCGTCCGCAGCAGTCGGCCTGATTTTCATTTTCCTTGTCGTAAGCAGCATTATCAAATGGAGAAAATTCACCTATCGGGTTGAAGAGGATGAACTGCGGGTAGAGGAAGGCCTAATAACGAAGAAAAAAAGGTACATTCCAATCGAGCGCATTCAAACGGTCAACACAAGCGCCGGCATCATCCAGCAAATTTTCAAGCTTGTCAAACTCCAGGTCGAAACGGCCGGAGGCGGAAAAGAAGCTGAGGTTATCCTTTCAGCCATTTCCCAGACTGAAGCGGAAAACATCAAGCAGGCACTCTTTGAGAGGAAGCGGGAAATCAATGCTGTTGAAAGCGAGCCAGCTGATCTTAAGAGAGAAAGCGCCGGGGAGGCCGATGAAAAAGAGCCTGTGGACATGACATACGAAATGAGCGGAAAGGAGCTCTTGGCCGCTGCTTCTACTTCAAGCGGAATAGGCGTTATTATTTCGGGGATATTTGCCATCTACACCCAGCTTGATGAGATTGTCAACCTGAACTGGCTGTATGACAAATTTTCCTTTTTAAATAAAGCCGGAGCGACTGTCATCGCCTTTGTCATCTTTGTCGCCCTTTTCATCGCATGGCTGCTCAGCGTCATCGGGATGATGCTGAAGTATACCGACTTTAAGGTTGTCCGCAAAAACAACGAAATCATCATTTCCAGGGGGCTGATTGAAAAGCACCAGATGACGATCCCGCTCCATCGAATCCAGGCTGTGAAAATAAAAGAAAGCCTGATCAGGCAGCCGCTCGGCTTCGTCTCCGTCACGATCGTAAGCGCGGGCGGAACCGTTTCCGAAGAGGACAAGTCCACCGTTTTATTTCCGATCGCAAGCAAGAAAACGTTAAGGAAACGGCTCGAACAATTCGTCCCCGAATATGTTCCCGAAGAAGGGCTGAACCGTCTGCCGAAACGCGCTTTAAGACGCTATATGTTCCGCGCTTCCTGGCCGCTGTTGGCCGTGATCCCGCTCTCGGTATTTTTGCCGCCGTGGGGGTATTTGTCCATTTTGCTCATTCTGTTTTTCTGGGTTATCGGGTATTTGTCATATCGGGATGCCGGCTGGAAAATAAGCGGCGAAAAGCTGATCATGACCTCCAGGTTCATCGGCAGGACGACAGCGGTCGTACAGCGAAGGCGCATGCAGGTTTACGAGGTGAGCCGCTCGTATTTTCAGCGCAGGAAAAAGCTTGCGAGCATCCATGCGGTCACAAAATCCAACGTGCTGCTTGAGAAGTTTTCCGTAAAGGATGTAGATGAGAAAGATTCAGAAGATATTTTTGAATGGTATTCCTATGAAAAAAGAGTGAACGGTTAAAAACCGTCACTCTTTTTTTTGAGAAGCGGCGGAGAAAGCGCCAAGCCGCCCAAAAGACCAAAAATATGCGCCATGATGTTGATATTGTAGTTGACGAACGTCATCAAAACCGAAATCGCGAGAATGGTCACGATAATCTGCGAATTCGCCCTGTCCATGAGGCCTTTTCGAAACAGGACGATGTACAAATATACGCCGAACAGGCCGAAGATCGCCCCGGAAGCCCCGACATGCGTATATTCCGGCGGTTCGATGAAGTACGTGCCGATATTCCCGATTACGCCTGAGCCGATATAGACGGCGAGAAACCGAAGCGTCCCCATCATCCGCTCAAGCGCGGGGGCAAACAAAAAGAGCGACATCGAATTAAAGAGAAGGTGGGAAAACCCGGCATGAATAAAGATCGGCGTGACAAGCCGCCACCACTCCCCTTCGGCGATTCCCCAGTTAAAACCTATCGTCAAATCGGACCACATCTGCACGGTCGGAAGCGGGATTAAAAAAAGAACCCATATGACAAGCTGAAGGGCCAATATCGCGGTTGTAACCGGATAGAGCCTGATAAACGTCTGGAAATCTTCCGTTCTAATAAACATGCTTTCGTCAAAAGCCCCTTTACAATGATCTCGTACATATATAGTAACACGTTTATGAGAGCATCCTGTTAAATAGTACGCGGCAAAAATGAATCAAAAGGTTGTCATGCTAGTCTGCATATTGTTCCCGCCTCCCTCATATATTGGGTAGTGCAATAAGGGAGACAAGTCGTTGCAGGCTTTTATGGTACGCATGCCGATTCAGCCGGCCCCTGTTCTAAGCGTACCGTTAAAGTCGAACAAGCGGTTTCTTCCTTTTTACATCAATGATTAAAAAGGGGTTGAAAAAGGTGAGAAAAAGCTTTGTTTTGCTTTTAACGGGGCTGCTTGTCGTCTTAATGCTTTCTGCCTGCGGCCAAAAATCGCAAGAAGATGTTGTCAGGGGGCTCGACAAGAAGGCAAAAGAATACACGTCCTATAAAGCAAAAGCAAAAATGACGATTCAAACGGGAAATGAGCCGCAAGAGTACAACGTGGAAATCTGGCACAAAAAGCCTTCCTTTTACAGGGTATATTTAGAAAACCCTAAAAAAGACCAGAGCCAGGTGATTTTGCGCAATGAAAACGGCGTGTTTGTTCTGACACCGTCCCTGAATAAAAGCTTCCGTTTTCACAGCGATTGGCCCAACAACAGCAGCCAGGTGTATTTGTTTGAATCGCTTGTGAAAGACATTAAAAGCGATGGAGAAGCATCCTTTAAAGCGAAGGATTCAAAGTATATTTTCGAAACGAAAACAAACTATCAGCATAACCAGATGCTGCCGATGCAGGAAATCGTCTTTCATAAAAAAAATATGGCCCCTCAATCTGTAAAGGTGATGGATACGGACCGGAAAGCCATGGTCAAGGTTGAGTTTGAAAGCTTTGAATTTGATAAGCCTTTAGACAAAAGCTCGTTCGACGAAAAGAAAAACATGACGCTGTCGCAAATCGATGTAGCGACAAGCACTGAACCGTCTGACACGTTTGCGGTCAAGACGCCGCTCGATGTCCCTCAAGGCGTGAAAAAGCTTGAAGAAAAAGAAATGGCCACCGACGACGGCAAAAGAATCGTCATCACATACGGCGGCGAAAAATCGTTTACGCTGATTCAGGAAAAAGCCCGCGTCGCCAAAACGGCAACATCGGTCTCCATGAACGGCGAGCCGGTCGATCTCGGCTTTACGGTCGGCGCGCTCTCGGAAAAATCATTGTCCTGGACATATGATGGAGTCGATTATTACATCTCATCTGACGATCTTTCCCAGGACGAACTCCTGATGGTCGCAAAGAGCATGCAGGGTCAATCTTCAAAATAGCCCTGTCATTTTCAAGCAGCCTGTTCTCCGATAGACGGGGAACGGGCTGTTTTGATTTTTCCTTAAAATGGATATAACACCAGAAACTTTTGCCCGGCTTGTCTCGTCTAAAACAAGGCAGCATTTCCCTTTCTGCAGCATTTTTAGTATGATGGGGAAAGACTTAGTCGAAACAAGGAACAGGAAGTGTCAGTATGAGCTTAAAACCATTCTATCGAAAGACATGGGCTGAAATCGACTTAACAGCCTTAAAGGAAAATGTACGGAATATGAAGCGTCATATCGGCGGGGATGTTCACCTGATGGCGGTCGTCAAAGCGAATGCCTACGGGCATGGGGACGCCCATGTGGCGAAGGCGGCCCTTGCAGAAGGAGCGTCGATTCTCGCTGTGGCCTTTTTGGATGAAGCGATTTCGTTAAGGGAGCAAGGGATAGACGCACCGATTCTCGTGCTCGGAGCGGTGCCGCCGGAATATGCCGGCATTGCCGCAAAACGGCGCATTACCGTCACCGGCTATTCGGTCGGCTGGCTGAAAGAAGTGCTTCGTTTGATCGGTGACATCGGCGAACCGCTCGATTTTCACTTGAAAATCGACACAGGCATGGGACGGCTCGGCTGCAGGAATGAAGATGAAATAAAAGAAATGATGGATATGACCGAATCGTCGAGTAAGGTGAACTGCTGCGGCGTCTTCACCCATTTCGCCACAGCGGACGAAAAGGATACGGATTATTTCAACATGCAGCTTGACCGCTTTAAGGAACTGATCAAACCGCTTCCGCTCGACCGGCTGATGGTGCATTCGTCAAACAGCGCCGCCGGCATGCGCTTTAAGAAGCAGCTCTTTAACGCGGTTCGTTTCGGCGTCAGCATGTACGGCATGTCGCCGTCATCCGAGATCAAAGACGAGCTTCCCTTTCCGTTGAAGGAAGTGTTTTCGCTTCATACCGAGCTCGTTCATGTGAAAAAAATCGCCAAAGGCGAGAGCGTCAGCTACGGTGCGACGTATACGGCCGAGCATGATGAGTGGATCGGGACCGTCCCTGTCGGCTATGCGGACGGCTGGCTCCGCCGCCTTGCAGGAAGCGAAGTGCTGATCGACGGAAAAAGGCAAAAAATCGCCGGCAGAATCTGCATGGATCAGTTAATGATTTCCCTTCAAGAAGAATATCCGGTCGGCACAAAAGTAACATTAATCGGAAAGCAGAAAGACGAAAGGATTTCAGTCGACGAAATCGCACAAAAACTGCAAACGATTAATTATGAAATTACCTGCATGATAAGTTCAAGGGTCCCCCGTATGTTTTTGGAAAATGGGAGTATAATGGAAATAAGGAATCCGATTTTACCGTAAATAAACGATAAGCTGAAAAACAGCTTTGCTTGCGGAAAGATTAATGATATGATTATGTTTGGAATGGATAAAATGTTGTATCCGTAAGTTTCGTGGAGGTGTATGTTTTTGTCTGAATCCAGCGCTACAACTGAAATTATGATTCGCTTGCCAGAAGCCTTAGTATCAGAACTGGATGGTGTCGTCATGCAAGATAACGGGAGCCGAAATGAACTGATTTATCAAGCCACAAAAATGTATTTACGTGAACGCAAAAATCGACAAATTCGGGAATCGATGAGACGCGGTTATATGGAGATGGCAAAAATCAATTTAAACATCTCCTCAGAGGCACAATTTGCAGAGTATGAGGCTGAAAACACAGTAGAGCGCTTAGTAAGCGGAGGATAATCATTTGATTGTTAAACGCGGCGATGTTTATTTTGCTGATCTATCTCCTGTTGTTGGCTCAGAACAAGGCGGGGTGCGCCCGGTTTTAGTGATTCAAAACAACATCGGCAATCGCTTCAGCCCAACTGCTATTGTTGCAGCCATAACAGCCCAAATACAGAAAGCAAAATTACCTACCCACGTCGAAATTGATGCGAAACGCTATGGTTTTGAAAGAGATTCCGTTATATTGCTCGAACAAATCCGGACGATTGATAAGCAAAGATTAACGGACAAAATCACCCATCTCGATGATGAAATGATGGAAAAGGTTAACGAAGCCTTACAAATCAGTTTGGCACTAATCGATTTTTAAATAATGGAACAAAGTTGCTCATGAGGATAGAGCAACTTTTTTTGTGTTCAAAATTGACAAACGATATAATGAAAATGTTAGTCCAAAAATTGTTACTGTATGTACTTGGGGGGATAAACGTGTCGAATGAATTAGTATTATCGTATATTTCAGAACATCAAAATGAGCTTGCCGAAAGCTTTGCGGTCATTTTGAGAGACTTGAACGGCAAATTATCGAACGCGAAGCTCACCGGACAGATGTATCATGAGATTAGCAACGAATATATTCAAATTTTAATGAATGGTTTGAGAGCTGAAGATGATCATGTCGACAATATTTATCAGTTTTCTTCCAAAGCCGTACAAATCGGCGTTCCTTTAAAGCTTCTTTCTTCAGGTTTATCAGCGTTTTGGAAGCAGCTCTACTACGACATGAACAAGGATCATCCCGAAGATCAGCAGTGTTATGATCTCATCTGGGAAATTGACAAATTTATTGATCCGATCAACAGCGAGATTTTAAATCAGTACGCGATTTCATGGGAGAAAACCGTCGCCATGCAAAAAGTCGCGCTTCAGGAGCTTTCCGCGCCGCTGATCCCGGTTTTTGAAAACATTACGGTGATGCCTCTCGTCGGAACGATCGATACCGAGCGCGCCAAAAAGATTATGGAAAACCTGTTAAACGGCGTCGTCAAACATCGTTCTGAAGTGGTGTTAATCGATATTACGGGAGTCCCTGTCGTCGATACGATGGTGGCGCACCACATCATACAGGCATCAGAAGCCGTCAGACTGGTGGGCGCGAAATGCCTGCTTGTGGGGATCCGCCCGGAAATCGCGCAGACGATTGTGAATTTAGGCATTGATTTAAATCAGGTTATTACAAAAAATACCCTGCAAAAAGGAATTCAAACCGCGTTGGAAATGACAGACCGAAAAATCGTTTCATTGGAGGAATAATGTTGAGAGTGCCTAAAATTCCGATTTTGAAACTTTACAATTGTTTACTGGTATCCATACAGGTAGAGCTCGATGACCAAACCGCTCTCAATTTTCAAGAAGATTTGCTTAATAAAATTTATGAAACCGGATCGAACGGAGTGGTGATCGATCTGACCTCCGTGGATATCATCGATTCATTTATCGCCAAAGTACTGGGCGATGTCATTACAATGTCAAAATTAATGGGGGCAAAAGTCGTCCTGACTGGCATACAGCCGGCCGTTGCCGTGACATTGATTGAACTCGGCATTTCATTGGACGAGATCGAGACGGCCCTCGATCTCGAAAAAGGGCTCGAGAGATTGCAGCGGGAATTGGGGGAATAGGTATGAAAGACCAGTCCTGTGTAAAGATTTTGACAGAGTGGGATATTGTAGCTGCCAGACAGCTCGGGCGAAATGTCGCAAAACAACTGGGATTCGGCACGGTCGATCAGGCCAGAATCACGACGGCCATTTCAGAGCTGGCCCGGAATATCTATTTATATGCCGGAAAAGGCCAAATCTGTATCGAAGAGGTCGAAGAAAGGGGAAAAAAAGGGTTGAAAATCACTGCCAAGGATGAAGGGCCGGGAATAGCCGACATCCGCAAAGTGATGGAAGACGGTTTTTCAACCTCAGGCGGTCTCGGAGCCGGCCTGCCTGGTGTAAGGCGTCTGATGGATCAATTCGAATTGAGCTCAGACGCTGACAAGGGAACGGATATACAAGCCGTTAAGTGGCTTCGATAGGAGGGAAGGAATGGATTTCAGGGAAGTGATCGAGCAGCGCTACCGTCAGCTGCTTAGCCGTTATATATCTGAATTAACCGAGACGTCCCTTTATCAAGGACAGAAATTCAGCAGAAAAACGATCGAGCATCAAGTGCCGCCGGAAGAGATTATCAGCATACACCGAAAAGTTCTGTCTGAACTATACCCGGACCTTCCGGATGATGTATTCCATTCGCTCGATTTCTTAATTGAAGTAATGATTGGATACGGCTTGGCCTATCAAGAGCATCAGACACTGCGGGGCATTCAGCAGGAAATCAAATCGGAAATCGAAATTGCCGCCAATGTGCAGCAGACGCTCCTTGAAACTACGATACCGAAAGACGAAGCGCTTGATATCGGGGCGATCAGCGTTCCGGCGAAGCAAATGAGCGGCGATTATTATCATTTCGTCAGGGACAAGGAATCCATCAATATCGCGATTGCGGATGTGATCGGTAAAGGGATACCGGCCGCATTATGCATGTCGATGATCAAGTATGCGATGGACTCTTTGCCGGATTCGGGAACAAACCCTTCACAAGTCCTGAAAAACCTGAACCGGGTTGTCGAACAAAACGTGGATCCGAGCATGTTTATTACGATGTTTTACGGAAACTACCACTTGAAAAAACATTTGTTTACGTTCGCATCGGCCGGTCATGAGCCGGGTTTTTATTATAGCGGCAAAGAAGGCAAATTCCACGATCTAAAAGGAAAAGGGCTCGTTCTCGGCATTTCATCGGATTATGAATATGAACAATACGAGCAAAAGCTGGACATCGGGGATATGATTATTCTGTTTTCTGATGGAGTGACAGAATGCAGAACAGATGCCGGATTTTTGGAACGGTCAGACCTCCAAAACCTCATCTCCGTACATATGGGAGAGCCCGCACAGCAAATGGCTGAAAATATTTACGAAAGCCTGCTAAAGCTGCAGGACTTTCAGCTCCATGACGATTTCACCTTCATTGTTTTAAAAAGAAAGGTTTAGCCCCTTTCTTTGCAGGGTAATAAAGCAATAGCGATTAATGAGAACCAGAGGTGATATTGTGAATTTGGCAGTCGATACGAAAAAAAATGACCGTATGACAGAGGTAAAAGTAGCTGGAGAAATAGACGTACACTCCGCCCCTGAACTGCGCGAACAGCTGATGCCGCTCGCTGAAGAGGGAAGGGATCTCAAAGTGTGCCTGCAGGATGTTTCGTATATGGACAGCACGGGACTGGGTGTATTTGTAGCGGTATATAAAACGGTAAACAAAACGGGAGGCTCTTTATTGCTTGAAAATCTGTCCGACCGTTTGATCCGTCTGTTCGACATTACAGGCTTAAAGGACATTATCGATATTTCTGGAAAGTCAGAGGGTGGATTATAATGCAGAGAGCAGCTGATTACATTGAAATGAAGTCACCTGCCAAACCGGAATATGTGGGAATCATCCGTTTAACCCTGTCGGGAATCGCAAGCAAGATGGGGTATTCATATGATGATATTGAAGATTTGAAAATCGCCGTCAGCGAAGCCTGCACGAACGCCGTCCAGCATGCCTATAAAGCGGATAAAACCGGAGAGGTATCCGTCAGGTTCGGCGTGTTTAGTGACCGCCTCGAAATCGTGGTCGCAGATCAGGGCGACAGTTTTGACATACAGGATAAACAGAAGGGGCTCGGGCCGTATTCCCCGGAGCACACAGTAGATCAATTGTCAGAAGGAGGGCTCGGCTTATATTTAATGGAGACGCTGATGGATGAAGTGAATGTGCAGATTGACTCAGGCGTGACTGTATCAATGACAAAGTTCTTAAACAGGGAGCGAGTTGATGATGGCACAACCGTCCAAAACTACGAAACTAACTAAAGATGAAGTGGACCGTCTGATTAAAGATTATCAGGACAGCGGGGATGAAAAAGCCCAGCTTGCCCTTGTCGAGTCATACAGCAGCCTGGTCGAAACGCTGGCCAAAAAATATTCGAAAGGCAAAAGCTTTCATGAAGATCTCTGCCAGGTCGGAATGCTCGGGCTGCTCGGAGCCATCAAACGCTATGATCCCGATGTGGGAAAATCGTTTGAAGCCTTCGCCATTCCGACCATTATCGGGGAAATCAAGCGGTTTCTCCGCGATAAAACGTGGAGCGTTCATGTGCCGAGAAGGATCAAGGAATTGGGGCCGAGGATCAAAATGGCCGTCGATCAATTAACAGCGGAAAACCAGCGTTCTCCGAGAGTCGACGAGATCGCTTCCTTTCTTGACGTGTCAGAAGAGGAAGTGCTGGAAACGATGGAAATGGGCAAAAGCTATCAGGCGCTGTCCGTAGACCACAGCATTGAAGCGGATGCAGACGGCAGCACGGTGACGATCCTCGATATTGTCGGCTCCAAGGAAGAAGGCTATGAGAAGGTGAACCAGAAGCTGACGCTCGAAAGCGTCCTGCACGTCCTGTCAGACCGCGAAAAACAGATCATTGAGCTGACATACATCCAAAACAAAAGCCAAAAAGAAACCGGTGACATTTTGGGAATATCGCAGATGCACGTATCAAGACTGCAGCGGAAAGCCGTCAAACGGCTGAGGGAAGCCTTGGCGGAAGATCCGTATATGGAGATCAGGCAATGATCTGGACCGAATCGAATGAACATATTCAAGCGCTCGTCTATCAGCTGCCGAAAGAAGGAAAATCGGTTTGCGGAGACAGCTTTTATTTCAATGCGACGGACGGCGGAATGATATGCGCATTGGCCGACGGACTCGGCAGCGGCCAAATGGCTCACGAATCCTCTTCAGCGATCAGCGATATTGTCAAAGCGTACAGCGATGAAGACGTTGCAAGCTTGATGGAACGCTGCAATCAGGCGCTCAAGCAAAAGCGGGGGGCGACCGTCTCGATTTTAAAAGCAGATTTTAAAACGAGAACCATCGTCTACAGCTCTGTCGGCAATATCCGCTTTATTTTGTACGCTCCTTCAGACAAATATATTTACCCTCTTCCCGTCACGGGGTACTTATCAGGAAAACCGCAAACATATAAAACATACACATATCCGTATGAAAAAGGTTCACGGTTTATCATTCATTCAGACGGACTTTCCGTTCCGTCTCTGCGCACCTATCTGAAAAACCACTTCACGCCCGAAGACATCTCAAATCAGATTGAGGCGTATACAAAACTCGGAAATGACGATTTAACCTATATCATCGGACAGCTTTTCTAGCTGAAAAGCTGTCCGTTTGGTATAGGTGTTTTTTAAAATCTTTTGGTACACTAAGAAGACAATACTCTTATGGAGGCTACAATGGATACTTTAGCGTTAATCATCAAACAAGTCGCAAAAGAGACCGGGCTCGCGTCCAAATACGTCAGCAATGTCATTCAATTATTGGAGGACGGCAACACCGTTCCTTTTATCGCGAGATACCGAAAGGAACAAACGGGTTCCATGGATGAAGTGCAAATTCAAACGATTTCTGAGCGCTGGGGATATATTCAGCATCTGAATCAGCGGAAGGAAGAAGTGATCCGGCTGATCGGCGAACAGGACAAGCTGACGGATGAATTGAAGCTCAAAATCGAAAAAGCGGATAAGCTGCAAGAGATCGAAGACTTATACCGCCCTTATAAACAAAAAAGAAAAACGAAGGCAACCGTCGCAAAAAGCAAAGGGCTTGAACCGCTCGCTGATTTCATCATCTCTCTTCCAGAGAACAAAGACATTTCGGCAGAAGCAGAGCGATACATAAACGAGGAAAAAGAGGTGTTCAGTGCGGAAGAAGCGCTTGAAGGAGCGAAAAACATTCTCGCCGAACGCATCTCCGACGAACCGGAATTCAGAAGATGGATCCGCCAGGAGACCTTTAAAAAAGGAACTTTGAAATCAGAAGTCAAAGATGCTGAAGCGGACGAAAAGAAAATTTACGAAATGTACTACGAATATGAAGAGCCGATCCAGAAAATCGTTCCCCATCGCGTGCTCGCCGTCAACCGAGGCGAAAAAGAGGGGATATTAAAGGCAGCGATCGAACCGCCGGCCGACCGCATTCAAGCCTATTTGGAAAAACAAATCCTCAAACAGAAGCAAACGACGGCGAAAGACGTGATAAAGGATGCGATCGAAGACGGATACAAGCGTCTGATCCAGCCGTCGATCGAAAGGGACATCAGAAAAGAGCTGACAGAGAAAGCGGAGGATCAGGCGATTCACATTTTTGCCGAGAATCTTCGCAAGCTGCTGCTTCAGCCGCCGATGAAAGGCAAGCTCGTCCTCGGCGTCGATCCGGCATTCCGTACGGGATGCAAGCTGGCGGTCGTTGATGAGACGGGGAAGGTTCTGAAAATCGACGTCATTTATCCGCATCCCCCGGTCAATAAGAAGGCGGCAGCCGCCGAAAAAGTGAAAAGCATCATCGAAGCATTCGGCGTTGAAGTCATCGCCATCGGAAACGGCACCGCTTCACGGGAAACGGAGCAGTTTATCGCCGATCTTTTGAAGGATATCGACAGACAGGTATATTATCTGATCGTCAACGAAGCCGGGGCAAGCGTATATTCCGCCTCAGAACTGGCGAGAGAGGAATTTCCGGATCTGCAGGTTGAAGAACGCAGCGCCGTTTCAATCGCGCGCAGGCTTCAAAACCCGCTGGCCGAGCTTGTCAAAATCGATCCGAAATCGGTCGGCGTCGGCCAGTATCAGCACGATGTCAGCCAGAAAAAATTAAACGACTCCCTCAGTTTTGTTGTCGAAACCGTCGTCAATCAGGTCGGCGTCAACGTCAACACGGCGTCTGCGGCGCTTTTGCAATATGTAGCGGGACTGACCAAATCGGTCGCAGGCAATATCGTCAAAAAACGGGAGGAAATCGGAAAATTCACAAGCCGGAAAGAATTAAAAGACATCCCGCGGCTCGGCGCGAAAACGTATGAGCAGTGCATCGGCTTTTTAAGGGTGCCTGACGGCAATGAACCGCTCGACCGCACCGGCATCCATCCGGAAAGCTACAAAGAAACGAGAGAGCTTTTGAAAAAGCTGAACTTGTCAACTGACCAGATCGGGTCTGCCGGGCTCCAGGCCAAACTAAAAGAACTGAATATATCCCAAACCGCCGAAGAGTTAGCGATCGGCGACATCACGCTGAAAGACATCTGCGACCAGCTGACAAGGCCTGAGCGCGATCCGAGGGATGAAGTGCCAAAGCCCCTCCTGAAAACCGACGTGCTTAAGCTGGAGGATTTAAAAGAAGGCATGGAGCTCCAGGGAACGGTTCGCAATGTCGTGGACTTCGGCGCCTTTGTCGACATCGGCGTCAAACAAGACGGGCTCGTGCACATTTCAAAGCTCAGCAACTCTTTCGTCAAGCATCCCCTTGACGTCGTATCGGTCGGAGACATCGTTACGGTTTGGGTGGAGCATGCAGATGCGGCAAAAGGAAGGGTGTCTTTATCAATGGTAAAAGAAAAATAGCACTGCTTCTTTAGCAGTGTTTTTTTCTGTAAAAATACCAGCATTGATTCAGCAATTTAATCTGATAATGGTCTTTTTCATAAAAGGCTTTTTGCATCTGGTTTTTGAGCCAATTCGGCATTGACAATCCCTCCTAAAGGCTCTGATGATATTAGCTTATGCGGGCGGGATTTTGTCCTGTTCGATGTTTTTAAAAATGAGGTGAAGACAAAAAGTGGACGATCATCAAGTACAGCAGCTGACCGAACAGATTTCCATGACGTATTTTAAAAAGCCGTTCCGGCACCGGGCCTACTTCAACAGCCGTCTGAAAACGACCGGAGGCAGATATTTGCTCAACTCCCACGATATCGAGCTGAACAAAAAATATTTAACGGAGCACGGCCAAAAAGAGCTTGAAGGCATCATCAAGCACGAGCTGTGCCATTACCACCTTCACCTTGAAGGAAAAGGATACAGGCACCGCGACAAAGATTTCAGAGCGCTCTTAAAGGAAGTCGGCGCCCCGAGATTTTGCACGCCGCTGAGCGCGAAAAAACAAACGAGAAACGTGCGCACATACATGTGCACATCGTGCGGCCAAACCTTTTTAAGAAAGCGCGCCATGGACACAAACCGATACGTTTGCGGCAAATGCGGAGGAAAAATAAAAGAAATGATAAAAAAGGGTTGACTGATCAGGCTTGTATATGATAAATTATAAAAGCCGTCGCAAGACAGGCAGTAAAACAAAATGTTTTTCTTGACACAATTTGTCGTCATATTTATAATAAAATGAGTCTGGTCATTCCACAGTAGCTCAGTGGTAGAGCTATCGGCTGTTAACCGATCGGTCGCAGGTTCGAATCCTGCCTGTGGAGCCATACGGAGAAGTACTCAAGTGGCTGAAGAGGCGCCCCTGCTAAGGGTGTAGGTCGCGTAAGCGGCGCGAGGGTTCAAATCCCTCCTTCTCCGCCATTGAAGAATATGACGCTGAATACACATATGGCCCGTTGGTCAAGCGGTTAAGACACCGCCCTTTCACGGCGGTAACACGGGTTCGAATCCCGTACGGGTCATTTCTCATATCTGTTGGGCTATAGCCAAGCGGTAAGGCAACGGACTTTGACTCCGTCATTCGTTGGTTCGAATCCAGCTAGCCCAGCCATATATGAGCCATTAGCTCAGTTGGTAGAGCATCTGACTTTTAATCAGAGGGTCGAAGGTTCGAGTCCTTCATGGCTCACCATGTCACATAAGCGGGTGTGGCGGAATTGGCAGACGCGCTAGACTTAGGATCTAGTGTCTTTACGGCGTGGGGGTTCGAGTCCCTTCACCCGCACTTTACAACTTCATCATGCGGTCGTGGCGGAATGGCAGACGCGCTAGGTTGAGGGCCTAGTGGGTGAATAACCCGTGGAGGTTCAAGTCCTCTCGGCCGCATCAATGATACCAAGGGTTTTGACGCCCTTGGTATTTTTTTGTGTTTATTTTCAAATGATTTACTGCCCACAAACTGCCCACTTACCTAAAGTAAGTCATCTAATTTATCAGCCATTTCCTTTTGCTTGTTTGGATATAGGTGTCCATAAACATCAATTGTTGTTTTTACAGAACCATGTCCTAAACGCTCTTTAATTGTTATGTAATCTTCTCCTTGGTGTATTAATAGTGCAACGTGTGAATGTCTAAAATCATGTAAACGTATAGGGGTAAGATCGCTATCCTTGCAAAAGTATTTAATCTTCCGACTGAAAATATCTTTTCTTGAAGGTGTATCTTTATATTGAAAGATATAGGTGTCATGTGAATGTCTAATACCTAATTCATTAAACAACTCTTCTTGTGCTTCTTTCCAGCTTTCTAGTAGCTTAAGCAATTTTTTATTGATGCTAACTCGCCGAATCGAATTTTTGGTTTTTGGAGTAGTAACAACAAATTGACCATCAAGCCAGGTGCACGATTTATGCACATCTATTTCTAATAAGATTTTGTCAATATCTTTCCATTGCAGGGCGAGCATTTCACCACATCTTAGTCCAGTTAAAAAAGCAACAGTATAAAATGTTTTAAACAATAATTGATCTTGAGGAATTAAACTAATAAATTTTTTGAATTCTTCTGGTCTCCAAAACTTCATTTTCTTTCTTGTTAAAGGTAATCGTTTAACGTTATCACACGGATTTCTTTTTAAGATTTCTTCATGTACAGCTGTATCAAAAATTTTGCTTAGACTAGTCATTATATTATTAACCGATTTATTGCTTAGACCTGTTTCCATTAAATGTTTTCTGAAATCAGTTATTTCTCTATGTGTGATTTTTTGTATATCAGATTTCAAAAAGTAATCAGATATATGTTTGTTTATAATGTATTTCTGATTCTGATAATAGTTTGGTTTACTATCTATTTCACAATTTGCTAAATAAATTGAAATTAGAGTCGGAAAGCTTACTGATCTGGACTTTCTTGCTCTTTCTTCTTGAAATTCTCTTCTTAATTTTGCTTCTAATTCTAAAGCCTCTTTTCTGGTTGATGCTACTGGTCTCGTCCTAATTCTTTCTCCAGTAATCGGGTCAAATCCAAAACTAACGTCAACTTGATATTGACCATTTTCAAGTTTTTTTACAGACATTTTATTTCTCCTTTAACCAAAAGCGCTTATTTCGTGTGAATAGATTCTGTTACTAAATGAGCCAATTTGAGAAAGTTTATAATCAGTAACAAATGATGGTACGTTGAAGTATGCTGCTATTTGTTCTTTGCTAAAACCCTGTATATATGGAAGGGCTTCATTAAGCATTTTATCTGTCAGTATTAATTCTGATGCAAATAGGCTTGCTTGATGCTCAAGTTTCTCTTTTAGAACTTTAGAGCAATTCACAACTTTAAAAGTGTTCAATCTTTTATGGAGAAAGTAATGCCCTAATTCATGGGCAATTACAAATTGTTGATGTTGGAGGTTCTCGTTGATATGAATTAAATATTGATCTGTGGCTTTGTCATGTTGTAGTAAACCGTTTGCTTGTCCAAGATCATTTTTGAGTATATAAATTTTTTGGATGTCACAAATTTCATAGACATTATTTGTACCATGTGTCTTAATTACTGATTGGACTTTATGTTTAATTCCTTTGCTTGTATAAATTGTTATCACTCTTTCTTCTTTAATTCGTCAATGAATTTAATTCCGTTTTTTAATGCTTTTTTGACAAGGCGTGCAGTTTCCTCATCAAATTCACCATCATTCATAAAAAGGAGTGTATCTTCATCCTTTAATTCCTGTATGGCTTCATTAATTGTTTTATTGAGTAAATCAGTTTCGTTTTTCTTGCTTACTTCATCCTTTCCTAATAAATAGTCTGTAGATACGTTATATAAGTTGCTCAATTTTAAGAGTGTGTCTGTATCAGGATCTCTGTAATCTCTTTCGTAATTAGACAAGTTATTGTTACCGATGTTAAGTTTCTCTGCGGCTTCTTTCTGAGTGTATCCAGCTTTTTGTCGAGCTTCTTTTAATCGTTTGCCTAGGCTCATTTTTATCATCCATTTCACAAAGAGTTGATTTTTATAAAAATAATAACAACATTTTTTGGAGAATTCATTAATTTCACCTATAAGTTAAATAAATGATTCAAAATTCTCCTTTTAGGAGTTTTTATTTCTTCTTTATGGAGAGTTTAATTATCAATATTTCCATATATGTTCAAAAAAATACACTTTAAGGTGAATTTTGTGTTGACTTACACGAAAAGGAGTTTTATAATAAAGTTAATTCACAAAGAGTTGAGTTAACGAGGAGGTGATATTTTGAAAGGAGAGTTTTTAACTGCGAGAGATATTCAAAAAATTCTTGGAGTTAAACAGGCTAAATCTTATGACATCATTAGAACTTTGAATGCTCAAATGAAAGAAGAAGGATATATGGTCATTCAAGGCAAGGTGAGTAGAGCTAAGTTTGAAGAGTGTTATTGTTACAAAGGTCCAAAATCTCAAACGGGGTGATTTTTATAAACATTGATATAACAAACTCGTTTATGAAAGAAGCTGTTCCTTTAGCCAGACAAATGGAAGGTGATTGGATAGCACGAATGAAAATTGCTCTGAATTCAGTCATCATAAATCATTATTTAAACCTTCCCTTAACAATTGAAAATGTTAATGAATTACTGCGAAAAGGTGTTTCATATCGCAGGATATGTAAGCATTATGGCATTGGAAGAAAAGACATTGAAAAGCTGCGGCAATCATCCATAGTGTGACGTTATATACCACTATAGGGAGCCGTTAAGAATCCTTTGAAAGGGGGGGTGCGATGAAAATAAGAGTAAATGCAACAATCATTACTGATGTTGAAGCTTTAAAGGCTGATAAGGATTTGAATCATTTTAAAGACTATGCCACTTGTGAAACATTCGTTGTTGATGCTGATAATTATTTGAAGGCTAATGAAGAAATATCTGAGTTGTTAAAAGGTTGGGATTGGTGGTGTATCTGGTCAACTCGTCCATTGAGTAAAAAGGATAACCAAGTGTTTACTTTGTATAACGATGATTTATATAACTTATGTCGCTAGGAGTGTTTGTTCCTTGAAAACTACATATAGACAAAAAAAGCGCCTTGACGAATGATCATCAAGAACGCCGTGTAAAGATTAGACACCTTTATTATACGGCACTTTTATAAAAATGTCATGCGTGAGTATTTGAGTGATGAACAGCAATCACTTTAAATGCTGTAGCAGGCTAGAATAAGCGTGCGGAATAGCTGTAGTCAGCTTGATGGCTATAATTAGCCTACTAGGTTGCCACGAAGGCTTAAGCCGTTAGCAACTGATAAGCGCCAAGATGGATACAGAACCGGAGCGAATTCAAAATATAAAATCGAAATTTAACGATCTTTTGAAAATAAATAATAAAAAATGAAATGGGGATATGAAAATGAACTTAAACTTTATTGTACCGGATATCAATATGACTTTTGGAGACATGAAATTCATGGGACTTAACAAAGAAAGATATGTTTATGATCGGGAAAACAATAAGCGTACTGACGTGCTGGAATCTAGGGTTTATAACATTGCTAGTGCTGTCCAAGGTGGTCAAATTGAGGTAACTATTCCTGAATATGCTGGGGCAAAAGAAATTCCTCCTTTTGCAGATATTGAATTGAAAAACCCAAAAATTAGCGCTATGGCAACTAGTCAAAGAGATTCAACCTATGCCAATGTGATGTGGAAACTTGAAGCTGATGATATTGTTGTAAAAGGCGGTTCTTCTGTGAAAACTGCGGCGGCAACTAGTGGCAATGATAAAAAGTAAAATGCTCTCTGTAAGCCAGAGGGTGTAGGATGATAAAAAAACTTTTTGAAACTAAAACAATGCGTTCAATAATTGTTCGTGGTGTTTTATGGATTGTATTCTTTGTGTTCTACGCTTGGTATCGTAAGCCAGTGGGATGGTTGCCTTTTGATATTTTCGTCACTGTTTTTGTGTCAATCTGTATATTTGCTATGTTTGGTGGTCAGTTTTTAATCATGGACATAATGAAATTGTGGCGTGAGAAAAAGAAAGATAAAACTAAACGTTAGGAGTGTGTTATCCATTTCTGGGCTTAAGTCGATGCTTTGGAAGTATAGGGGGAGACGAATCCGCCCGTACATGAGAAATAACGTAAAATTAGCAGGCGCAATTATCTTTGTGCCTGTTTTTTTATTGTCTATGTTCATCTTTTGGAGAGAACAACTGATTCACTTCGATATATCTCGAATAATAAAACACTTTGAGTGGAATGTGCCTTTAATTATTAAAAGCGTTTTATGCTCTCTGTTGATTGCTGTTGGAAGCATAGCTGCAACCTATTTTCTTTTCTTTAACAGCTATAAGAAAATCCTTCACAGGCAAAAGATTGCTAAGATGATTTTCTCTAATAAGTTTTACGAAAAAGAAAATGTGAAAGTAAGGAAACTCTTTTCAAATGAAACTGACTCAAAGGAAAAAATCACATACTTTCCTAGAATGTATTATAGGGTCAAAAACAACCACATTTATATTCGTATTGCTATGGACATGAGCCGTTTTCAGAATCGCTTCCTAGACTTAGGAAAGGATTTGGAAAACGGCTTATTTTGTGACCTGGTGGATAAGCAAATGGAAGAAGGTTTTGTATGCTTTAAGCTTCTTTACGATGTGAAGAAGAATCGTATTTCCATTGATGATGCAATAGCTGAGAATGGAGTCCTTCCGTTAATGAAGCACATTTCATGGCAATTTGATAAGTTACCGCACATGCTTATTGCAGGTGGTACAGGTGGAGGAAAAACATACTTCATGCTAACGATTATCAAGGCGTGTGTTGGTCTTGGGGCAGATGTAAGAATATTGGACCCTAAGAATGCAGATTTAGCAGACTTGGAAGAAGTGCTTCCGAAAAAGGTATATTCCCAAAAGAACGGCATCCTTATGTGTCTGAGAAAGTCGGTTGATGGCATGATGGAACGAATGGATGAAATGAAGAAAATGCCCAATTACAAGACGGGTGAAAACTATGCCTATTTAGGGCTAAAACCTGTCTTTATCTTCTTTGATGAATATGTGGCATTTATGGATTTGCTGGATATGAAAGAAAGGAATGAAGCATTATCCTACATGAAACAATTGGTTTTGTTGGGTCGTCAAGCTGGTTATTTTCTTGTTTTAGGGGCACAGCGACCAGATGCAAAATATCTAGCTGATGGGATAAGAGATCAATTTAGTTTTCGTGTTGCTCTTGGCAATATGTCTGATACTGGTTATGGGATGATGTTCGGTGACGTTGATAAAACATTTATGGAAAAAGACGTGAAAGGTCGAGGATATGCCTATGTCGGCACAGGTTCAATATTAGAGTTTTACAGCCCTATCGTGCCGAAAGGATATGACTTTATGTCATCTATTAAAAATGCGCTGGTTGGAGAGGAGACAGAAATCGCTAGCAGTGGTGTAAGCGACCAGACGGCCAGCGTCGAAGGAGTGAGCGAAACGAATGGATGAGTTAAAACAAGTCATTTACGATGTGGAAAAGAATCGTATTTCAATTGATGATGCAGTATCTGAGAATGGAGTCCTTCCATTAATGAAGCATATTTCATGGCAATTTGATAAGTTGCCGCACATGCTTATTACGGGTGGTGTAGGTGTAGGGAAAACATACTTCATGCTAACGATCATTAAGGCTTGTGTCGGAATGGGGGCAGATGTAAGAATATTAGACCCTAAAAATGAAGTTTTAGCAGAGTTGAAAGGAGTACTTACGAAAAAGGTATATTCTGAAAAGGACGGCATTCTTACGGGTTTGAGAAAATCTGTAGATGGCATGATAGAACGAATGGATGAAATGGAACAGATGCCTAACTATAAGATAGGTGATAATTATGCCTGTTTAGGGCTAAATCCTGTCTTTATCTTCTTTGATGAATATGAAGGGTTTATGGATTTGTTGGATATGAAGGAGAGAAATGAAGCGTTATCTTACGTGAAACAATTGGTTATGTTGGGTCGTCAAGTTGGTTATTTTCTTGTTTTAGGGGCACAGCGACCGGATGCAAGATATCTAGCTGATGGGATACGAGATCAATTTAGCTTCTGTGTGTCATTGGGTTTAGAGACAGGACGAGGATATGCTAATTTTGGCACTGGTTCAGTGTTGGAGTTTTACAGCCCTATCGTGCCGAAAGGATATGATTTTATGTCATCTATTAAAAAGTCGCTGGTTGGAGTCGAGGGAGCGCAGGCGACGGCAGTCGCCAGCGGCAGCGTAAGCGACCAGACGGCCAGCGGCGAAGGAGTGAGCGAAGCGAATGGATGAGCTAAAACAACCCCCCCACGCTAACAGGGGGGTAGTAATCGTAAAAGAAAAAAATGAAACCGTTGAAAGTCCTTTGGTATCAATGGTTGACTATATTCGAGTCTCTTTTAAAACTCATGATGTTGACCGAATTATTGAAGAGGTTCTTCACCTTAGCAAAGACTTTATGACTGAGAAACAATCTGGTTTCTATGGCTACGTTGGCACGTACGAACTGGACTATATCAAAGTCTTTTATTCTGCGCCAGATGATAACAGAGGTATTTTGATAGAAATGTCCGGTCAAGGTTGCCGTCAATTTGAATCCTTCTTAGAATGCCGGAAGAAAACATGGTACGACTTCTTTCAAGATTGCATGCAACAAGGCGGTTCGTTCACTCGCTTTGATTTAGCTATTGATGATAAAAAGACATACTTTTCTATACCGGAACTGTTAAAGAAAGCCCAAAAGGGCGAATGTATTTCACGATTTAGAAAATCTGATTTCAATGGCTCCTTTGATCTATCTGATGGCATTACAGGTGGGACGACAATATATTTCGGTTCTAAAAAGTCAGAAGCGTACCTTTGTTTTTATGAGAAAAACTATGAACAAGCAGAAAAGTATAACATTCCGTTAGAAGAACTAGGCGATTGGAATCGTTATGAATTGCGGCTTAAAAATGAACGTGCACAAGTGGCTATAGATGCTTTATTGAAAACAAAGGATTTAACCTTAATCGCTATGCAGATCATTAATAACTATGTAAGATTCGTTGATGCTGATGAAAACATCACTAGAGAGCATTGGAAAACGAGCCTTTTTTGGTCTGAATTTATAGGTGATGTTGGGAGACTTCCTTTGTACGTCAAACCACAAAAAGACTTCTATCAGAAATCAAGAAACTGGCTTCGTAACTCTTGTGCTCCCACTATGAAAATGGTGCTTGAAGCCGATGAACATTTAGGGAAAACCGATCTGTCAGATATGATTGCAGAAGCTGAACTGGCAGACAAACACAAAAAAATGCTAGATGTGTTTCTTGCTGATGTTGCTGATATGGTTGTTTAAAAACAAACTGCTAAACCTTTATAAAAACAAGTGATGCGATTAAACGTATGTGTCAACGGTACCGGAACGAAGTGAGGATAAGGAGTTGACATATTCAGCGCCACCCAAACCCTCTAGGCATTGAACAAACAACCGTTTGTTCCTGCCTACCGGCGAGGGAGTCCCCCGATGATTCGGGGGAATAGGGGGCTAGATTAACAGCAATCCAACGGGCTTCCGTTGGTGGGTTTGGGTGAAACCCAAGATATTAAATAAGAAAGGTGTGCTGTCATGGTAGTGCATCATCTTAAGATATATCCAGAGTACTATGATGCTGTATTAAAAGACGTAAAGAAATTTGAAATTCGAAAAAACGACAGGTTCTATATGGTCGGAGATACGCTGGTACTTCATGAATGGATGGATGAATTTACTGGGCGGAAATTAGAAGCACAAATTATATATATTACTGATTACAAACAGCGTCCCGGTTATGTGGTTCTAGGCATTGAAAGAACTAAAGGGGGGATTGTTCATGTTTAATATTAACCTTTTGAATCAGGCCCGACTAGAGAGTGATTTGGAGTCTCTTGGCTGTTTAGATATTGCTGAGGAATTGGTTGAAAAAATGATGGAGGATGTCTTTTACAGCGATGTAGCCCAAAGGGTCATAGTCCAAACTCTTGCGGTTATAGATAATGTGAATGCCAAACTTCAAGCCACATTCAACATACTGGAGGATGAAGACCCTGAGACAGATGAAAGAATTGTGGAATTTGAAGGAATTAGCTACTACCAATAAGGGGTGAAAATGTGCGGTGTCTGCTGTAGATAAACGATTCAGAAGCTTGGGTTTTAATGTTGGTATCCCATCTTTAGTTTTTGTGAGAAGTTTAAGCAGAGATTGCATGCTAGTTGTCGAAGGTGAACGAATAAAAGGGTTTGCAGAGTATCGTTACACATTCTACAAGACAAGGTATTTGCCGGACGGTCGAATGACTAGCTTAAAGGTTTATATGGAGAATCAAAGCATAAAAAGGGTGTTACATCGTGTAGCATCCTTTTTATCTTTCTTGGAAAGAACGAAACAAATTGAACAGAAGGAGTGTGAAAAAGTTGCTCAATAAAGAAATTGGCTCTGATAAGAAGGAAGAATCCTTTTTTCGGTCTGCTTTTCAAAAACTGAAACGAATTGAAAGACCGGAAAAAGACAGACAGAAAGTTCCTCGTGACAGGTCAAAGCTGATAGCTGTCACATTATGGTCTTGTGTAGGGGGCTTGCTGTTTATCTGTCTGCTTGCTGTGCTCCTATCAATTAATACCCGATCTCAACTTAATGACATCAAAGATGAAGCCAATAAGCCGACTAATGAGGATAAACAAAAAATATCGGTGACTGCTGCTGAAAACTTTCTGTCAGGGTTCATCAATGAATATGTGAATGTGAAGAACGATCAAGAATCTATTGAAAAACGTATGCAGAGCCTTGAAAGCTACATGGTGAAACAGGAAGATAACCATTTTGAGGATGAAGATCGCTTTAATGTAGATGGCTTAAAAGGTGATCGAGAGTTAAAGGGTTACAGCTTATATAACGTGAAAGAAGGTGATAAAAACAGCCTTTTTCAATATAAGGTCACATATGAAAATTTATACCCTGTAGAAAAGGAAGTTGAAAAAGAAGTCAAAGACGGAAAGAAGAAAAAGAAGGTGAAAGAAAAGGTTAAAACAAATGAGAAATCTGAAAAACAAATGTTGCTGAATATTCCAGTCACAAATAAAGATGATTCCTTTGCGGTGTCTGCTGTCCCTTACTTTACACAGATTTATGATCTGAAAGGCGATATTGCTTTTAAGGGCAAAGAAGAAACTAGAGACGAATATGCAGGCGAGAAAAAAGAATCTATCGAATCATTTCTTCAAAATTTCTTTGAGAAATACGCTTCTGAAAAGAAAGAAGAAATGGTTTATATGATGAAAAAGCCGGAAGCATTGGAAGGAAACTTGTTATTTGGGGAAGTGCAGTCAGTGAAAATCTTCGAGACGAAAAAAGGTTTCGAGGTTTTTTGTGCTGTTCGATTTAAGGAAAAAGAAAATGATATTCCGGTAAATGAAAAATTCAGTTTAGAGATTACGGAAAACAGCGGTCAGTTTTATGTAAATAAACTCAAACATCAATAGGAGGTTTAAATATGGATTTTATGAATTTCTTTATTCTTGGCGCAGACCTTCCAACACTTGGAGGAGTAAAAGGATGGGCATCAGATGTTGTTGTCCAATTCATTACGATCGTGGTCATGTTCATAGCCGCAAAACATCTTACTAAATTAAAAATGGGCGGCATTATTTTTGTCTGCTGTATTGGCAGTGCGGTGACTTGGATTATTAAACACTGGTCAGAATTCTCCGGCTGGATCAATGCACTAATGGAAAAATTGTAAGGGGGCATTTGAATGAGTCGTCTGGTGTTCAACTATCGGAAGGCAATGAGAGAGCCGAAAAAGATTCAGCAATTAACCGACAACTATTCATTACCTTTTGCAGTTGAATTAATACCGGCTATTAACTACTTCATTTTTGTTGGTATCTGCTTTGGGTTCTGGTACGGCGTGAGGATAATTTTTCCTCACGCTTTTGATAACAGTTTCGTCATCGTGATTTTTGGAATACCGATTTTTTTAACAATGCTTGTTACGAAAATAAAGCCGGAAGGCAAAAACATCTATTTATACTTCTTTGATTTTGCAAAGTATTACTTCTTCATCAAGCTTCCACAAAAGAAGTTTTGCAATGACCGAAAGGTTGATTTAAGTAATGAAAAACAAATTGAGTTTCGAAAACTTGTGAAGGTGGTGGATTATTCGAATGAGACTAAAAACGCCTATGAAGGCAATACACAAGAATTTGCTGTTGACAAGAACGGGCGACGTTTGGGCGTACTACCGAATAAAGAGCAATTCGATTCCTATGCAAAATAGAGAAAAAGTTGAATCGTATAAAAAGAAGTGGCAGCATCTTTTTGAAGAAATTACATCCTATGAGGATTTCCACTTGATGATGTATCCAAGTGAGTATGAATTAGAAAAACGATTTAAGGATTTAGAAACAGATATTGCGGCAGACGCAATGGATGTGGCTCGTTACTATAATGAAGAAACGGTAAGGCTGTTAGAACAGCGATTAGGAAGGCTGACAAAGTATGATTTCATTTTAGGTGTAAAGCTGAAAAGCAGTCTTGTAAATATTAGTGTCGAACTAAAAGACAATATTTTATCTCTATTCAATACGGCGACTGATACTGTTGTAAAGATGCTCGGGTGGGAACAAAATGTTTCCACCTCTTTTTTTGAAAAATATGAGGAAGTTGAAGAAACACTAGCCAATATCATGGCTTCTGTTCGCGGAGAACGGCTTTCAGAAACAGAAATGACATACATTAACCGTTATCACTTTGTACGTGGGTTAAAGCACCACACGAATGAAGAAAGTGAGATAAAGGATGTTCGCTCTATTACAAACACGATCATAGACCCCACCGATCCATCAGTTTTACATCTGCATAGTGACCAAGATGAAGGCTATTCAGCTTTTGTCGTGATTGACGAATTCCTTCACAATATGTCGGAAAGTGATTTGTTTTATGAAGCGCAGTCTCTTCCCTTCCCAGTTGAAGTGCAGATGAAAATTCAAACGGAATCAAAATCTATTACTAAGCCCGCCCTTAACATCAAAAGACAACAATTGAAAGAAGAACAAAAAGAACAACAAAGCACAGGTGATCGAAGTGATGTCTCCACTGTTACAAGTGCAACGATGGTTAGACATTTACAAGATGAGATTAAGAAAGAAGAAGTGTATTTAATGAACTGGCTGTCTGTGATTGTCGTTCACGGAAAAACAAAAAAAGAATGTGTTGGTAAAGCAACAATTGTCAAAAGGCACTTGAAAGGTGCTGGCATTACATGTCGCCTTCCGGTAGCTGATCAACTGAACCTTTTTTATAAAATGCTTCCCGGTGAAAAGTTAGATATAACCGATAAGAACTGGATTCAAAAAACGACACAAGATGGAGTTGCAGAAAGTCTTTTTGCTGTTAACTCTGATATTGGTTCGAAAATCGGGTTCTTCCTTGGTTGGGTTGATCGTTTTCAAGAGCATACCGATTTAGAAAGCGCCATTATGTCCAGTCGTGATTTTGTCTTATTCCACCCTTTCTTAGCGAATCAGCAGTTAAAGGGTTCAAAGACACGTTCTCCCCACTGTTTGATCACAGGAGATACAGGAAACGGCAAGTCGTATTTGGCAAAATTGATCTTTAACTATATCAGCATGTTAAATATCAAATCTCTGTATATAGACCCTAAAAAGGAAATGAGAAAGTGGATTCAAAGAGTCTTGAATGATGAGTACATTCGAGAGAATTTCCCTTTATATATTGCACATTTAGAGAAATACAACTATATCACGCTAGATCATGAAAATACGCACAACTGGGGAGCGCTTGATCCTATCTCCTTCCTCCCTCCTATGAAAGCAAAAGAGCTAGTTCAAGTCATTTTTGAACAAGTATATGACTTTAAAGGGAAAGACGATGTGAACACAGCTTTCCTTCGTGCTACGTCAGAAGTAATTGAGTTGAAACAAAAAGGTGAACAGGTTGGATCACTTGATATTATTCGGAGGATGCAGAACCATCCGGAAGAAGCTGTACAAAAAGCTGGCGACTATTTAAATGAGGTTGTGTCAGATTCCATTTTGAAACTTTGTATTCATGATGGTTCAAACCCTGCATTATCACTTGAAAAACGAATCACCATTTTAGAAGTTGAAAATATGGATTTGCCGGATCATGCTGAGCGACTTGAAAACTACACCATATCACAATTAAAGTCTAGTGCTGTCATGTTTGCACTCGGTAAGTTCTGCGAACTATTCGGCATGAATCCAGACGAACAGACAGTTGAATTTATAGACGAAGCGTGGATATTTACCACGTCACAACAAGGAAAAAAAGTAGAAAGACAAATGCGCCGGATTGGTCGTTCATACAACAATGCGGAATACTTCATTTCCCAATCCACAAAAGACGCTTTGAAAGAAGAAGATTCCGGAAACTTTGGTGTTGCCTTCGCCTTTGACGAACCGAATGAGCGTGAAGAAGTGTTGAAGTGGATGAATATGGAGGTCACAAAAGAAAACAAAAAAATGATGGAATCCATGTTTCAAGGTCAATGCTTATTTAAAGATTACTATGGCCGTACCTCCAAAATTTCAATTGAATGCCTATTCGAAGAATGGCAAGGTGCTCTGAAAACAGTTGAGAAAAAAGCTGTCGCATATGCGGAAGAAAAATATTTGTAAAAGGGGTTAAGACGTACATGGAAATTGCTTTATTAAATTCTCTTGTCGTAACAGTTCCAGGATTTTATAAAGCTGAGAAAATCACATTAGAAGATGCACAGCAGTGGCTTAAGTATTATGAAGGACGATACAAAAGCTTTATAGGTCATAAATCAACGGCACAGTTTCTTCAAGAATTATTAGGCATTAAAGTTGAACAGAATCGAAAGATATTTAGACATATGAAGTATCAGAAGGCAATCTGTTTTTCTCTGAATGAACGTTATCCTGAAAATGTTGTGCTATCGAAAAAAGATTTAGAGAAAGCTAGATACCAATTTTATTTATTAACTCGATTAGATTAGGAGGTGGCTGTGATGAAGAAAAAAAGGATTCTGATTGTATCGGCTATTGTGTTGCTGTTTTTAACTGTTGCTTCAGCTGTAACGGTATTTTCGGCTGACGGAGACACCACCACGCAGCCAAAAATCGAAAAAGCTGGCGGCGTGGAATTGAAGGTGAAAAGGTTTCCTATCTCACGCTATCAAGCGAATAATGAAGCATCTGACGATTTAATCAAGGGGGCGTTTGTTGGACTGACAAACGTCACTTTTTCTTTTGCAGGAAACATTGTCCGTGTGGTTGATGCGGGAATGGATATTTTATATAACTTGCAACCAATTGACGAGTTCGCAAATTCTATTACAAACGTCTCTAAAACAGTTTATAAAACCCTGAAAAAGAATTTCGGTGAAGCCTTATTCATCTTCACGTGCGCCTATGTTGTCTACCTGTTCTGTGTGAGAGGTAGCGTAAAAGAAGCAATGCGACGGAGTATTCTATTTATTTGTGTCATGGTGATCGGCGGGCTTTGGATGTCAAACGCTGGTTATTACATGAAAGCGTTGAATGCCTTGTCTGTAGAAGCACAAGGAAAGCTTTTAACTGCGGGAAATGGATTGGTGGGCATTGTTCAAGATGAAGGGAATTTTGCTGACAGTTCTGCTATTGAAAAAGGAAAGGAAATGGAAGGCACAGTCGCAGTTATGCGTAATCTATACTTTGACATTGCTTTGATGAAGCCATTTCTAATCGTGAATTTTGGAGAAACAAGTGAAGCAAAAATTAATGAAAAAGGTGATTCGAAAGAGAAATTATCAAGGGTCGATAAATTGCTTTCATACAAGCTATCAAAAGACGGAGAAAAAGAAAAACAGAAGCATATAAAGGATACTGAAATTGAAGAATATGAAAATGAGTCTATGACCTCTGGGAATGTTTTTAATCAACTTGGAGAATCTTTTATTGCTGTGGTCGCTTCTATTGTCATTGGGATACCATTTTTAGCATTAGCTTTCTTTAACTTCTTGCTCCAAATAATCGCTCTAGTGATTGTATTCTTTGTACCATTCGCTTTCATCTTAGCGTATGTTCCCCAATTAGCTTACTCGGGATTTGTCACCCTTGGACGCTTGGGGAGTGTTTACCTACTAAAAGCAATGTTAGGGGTTATCGTTCTGTTTGTGTACGTGACTTGTTTTATCGTTGACAAGTTAATACCGCCAAATGGTTTTGGAATGTATCTTTTAAATGTTGCTGTCCTTGCCTCAATCTTGTGGATTGGTTTTCACAAGAGGGATGCCATTATCAAGTTTGTGACTGCTGGAAAAGTGGTTTCAGTTGATAATAATATGATGGAAAATATGAGACAAAACATTGTTCAGCCTGCTTGGGAACAAGCGAAAAAAATAGGTGGAACATTGGGTAACGGTGGGGGCGTATTTACTGACTTTGCAAAGAATTTTAAGGGGAGAAAAGATGGTTCGAATGCTGATGGCGTAAATGGTGCTCCAAGTGGAAGTGGTGGTAATTCACCGAGTGGTGCTGCTATGGGGTATGATAATACTCATGCTATTTCAAGGACCCCGCAAAAAGAGACTGCTAACGGAATATCTAATCATAATAGCCGAAACTTAAAACGAAATCCTCAAACTCTGTCGAAAGAACAAGAGAAACAAAAAGAAGCATTTGCGAATGCAAAAGAAAATAAACAGCAATCCCATTTAGACAGATTGAGAAAAGACGGAATAAACTCTCCTATGCTGAAGGACGTTTTGCAAGAAGGTAATGAAGAGTTATCCAAAAGAGCGCCTATATTACAGGATAAAAAGGATGAATCAGCTAGAACAGATCAAAAAGAATATGTTGAACAGCTTCTTAAACAGCCCGATAACCAGCAACAAACTGATGATGCACCATTACAACATGAAGAAGAAACTGCTTCTGATCGAGCACCAGTCTTACAAGAGAGTGATAAAGACACAGAACGTACTGATCAAAAAGCGTATGTTTATGAAGAACAAAACCAGAATCCTGAAACAGATATGCAAAAAGATTTTGAAGTCCAGAAAGATGATTCTGTTTCAAAAAGTGAACCTGTAGCACAAGAGAGATTAGCAGACATCAAACGTTCAGACCAAAAAGTCATAACGAGTCAATCTGAACCACAGAATGGCTTTGAAAGTTCTCAACCTACAAAAGTAGAGAATCAACCTGTTGTCAATAATGAACGAAAAACCAGACCATCTGAACCCGCAAAAGTTCATTCAGATGGTATTCGTGCTGAGAAAAAACAGACGGATGCACCTGCTGAAAGTAAGACTGTTTTAAGAGAAAATCAGCCTTCATCACAAACGATTAAGCGAACTGAACAAAACGTAAATACATTTGAACAAGTGTCTTTAAATGATATTGGAAGGCGCACCTCGTCAAAAGTTGAAGATCGACTGAGAAGGGATGAAAGAACAAGATGATAAGTAAAAAGGTAGTTCTTCCTTTGGTGTTCTCGGCTCCTTTTATCTTCTTTTTTGTTTTATGTATCGTAGTGGTTATGACGATTTCAAGGGAAAATCAAGTTGGAGACGATTTTATAGGCGGCGGGGATGGCGAATATGAAACGGTCGGGATTGCACCGGAAGTCGAACGATTTAGGGCTGTATTTGAGAAGTACGCACGTCAGGAAGGTGTTTTTGATCAAGTGAATATTATTATGGCGCTCACCATGCAAGAAAGTGGTGGGCGTTCTTTAGATATCATGCAAAGTTCCGAAAGTATCGGCTTACCTCCCAACTCCATAACTGACCCAGAACGTTCGATTGAAGTCGGCATTAAACATTTTAAGAAGGTTTTTAAACAGGCTGGCGGTGATGTTCGTTTAACCTTACAGGCATACAACTTTGGTTCTGGCTTTATAGACTATGTCAAAAAGAATGGCGGGAAATACACAAAGAAATTGGCACTTGATTTCAGCCGATTGCAAGCTTTTAAAATGGGCTGGAAAAGCTACGGTGACCCAAGTTATGTTGACCATGTCATGAGGTATGTGAAAGGTTCTGATAAAAATGTGAAGCCTGTGAATGGTTCTATGGATTTCTATGAAACGGTCATGAAAGAAGCTTTGAAATATGAAGGGCAACCGTATGCCTGGGGTGGTTCAAACCCGAAAACTGGATTTGATTGTTCGGGCCTTGTTCAGTGGTCTTTCGCCAAAGCCGGAATTACTCTTCCAAGAACAGCACAGGAACAACATGGGGCAACAAAGAAAATAAGTGAAAAAGAAGCCACTGCGGGTGACTTAGTGTTCTTTGGTGGCACATATGAAGGAAAAGCCATTACTCACGTCGGCATCTATGTAGGCAATGGCAGAATGTTTAATTCAAATGACAGTGGAATCGAATATTCTGATCTGAAATCAGGTTATTGGAGAGATCACCTTGTATCTTTTGGACGAATTAAATAACTAGGAGTGAAAAACATGAAAACACATATTGCATGGGCTTCGTCTTGTTTGTTATTAATATTGTTGACGGGATTTTTCACGAATGGACAGCAAACGTATAAGATTGAAAAGTTAAAGGATAAGAATGAAGTTTTGACAGAAAAAATTAAGGAATTGAACCATATAGAATCAATAAGCAGCGCTTCGGAAAACAAGGCATTTTTTGAAGCGTTTTTTAATTACTCGGACATAGATAAGCGATATGAGACAGTTAAGAAGCATACAACTGGAAAAGGATTTGACTATGCATTCCCTTCTCGCTCTGATCAAAAGCACACAGTCAGTGTGCAAAGTGAATTACTTTCTTTAGAGAGTTATTCAAAACCCTTAGATCAATCCCATGAATTGTTTTTGAACATTGTAGAAATCTCAACAACTGCAAATTCAGTTACTACGAATCAAGTTTTAATTGTTCAAACGACTATGAAAAAAGAAAAAGATGGTTGGTTAGTTGATAATGTGCAGGTTAAGGGAAATGGATAAAAGGTGGAAAAAATCGAAATGTTTGTTTATACTAAATATTGAAAAAGGAGGTAATGTTTATTTTGAAAAACCTTTTTATTTTCCTTAGTTTGATGATGATGTTCGTTTTAACTGCGTGCGGCGGCAATAAATATAATGATGCGATTGATGATGTAATCAATCAATATAAAGAATATAAAGGTGATGATACTAGAATAAATGTTTCGAGGGCTAATTCTATAGTTCGGGTTTACGATGGAGGAAAATATATTCAGTTCGCATTTTATATGCCTGATGATTCTTCTCGTGAATTAACTACTTTTAAATACTATGAAAAACTCGGAGACGAGTATAAAGAAATGAGCGACATGCCTGGAAATGGTGAAAATGATCGTCTTGGCTTATCAAAGAAAACACCTGACTATGAAGAAGCCAAAGGTAAAGAAACAAAGTTAGAGGAGTAAACCATGTGTTTGCTCCTCTTTTTTTCTGTTTATAAAAGGATTGCTACGATGTGTGCGTCAAGTCGCGAAAGTATTGGTATAACCGAAAAAAAAACCGCAAAGGAGTAGATATAATGTACCTTTTTGCAATTCATCTTTGTAAAATAAAGGGTGTTCTGACATAATACAATTAATGTAAATATTCGCACAATTTATGTAAGGATGGGGGAATTTTCTTGCGGGGTGTTTTCTTAGATAAAGATAAAATTCCGTACGACATAGTCACAAAAAAGTTAAATGAATGGTATACATCAATAAAAAATGATCAAGTTGAGCAAGCAGAGATTATAAAAACAGAAGTAGAGAAAGAATTGCTAAATATGGAAGAAAACCAAGATGCCTTGTTATATTATCAGCTATTAGATTTTAGACATGAGATAATGCTGAGTTATATGAATTCTAAGGAAATAGAAGATCTCCATAATGCTTATGAAACTATAAAAGAAATTGAGAAGCAAGGGCAATTAACTGGCATGTTGGAATACTATTTTTACTTTTTTAAGGGTATGTACGAGTTTAGACGTAAAGAATTAACTACAGCAATAAGTGCCTATCGAATAGCAGAATCAAAGTTGTCTGAAGTTGAGGATGAAATAGAAAAAGCAGAGTTTTTTTTCAAAGTGTCCTATGTATATTATTATATGAAACAAACATACTTCTCTATGAATTATGCAAATCGTGCACTCAAAATATTTAGAGAGTATGAAGAGTATGCTGTCCAGACTGTGCGTTGTCAATTTATTGTAGCAGGAAACTTGATCGATTCTTTAGAATATGAAAGAGCTTTGGAGCAATTTTTGAATTCTTTGGAAATCGCCAAGGAAAGTAATATAGATCATTTAATTGCAATGTCACACATGAATATTGGAATTTGTTATGATGAATTGAAAGAATATAAAAAGGCTTCACAACATTTAATCTTGGCTTTAGAAATTTTTGAAAAATCAAAACATAGTTTCCTAACAAAGACTTTATTCACTTTAACCTACGTTGAAGCAAAACAACAAAATTATGATGTTGCTTTGACATACTTTAGGAAAGGTCGATTTATTGCCGATAAAAGTGATGATAAGGAATACTCAGCGAAATTCAAAATATTAGAGGGATTATTTTTTTCTGATGGTGAGAATCAATTAATAAAGAATGCATTTTCATATCTAACTTCGAGAAAAATGTTTGCTGATGTTGAAAATTTTTCGATTGAAGTCGCTGATTATTTTCATGAACAAGGAAATTTAATGCTCTCTAATGAATATTATCGTATGAGTATTGAAGCAAGACGAAAAATTAAAAAAGGGGAGATTATTAATGAAAATCAGCCGGATTCTATTGGCAGCAGTCATTTTAAGTAGTGTGTTTTCAATAACTTATTTGCAAAGTAATCATAGTACAGAAGTCAAAGTGGCTGCAGATAGGGTAGGGGCATAAGGGTACTAAAAAAGGCTTAATCTTTGTTAAAAGGTTAAGCTTTTTTGGGCTATAAATGTAATCAACCAAAGGAGTCATCACTATTTAGCCCCCTAATGAATTTGGACACCTACTAAGAGTGGTTTTATACTTAAGGTTGCCAAATAAGGGGGCTTTTGTGATGCAAAGACGAAAACATTCTGCTGAATTTAAACAACAGGTGGTACAAGAAGCAATTGAAACAGGCAATAAAGCTTTGGTGGCGAGACGTCACGAGCTCAGTCCAAATCTC
>NZ_LECW02000002.1 GCF_001042475.2 Bacillus glycinifermentans
CATTAGGGGGCTAAATAGTTATTGTAGACAACATTGATGAGTTAAAAAGGTTCTATAAGCTCTTTAAAGATGATATTTGGATAGGATATAACTCAAGAATGTACGATCAATACATACTAAAGGGAATCTTATTAGGAATGAACCCTTATTTCATTAGTAAAAGAATCATTGAGGACAATGTAAAGGGATTTAATGTTGTTAGAGAAGGATATAAAATTCCGCTAAACAATTTTGACATAACAACAGGATTCCATAGTCTGAAGCAGCTTGAGGGTTTCATGGGATCGAGAATTAAAGAGTCATCAGTTCCGTTTGATATCGACAGACCTTTAACTCCAGAGGAAATCAAAGAAGTAATTGACTACTGTATTCATGATGTTAAACAAACAATTGAGGTTTTTGACAATAAAAAAGTAGAATTCGAAAGTCAGTTAGCGTTAATCGAGGCCTTTAACTTGAACATGTCGATGTTTACAAAAACAAAAGCCCAATTGTCAGCCTTTATATTAGGAGCAGAAAAGCATGAAAATAGGGAAGATGAATTTGATCTTCAGTTCCCTAAGACATTGAAAGTTGAAAAATACAAGCATATTGTGGAGTGGTATAAAGATCCTGAAAACCTTGACTACTCAAAAAAATTAAAAGTTGATGTGGCAGGTGTTCCTCATATATTTGCTTGGGGTGGGCTTCATGGGGCTATTCCTAAGTATAAGGATGAAGGGATTATTCTATGTTGTGACGTTGCATCTCTATACCCATCCATTATGATTGAATATAGTTATATCAGTAGAAACGTTAGAGATCCTTTAAAGTATAATGAGATTAGGGATACACGCCTTGAACTTAAACGGAAAAAAGATCCTAAACAGGCTCCATACAAGATCGTTCTTAACTCAACATATGGAGCAATGAAAGATCAATACAATCCGCTTTATGACCCCTTAATGGCAAATAACGTATGTCTTGCTGGTCAATTATTGTTATTAGATCTTATCGAAAAAATTGAACCTTATTGCAAACTCATTCAGTCAAATACAGATGGATTGTTTATGAAAGTGGAAAAGGAATCAGATATTGACGTAATCAAAGAAGTTGCAAAAGAATGGGAGAATAGAACTCGTCTTACACTTGAATGGGATGTGTATGAAAAGATTTATCAAAAGGATGTTAACAATTACATAATCATTGATGGAAATCAAAATTACAAATCAAAGGGTGCATATGTTAAAAAGCTTAATAACCTTGATTATGATCTTCCAATTGTGAACAAAGCAATGATCGAATATTTCACAAAAAACATTCCAGTTGAAGAAACGATCAATAACTGTAAGCAGTTGAGAGAATTTCAGAAAATCGTTAAGGTTTCAAATAAATATAAGTATGCTCTGCATGGTGAAGAGAAGCTGCCTGAAAAGGTCTTAAGAGTTTTTGCTTCTAAAAAAGAAGACGCAAAAGGGGTTTTCAAGGTAAAAAATGAAGAAAGAATTGAAAAAATAGCAAACACGCCTGAGAAATGTTTTATTGATAATGATGATGTCAAAACAAAAGAAATTCCAAGCTATTTGGATAAGGATTATTACATCTCTGTAGCAAAGAAAAGGATCGATGATTTCCTTAAAACACCGAAAAAAGGAAAGAAAAAGGATTGATGGAAATTTTCAAAAAACTGATATACATAAACAAATTAAAAGTATATAATATCTATAAAGAAATGAAGATATATTCAGTTATCTTCTTACTGGGGGTGGGATCAACATTAACATACAAATCAATGAATGATCAATTAATGCAGCCAAACAAAGACCCAATAAAAGAGCCATTTTATAAAAAACTCAACATTTGGGATTTCGAATTTGAAAGTGAGGTGCTGCCGCATTTAAAGACAAGTCAAGAGATCATTAATGAAGCGCAAGATAAGTATTTACATATAAAAGTAGAAGAAATAAAAAAGAAAAAACATAAAAACAAATTAAAAGTGAGTTACGAGAGTGAGGAGAAGAGATATGAGCAGAAAACAAAAAAGAAGCCTGAAGAACAAGCTCAAGTCTTTAGTATGGTTGCCACAGCCTACATTTCATTTTGCGATACTGGCTGCATAGGTACAACGAAAACAGGCTACGACGTGTCAAATACGATTTACTACAGGGGGAAGAGGGTCATTGCTGTTGATCCCTCTCTAATCCCTTTAAATTCATTAGTCAGAGTTTCATACGGCAGCAATTCATTTGAAGCCTACGCAATAGACACAGGAGGAGATATTAAAGGAAATAGGATTGATGTTCTTGTTGGATCTGAATCAATTGCAAAAGATTTTGGCCGGAAAAATGTTAAAGTAACAGTTCTTAAAAAAGGGAGATGATTTATTGCCGAAGTACTGGTCTTACGACATTAATGATGAAGTTGAGGTCAACAGTAACGCCAAATATGGAATGCCATCGTATGTTGGGCTTAAAGGTATTATTATTGATCGAATAAACAGTTGGCAATATGATTACGATGTTCTTCATTTCACTAATGGAGAGGTTGGAAGATACAAAGAGTCGGAACTGAATTTAATACATAAAGCGAGTGATACATATTGAAGCTTAACCAAAAGGCATACGTAGATGAAATGGGAACTGGGGTTATTTCATACATAGATCATGAAAACAAAATAGCTGGAATTGATTTTGATGGAATTGGGTATGAGGAATATGACTTTGATGAAATTATTTTGTACTAATTAAAAGGATGTGTGTTTAGTGTGCAAAGTTGATGAGAAAGTCATTGTTAACCATTCCGGCGAAAGAGCTACTGTAAAAACAGTGGACGAACGATATCATCAAGTAGAAGTTCAATATGAAGATGGATCTTATGAGGTATTGGGATTCCATAAAATTCGAAAGGAGGTGGATTAATGCTGATAATTTTAGAGGGAGCAAGAGGGACTGGAAAATCTTCAGTAGCTTATAAACTTAGGCAGCGGCTGAAGCATAGTACATTGATTAATCCGACAGGTTTCCACGAAGATGGTGAAGTTGGGCTTAAGAAAATATCTAATTATTATGATGGCATGTTTGAGCTCTTTCACAAATGGAAGTCAAAGATGAGTGGCTATACAACGATATTAGATCGTTTCTTCCCAACAGAAATGGTGTTCTCATCCCTATATAAAGAATATGATTTTCATCAAAAATTTAAGAGCCTGTGTAAATTGCTACCTACACTCGATGACGAAATCTACATTTTCTTTTTTACGGTATCCGATAAGGATGTGCTTAAAGAAAGATTGAAAAGAGATAAGATTCTGTTTGCTCAAGTGGAGGAAAGTGTGGAAGAATCATTAAAACAGCAGGATTCTTATTATAAATTCATAGATGAATTAAAAAGACATATTGATTGGGATTGCGAGGGAAGTGTGAAGTTGATTGAAATTGATACTGCTCACATGAATCAAGACGAGGTTGTTGATTTCGTATTTAGACAAATTCAAAACGATTGAGGAGGACTATGATGAGTCAAGAAGAGAAAAAGCAGCTTCTAATTTTAGAAATGAAAAGAGTCATTGAAATTCTCGAATCTAAAAAAGAAGTTAAGGTGATGAAAGAAGTAAATGGCTATTTGGAGATTGATAGAGAGACAAGTGAACTAAAGGCCAAACTTCGGGAAATTAGAAGAGACAGCCTTACCTTTGAGAAAACAATTGTATAAAATATCTCTTTTAAAGAGAAAAAGGACGTGAAGAGAAATAGATTACAAGATTCTAAACAAGATACATAACTACGATTGCATTCAGTTTATGAAAGAGTACATAGATAGCTGCTCCATTGATCTAACAGTTACTTCTCCTCCTTATGATGATTTAAGAAATTACAATGGCTATTCATTTAATTTCGAAAAAACTGCTGAAGAGTTGTACAGAATCACAAAAAAGGGCGGAGTGGTCGTTTGGGTTGTTGGAGACAAAACACACAAAGGGTCTGAGTCAGGGACAAGTTTTAAACAGGCTCTATTTTTTAAGGAAATTGGCTTTAATCTGCACGATACAATGATTTATCGAAAAGAAAATCCGCTGCCTCAAAACCATAACAGGTATGAACAAGAGTTTGAATATATGTTCGTTTTTTCTAAAGGAAAACCAAACGTGTTTAATCCAAGAAAAGAACCTTGTCGAACCGCGGGAATGAAATATGATTATTCTAAAAGAGGTGGAGTAGCTTCTATTGAGGAATGCAATCCCGCGGTAAGAAGAAAATCAGTATGCTTAGTTACTAAGGATGAAAAGACTAAGGGGAATATTTGGAGTTATTTAGTTGGCATGCATAAGAGCACTAGTGACAAAATAGCTTTTCAACATCCGGCAATATTTCCAGAGAAGTTAGCCGAAGACCATATCTTATCGTGGTCTAAGGAAGGAGACATTGTTTTTGACCCTTTTATGGGTAGTGGAACAACGGCCAAGATGGCTGCTTTAAATAATCGCAAATACATAGGCACTGAGATTAGTAAAGAGTATTGTGAAATTGCAAATAAACGCCTGAGCAGTTACATAAAAATCTAAATAAAATATCAAATTTAAACAGAGAAAGGTAAGTGAATTTGGGGGAGAATTATTTTAGAGTATTGTGGAACGGGACAAGGGTTAATCTTAAATTCCCGACTAAAAAGAAAGCAATTGCATACATAAACAAACGAAGAGCGTTCAATTGTGAGATCCAAGAGCGCACATATGATCACAAGCTGGTGAATAGTTGGATTATCCATACATACTGAACGGAGGGAAGAAACATTAGCCATCCTTATAGATTCATAGTAGATCACTTAGATTTGATCGAAGATCGCCTTGATAATTTACATACATATTTAGAAGATACAATTTCTGATGAAACCTGGAAACGTGTAGACAATGATTTGATTTTTTCTCTTATTAAAATCAAAGAAATAAAAAATGAAATTTGGTGAATTCTTATTTACTTAAACAAATTAAAAGTATATAATTAAAACATAATTTTAGAGGTTGAATAATGAACTACATATGTGATATCTGCAAAGGATACACCGCACAACCGTTATGTGTAAGGATATCCGAAGAAAAAGTTAGAACAGCAGAAGACAGAATTGAAATTAACTGCTGTAAAAAGTGTGGTAATGAATTATTCTCAAGGATTAGTAACGAATGTAAGGGGATGAGTATTAAGAAAACATTAAATCATATAGGTCTTAATTATCCCCATAAAACTAATTAAAAAGATAATTTGTAATAGAGCGTGGGGGTATTCCTCTTGTAATTTCCTGGGCAAGCGCACATTGTGACAAAAATAGATATAGGAGAAGATAAAAGCAATGCAGTTAGCTATCAATATTCTTGAAATCATTGGTTGTATTCTGATTGGGATTGTCTCTTTGGATGAAGAGGGAAGAAGGTTTCACTCTAATGTACATACGATTATAGCATTATTGGCTGGATTATCATTTATAACAGCAGCATTGTTATTGATTATCGGTTTGATTTAATTAAGGGAGGTGTATCCATATTCTTTATCAAGGATTAGCTTTTTTGCTTATTATATGCGGGGTTTCTTTATTAGCATCAACATTGGTTCATCTAATATTTTATAGAGATTGGAGAGATTTTAAGAATTACTATATTGCATTTTTGGCTTTAGGAACAATCACAACAGGCTTGGGAATTATTCTTAACTCAATAATCTAATTTCCCAGGCAAGCGCATATAACGACAAATCCAAACAAAGATTTGAATGAAATTCAAATTTTATTGAGAGGGAGGCTAATGTATGAAAAATAAATTAAAAAATGCAGTGCACTATATTGAAGCAAACAGAGATGAAATGGGCGATAAGAAAGCACTTGATTTGCTCATTAAAGCTCTTAAGAAAATTGCTGCAGAAGCGTTTGTTTGATTTAAAGGAGGCGATGGTTTGACAAGACATAAAGCAAAATTTACGGGTCAAATTTTATACAAGAATTATATGTTTAATGTACACCCTATGTTGTTTTCTAAAGATGTTGAAATATGTGAAGTCCTTAAGCCTTTTATTAGTGCTATATCTGCATACGATAAACATGGAGTTTATTCATTTGTAGATCACTCTATTGGTGAAAAGAAGATATTTTTTGAAGGGGAGATAGACGGAGAACCTATCAATGTTGGTGAAAAAGTTTATATTAAAGGTATAAATGATTACATTGTTATTAAGGACAGATATCGAAACCTCAATAATGAATGGACGTATGAAACAGATCACATTGTTAAGATTATTGAAGATGAAGAAACAATTTTAAGCAAAGAATGGGCAGTTAAACAGTATGAAGAAGCTCTTATGGATATTGAGCATGAAAAGAGATATGAAAATGCAGATGCAGTTAAGGCTAATAAATCCTGGTTGAAACGGCTGTTTAATTAAAAGGAGGTGAGAATTTTGAATTTTCTTGGTAAAAGTAAAACAAGTACAGTCATCAGCAGTAGCGGTAAAGTCACTGTTAATGGAGTTAGATATGAAGGGAACAACATTACAATAACCAATAACAAAGTTCTTATTGATGGACAGGCTGTAGAGAGCTCTGTATCTGGAGAAGTAAAGGTTAAAATCGAAGGCAGCCCAGTTAAAGTTTACTCTGATGCTTCTGTTGAAGTGAGAGGTGACGTCTTAGGTGATGTTGATTCAGGAGGAAGTGTAAATTGCGGCAATGTTAAAGGGAATGTAGATGCTGGGGGAAGTGTCTGTTGTGGAACTGTAGGCGGAAGTGTAGACGCGGGTGGCAGTGTAAGCATGAGAAGATGAAAGGAGCTGAATAAATGTCTAATGTGAATATAAAAGATTCTGCAATGATTGTTTTTAAAAAGAGTCCATCTGGAGAAATAGTGGATGAAATAAAGGTGGTTACTATGCCGTCGAAGATAGCTGGTCAAAAGTTTTATTTTAACTAAAAAACAAAAAGGGTGATGAAAATGGATTTAAATTTAATTATAAATGACACTCTTACAGAATTAAAAGATCAAGGATACGTTGAGAAAATTGTAAGGAAGCAACTTGAAGAAACCATTCAAGATATTATTAAAGATTCTTTTAAAAGTTGGAGTGACTTTGGGAAAGAATTGAAGCAGCAAGTTCAAGATCAGATACAATTTAATTTAGAAAGTTTGGATATTCCATCTTACAACCAAGTTATTGTAAATATCATAAGAGATGAATTAGAGCGATCTGTCCATGAGGAAGGGGGAAGACGTATTCAAGAAAGTATCCGGGATATTTTGGGTACTGCAAAAGAAGAATACAAGCTGTCTGAACTTATCAATGAAATCGTAGAGCAAGATTGTGAACTGAATGAACTGCACTATGATGATTACAAAGAGATCACTGTAATTGTTGAAAATAAATATGGTGGTAAATACATTTATATCGATCCAGAAGAAGACCAAGACTGGTACAGATGCAAATATCGATTAACACTTGACAACGATTTAACAGTCACACGAGCAGAAATTAATGATAGGGCTTTTGATAATAAGACAATCATGGGCGGATTATATGGCGCAGATGCAACTATTTTCAAAATGTGGACTCGTAAATCAAAGTTGATTATCGATAATTATCAGACGAGCTTTACCAACCCAGAATATGAGTGATTGGTGCCCTACATAGTTTAAATAAAAGGATGATTTTAAAGAAAGAGGAGGAAAGCCCGTGGCTTATGATGAGATTAATGGCAAGTTAATTAACCCAAAAGTAAGTGATGTAATTAAAGCATTACAAGATCAACTTGATTTTTACGGCGACACACCAGTTAACTTCAGGATTGATGGTGAAGAAGCAAGGGATGAGATTCAATTAGATCCATATAAAAATGTTCTTGTGTTGCATTTAGAGGAAGTTTAAGGAGGAAAGCTACAATGGACACTTTTGATTTTATCGATGTTATTTTAAACACTATAAAGGTGGCATTTATAAGGTTATAGGGGAAATCATTCATACTGAAACAGAAGAAATACTTGTTACATATGAAGATCAAGATGGAACACTTTGGGCAAGACCTAAGGACATGTTTTTTGGGAATGTGATTGTAGATGGAAAAGAGAATAAGAGATTTATAAAAATGGATTGAGAAGCCGTTAATCGAAGGAAGAATGGCCGAAGCCATCTCCCTAGAAGCCTAATTGTTTAGCAACATATATGTTTGCTGCTTCTTGTTGCATTTCTTCCCAGTTAAAAAATTTACTGTTTTCCCTAACAAAGTCATCCCATAAATCATCGGGGATTGATTCAAAATCTTGCTGGGTTTCAATGGTGAAAGGAGATTTATCAAGCATTTCATCAAGAGACGAAAATTTCGTATTCTTTTTCATAAATGAATCGGTAAAAAGCTCATTTAATTGAAGTTCTTGTCCCTTTTCAAGTTCACTAGCTTTTTGTTGCATTTTTTTAAGTTTTCGATCGAATTCTTTGAAACCATTACTCATAATTTTTCATCTCCTGTTCATTTTCTTTTTGATTTTGCTTGAGAGAGAACTGAACCTGCTAAACTCTTTGAAGTTTTGCTAGAGCCTTTATTTCTCAAGACTTTTGAAGCGACTTTAACCATTTTTGGCGATGAGACTCTTCTGGAGCTTGGTTTTCTAGGCATATGTATACACCTGCCTTTCAAGGTAGAATATGTGTTCCTTCACAATATATAGTATACTACCATTCAGGGAAACACAATATACTGTGCTCGAGTTGATGAATGTTCACAGTTTGCTTTAGCTAGGAACCTGTGGATAGGAGCTAAGCATTTATTAATGATCAGTAAAGGGAGGTGAAGTACAAAGTTATCGTGTATTTAGGTGGAATTACGGATTTATAGGGAGGTATGATCTCATGGAACTTGAAGCTAGATTGAAAATACACAAAGATTCAGACAATACACATCCACAAGGGAAACTCATCGTAAAACCAAACGGAGAGTATGTAAACCTTAAATTTGATGATTATGGTCGTGAAGTTTCAGTATTGGCTGATGAATTAAGAGCCGTGCTTAATATAGGGAAATGAAAGGAGGAAGATTATGAGTAACCATTTCAAATTTAAACTGTCAAATATCGAAAATGGTGATTTGATTCTAATAATCTAAATAAAATCATAATTTTATATACTAATTAAAAGTAATCTAAGGAGGAAGAGTTATGGGTGCTGCTAAAAAACTGTATGTGAAAAAAGATCAACTTGTGAGCATTGAAGAAGCTAAAAGTAATATGACAATACATACACCGGAAGGCTATTCTGTCCCTGTTGCAGTGGGAGAGCTTGTGGCTACCAATCCAAAAGGAGAGCAATACGTCGTACCTAAAAGCTACAGGAACAAATATGTCGAAGTCAAACAATTTAAGGATGCTTCATTATACGAGTCAATGGCAAAAGGATATCAAGAAATGGCTGCAATTAATTTAGAAGAGGCAAGCACCGGGTTTTCTGCGGAAAATCAAGCAGAAGAAATCACAGAGAAATTTGTTTCAGGAAGTATAAACGAATAATGCTTGTTACATATGAAAGCATGACAGGTAATGTTAGAAGATTTGTAAGAAAGCTTGAGCAAAAAATGCAAATTAAAACTATGGAAATCACTGAGGATTTAAAGGTTGATGAGCCATTCATACATATTACATACACAATTAAATTCGGGCAAATTCCTGAAAAAACTCAGAAGTTTATACATAATAATAAAGATTTTTTGTACGGGGTTTGTTCAAGCGGGAATCGAAATTGGGGTAGCTATTATGCTGCGGCGGCAGATAAACTCTCACAACACTATCAAGTACCAGTACTTCTTAAGTTTGAATTAAGTGGATCAGATTCAGACTTGGACAAGTTAATACAGGAGGTTAAGTTTATTGACATTAATCAATCAGGTGCCAAAGTGGGTTCAACTGAATAACGAAATTATGATTCAAAAAGACGGGAAGTTTCAATTCGAGAAGGACAGGGAAGCTGTACACAGTTATTTTGTTGACTATGTTAATCAAAACACTGTCTTCTTTCACGATCTCAAAGAAAAACTGGACTATCTTTTAGAGAATGATTATTACGAAGAAGAGTTTTTAAGCAAATATACCTTTGCACAGATTAAAGAAGTGTTCAAATTGGCGTATAGCTTCAAATTCAGATTCCCTTCATTCATGAGTGCATTCAAGTTTTACAATGACTATGCCTTGAAGACAAACGATAAAACGAAAATTCTTGAACGATATGAAGATCGAGTGAGTATTGTTGCTTTGTTTTTCGCCAATGGAGATGCTGAAAAAGCAAAAGAATTCACTTCACTTATGATGAAACAGGAATATCAACCATCAACACCTACTTTTCTTAATGCAGGACGAAAAAGAAGAGGTGAAATGGTTAGCTGCTTCTTACTCGAAGTTAATGATTCATTGAATGACATTTCTAGAGCAGTTGATATTTCAATGCAGTTATCTAAACTCGGAGGCGGAGTCGCGCTTAATTTAAGCAAGATTAGAGCAAAGGGAGAACCAATTAAAGACGTCGAAAATGCCACTAAAGGCGTTGTAGGTGTAATGAAGCTGCTTGACAACGCGTTCCGCTATGCAGATCAAATGGGTTAATTTGGCCCCTTTCGTCAGTAATGGCGATCGAAAACCTCTTTAATTGCTGGGAACTCCTTATAGGACAATCAGCAGCGAAGCCTCATTCGAGGAACGTTCAACGACTAGGCAAAAGCCGTAGGCTACAAGCGATTGGTAGTCGAAACTGGAGGCATCCCAATGGGATGAAGATATAGTCTAATCTTCGTGGTAACATGAAGCTGCCGAAAGGCGGGGCGTGTGTAGCGAACACGTCCGAATAGTCTGCAAAGACAAGGGTCAGGAGCTGCTTATCTTAACGTATTTCACCCGGACATCAACGATTTCCTTGATACGAAAAAAATCTCAGCAGATGAGGATGTTAGGGCAAAAACATTATCAATTGGTGTAGTTATTCCAGATAAATTTATTGAGCTTGCTAGGGAAGATAAAGACTTCTACATGTTCTATCCTTATTCAGTTTATAAGGAATACGGGCAACATTTAGACGAAATGGATATTGCAAAAATGTATGATGAACTGGTCGAAAACCCAAATGTCAGAAAGAAAAAAGCGAATGCTCGTAAACTATTAGAAAAGCTTGCAATCTTACGATCAGAATCGGGTTATCCTTACCTGATGTTTGCCGACAATGTAAACCGATTCCACGCTAACAGTCATGTTTCGAAGGTTAAATTTTCTAACTTGTGTGTGACGGGAGATACTCTTCTTTTAACCGAAAATGGGTACGAAAAAGCCTCAGATCTTTATAAAAGTCAAAAAGATTTAAGGGTCGTTATTGACAATCGGACAAAACGGTTTGACAAGGATTGTAAAGGGACTTCAATTGTGAATGCGATACCTATGCAGCTAACTAAAAAGGACGCAGGTGTTTTTAAAGTTAAAACTAAGCAAGGATTTGAAATCAGAGCAACAGAGTGGCACAAGTTTTATGTTAAACGAAATAACGAAATACAGAAACTTCAGCTTAACCAACTTGTTCCGGGGGACAAACTACTGATTCAGTCAGGTGAAGGGGCATATGGGAATATTCATGAACCTGATCTCGCATATATCATGGGGATTATAGCTGGGGATGGAACCATAACAGATAAGACAGCGAAGATTTATTTATATGACAATAAAAAGGTGTTGGAACAAAAGGTTAAAGAGAGTGTTCATCTTGTAATTAATAGACATAAAATTAATCGTGTTTATAAGCACAACACTTCTTTTACTCCAAAATTTAATGCTGCTGATCCAGAGAAACAAGATTTATTATTTATGTCTAGTACAGTGCTCTTTGACATTTTAAATAAATATGGAATGACAAAAGATACAAAAACAAGAGTTCCAGAGTTCTTATATCAAGCTGACAAGGAAACACAAGCAGCTTATTTGTCTGGATTGTTTCAAACGGATGGTTGTGTAAATGCCAATCATAAAGCGAAGGCACTAACAATTGAATTAACATCAGTTGATTTTGAGAGTTTGCAAGATGTGCAAAAGTTACTCATTAATATGGGAGTATATACAACCATTTATACCAATAACAAACGCTCACAGGAGCTTCTCCCTGATGGCCGGGGCGGTTCCAAATTATACAAAGTTAAACCAACTCACAAGCTTAGTATTCAGGACAGAGCGTCGAGAGAATTGTTCATGAGCATTGTTAATTTGAAAGAATATGATAAGTACAAATTCAACATGTTGACTGAAACATTGCAAGCAAAATCACGAAAGCCAAAACATGATTTCACAGCCGAAATTATCAGCATTGAAAAAGATGGGGTAGAGGATGTCTATGACACAACACAAGAAGATTATCATTCTCTAATTTTTAATGGAATTGTAACTGGTAACTGTTCAGAAGTCCTTCAGGCTTCCCAAGTATCGTCTTACACCGATTACGGAGAAGAGGACGAAATTGGCTTGGACATTTCATGTAATCTAGGCTCGATTAATATCTTCAACGTCATGAAGAACGATTCAATTAAGAATACAGTTAAATTAGCTATTGATGCATTGACTCATGTATCGAATAAAACCAATATTACAAATGCTCCAGCAGTTGCTAAGGCAAATAAGCTTATGAGGTCAGTTGGGCTTGGAGCAATGAATCTGCACGGTTTCTTAGCTCAAAATGGTATTGCCTACGAAAGTGAGGAAGCGAGGGACTTCGCGAACACTTTCTTTATGATGATGAACTTTTATTCTCTTGAGCGTTCAATGGAAATCGCCAAAGAAGCCGGGGAAACATATTACCAGTTTGAAGGCTCTACATACAAATCAGGTGAATATTTCAAGAAATACGAAGAACAAAGCTTTAGTCCAAAGTTTGAAAAGGTAAAAAAACTGTTTGGGCAACAGCATATTCCAACAATTGAAGATTGGAAGCAGCTTAAACAAGCTGTGATGAAGTATGGCTTATATCATTCTTATAGACAAGCAATAGCTCCTACAGGAAGCATCTCATATGTTCAATCCTCAACAGCTGGTGTCATGCCGATCATGGAGCGGATTGAAGAAAGAACATACGGCAACTCCAAGACGTATTATCCGATGCCTGGACTTGCGCCGAGCAACTGGTTCTACTATAAAGAAGCGTATGATATGGACATGTTCAGAGTTGTCGACATGATCTCGACGATTCAGCAGCACGTTGACCAAGGCATAAGCTTTACATTGTTCCTGAAAGATACAATGACGACACGCGATCTGAACCGAATTGACTTGTACGCTCATCACAAAGGGATCAAGACGTTGTACTATGCGCGGACAAAAGACACGGGGCAGGAAGGCTGCCTATCATGTGTGGTTTAAATGTGAGTTATCAGATACATTGTGCGCAAGGGAGCAAGGTAAGGTGCCTATACATAGATGTGTTTAGATTTCGCATCCTTACAGTTTATAGTGACACGGAGTGGTACACAAAAGGAAAAACAAGAAAAGTTCCAGTGTGGATCAGCGATAATGGACTCTTCTTTTACAGGTTAGCTATCCGGATAGGGATTCCAAAAACAAAAAGGAGGTGTTTTGATGATTAATTTTACAAGCAAAGTTTTAGAAATTGCTACGCATTTTTCAGTGTTTTTAATTGTATTTTTAGGTTGTTTAACTACCGTAATCATTCTCTTATGTCCAATTTGGCTACTGTTAAACAACATATTATACAAACGGACAAAAGCGTCTATTTATTTTGTATCTTACATTAAAAACAGACATGCGTTTATGGAGTGGAAGAAAGAGAAAAAGACCAAGGTCTATAAGCCATCAATTAAAAAATAAAGAGGTGCAGATGTGCGGAAGGTTAAAATCGAGGGCTACGTGATTTACAACGAGGACGAATTAATTCAAGGAACGTGTGTGACGCATGAAATCGATCATTGGTTATTCAACGAAGATATTCCTCGCGAATGGTCTTTCAGTGCTGTATCAGACGAGGAAGTAGATTATGACGAGGAGGACGAATAATTGACGCAATATACAGCGGCCAACTGGTCGCAGCACGAAGACGGATTCACACAAATGTTTTATGAACAGAACGTTAAGCAGTTTTGGCTCCCTGAAGAGATCGCACTTAACGGAGATTTGCTTACATGGGAATACTTAGGGAAAGATGAACAAGATACATATATGAAAGTGTTGGCCGGATTAACCTTACTAGACACAGAACAAGGGAATACTGGTATGCCTACAATCGCTGAGCATGTGAAAGGGCATCAGCGCAAAGCCGTCCTGAATTTCATGGCGATGATGGAGAACGCAGTCCACGCTAAGTCATACAGCAATATCTTTCTCACTTTAGCTCAGATGGAAACAATTAATGAAGTCTTTGAATGGGTTAAAAACAATAAGTATCTGCAGAAGAAAGCAAATATTATTGTTTCTGTATACAAACAAATTAAAAGTGATAATGAATTGTTGTTGTATAAAGGAATGGTTGCATCTGTATTGCTTGAAAGCTTCCTGTTTTATTCAGGATTTTATTATCCATTGTATTTTTATGGTCAGGGGAAGTTAATGAACAGCGGAGAAATCATTAATTTGATAATTCGTGACGAGGCACTTCACGGTGTATACACAGGATTGTTGGCTCAGGAAATCTATAATAAACAAACTGAAATCAAGAAAAAAGAATTGTATGAATGGGTTATTAACTTGCTGCTCGATCTATATGAAAATGAGCTTGAGTATACCGAAGATGTATATGATCAAGTTGGGCTAACTCATGATGTAAAAAAGTTTATACGATATAACGCAAATAAAGCCTTAAATAATTTGGGCTTCGACCATTATTTTTATGAAGAAGAAATTAACCCAGTTGTGTTGAACGGATTGAGTACAAAAACTAAATCTATGGACTTCTTTAGTCAAAAGGGGAATTCTTACAGGAAGGCTACTGCTGAAGCCTTAAAAGATGAGGATTTTTACTTTGGGGATTGAAAAAGAACTAGTCGGAAGTGTGTTCTCAAATAACCATGGTCAGAAATATAAGGTTCTACGGGTAAATGGGCAAAAGAAAAACGGAACAAAATTGTTTAGAATACGATTCATAAAAACCGGATATGAACGAGATGTAGAAAAAGTTGAAATAATTCGTGGAAAAATAAAAGACCGATATGAACGATCTGTGTTTGGAGTTGGATATCTTGGTGACGCAAAGATGTCAGATGTGAAAAATGTATACTCCGTTTGGAAGGGGATGCTAGAACGTTGTTACGATCGTAGTTGCTCACAGTATTCTAACTATGGCGGTTCAGGGATTAGAGTTTGTGAGAGATGGTATTGTTTCAAGAATTTTCTCGAAGATGTTTCAAAGATAGAAGGATATGATGAGGATCTTTTCAATAACCGAAAGCTCTTTCTCGACAAAGACATAAAACAGCAAAGAACACCGAAAAGCCAAAAGATTTATTCCCTGGAAACTTGTTGCTTTGTCACTAGGGAAGTCAATAATGCTTATCGAGATTTACCGAATACTCGTGTCCACTTTATAGCTAAATCCCCTGATGGTGAAATTATACGAGCAGAAGGACTTCGTCCTTTCTCTGAAAAATACGGACTGCATCGCCCAATAATAAAGAAATGTTTACGAGGGGAACGCTCGAACTATAACGGATGGACTTTTAAACTGATTAAGGAATCGAATTGAAAAAACAAAAGCGCTTAAAGCAAAAGGAGGTATCACTATGATGAAATTAATCAAATTAGAACAGCCTTCATGCACCCCTTGTCAATTAGTCTCTAATTATCTAAAAGAAAAAGGGATTGAATTTGAGGCGATTGATGTTACTGTACGGCCAGAAGTAGCAGCAGAGTATGGAGTGATGGGAGTTCCCGTCACTATCCTACTCGATGGAGAAGGTAAAGAAGTAAAACGCAGCAGCGGTTTTAAGCCAAATGAATTAGATGAATTAATTTTTAAAATCGAAAACTATAAATAATGGGGTTTTTTTAATGAGAATTAAAAGGGGAGATTGAATGTATTTCATTGAAAAACAAGAAGAATTAATCGGAAAAGAAATTGCTTATGTCTGGGCAAATCAGTTTTGTGAACAAACAACTATCATTACAAAAGATAAAGGTGTATTTATGGTTTGCCAAGAAGTTGGCTGGGACGATGGAGATAAAGAGACAAGAGTATTTTATGCACATGAAGCCAAGGAAATATTATATCCTCTTAGAAGAGAATTGCATACAAAAGGAATCATTGACGAATCTGAGTGGGGAGAATATGAAAAAGAATTGAAAAAGAAACAGGAAGCTGAAAGGGAAAGATTCCGTAAAAAACAAGAAGAAAGAGAACGTAAACAGTATGAGGAGTTGAAAGCAAAGTTTGAAAATCAGGCAGAGCCAATTAAGGATTAGGGGGAATAAATAATATCTAAGTGGAAAGTTGATTTTTTTATTGAAGAATTAACCGATCTTGATTTTTTTTATCCAACTACTGTAAGCTCGCACACTAACTTAGATTTGGATATTGTATTTGAAAGACTTATGGAATTAACGCTTGATTGCAAACTAACATTGAAGTTTGAATGGAGGACAGAGGAAGGCACTAAGATTCTTGATTTGGATATAAATTAAAGAGGCATGATCAAATACCTCTACATGAATTATATCCTGTGTTCCAAATTTCCGAAGAATATAAAAGACACTTAAATAAAAGGAGCTTGAAAAATGACACTACAAATCAAAATCAAATATGCAGACGAAAAACAAACGCGCATTTCAAAAATCGAACAGGGTGATTGGATTGATCTGAGGGCTGCGGAAGATGTATCTATTCCAAAGAATGAGTTTCAATTGATTCCTCTCGGAGTAGCGATGGAATTGCCTGAAGGGTATGAAGCCCATGTCGTTCCTCGTTCAAGTACATATAAAAATTTCGGTATCATTCAGACAAATTCAATGGGTGTGATTGATGAGTCATACAAAGGGGACGATGATTTCTGGTTCTTCCCAGCTTATGCGCTACGAGATACTGAAATTAAAAAAGGAGATCGGATTTGTCAATTCAGAATTATGAAGAAGATGCCTGCAATTGAATTGGTCGAGGTAGATCATTTAGGTAACGAAAATCGCGGAGGGCACGGTTCAACGGGCACTAAGTAATTTATTAATTCCTAGATAATGAGGATCTCTTTATCCTGAAACTTTGATAAAGCATTAACGTATTACATTATAGTGGAAATAAGGAGGTTGCTTATATGGGATTAAATTTCTTTAATATAGAGCTAATATGCTCTAACTGCGGAAAAACATTAAAATCAGGCGATGAGATAGTAGCTCATATTACACTTCCAAGTGAGAAGAAGATGCCTGTGGGGAGAATGGACAGAGTGTTAAGCAAACACTCTGATAAGGTTTACTGTAAAAAGTGTAGCGAGTAGATTTTCTGAGGAAGCCCATTAAAGCTTCCTCAGAACTAATATTAATCAATTTAAATTAGAGAAAAGCGAAATAGTAATGACTAAAGTTGATAAAGAGCCTAAAGACATCAAAGAGATCATTTTTCGTTTACTTTGCTCTTTTGAAGGTTTACTTAGCTCGTGGATGACTGCACCCCATAAAAGCATGGATGCCAAAATGATAATACTCATGTCTAACGGAGCTCCTTTACTTATTTTTTATAATTTTACCACATATAGGACAGAGATGCCGATCTAATAAACATCGCTATAAAAGAAGACTTTTATCATAATTGTTAAGGAGGTGCAAAATGAAGAAGGTAGATGAAATAAAGCAACACTTAGAAAAAATTAATAAGCTAGAACAAACCTTGGTTGTTTTTGAGGAGTCAGACGAATTACACCTTGACGTGCTTCATAAAATCCAGGGGGAATTTGATGAGATCATTGATTTAGCTTTGAACGCTTTTCGAGAATTAACTGAAAAAATACGCAATGTAGGAAGCAAAACAATCAACAATAAAATTAAAGCTTTGCCCAATACAGTACAGAAAAGTGTAAAGGAGAATATGGATGAACTAATAAATGAATTAAAATGAGGTGAGTAATATAGTTAACACTGCGGATACAATTTTAAAATCAAATTTATATAAAATACTGTCCGAAGGCAAATCGGATAAAGGGCAAAAGATTCGACCTAAGTGGTCTGATGATACGCCAGCTTATACATTAAAATGCTTTGGAGTGTTGAATGAATATGATTTACAGAAAGAATTCCCTATTGCTACTCTAAGGCCAACGGCTTTTAAATCAGGGTTAAAAGAAATTCTCTGGATATACCAAGATAAATCAAACGATGTTCAGTTGCTTGAAGAAAAATATGGAGTTAAATATTGGCGTAGCTGGGCTAATGAAGATGGCAATTTAGGTTTAGCCTATGGGAGACAGATACAGTATGAGCACAAATACAAAGAAGGATACTTTAATCAGATTGACAGGTTGATTTGGGATCTGAAAAACAACCCATACAGCAGACGAATCATTACAAATTTGTATAATCATCAAGATCTTCATGGAATGACGTTATATCCATGCGCTTTCTTGACAATGTGGGATTATGACGGAGAATTTCTAAACATGACCCTTGTCCAACGCTCGTCAGATTATCTTGTAGCAGGGAACATCAATGTAACTCAATATGCGTTATTACAGCATATGATTGCACAAGTTTGTGGTTATAAGCCAGGGAAATTTCATCATTATATTAACAACTTACATATCTATGACCGACATATCGAACAAGCCAAAGAAATTATTAACCGCGAATCCTTGGCAGCACCAAAGTTAGTAATGGATAATTCAATAAAGAATTTTTATGACTATAAACCTGAACACTTCATTCTAGAAGGATATAGGCCACATAGCCAAATCAAACTTGAGGTAGCCTTATAAAGAATATAGAAAACAATAGACAAACACAAATTAAAAGTATATAATCAGGGTGAGGTCGTTACTCACCCTTTTTCTTAGGATGCCTGGTAAAGGGGATGATTCATTTTAAAAACAAATTAAAAGTATTTTAAGGTGGTGAGAAATTGAGTTCTGAAGCGAATGGCTTACATAAGATTGATCTGGCAGCAAAAAAAGTTGAATTAGAAAAAGAGAGTGAAATCCTTCAAGGGGAAATACTCGAAAAGGAACGTGACATACTACGACTCGAAACTGAACAGGATAAAGAGCAGCTTGATTTATTGTTTGAAATGAGTGAAGTTCTTCAGCAAATTGAAAATAAGAAATGGGTTAGTGCAACAATAGCTTTTAAGATTATTAGAAGTAATCCAGACAAATACTCTGATTTATTTGAAATGAAAGATGGTAAAGCCTACATAGTAAATAAAAGATTCAAAGAATTAGAGCACGAATTTTTCATAATAAAAGGTGAGATGAATGAAATTAAATGATATAAACAAATTAAAAATATTTAATTGAGGATGCGAAGGATGACAGAGAAAAAAGATTACGAAAGAATGAAGGGCGAAATTGCAGACCTACGCTGTGCCGTTGCCGGATTGATTGGGGAAAACGAGCAGTTGAAGAACGCGTTAAAATTAATTGAATCGAAGTCAGAGCTTCCCGAAAAGCCAGTCGATTTAGTTCCGATTACTGAGCTGTTCGAAATAAATTTACACGCGAAGGAGGCGCTAAAATGAGCGAAATTAAAAAGTATGTGCGGATTAAGAGGGCGTATAGTAAAGGTGCCTGGTATGCAAACCAGATCGGGAGCGTCTTTCCTTCACTGGGAACATGGGAGAATGCATATAAAGTCGATAGTCCAGACAGGGCGTTGTATATTCGTCAAGAAGACGCCGAACTCATCGTCACAGAAAAACGTCCAGCCAATAGAAATGATCGAATTTTAATTACGAATGCAGATACGGTACACGGCCTTTATAAGAACGGGGATGAGTTAGTTGTCGATGGACAGCACAAATTCGGAAATGGAGTGTTCGCTTATAAGGAGTACGACGTACATCGATTGGATTGTCACTATGTGACTTATAAAGAATACGAAGTCATCGTCAATAACGAGGAGGCTGACGAAATGGAAAACATTGAAAAACGATATGATACTGCAGTGGAAAATATGAATACTGCTACGGAAAACCTGATTGCTGAAATTGAAGAATTGCGGCTAGCTGCATATGCTCAAGGATACGAAGATGCGAGGCGCGCATTATTGACGACAGCCGGACGGAGGCGATTTAGATCAGTTTTTAGGCGCTGACATCTATCTACTGACAAAATTGATTCTGTATGAAATCTGTATTTTATTTAGATTAAGACACAAAAAATGAAGAGGGTTAACCTCTTCATCAGGTAGTTTTCTTCTTAGGTTCCCAACTGCAGCCTAAAACTGAATTAATAGTCCCAGCTGTTAAGAATCCCAAAAAAACACCTAAGTAATGATTTATATTCACACTAAACCATACACCAAGAGAAATAGCTGTGATTAGAATTTCGGAAATATTTTTAATAAATGGATGTGAATTGAAAAAAATTTTAAACATGTATTGCTCTCTTTCTGCTTTGATTTCTTAAATAGTGATTTTTTTAAACAAAGTATGTAAATAAAAAATTAGGAATCAAGCACAAGGCCAGAAATTAAAGAAGAATACGATTATATTGACCAAACACTTATTTTTCTTTGTTTTGTGCTTATTTTGCCACAAGTTAATACACCTCTAGATGATATTTACATAGAAAATCATACCATTGAAAAATGTGATAGAGCAAGTGAGAGGGTTAAATGTAATGGCAGGGATTAGACAGGAGCATAAAAAGAGGGGATTTACCCCTCCTTAATGAAATTGACCGCCCATGTTCTGTTGAGCTAAGCGAACTAAACGTTTGGTGATTTCTCCACCAACTGAACCGTTTGCACGAGAAGTAGTCTCAGCACCTAATTGGACACCAAACTCAGAAGCTATTTCAAGTTTCATTTGTTCAATAGCTGAAGCTGCTTGAGGAATTAATAACTCGTTATTGTTGTTTGATCTTGATCTACTTTGTTGAGCCATCTTATTCATCTCCTAAAGTTTAATGAAAACAAGCTTGTTTGAATCATATTATGGAGAGATTATTTTAATTTATACACGCCAAAGAAATAAATTTTTTCATTAAGAAAGGTAGGGGGCAAATGAAAATTGATTATGTATCAGATCTCCATATCAATCATTGGATTCCTTGGAATGTAAATCAGATCAAGTGGGAGAAGCGAACAAGGGAAATCGTAAATAGGTTGATCTCAAACGGTAATGGGGAGGTATTGGTCATTGCTGGTGATTTTACTGAATGGAATCAACAAGCCATTTGGGTTTTAGATGAAGTAGCAAAACAGTACGAGAAGGTTTACTTCACATATGGAAATCATGATCTTTACTTAATCAGCAAAAACCAAAAAAGAAAGTACTTAGATTCATTAGGAAGGTTGAATGATCTAACTAAAAAGGCTGTTGACATAAAAAATGTGACACCTTTAATCAAATCAACGGATACATACAAAGGAAAAGTCTTTGCAGGAGATGCTATGTGGTATTTGCCAAAAGGAATTGAAGGATGGGATTTCTTCAAAGGAGTCTCTAATGACTCAAATTACATTAGCATTAATGGTTACAGTAAAGAAGATGGGGTAAGAGCAATGTGGAAAGATTCAATGGATTGGTATGAAACGCTCGAAAACACTCATGTCGATGTATTTGTTTCTCACGTCCCACCTGTTCACAATCCTTATTCTCCTTTTGAGCCTAACAGCTGTTATATGGTCGATGTACCATTCATTAACGCTAAACATTGGATTTGTGGGCATGAACATTTACAAACTGAGTTTGCCAAAGAGGGAACAAGCTTTCATATGAACTGTATAGGCTACCCATATGACTATGATAAGTATCCTAGTGTAAGTGAGGAAGCGGATACCTATAAAACGTTTGAAATCAAAACTTTTGAGATTTAAATTTGATTGAATGAAATTCTAATTTTTTTAAGAAGAGGTGGAATGGGGATGTTTAAATATCATACACGATATGGTACTGTGTCAGTCCAAGTTGGTAAGCAAAATTTTGAAAACATGACGGTCGAAGTAAACGAGGAAGATGGGAATAAATTGACTTGCGATATGCTTCATGAAGATGATGGTGATATTGGATTTGTATATAAAAATGAATCGATTTATTTTCATCACACTATATAAAATGTTGATTTCATTTAGAAAGGTGGAAAAGTATTGACCGTTACAGCTTGGATATTGTTGATTATGTTTGGTTTATTCGCCTTATCAGATTTGAACTTAACTGAAGATGAAACAAAGCATATCAAGTTCTTCATAATAATGAAATTTGTTTCTGTCTTTATAGCTGCTATAGCTGCAGGCGTGATTTGGGGAGGGCTATTTCAATGAGATTAATAAGGAGAATGATCGATAATCTGCTTAATTCAAAATAAGACGGGAGTGGTGGAATGATTCTCAAATGGATAGAAAATAAGGAGAAGAATAAGTTGATGGATGAGTTAAGTACTTTCATCGACAATTTGATTGGTGAAAGAGATTCATTTGCAGAAAAGCTGAGGAACTTCAAAAAAGATGAAGAAATCTCTAAATTGTTAAAAGAAAACGAGAATCTTAGAATTAACAGCCTTCATACATTATCTGAAAAAGAAAGGGAGGAAGCGGATGCTTTTAGGGAAGAACATTGGAAAAAATGTAAAGGTAACACATCTTTTCTTTTAACAGGTGCAAGTATTGGTACAAGAGTAGAGGTGATTTGCTCAAAATGTAAAACCCAAAAAGACATCACAGACATTAGTGTGTGGTAAAGAATAATTTATTTCGAGGTGAATAAAATGGCGAAAGTTTATAAAGCAGAATTTTATATTACAGATATGTCTAATGAATTTTACAGTGTTGATGATCTTAAAGAAAAAATTGAAGAATCGCCAACATTCAGGTGGTCACTTGTTCATGTTTCAGATGTTAAAGAATCCGAAGAATTTGAGTGGGGTAATGATTTGAAAATTAACAATATTGCGGCTGCAACAGAGGATTATGAAGAGTATTTTAAGAAGAAATAAAATCGGTCTGTTAAATAAACTAATTAAAAGGAATGATATGAATTGGATGTAATTGATGAATTTAAAGGTAAGTATTATTTCTTAAGCAATTTTTATTCAGCCCCAGTAATGTATCAAGGGATCACATATCAAAATAATGAAGCAGCTTTTCAAGCAATGAAAGTGACAGACAGATCAATTCACTTGGAGTTTTCAGATTTACCTCCTAATCTAGCAAAAAGGAAAGGGCGTAGAGTTAAACTGAGGCCGGATTGGGAAGAAGTCAAAGAAATGTTTATGTATGAGATCGTGAAAGCTAAATTTGAACAAAATGATCAGCTCAAGAATTGGCTTTTACAAACTGGGGAATCAATTTTAATTGAAGGGAACACTTGGGGAGACAGAGTTTGGGGAGTTTGTAACGGGATCGGAGAAAACAAACTGGGGAAAATTCTAATGAGGGTAAGAAATGAACTGAAGAGGGGAACAGATGGAACAGACCAATCAATTTGAATCACTAATAAACAAGATTCAGAGAAAACTAGATACCACAAAAGAAGCATTAAACGGAAATGATTATTCAAGAGCTCACCGAAACCTTATTAATCTTTCAAACCATAATGAGGAGCTTATGTATCAGTGTCGGGTGATGATGAAAAAGGGATGAGGTCTTAAAGAGAAAGCGAATTAAAAATGAAATGGGAGGGTGGTTTATTGGCAGCAAGTAATCAAGGTAAAGTATTTGAAGCAAACGTTGAAAAATCAGCAAAAGATCAAAACATTTTCTTTTACAGAATAAAAGATGTCAATCCCATGTTTTTGAGAAGAGGGGCTGCAGTATCCAAAAACAAATATGATTGTTTCATTCATTATAAAGGATATTTGTTCCCTGTTGAGATGAAATCGACGAAGAATAAGTCCTTCTCATTCAGCGAGAAAATTATAAAGCCTCAACAAATCAAATATCTCGCGGAAGCAGCTAAATATCCATACATAATTCCTGGATTCCTGTTTCAATTCAGGGAACCGGAAAACAAAGTATATTTCGTACATATTGATGATTTCCTTACATATAAACATATAGCTGAAAATCAGTTAGGACATACATATAAGAATAAAATTAATAAATCAAGTATACCGATCAAGATCTGTGAGGAGATCGGGACTGAAGTCAGATGGATGAAGAAAAAAATCAATTATACATATTATCTGAACAAGCTCTGCAATGAGCTTATACATAAACATATGTCATTGGACAATCCTACATCAACATACATTGATTGCACCAAGTCATCATTAGGGGTGGTACATCAATGAGTAGACGGATAGAATGCCCAGAAAATTATAAAGTAACAACAGAAATAACTGAGGAAGCTCAAAAATGGATTAAGGAGGTGATGCGAAGTAAAAAATTTTATGATTTTGCTGTATCCTTAATGTATAAGTATAAAAAGATATAGGCATTCAAGTGTATCACCTTCGGGTGATATACTTGTTAATTTATATAGCTTAAAGGATAAAGCAATTGGAGGTAGATGAAATTGCTTATACTCAAAGGAGAAGAAAGACTAAACACAGAGCAAATAATGGGGCTGATCGGAAGAATAAATGCAATTATTTATGTAAGGGTGTCTACAGCCGATCAAGCTAAAAAAGGTTATTCATTAGAATCGCAGATTGATAGATGCAAAGAAAGAGCAATAACAAAATTCGGATATAAGGACAGTGAATTAATCACTCTGATCGAGCCAGGTAAAATGGGGGATGACCCCAATAGACCTGCTCTTAATCATGCTTTGTATTTAATGGAAAAAGGATTGGGGAAAAAATTTATTGTCCTACATCCAGATCGATTAACAAGAGATAATACATTACAAGGTATTGTTTCTCGAAAAATTTGGTCAATGGGTGTTGATATTGAATTCATTGAATTTGAAGTAGATCCAACAAATCCAGAATCCATGCTTATGTACAATATCCAAGGATCTATTGCCCAATACAATAAAGCAAAAATCAGTGCAAATTCTAAAAGGGGCAGGTTCGCTAAGGCAAAAAAAGGCGAATTCCCATCGTTTAAAAGGTTATATGGGTATACATTCAATAAAGAAACTGACATTCCAGAATATAACGAAGAAGAACGAGCAATTTTACTTGAAATGAAAAACATGCTCTTAATACAAGGAATGTCTTCAAATGAAATAGCCAAAGAACTTTCACGAAGAGGATTACCTGCACCTGATGGTGACATCTGGTATCAAGCAACAGTTAGCAGAATTCTTCAAAATGAGGATTACACAGGGGATTTTTATTATGGGAAATCCAAGGTGGTTCAAATAAACGGAGAGAAAAAACAAGTCCCAACACCTGAAGAGGAGTGGGTATTAATTAAAATTCCCCCAATGTGGGATCATGAGACAAGAGACCAGATTATAAAACACTTAAAGGCGAACAGAAAAGGTGGACGTCGATCCCCGAGGGACTATTTATTGAAAAATAAAGCGAAATGCGGCCGTTGTGGTAGCGCCTGTGGATCAGGAAGTGTTTCAAGATCAAAATCAGGTGTATATAAGTATTATGCGTGTAGAAGAAAAAATGCAAAGGGCTATCAGAATGGAAAGAAAGTGTTGCAATGTCAAGGTAAGAATTGGCGAGTTGACATTGTGGATGATGTATTTTGGAAATGGTTTAAGAAGCTTCTAAAGAATCCGACTGAATTTTTAGAACGATTATTAGCCGAAACCTCAAATGAAAAGAAAATTGAAGAACTAAAAAATAAAGCGAACAAGTTGGAGAAACAAATTGAAAGTATTGATTCTGAAATTGCAAATTACGTAATTCTTTTTGGTAAAGGAAAAATTAAGGAAGATATGTTTGATAAACTAACTCAACCTCTTGAACAAAACAAAAAGTATGTTGAAAATGAATTGAGCGTAATTAAATCCCAGCTAAAAACAAATAAAGAAGTTGAAGATAAAAACCAAAAAATAATGCAATATGTAGAATCTTTTTCTGAAATGGTTGACAAAGATCTTTCAATGGATGAAAAAAGAAAACTCATTGATTTTTTCATTGAAAGGGTAACACTGTTTGATGATGACCATATGGAAATTGTGTGGAACGGGAAAAATGATCAGAAAACTCAAGGTGTGCTATTTAATGAAGAGATGGGAGCAGTTCTTGATAACTCACACAGAAACTTAAACCATATTCAAACATATGGAGGATAAACGCAATGAATTTATATTAATCCTTGCCGGCTATTCGAGGGAAATGGATCATTTTCTCTCTTTAAACCCGGGTCTTCAGTCAAGATTTCCGATCAGCATCGATTTTCCTGATTATTCGGTATCCCAACTGATGGATATCGCCAAACGCATGATGGCTGAACGGGAATATCAGTTCAGCCCTGAAGCGGAATGGAAGCTGAAGGACCATTTGATGGCAGTCAAAAGCACGGTCAGTCCGGCAAAATTCAGCAACGGCCGCTATGTCCGCAACTTAATCGAAAAATCGATCCGTTCCCAGGCGATGCGGCTATTGATGGGAGACTGCTATTTGAAGAACGAATTGATGACCATTAAAAGCCAGGATCTCGATGTGAAAGAAGACGCGGCGCACGCATGACCCGCGCTTCTTTTTTTATTTTCAAGGAGTTCTGGCAACCTCTCCCTACGTTTGTTATGATAGTACTGTTTATTGACTATGTTTTAGAAAGGAACATGATCATTTGAATGGACAGGATGTCATAAAAGAAAAGGCCATATTAGTCGGATGCCAGCTTCCGCACGTCTCTGACGAGCGCTTCGCCTATTCGATGGAAGAGCTCGCCGCGTTGACGAAAACGGCTGACGGGACGGTCGTCTCCACCGTTACGCAAAAGCGGAACCGGGCGGACGCTGCTACATATATCGGAAAAGGAAAAGTAGATGAACTGGAGGCGCTCTGTGAAGAACTGTCGCCAGACGTTGTGATTTTTAATGATGAATTGTCGCCGAGCCAGCTCAAAGCGCTTGCCACGAGTCTCGACGTGAAAATCATCGACCGGACGCAATTAATTCTCGACATTTTTGCGAAACGGGCCAGAACGAGGGAAGGGAAGCTGCAAATCGAGCTGGCCCAGCTTCAGTATGCGCTCCCGCGGTTAAGCGGACAGGGGATCAACCTGTCAAGGCAAGGAGGCGGTATCGGCACGAGAGGTCCGGGGGAAACGAAGCTTGAAACCGATCGGCGCCACATCAGAAACAGAATTCACGAAATTAACGTTCAGCTCTCAACCGTCATCCGCCATAGAAGCAGATACAGAGAGAGAAGAAAGAAAAACGGCGTCTTGCAGATCGCCCTCGTCGGCTATACAAATGCGGGAAAATCGACGTGGTTCAACCTTTTGACGGACGCTGACAGCTACGAAGAAAACCTGCTGTTTGCAACGCTCGATCCGATGACGCGAAAAATGACGCTGCCGAGCGGCTACAGCGTGCTTTTATCGGATACGGTCGGATTTATTCAGGATCTGCCAACAACGCTAATCGCTGCATTCCGGTCGACATTGGAAGAAGTGAAAGAAGCCGATTTGATTCTTCATATGATCGATTCTTCACACGAAGATTATGAAGGACACGAGGCTACGGTCAAGCGTCTTCTCAAGGAGCTTGAAGCAGATGATATACCTGTGCTCACGATCTACAACAAAAGGGATCAAAAAAGGCCGGACTTCATCCCTTCATCCGGAAAGGGCCATATCATGCTAAGCGCCAAGATCAGCAGTGACTTGCCGCTGTTTAAACAGGCGGTAGAATCCTATATCAAAAAAGAGCTGCTCATTCCGTATACGGTGCACATTCCCGCCTCAGAAGGCAGGCTCCTATCAAAGGTGAAATCCGAAACGATGGTGCAAAACACCGCCTTTCAGGAAGAATGGGAAGTATACGATGTGGAAGGCTATATCCTTCCCGAACAGAACATTTTGGGAGAGCTAAAGAAGTTTATGTAAGAAAGGACACTTGCAAAACATGTTTGAGACATTAAAACACGGAGATTTATTGAAAAAAACAGCAATCGAAACCGAAAAAGACATCGCGGCCGTCCACAAAAAAATCGACGAAATGAGCGAGCGGAACGAGTGGAGGGTGCTGGAAAGCTACCGAAAGCATAGAGTATCAGACACCCATTTTACGCCTTCGACAGGCTACGGCTATGACGATATCGGCCGCGATACGCTTGAAGCCGTCTACGCCGATGTATTCGGCGGTGAAGCGGGGCTTGTCAGGCCGCAGATCATCTCGGGGACCCATGCGATATCGATCGCTTTATTCGGCGTTCTCCGCCCGGGAGACGAACTCCTTTATATCACAGGAAAACCGTACGATACGCTCGAAGAAATCGTCGGCGTGAGAGGCGAAGAACATTCAGGCTCGCTGAAGGATTTCAACATCGGCTACAGCCACATCGAATTGACAGAGCAGGGAACCGTCGATTTTGACAGCGTTGCATCTGCGATTACGCCCCGGACAAAGGCAGTCGGGATACAGCGTTCTAAGGGCTATGCCAACCGGCCTTCTTTTACGATTGACGAGATTGAAGAAATGATTCGGTTTGTAAAAGGCATAAATGAAGACATCATCGTCTTCGTCGACAACTGCTACGGCGAATTTGTGGAAGACCGCGAGCCTTGCCACGTCGGAGCCGATCTGATGGCCGGCTCGCTTATAAAAAATCCCGGAGGCGGACTGGCCAAAACGGGAGGGTATATCGTCGGAAAAGAACAATGGGTGAAAGCGTGCTCATACAGAATGACATCCCCGGGAATCGGCAGAGAAGCCGGGGCATCGCTTTACTCGCTCCAAGAGATGTACCAAGGCTTCTTCCTCGCGCCGCACGTTGTCTCCCAGGCGTTAAAAGGAGCTGTGTTCACCGCCCGCTTCCTTGAAAAGCTCGGCTTTCGCTCAAACCCTTCATGGGATGCGAAACGCACCGACTTGATCCAGTCCGTCGAATTTTCCGGACCTGAACAAATGATCGCCTTCTGCCAGGCGATTCAGTACGCTTCACCAGTCAACGCCCATGTGACGCCATATCCGAGCTATATGCCCGGATATGAAGACGACGTCATTATGGCTGCCGGCACGTTTATACAAGGGGCAAGCATTGAATTATCAGCTGATGGCCCTATACGGCCGCCATATGTTGCCTACGTGCAAGGCGGCTTAACCTATGCCCACGTCAAAAATGCGATTTGCAGCGCTGTCGATGCCTTGATGGACAGACAATTAATATGAAAAAAATAAACAATAAAATTGATGTGAAGAATCCTAACATCATGTTGACACATTTTATTACATCACATATAATACATTTATATAAGAAAAGGAGGAAATTGAGATGAGTGATAAAATTCGCCGCTCAATGCCCTTATTTCCCATAGGAATCGTGATGCAGCTCACCGAATTATCGGCAAGACAAATTCGGTATTATGAGGAAAATGGACTGGTATCTCCCGCTAGAAGCGAAGGGAACAGACGCCTATTTTCATTTCAGGATGTAGATAAGCTGCTCGAGATTAAAGATTTGATCGATCAAGGTGTAAACATGGCGGGAATCAAGAAAATTTTCGCCAAAACGGAAAACGAACAAAAACTTGAGAAACAAGACAAACCGAAAAAAGCCGAAAAGCACGATTTGTCAGATGAAGAATTGAGACAGCTGCTGAAAAACGAACTCATTCAAGCAGGCCGTTTCCAAAGAGGGACGACATTCCGCCAGGGAGACATGTCCAGGTTTTTTCATTAATTCGTTAGCAACTGCATTGCTATATACATTTACCTTTTAGAGGAGGAGTTTTACGAATGGCAAAGTATACAAGAGACGATATTGTTAAACTAGTAAACGAGGAGAACGTCAAATACATTCGCCTTCAGTTTACTGACATTCTTGGAACGATCAAAAACGTTGAAATTCCTGTGAGCCAGCTGGAAAAAGCACTTGATAATAAAGTCATGTTCGACGGCTCTTCAATCGAAGGATTCGTACGCATCGAAGAATCAGATATGTACTTATACCCTGACCTGGACACTTTTGTCATTTTCCCTTGGACAGCCGAAAAAGGTAAAGTAGCCCGCTTCATTTGCGACATTTACAATCCGGACGGCACACCGTTCGAAGGTGATCCGCGCAACAACCTGAAACGCATTTTGAAAGAAATGGAAGACATGGGCTTCTCAGATTTCAACCTTGGACCAGAACCGGAATTCTTCCTGTTCAAGCTTGACGAAAAAGGCGAGCCTACGCTCGAACTGAACGACAAAGGCGGATACTTTGACCTCGCTCCGACTGACCTCGGCGAAAACTGCCGCCGCGACATCGTCCTTGAGCTCGAAGAAATGGGCTTTGAAATCGAAGCGTCTCACCACGAAGTCGCTCCCGGACAGCACGAAATCGACTTCAAATACGCCGGCGCCGTTCGCGCTTGTGACGACATCCAAACATTCAAGCTCGTCGTCAAAACGATCGCACGCAAACACGGCCTGCATGCGACATTTATGCCAAAACCATTGTTTGGTGTTAACGGATCAGGCATGCACTGCAATCTATCACTCTTCCAAAACGGCGTCAACGCCTTCTTTGACAAAGACGCTGACCTTCAGCTGAGTGAGACTGCAAGACAATTTATCGCCGGCATCGTGAAGCACGCAACAAGCTTTACAGCCGTAACAAACCCGACGGTCAACTCTTACAAACGCCTTGTTCCAGGCTATGAAGCACCTTGCTATGTAGCATGGAGCGCGCAAAACAGAAGCCCGTTAATCCGCATCCCGGCTTCCCGCGGCATCAGCACCCGCGTAGAAGTAAGAAGCGTTGACCCTTCTGCAAACCCGTACCTTGCCTTGAGCGTACTGCTTGCAGCAGGCCTTGACGGTATCAAAAACAAACTGGAAGCACCGGCTCCGATCGACCGCAACATCTATGTCATGAGCAAAGAAGAGCGCCTCGAAAACGGAATCGTCGACCTTCCGGCAACTCTTGCAGACGCCCTGGAAGAATTCAAATCAAACGAAGTCATGGTCAAAGCCCTCGGCGACCATCTATTCGAACACTTCGTCGAAGCAAAAGAAATCGAATGGGATATGTTCCGCACACAAGTCCATCCTTGGGAGCGCGAGCAGTATATGTCTCAGTATTAATTTAGAAATCCCTTGGCACAATTGGTGTCAGGGGGTTTTTAAATTTTGGTCAAAAAATTGCAGGGACGTTCTTTTTGGTCTTTGACCAAAATACGACCAAAAAAAATTTGAAGTTATTAATCTAACTCCATAATCGATGAAACATAATCTTCGTAATCTTTGATTCTGTTTTGGTCGAGCTTCTTACTGATATGCGAATAAACATCAGCTGTTACCATCATACTTTTATGACCTAAACGCTCCTGGATATATTTCATGTCTGCGCCGGACTCCAAGAGCAAGACCGCGTGTGTATGACGCAATGCGTGAATAGGCATTCTCTCGATATCTGCCCGTTTTAAAATACGATTAAAAGCATTGAAGAGGGTAGACTTGGGCAAGATGTCTCCATCAACTCGACAAAAGACTAAATTTAAGTCATGTTTATATTCTTCTTGCAGCATTTGTTTATTCTCAAACTGCCACTTCTTATGTTTTTGTAAAGCTGAAGAAAGGGAAGGGCCGATTGAAACTCTTCGCTTTGAATCGTATGTTTTTGGATCCCCAAATAATTCTTCATCAGTTTTTGCTGAGAAATCCAATGTATTATTAATGTCAATATAATTGTCTCGTAAGTTGATATCTGTCCATTGGAGTGCAGCTGCTTCGCCTTTACGCATACCTGTTTCAATGAGTGTTCTGAAAAAAATATAATAAATATAGTTGTACTTATAGGCTTCTTGTAAAAACCGCGGTATGTCGTCTGAAATCATATATTCTAGACTTTCTTTCTTTTTCTTCTTTTTGTTGGCTATTGTTGCTCCGTAACATGGGTTTTTTTCAAGCTTACCGATGATTACAGCTTTATTAAAAGCATTGAACATTGTTCCATGGATAATCTCTACTGTACGTTTGCTATAGCCTTGATCAGTTAAATGATTAAGGAATTTTTGGTACATGATAGGCTTTACATCTGTAACTTTGACGTTTTTAAAGTAGGGAAGAATATGATTCTTGATGTTTCGTTCGTGAAGTTGGTATGTATTCTTTCTAACAGTGCCTTTTTTATATTCCTGCAGCCAGCTCATTAAGAATTGTTCTAGAGTTAGAGGAGCATTGTCGAACTCTAAACCACTTGCTATCAGCTTTTCTTGTTCGGCAGCTGCTTTTTGAGCTTCTTTTTTGGTTTTAAATCCACTCTTAGATTTAATTTTATATTTGAGTGTAAAAGGATCCTTAAAGGAGACGCGGTATTCCCACTTGTCTCCTCGTTTTCTGAAAGTAGCCATTTTTAATCCTCCAATAAAAACTTAACAGCCTTATAGTTTCTCAGAAAGGTAATTCATCTGAGAGTGTTAATTCATTGTTTGGTGATTGTGTTTGATTTTCTGCAAATGGATCTTGTAGTTGTTGCACTTTGTTTTCCTTTTCTTCTTCCCAGTTTTTTAAAATACCTTCCTCATAAAAAGTAGATGTAGAGCCACATTTTGAGCAAAATCGTGCATCACCCTCAAGTAATTCGCCACACCCACCTTCATGAGAATGCCAAAAAATGCGGTAATTGTTGTATTCGTATTCTCTCTCTCCTGGAGTTAGCCCTGTACATTTGTTAACTAAGTAAGTACCACAAACTTGACAATAGTCTCCTGTTACTTTTTCATTTGAGCATTTGGGACACTTTTTTGCATGATGTAAATCTGTCAATTCGATACTTGAATATATCATCTCAAAATAATCTCCTTTACGTATTTCTTGGTTTCCACAGATAAGACAATAGTTTGGGTTTTCTTTAATAAAAGAACATGTACAATTTGAACACCTATATGTATTTTTCTTTTTCCATATGTAATCTTTAAAAATTTTTAGTGAAGGGTGTCTTTTTGAATAAGATATCCCCATCCTAACCCCTTCAAGTAAAAAATTATAAATATTGATAGAAGCTTCATAAGAAATATTACATATATCTGAAATAAAGTGTGGGCTGGCAGGCTTTAACTCTCTTAGTACTGGGGCTGGTGCCAGTAAGTTTCTAGCAAAACAATTAGCCTCTTTCTCAAATGTCTCATATTCGTCATCGGATAATGAGCTTCTTGCGAATATTGCTTTTCCGGTGATTTCATTGTGTTTTAACATAAAATGACCTAATTCATGAGCTATTGTCCATCTTTTTCGTCCATCATTTTCAACAGTATCGTTGTATAAGATCATATATTGTTTTTGGGATTTTATATACCAGCAACAACCTTCATCAGAATCGGTTAATTCACAAACTTCATCAATTGTCAAACCCCATTTTTTTGCATACCATGTATATCTCCTGATCTTTAGGTTTGGGAATTTTTTGGCTAATTTTTTCACCTTTATTGGAAGTTCGTTTACACCACACATCTTGAGTAGTTCGTGAGCTTTTTTTTCTGCTTTTTTATAGTCAGCTTTATAGATCATCGTCATCATCGTCATCATCGTCATCATCTTCCTCGAAAGCATCAACAAATGATAATTTAATCATTTCAACCATACGATCCATCCTATCTCGTTCTGCTTGAGTTTTAAGTTTTTTCTTAGCTCTTTGTATTTGGCGGAGATCATCATCTAATAGAGATACTTTGCCGTTCGGATCGTCAGAACGTCCCAATAAATAATCAGTTGTAACACCAAAAATATTGGCTAATTCTAATAACACATTACCTGGTGGGACAACTCTTCCTGCTTCATAGTTAGCAATATTTGTTCTTTTCATATCTAATTTTTCAGCAAGAGCTTCTTGTGAAATGTTCACATTATTCCTACACTCTTTGATACGCGTTCCGATGCGTTTTTTCTCTTCTGAATTCATTTTTAATATCCTCCATGAAAAAAGTTCAATTAAAATGACGTTTACCTACTTGACGTGTTTTTAAATGACGTGTTATGATGTGGGTGTCAATAAAAAGCACAAAAACACTAAGAAAGGAGAGTTACGCCTTGGTTGATACACGTCGAAGAGATCAATTCCGTAAATATCGGAGTGAATTTAAAGTATCTCAACGTCAATTATCTTTAGCACTTAATGTTAGTGAAAGCCATATTCGAAATATTGAAAGTGGTAGAGGCAACCCAGATGCAAAATTACTTTTCAAAATCGCAAATTATTTTAATGCTTCGCCAGAAGACTTGTTTCCTGACCTTGCTGATATGGATTAGAATATCCAATCTAGAAATTAACTTACAGTCATTATTATAAACCGTCATTTATAATAACGCAACATAAAATGACGTTTTTGAAAAAGTAATATCAGTTTACGAGGAGGTCAAAAAATGGAGTTAAAAGTTATTAATAAAAAGGGTCAATTATTACTTCATAGCCGAGACGTGGCAGAAATGACAGGAAAGAGGCATTTTCACTTAACAAGAGATATTGAAGGTTATATTCGAATTTTATCAACCAATCCAAATTTGGATTCGTTAAACTTCTTCATTCCATCTAATTATAAAGATGGAAAAGGGGAAAGCCGCCCATGTTACCTGCTTACTCGAAAAGGCTGCGACATGGTTGCAAACAAAATGACTGGCGAAAAGGGTGTTCTGTTTACAGCTGCATATGTAACAAAGTTCGAAGAAATGGAAAACAAACTTAAACCTAATATTCCACAGTCTTTGCCTGAAGCTTTACGGCTTGCTGCTGATCTTGCAGAAAGGAATGAAAATCTTCTTTTGGAAAATGCACAGAAGACTCAAGTGATAAGTGAATTACAACCTAAAGCTTCGTACTATGACTTAGTTCTACAAAATAAATCCCTACTGTCAATTAGCAAGATAGCCAAAGACTACGGGATGAGTGGAACTAAGATGAACAAAATTCTTCATGAGCTAGGTATCCAATATAAACAAGGTGGCTGCTGGTTACTTTATCAAAAATTTGCTGATAAAGGATATACACAAAGCAAAACCCATGCAATCGATTCAGAAAAAAGCAAGCTTCATACTTATTGGACTCAAAAAGGACGATTGTTTATTTACGAAACATTAAAAAACAAAAAGGGCATTCTGCCAATAATTGAACGAGAAGAGCGTGCATCGTAAGGAGGTAAGGATAATTGTTCGAATTAACAATGAAAGCAGATACTGATTCATTTAGGGATAATCTCTACGATTTGCTTCAGGAAGTTGCTGCCTCAATTATTGAAGATCATAAACAAGAGAATGAACTTCCTTACATGATCAGTAAAGCTCAGTTAGCCAAACATATTTTTAATGTTAGTTCTCAAACGCTTGATGCTCATGTGATAAATAGACCGGACTTCCCGAAGTTCAAAATAGGCGAAAGAATATTGTTTCCTCGAGACATGGTTCTTGATTGGATTAGAAACCATGTTGAGGTTGTTGAAAAGATCAAACTAACAAGTTAAAGGGGTTGAGGGAAATGAAGATCAAAACAAAAGAATGGCTTGCTTTAAGTGAGGCGGAACGTTTTATGAAGATTTATCAAGCTTTTACAAAAACGAAAGGAGCTCAAGCATGAACCTAAATCATTTTCTAAAAGCTGACCGTGAAAAGGCAGGAAGGCTTATAAAGTCAACTCAATTTCTTATTTCTGAATTGCTTCCCGCAGCTATTGAGGATCAGGATTTTGATGGGTGTGTTGAAATCGCGGCATCAATCATTTCACATTGTAAAGACCTTAAACGAATGGAGCACCCGGAACAGGTTGTTCGGCTTCACGAAGTCGCGTCCAAATTCGCGGGTAGGGGGTTAAACGTTTCAACCGTAGGGAGATCATTTCAATGAATATCGAGCACCCAATGATCACTGAGATTAACCGTTACGGCTATCCTTTGGAATATTTGAAGTATGAAGACAAGGACGGCCAGAACGATGATGACAAATAAAAAAGCCGCCTTGGCAGAGGCGACTCAAAACAATGATGAGCAATTAATTCCATTCTAAATGGAACTCTTAACAAAATCAATAACAGGAGGGCCATATATATGAATCCTTTACAGGCATTCGAATTAAACGAAATTTCAAATAGCAGTATGCCGCAGGAGGGAAGTCCACAGTTTGAGATCACTGACATGAATAGCTTAAATTGGGCGTTTCGGAAAATAGCTGTTTTAAAGACACAGGAAAAAGAAATCAAGGCCCTGGCGGCAACGGAAAGGCAGCGTATCGATGAATGGGAAGAGCAGGAGCTAAAACCTGTCGCGGACAATCTGGAGTTCTTTGAAAACCTAGTCAGCGTTTATCACTCAAAGCAGCTCGATCAGGATCCAAAAGCAAAAACACTTTCCACTCCTTACGGCAAGTCAAAAAGCCGGGCAATTAAAGAACAGCCTAAGCCAGCCGATAAGGATCAGCTTCTCAAGCATGTGAAAGAGGCCGGTCTCACTGAATTTATCAAAGAAGATGTCAAATGGGGCGACCTTAAAAAATCTCTGTCCATCAAAGAGGTGGGCGGCAAAAAGGTTGTCGTTGATGAAAATGGACAAGCTGTTCCGGGGGTAGAAATAGAACCTGCCTCCACAAGCTTCAAAGTGGAGGTGTAATAGATGTTTCAAGTCACAAACGCACAGCGTGAAAAGGAAAAGGCAATTGTCGGCTTTATCGGGCCTAGTGGATCCGGAAAGACTGCCGGCGCCCTGCTTGTTGCTTACGGAATGATGCGGGAAGCATACCCAGAAGCAAGCGATGAGGAAGTCTGGTCAAAGATTGGTGTTGTGGATACTGAGCACCGCCGCGCCAAACTGTATGCAAACCTGCAATTTGATGACGTGCGGATCGGTAGTTTTAAACATATTGATTTTACGCCGCCTTACACCACAGAACGTTATCAAATGGCTGTGGAGGCTATCAAAAACGCTGGGGCCGAGGTGGTCGTAATTGATTCGCTTTCCCACAACTGGCAAGGGGAAGGCGGGATAGTAGAAAAACACGGGAGCATGTCAGGCAACTCATTTCAAAATTGGGGCAAGCTTGCGCCTGAAACAACCAAATTGATTAAGACCTTAACGCAAAACGATGTCCACATCTTGGCGACATTGAGAACAAAAACGGAGTATGTGGTTGAACCGGATGAAAACGGAAAGATGGCACCGCGCAAAGTCGGGACCAAACCGGTACAGAAAGACGAAATGGAATACGAGTTCATGCTCAATTTCAATATCAGTATCGATCATATGGCGGAAACATCCAAAGACAATACCCGCATGTTTGAAGGCTCTTCTTTTAAACTCAATCCAGAAGTCGGCCGCAAGCTTTACCAATGGCTTGAGCTCGGCATTGACGTGAAGGCAGAGGAAGAAGCTGAGCGGCTCCGTTTGATTGAGGAAATTAAAGCGATCGTTTCCGGCAACGAAGCAGCCGCGCAGATGGTTGAAGAATTTCAGATTAAAGCAAATAAAAAACTTGATCAATGGACTATTAAGCTGGCATCCGCCGCACTTGATAGATTACAAGCTTTAAAGACTAAGGAGGAAAATTAATGTTTACAGTAGACCACAGCAAAGGTGAAGCTTTTGAACCTATTAAACCAGGAGAATACGAAGCGACAGTTATCAACTTTGAAGCCAAAACGGCTGCATCCGGAAATGAGCGCCTTGTCGTAGATTATGAAATTCGTTCTGATGTTGAACAGCCATGCCAGGGCCAGAAAATTCTATACGACAATTTCACCGTTACGGAAAATGCAATGTGGAGATTTCACCAAGCATCAAAGGCCGCGGGTTTTCCAAACGGAATGCAATTTAAGGATCATATCGAATGGGCCAAGGCGTTTCTGAATAAACCGGTTCGCCTGCTTGTCGGGGAAAGAGAGCATAACGGCAAGAAATATCCGGAAGTCAAAGCGTTTAAGCCGTCAGAAGCGCCAGCACCGGAAACCGAACCAATTAATATCAGTGACGATGATGTACCGTTTTGATCATAAAAAACACATTTGAGGGAGTGTATAGCTCCCTCGTTTTTAAAGGGGAGTTATCACATGTACGAATTTAAGAACATACCGCAAGAGCTAAAAAGCGCCCCTCAGTGGATTTTATGGCGTTCCGAAGAACGTGACGGTAAGAAAACAAAAGTGCCGTACCAGATTGACGGCAGCATGGCTCAATCCAGTAATAAAAGAACCTGGTCGACATTTCCGACCGTTTTGAAATTTTATAACGATCGAGATTATGACGGGATCGGCTTCATGTTTTCAAAAGATGATCCGTTTATCGGCATAGACATAGATCACTGTGTGGAGGACGGTGTCTTGTCCCCGTTCGCTGAGGAAATCGTTCAGGCTATTGGAAGCTACACCGAATATTCACCGAGCGGCAAAGGGGTCCACATCATCACAAAAGGTAAGATCCCATTGCGCGGGCCGGGTACAGGGAGAAAAAATCCGGAACTTGGGCTGGAAGTATACCGTCATGGCCGCTACTTTACCTTTACCGGTAATAGTCTCGGGATCGGGGCCGTTGAAGAACGAACGGACGAGCTCAAAGAGCTGTTCGAAAAATATTTGAAGGACAAAAAAGAAGAATCGAAACCTTCCAATCCTCCTGCTGCTTCATCCCGTGATATGAGCAATCTCTCCAATAAGGAGATATGGGAAAGGATGTTCAACAGCAAGAACGGGAAGAGCATTCAGGATCTGTTTAACGGTCATCTGATAAACGATGATCACTCTGCCACAGATATGGCTTTGTGTAATCACTTGGCATTCTGGACGGATAAGGATCCCGCAAAAATGGATTCGATGTTTCGGGAGTCAGGGTTGTTTCGGGAGAAATGGGATCGACAGCACTCATCTGACGGCGCTACATATGGAGACATGACCATTGCCGCTGCCGTTTATTCTACTCATACGACAATTTCTGATTTACTGGAAGAGCAGCAGGAACAGCCGTATGAAATATATATTTCCCATCCCGAAAATTCTCAAGTTGAGGATACAGAAGAGATCATTGACACCACGCCGGTCTTTCATTTAACGGAGCTAGGCAACGCGGAACGAATTGTCTACTACCACGGAAAGAATATCCGATACTGTAACGAGCTTGACTGGCTGATTTGGGACGGAAAGCGATGGGAAGAGGACAGTAAACGAAAAATTGAAGCCATTACCGCTAAGACGTTGCGGGCATTGTACGGCGAGGCCGAGGCCACAGAAGACAAAATCCGAAAAAAGCAGCTCAACGATTGGGCGAAGAAATGTGAAAGACGTTCTATCCGAATAAATAGCATACTGGATGTGAGACCAATGGTATCAGTTAAGAAAAAAGATTTTGATAGCTTTAAATTTCTTTTCAATTGCGATAACGGTGTGATTGATCTGAAAACAGGTGAGTTGAGACCACATGATCGAGACTTGCTGCTAACAAAGATGTCACCCATCCCTTACGAAAAAGATGCGGATTGTCCAAACTGGATTGCTTTTCTTGAGAGTATTTTTCTTACTCCGGTCGGTGATCCTGACCATGAATTAATAGAATATCTTCAGAAGGCAATTGGATATTCATTAACAGGTGTTACAAAGGAACAAATTATGTTCTTCCTTTTCGGGAACGGTCGGAATGGTAAATCGACTTTTATTAATGTGATTCAGGATATCCTTGGAGATTATGCCCGTCAGACGAACAGTGATACTTTCCTGAAAAAGAAAAACGATTCGGGGATTAACAATGATGTTGCCCGTCTGGATGGCGCTCGCTTTGTGTCGGCTGTCGAGAGTGAAGAGGGGCAACAGCTGTCAGAGGCACTAGTTAAGCAAATAACTGGGGGAGAGAAGATGTCCGCCCGTTTTCTCCGCCAAGAGTACTTTGAATTTACACCGGAGTTTAAAGTTTTTTTCACAACAAATCATAAACCGATTATCAAAGGCGGCGACAATGGGATATGGCGCAGGATTAAATTGATTCCTTTTACGGTAACCATTCCGGAAGAAAAAACCGATCCGGATCTACCTGAAAAATTAAAAAGTGAAATGCCTGGGATCCTCCGCTGGGCTGTGGAGGGTTGCTTGAAGTGGCAGAAGGAAGGATTAAAAGATCCTAAAGCAATTAAAAATGCTACGCAAGGATACCGTGAAGATATGGATATTTTGGGACCTTTCATAAATGAAAACTGCACGATACATGAGGATGCCAAAATCGAAGCAAAAACCCTTTACGAAAACTATAAAAAATGGTGCTTCCAGAACGATGAAATAGACTTAAAAAATCGTTCCTTTTATCGCCAACTAGAAATAAGAGGATATAAAAAAGAAAATGGAGCGAAAAATAAAGTTTATTTTCATGGGCTTACTTTAAATCAGTATGCTGGACCGAACTTGTTCTCAGGGGTTAAGGAAAAAGCAGAGGGGGTTAATTTAGTTAACCAATCTGAAGAGAATAAAACATCTACTCGAAAGAAGCTTTAACCCCTTATGTATCAAGGGATTTGTGAACATTGGTAAATATGAGTTTTAGGGTTATGGGTTAATGAGTTAATTAAATATCTATGTTCCATTCTCATGAAAAAATAAATAAAAAAATAATATATATATATGTATATAAGGAGTTAAATAGTTTTCGCTATTAATTCGTTAACTCATTAACCACTTTTTTTGAAAATCCTTATATATCAACGTTTTTAACGGTTAATGAATGAATTAGGTTAATAAAAAAATTAACCCTTCTTTATAAAAAGAGGTGATAATTTTGCACCCAAAACAAATTTGTGATGACCTTGCCTTTTTGGGATCACCTTTAGTTCTGGACGGGGATGATCTTTATATCGAGCATCCGGAGAACGTCTATCCAGAACTTGTGGAATTTGTTCAGTCACATAAAAAACGGATCATCCAGTACTTAAAAGGTGAATACTCAATGCAGGATCATAAAATCAAACAAACTATTGATAAAATCATCAATTATTTTATGGGCATAGATCAAGAAATGAATCCAAAAATAGACGACTGGTTCAATCATGATTGGGATGCGGCAACCAAAGCCGCGCGGTTGCTTGTTCTATTTTGGGAGAACGGCTGGAGAGATCTGAACAGCTCCGTTTCGAATTTTGAGGATGAAGAAACGGACAAACTCTCTTTAGAAATCTATGAAAGTGCCATGTCGTACTTTAAGGGGAAGAAAGCATGACGATTATTCATTACAACTATTCGGATACTGAAATGAAAAATATTCTCGACAGCATGATCATTATTGTGGATACGAGGGAGCAGAAGAACCAGCATGTTCTTGACTATCTCCGCAAAAAGAACGTATCCATCAAATTCAAAGGGATGAAGACGGGCGACTATTCCGCCATGATCCCGAAAAACGAGGAATACGGGATTAGCCGGGACATGTATTTGAACGCTGCTATCGAACGGAAAAATGGAGTTGATGAGCTGGTTCAATCCATTAAGGACCGTTCTCGGTTTGAAAATGAATTGATCCGTGCAGCCAAACACCCCTTCACTCTTCTTGTGGAGGATCTGGAAGGCTACCAAAAAATATTGAACGGAAAATATCGCTCACAATATAAGCCGCAGTCTCTGCTTGGCAGCTTAAAAACGTTTGAAGTCCGTTACAATTTCTCAACCGTTTTTATTAATCCGAGCGCGACCGGAAACTATATCTATCACCATTTTCATTATATGGCCCGGGAGCTGTTAAAGGGGGGCCTTGTGTGAATGAATTAATGAAGGCCCTTTATTGTGAAAGGAAAAAGGACGAGCTTAAAGCGCGGCTGCTTAAAATGGGGTATTTTAAAACACCTGACGGTCGGCAGCTGTATGAGCTTTCATTAACTGAATTAGACGAAATATTCAAAAAGAAATTAATTGAGAGGGGAAAATGACCCATGGCATTTGTGGGTTTTGAAGAATCACAAGAGGTGCGGCAGCTTGCCGAAAGTTTAATCGATAAGCATCACCCACATTTAAAAGATGCAAAGGAACACATCGGTTTTTACATTCGGGAAGGTAACAGTAAATGGGCTGGGAAGGCGAAAAAATGCACGGCCTTTGAGCGCCATATGACTGATTACATGCTTTTTGTATTCATCAATAAAGAAGCCTGGAAGACGATGAACCAAGAGCAGCGCGCCGCCCTGGTCGATCATGAGCTTTGTCATTTTACCCGCGCGGAATGGGAGGAACCGGATCCGAATGATTCAAGCAAATGGGTTACTATGTACGGGCCCACAGAAGATCCTGACAGTTGGGGGATCCGCGAGCATGATGTTGAAGAGTTTTCAGAAATCATTGAGCGTCATGGCCTTTGGGAAAAAGGGATTGAATCATTTGCTGCTGCCGTCCGAGAGGCTGACTATCAAATGAATATTGATGATGTGAATAGACTTCAAAGGGTGAAATGATGGGAGGTAGAACGGATGAGAGAGATTAAGTTTCGATATGTGTTAAGAGATCGGGCGACCGAGAAGATTTTCGATAGATTTCTCAGTTTAAATGACTTAGAAACAGGTTTAGAGGTTGCTTATGACTTTGATTCACCAAGATTTATAGACTGTGAATTGGTTGGTCGATGTGAATACACCGGATTGAAGGACGAAACTGGCCGGGAGATTTGGGAGGGAGACATCCGAAAAGACGGTTGGGGGAGAAAATTTAAGGTTGTTTACGACAACGATTTAGCTGCATTTTACGGTGAATATATTAACGGGCCTTCTGAGTCTCTTGCCGATTGCGGGCC
>NZ_LECW02000003.1 GCF_001042475.2 Bacillus glycinifermentans
CGGTTCCAGCTGATGCACGGACTGTCTGCTGACGGCATTTATGGGCCGAAAACGAAAGCTAAACTAGAATCTTTATTAAAATAAAAAGGGCAGGCGCTATGCCTGCTCATTTTAAATCATCCTTATTAAATATCAATTTCATCCCAAATCTCTTTAATTTTCTTATTATCTATTGTTCCTTTTTCAAAAAGCTCATCTGTTGTTTTGAAAGATTGTGAATTGCTATCCCTTTCTCTTGTTAAGTACAGACCTTCTTCGTTTTGACTTATCCAATAGCTCTCATCCAAATAGTAGAACTGAAATTCTTCACCCATTTCAATTCTTTCTTTAAACTCTTCAATATTCATTATTTAAACTCTCCTTTTTTATGGTATACGTTTAAATTTACCATCATCATTCCATTCAAATACGTGCTCGTGTGGCCATTCTGGATGTTGTTTCGGATTCCCATGATTCGTAAAATCAACATCTCGAACAGCTCGCCCTTCAGAATCATAGTACCTCCTAGTTTTTACTTCACCTGTTTTTTTATCTACAACATCAACAGATGAGTTAGGAACCCCTTTACCTGGATGTGGTATAGAGGTAGTTGTTGTATGATTTGGAGAAGGTGTAATATCAATGTTTTTTCCTTTATTTGATGTTACAGTTTGTTTTTTAACATTCCCGGCTTTTTTCACGCTTTTTTCTGCCTTAGAAGCTTTCTCAACCTTTGAAACTTTCTTAGCTGCCTTCTCCCCTTTAATCATTTTAAAAACATATTTTCCGACTTTGGCTAATTTCCCGGCGGGTATCACACTGACACCGTCAATGACTCGATCCCCAGTGGAAATATCTTTTCCTGTATCGGGGTCGATACCAAAAATGGCTCTATAAGCATCTTTGACAATGAAAAGTTCTCCAATTACACCAGTCGAGCTTACCATCTCTCTGGTGTTGTCCCTTATGGTATCCATGATGTTTTTCTCTTTATTTTTCGAAATCCAACGGACAACCTCGTACCTTACTTCTCCGCCGGATATGTATTCACGTACAACTTGGCCGTTAGAATAAAGAGTGTATTTTCCGCCTGTGAAGTTTTTACCGGTTCCGATTTCATCGGTGACGTCCACAGAGCCGATCTTTTTATATCCTTTAATATTATACAATTTACCATTGATGACGCGAATACCTGTGTCTATTTTTTTTGAATGGTCTGCTTTAGCGACCGTATCAACTTCAGTCTCTTCTTGCTCAGCCAGTTTTTTCAGCATGATTTCCATTGGTGAAGGTTCAACGTTATCTATATCGCCATTCATTCCGGTAACCTGCTTATTAAACATCAGTTCTTCATCTGACTTTAAAATCGATCCTTTTTGATAGGTGGTAATCTCAATTTTAGGCCCCGTATACATTTTTTCAAGTCTGGCGATGTATTTTTGCATCGTCTCAAGATCGTTTTCAGCCGTTTTGAGGGCGTTGGTTTGCTCGCGGTCAAACGCATGCAGCTTTTCAAGAGTCGTGCTGATTTCCTTTAACGCTTTCTGATTTTGTTCATGAAAACCGCTGTCATTCAAATCCGGTAAGTCGACGATATGGCTGACTTTTGCGATCGTGGCGTTGGTCTTAGAAACTAAATGTTTTGTTGTTCGATCAGCAGCATTTAAGCCATTCTCCAACTCGTGTTCGAGAAAGGACTGTGAAATAAATCCGTTATGGTTTGGTTCCAGGGAATTCAACGCGCTTTTCATTTTCTTCAGCGTGGAACGGTATTCCTCTATAAAGGTATCATAGAACTGTAGAAAAGGGGTGTGACATTCCTCGTAAAAGGCGCGGATCGCGTCGCCGCCTTTTCCTTTTAAAGCATCATCAAGTGATGTGATGCCCTCAATGGCTTTTTTGACTTTGGCGAACTCGTCTGATTGGTGTTTTAATTGTTCCAGCGTTTGATCAATTGCATGGTGCAACGCCTGAACATCCAGAGTCTTCATGGCATTCTCCTCTAATTCTTTTGGTTACAATCAGTATAGAGTTTACCACTTTACGGAAACCAATTGGGGAATAAATCCTGTGAAACCTTGAAAATAAGTCTTTTGGCTCGGGTTATTATTTCTCATTTTTTATAAGCGGCGGAATTAATGGATTAAAAACATAAAGTAATTATTTGATCAAATATATCCAGACTTTTAAATTGCGAAAAAACTTCCATTCCATTTTTCAATAAGATACAATCCTAATTGCACAGACAAAAGTAAACACAATCCTTAGTGATGTGAAGTTTTTAATTTTATTAATAGTGCAACTCTGTATTAAGAAGGGGGAACAATAATGATTAATACCGTTGCAGAGATGTTGTTAGAAATAAAAAGAAAAGAAGAAGAAGCAATTAAGAAATTTGAAAAAGAGGTAGTGGATTTAAAACATCCTACGATTGTTGGGGATATGTATGAAGGAATCGCACAAAAATTACTGAATAAGTCCATTTTTGAAGAATTTGATTTGAGAGTAGTATCTGGACAAATTATAAATAAAAATAAAGAAATAAGCCCGCAAATAGATTGTATGATTGTAGAGGGTGAAGGTAAGCAGATACCTAGTACGGATAAATGGATTTATGATATATCACAAGTAATTGCTGTTATTGAAGTAAAGAAAAATTTAAATAAGGGAGATTTAACTGACGCTTATAAGAAAATGGTGAAAATAGAGAGTATGTTGGATCCTAGAGATATGAATCGAGGTGAGTTTAAATTATTTAGAGATGCATTTCGTAGTGCAGTAGGAATCGATATTCCAGATCATAGTGAAATATCTAATTATGACCTTGTTACAGAAATGATGTATCATAATCTTTTATTGGAAGCTATGAGTCCTTTAAGAATAGTTTTTGGGTTTTATGGATACAAAGATATGAAAAGCCTAAGAAAAGGTTTTGTAAGATACCTTAAAGAAAATATAAGCTCAGATATTAATCATCCAATTAAAGGATTTGGACCCGGAAACGTCCCTAATTTAATTTTTACTCGGAACAGTTCTTTGATTAAGATTAATGGTATTCCTTATCAACCTCATGTAGATAAGAATGGATTTTGGGATTTCTATACTAGTTCTAATTTCAATCCATTATTCCATTTATTAGAGATATTATGGACAAAATTAAGCTACATGGTATCTCTTCTGATATATTTGGGGAAGATCTTAAAATTGAAGGTCATGTTAGATTTTTAAGAGGTAGACCGAAATCACGAGATGGAAAAATTGGATGGGAGTTTGAATATATAGAAGAATTACCGGATGACTTTGAGGCAGATGGGACTGTGTTTAAAGATTGGGAACCTGAAGAACTAAGTGAAGCAGAACATTTACTTATGGTTTGGCTATGCAATGGAAAATCAATGAATACTAATAGTGAGATATTTCATGACTTACTCCAACGATATAATTTAGATGAGTTTAAATTTTTAGCTGGTTTAAAAGCAAAAAAATTAGTTTATAAAGATCGAGAAAATAAATTAAGATTACTTACTGATGAATGTGTAGTTGGGATTAAGGAAGGTAAATTATACGCCGGAGAAAATAGAGACGGAAGAATGGAAAGATGGTTGTTGAAATAATAATTTTTTTTACCAAAATCACGACCAAAATTTGACCAAAAAATATTGAGAATCATACAGAATTTATTTCAGATTTAAAATAACAAAGCACTGAAAAAGCCTTTGTTTATAAGGATTTTCAGTGCTATACATAGTCTATTTCAATTCGAAATTATGTTCCGCACACAAGTCCATCCTTGGGAGCGCGAGCAGTATATGTCTCAGTATTAATTTTAAAACCCCTTGGCACCAGTGGTGTCAGGGGGTTTTTGATTTGTGGGCATTTTCAATATTTCAAGATGAAATAATAGTCATGCATAGTAGAAAAATTACTTTTGGAAAAAAGTATCGGTTTTAATGGAGACATGACCGGACCCGAAAGATCAAAGTAAATGGGTGACTTTGTACGGTGCTGTTACTGATCCAGCCAGCTGCCGTGAGCATGACGTTAAGGAATTTTCAGAGATTATAGAGCGCCATGGTTTATGGGATACCGGAATCGAAACATTCGCCGAAGCTGTCAGAGAAACTGACCACCAATGGCCATTTCGGACCACAGCGTTTATCGAGGGTGAAATAAATGGGGGTAGTCAGAAACTTTAGATTAGGGGATTTTGCATACATTAAAACCGAACGTGAGTTTGTTTTGGTTATGAAAAATAAAATAATGGTCCTTATGATAACAGCAAGTTTAAAGCCATGTTGTATGCGTTGGAATAGGCTTAGAAGTAATAACTGGTAATGAAACATCGAGTTATTCGCTCGAATAGGAAGGACTGATGGGGAATTAAGGTTTTGAAAATAAAGAAGAAGGGGAGCCCTCTTCTTTTAATTAATCCATCCTTCATAAGTCGCACGATAGAATCCTTCGACAATCTTTACTGATTTAAGGTAATAAGTAACACCGCCCTTAACGGTTGTGTTTGGGATATCCCATCTGTGAAGAAAATCTTGTGTGAAAGAATCTTTTATTGCTTGTGTAGAAACTTCTGTTTGTGTTGGGGGAATAGTTGAATTATTAGGACTGGCAGCGAAAGCAGGAGCTGCTGAAACAAGTAAAGCAAGCGACAAGGCAGAAACAGTTAAAACTTTTTTCATTTTAAAACACTCCTTTTATTTTTTTAATACAACTGTATTATTACATGCATTGTTAAATTTGTCCAAGGAATTTTATGTTAAGGATTTGTGAACGTTTATTTTTGATCGTCAAAAGCTTCCTTGAATGCAATTTACACCAGATGCATTTCTTTATATTGAGAGATGCTTTTTCTAAAATCAAAAGATTTTTTACCTAACAATAAAAAAATAATAGAAAAAGATAAAAATTTATTGCAAAACGATAAAATGTGCATTAAAATCAAAATAACAATCATCAAGTGAGGTGCTTTTTATGAAAAAGGGAACGACGTTGTTTTTAAAATTAGCTGTTTTTCTAATTGGAACTCCAGTTCTTGCTTTGTGTATCCTTGGGTTGCCTTGGCTAGTTAAACATCCAGTAAATCCAGATTATACTCATATCCTTTATCCTATTTTAATCGGTATGTATGTTTCAGTGATCCCGTTTTTCGTTGCGTTGTATCAGGCTTTTAAACTCTTAAGCTATATTGACAGGAACCAAGCTTTCTCTGAATTGTCTGTTAAAGCTCTAAAGAATATCAAATTCTGTGCAATGACATTCAGTGGTTTGTATGTGGTAATTATGCCATTTGTTTATCTCTTGGCAGAGCTGGACGATGCCCCCGGTATCATACTAATCGGAATGGTCATGATTTTTGCATCAATGGTGATTGCGGTCTTTGCTGCCGTCCTTCAAGTGCTTTTAAAAGATGCTATAGATATAAAATCAGAAAATGATTTAACGGTCTGAGGTGAATATTATGGCAATTATAATCAATATTGATGTAATGCTGGCCAAAAGGAAAATGAGCGTCACAGAACTTTCGGAGAGGGTCGGAATAACGATGGCGAACCTTTCCATATTGAAAAATGGAAAGGCTAAGGCAATTCGATTATCAACTTTAGAGGCGATTTGTAAGGCTTTAGAGTGTCAACCCGGAGATATTTTAGAATACCGAAGTGATGAAGACACGAAAAGATAATAAAGAACGCTCAGATTTTTTAGATCCGAGCGTTTTTCTATGCAAATTATGTTTTCACCTGGTCAATTCGGTTTCTAATTGTAGGTTTAGCAGTGCCTGATACGAATGGGCGCGGCATTTCAGATATGTTAGGGGATATCTGAGGGGGAATCAATTGAGCTGACAAACTTTCCGATTTTTTATTGTATCGGCTTTTATAAAAAGGAAAACGGGGCCCGCCGGTTCGGGAAAGTTTATATCCAGCAATATCAATAAGAGGTGTTTTAGACAACTGAAAAATATCAGGTGTTTATTGCTGGATAGTCATGTTGAATTTTTGCTGAAAGACTCATGGAACGATCCTATCTGTATTGGCAAGAAGACAGTCAGAAATTGACTGCCTTTCTTTTTAACTCTAAAAGAATTTGGATTTTTAGGCCTGATCCATTAGATTCATTTTTGTGGATGTCCAGGGTTTATTCGCCAATTATCTTCTATAAAGTGGTAAACTCTATACTGATTGTAACTTTAGTATTAGAGGAGAATGTCATGAAAACTTTGGACGTTCAGGCGTTGCACAAAGCAATTGACCATACGCTGGAACAGTTAAAAAAGCAATCGGATGAAATGGCTAAAGTCAAAAAAAGCGTTGAAGCCATCACATCCCTTGACGATGCCTTAAAAGGAAAAGGCGGAGACGCGATTCGTGCTTTCTACGAAGAATGCCACACTCCGTTTCTTCAGTTCTATGAAACTTTCATTGACGAATATGAATCAGCACTGAAAAAAATTAAAAATGCACTGAATTCCCTTGAACCGAATCACAACGGATATATATCGCAGACCTTTCTCGAACACGATCTGGAACAAGGTTTAAACGCGGCTGATCGAACAACAAAACATTTGGTTTCCAAAGCCAACGCCGCGATTGCAAAAGTCAGACATATTGTCGATCTTCCAGATTTGAACGACAACGACTTTCACGAACAAAATAGAAAAGCATTGACTAACATCAATCAGACGATTGAAAAGCTGCATACGTTTGACAGGGAGCAGACAAACGCCCTCAAAACGGCTGAAAACGATCTTGAGACGATGCAACAATACATAAAAAGACTTGAAAAAATGTATACGGGGCCTAAAATTGAAATTGCCACCTATCAAAAAGGATCGATTTTAAAACCGGATGAGTTGGATGCTTTGAGCGGGAATCAAGAGGCAGCGATGGGAGTCATGTTGGATAAGCTTGATAAGAGATCAAAGCTTGAAAAAGAGATTAGTGAAGTTAGCGAACATGATGTTAAAATGTACAAGTTAAAGAAAAAGCTCGAAAACGCATCCAATTCAGAGGAATACATTAAGATTGCTAAAGAGATTGGGTATGAAAATCTAGATTCAGATCAGAAGCTATATTTATGGCTGCTGGAGAAAAAGAAGTACGTAGAGTCCGATCCGATTGGATTTGTTGACGGAGTAAAAGATAATCTCGTCGATACGGGCGTTGGTTTATGGGATGCTGTAACCCATCCTATGGAAACACTTGAGGGCATCGGCAATGCGATCATTCACCCCGTAGATACCTTTAACATTATAAAAAAGGATATTGAAGAATCCTTTGAACGAGATGTGATCAATGGTGATTCCTACAGTAGAAGCCATTGGTTCGGATATGCCCTTACAACGGTGGGAACATCGATAGTAGGCACAAAAGGAACAGACAAATTAAGCAAAGTATCGAAAGCCGGGAAAATCGGGAAAGCTGGATCTAAAGTAAAGGCAGCTTCTAAAAAAGCAGTGAGCAAAACGATTAAGGTTTCGAAAGAAGCTGTGGAAAAAAGCGTAGCGTCTTTCCAAAAAACGATGCAAAGGGTCGCTTCCAAAGTAAAAGGGATTCATATACACAATCCTTTTGAGCCACAAGTTCAGTTGGCTGGTGGGGGGAAAGTACCTTATAATGCTATTGATGGTGAAAACTTTAAAGACACCCTTATTCGGCGTATAAAGGAACTTGCTGATGTTGAGAAAGGCGATATCAGAATAAATAAAGCTACTTCCGAAAAAGTCGTTAATGCCTTGTCTAATTTCAAAAGCAGAAAAATGACATTTGGAAATCAACGGTTCTTACTAGATAAAAAAGGGATGAAGCATATTTTGGAAAGACATCATCCTGAATATTGGGACGGATCAGTTAAAACGACACAGTCTTTTTTCAAGAAGGATTTGTCTATAGAAGACATAGCTAATGCGATAGAATCTATTTTAAAACAAAACCGAGGGGTTTTGACTGAAAAAGACTTTAGGGGAACAACAGGTAAGCAGCAAATAACAGGAACGTATAACGGAGTAAAATATGTAGTTGGTTTTAAAAAAGGACGAATAGGTCAATTCTATCCAGTAGAGTAGGTGAAAATTTTGTTTTATATTAATACATTAATTCGTAGACCAGATAAAACAATTACTGATTTATCGATATTGAAATCAAAGCAAAATGATTATTTTGTAGATATTAATAACATGAATGATTTAAAAAGTATTGAACATATATTGGATTTTGACTATCTTGAAGGCGCAATAATAATAAAATTTAATGATCAAATTTTGATGGATGTAACCACATGGGATTTAGTTGATGATTTGTGGGCATATTTATTAAATGTAATCGAGAATGTTTTGAACACAGGATATGGTGAAACTTACTTTCCAGATCAGCCGTTACGTTTAAGTATGCGATCATTAGCTAATGATTTATTACTTTTTGAATTAGATGCTCCTACTCAAGTTAAAGCTGCCGTACCTAAAAGAGACTTCCTTCTTGCTTTAATTGAAGGGGCGGACTATTTTTTTGAAAAAATGAATGAATCCTATGTTAATAACGTAGATTATAATGGTGAAATTGATATGATTGAGTCTTTGAGAAAAAAATTCCTTGCTGATATTTAAAATACACCTCCCATAAATTAGATAAGTGTTTCGGTGGTTTGTCCGAAAGATGTTGGTCATAAACTATATATTATTCTGAAAGAAATTTTAATGGGGTACAAAGGCTCTCTGGAAAGAGAGCTTTTTCTTTTGGGCTGTGGATGAGATTGATCAGATCTAAACCATGTCCAACAAAGTTATATACTATGTGTGTTAGGAGGTAATAATGTAATGGATAAGAAAAATATTAATTTCCTCGAAGAATTGCTTTATAATACAGAAAAAGACAGCACAATAAGTCAGGTAAGAAACATTGATGACCCTTTGTTGCTCCATGTTTTTGCAGCTAATTATAATTGGAATAGCGGCTTTGATGTCCAAAAGCAATTCTTGAAAATGAGAATTGTGATTTTGGAACGGGATTATTAATGTTCCATTATGCAGATGGTTATCGTATGCTGGAAAATCCAGATGATGTTTCAAAATCTACTTTAGAAGAATGGAAGGATTTTTTAGTCCAAACTTATAATAAGCTTATAAATTTGCAGTTTAAATCTCAGAACATTTCATTTGACCCTGAATTAACAAAGATTCAAAAGTTTAAGTTGAAAAAAAGCAACCCAAATATTCCGGATATTTTACTTGATAAGTCACCAGGACATGTGGTTGATGTTCCAAAAACCTTGAAAGGCAGTTGCTAATCAAGGTTTTTATTATTCAAATACACAATCCTTATTTCGGAGAAGACAGGAGAGTCAGTTAGAAGAAAAGGTGATAAGTATGATGCACATCATATAAGTGAAAATAGCACATGAGTGGTGGAATATACACCCTGCTAATTTTCCAAATGAACATCAATCTGGTATCCATGGTACAGGATCACCTGCGAATAAATTATTTAAAGGGGGTAAGTAAATAAAATGAAATACGATTTTATTAAAGATTATCAAGAAAATCAATTTTATCCGGTAAGTGAGGATGAAATACAAGAGGTAGAAGAAACATTGGGGTTAAAGATGCCTTTTGAATTACGGAAGTTTCTATTGGAAGTAGGATATGGTTTTCTAAAAAGATCAGAATATAACATCAATCGGATTATGGGGCCATCTTCAATACGAGACGCTAGATTGAAAACTAATGATTTTGAATATTATCCTGACATCGAAGTTTACGAGGATCTTGAAGAAGATAAATTAATATTTTTTGAGGCGAATGAAAGTGCGTTATTATTAATTGAATTAAGTGAAGAGCAAAATAATCCAATTTATTATGATGATATAAAGATAGCAGATTCATTGGAAGAGTTTCTAATTAGAATTATGGATGACGACAAATATTATATTGATTTAGCCTAACGAAAAATGGGAGTGACACCAGAGATGAAATTTTCCCTAGCAGAGGATACGTAAAAATGAATTATTTAAAGGTGAAAAAATTCATAAAAAATGCGAATTCCGACAACTTTACAGGTGGAATTAGTATCGAAAAAATGAATGAAATTCAAGAAAGTCTAAATGTAAAGCTACCCGAAAGGTTCTTGAAGAACTTTGGATCAGATGGAGTATATGGAGTAGATATACTTGGTTATGATTTTGGTGGAGCATCTGTAGTTGAATTCACAAATGAATATAGAGAACATTATAACCTTACAGATGGGCTAGTAGTTATTGAAGATATTGACTTCTTTGCTTATTGTTTAGATACAAACAAGATGGAGAATGGGGAATGTCCAGTATTTATATGGGATCGAGAATATGGATATGAAAATGTTGTAGCCAGCAGTTTCATTGAATATTTTTATGATAAACCTAAAGAGAAAAAAGAAATTTGGGAAGAAGATGAAGAGTGATCAAAACAGCCTCATCCTTATTAAGGGTGAGGTTTTTCTTTAAGGGATTTTTTATTTGGAAAAAATTAAAAATCAATTGTTAAAATTATAAAAGTCCCTTAAATTAAATAATGGTTTTTAGGAGATGGGATTATGTTTACCGAAAGGGAAGCATTACGTTTAAGGTGTGAGCAACTCAATGATGCTGAGATTAATTTGCTACGTCAACTTCGGGAAGAACGCAATGAAATTTATTCTAAGCTGCGCGAATTAGATAATCAAAACAATCCAGACGAAGCAACCGATGCAAACATGATCCATAAAAAATCCTTATTAGAATTAGCCAATGAAACGGTAAAGTCATTTGAGAAAAACAAATCCGCTAATTGTGTCATCCTTAAACCCTAGAAGAAAACCAAGGCTCGGGACAAAATCTCACAAACATCGTGAGGTAGCTTTAAAGATTTTAAGGGATCGCAAAGGTGAAATACGGGGATCTGAGATTCAAAAAGAAATTGAAAAGGAAACAGGGATGTCGATTCGTAATATGACGACATTTATGCAAGGATTATTGAAGTATCATCCTGAAGTGGAAAAGACATACCGTGGACGTTATGTTCTCAGAAAAGATAAATAAACGCAATTAGCAAAAAGTCCTTCATAATGAGGGCTTTTTTGTTTAGGAATTGGTTAAAAATGTATAATGAATAAGGAACTTACATTCGCTTTTAAGGTGTTGGAAGTATGAAACCTATTATTTCGAAGGAACTTGAAAATGCCATTCATGAAAAGTCATTATTGATCTGTGTATTCATGCAATAGAAAGATAAAGTAAGCTGCATCAAATAAAGACATAGAACTTGTTGAATATTATGAGGATAAGAGACAAAGAAGCTCTTTATAATATAAGAACTAAAGAAGGGGGATAAAGAAGGAAGCGGCAAAATATTGGAAGGCTGCGTTGAAATTGCACATGAAGAATATATTGAAAGAGTTTGAAAGAATTATAAACATCATTGTCCATTTAACTTGAATTTTTCTTAAACAATTCCTGCTTCACGTTGACCCATTAGCCAAAAATAGGATATGCTTATAAAATAAACATTGTAAAAAAGAGGGATTTTTGTAAGGGGGATTTTTGAAAAATGGATGGTGGTAATACCGTATGGCAAAAAAACTTCACCTTTCTTTTTTGCTCTAAATTGGTGAAGATAACCGCAGATTGCTTTGCTGTCAATACAATTCTGTGGTTCTTGATTTATGAAGGGAAGGGAGCGATTGGCACAGCTTTACTTTTGGCGGTTTCATTTCTTCCTCAAGCCCTGTTGGGGCCAATTATAACTCCTCTAATGAAAACAAATTCATTAAAATTCTGGATGTTCTTCGCTGATTTAACAAGAGCAACACTTATGCTTGTCATTCCAATATGCTACTTTAACGGCTTTTCACCTCTATGGTTTATCATATTGCTTATGCTTGTTCATTCCGCAACAGGGGCATCCTACAATCCTGCATCTGTTTCATTGATTCCGAAAATTGTGAAAGCAGATCTCATTCAAAAAGCAAATGCAATCATGCAATCGTCAGAACATGTTGTTAGGCTTGCTGCGGTTACTCTTTGCGGTGTGGTTATTGTCGCAATCGGGGCAGTGCAGGCAACATTGATTACATTCCCACTCTATATAATTTCAGCCAGTTTAATTCTTTTCATCAAATACACCATAAAAGAAAACGTTAAACAGAGAGCTGAAGAATCAAAGAAAAAGGGTACATATTTGAAAAAACTCAGAAGAGGTTTTACTCTTGTCCGAAGTCACCATATTTTGTTTCCATTAGCTATTTATTGTGTTTTCTCCAATTTAGCCTCTGCACCTTGGGAGGCACTTTCGGCAGTCTACATAGCTGAAGAACTCAATGGTGATCCGATCATTCATTCTTTAATAAAAGTTACAACTGCTGGTGGAGCATTTTTATTAGGTTACGTTTTGGCAAAGGTTAAAGTAAATCGATATGGCCTGTTGTTTGTCACGGCTGGAATTGTTGAAGGTGCAGCATTTTTCATAACGGGCATGAATTCGCTTTTACCTTTACTATTTCTTGCTGCCTTGGCATTAGGAGCCACTATTAGCGCAATTAATGTTCCTGAACACACTATTATTCAAATGTCTGTCGATGATGAAGATCAACCGCAGGTTTATTCTGTTATTAGCATGATTTCATATGTCATGATTCCTTTAGGGGCTTTAATTGGGGGATACGCCGCAACGATTTTTGGCGCAGGAAAAGTAATTGCTTTTGGAGGGTTAATTGAGATCCTTGCCGGAATTGGCATCCTGTTGTTTACTAAGCTTGGGAAAGCTCGACGCACTGATTTAATCAAAGAAAAGGAAGAGAGTTTAAAGGTATAAAGAAAATGAAGAAAAACGACATGAAAACTCTTTCGAACTCTTCCTAATTTTGCGATAATACAGACGATTATAAGATCCGTGAACTATAAAAGAAAGGATGAAAGGGATTGACCAAAACAAAAATTGCATATCAAGAAGTAGCTAATAAGATTAATCAATGGTATACGATGATTAAGAAGCGTGAAATCGAAAATGCAGTGAAAATAAAAGAAGAAATCAATGGCATGTTAGACGATATGGAGGAAAATCAAAATCTGCTTCTTTATTATAATCTTCTAGATTCTCGTCATAAGTTATTATTTGATATGTTCAAATCATCGGGTAAAATTCTTTATAAAATTCAGAAAAGTCCCGAAATGCAGAAAACTGATGATATGTTGCAATATTACTTTTTGTTTTTCTCTGGTCAATATATGTTGTCCAAAAAGAAATATATTGAAGCAATTAATTATTATAAGCTAGCTGAAGATAAGCTTGTTAAAATTGAGGATGAAATTGAAAAAGCAGAGTTCTATTATCATTTAGCCATATCATATTATCATATCGATCAGCACTTTTTCTTGTTGGCATATGCAGAAAAAGCTTTAACTGTTTTTCGTGAATATGACGATTATGCCCATCGAACAGTGAGCAGCGAAATGATACTGGGAGCAAACAAACTTGATTTATTCCGTTATGAAGCAGCCTACAAACATTACGAACATGCATTACACATTTCCAAAACAAAGGGTATATCCAACTCAGAGGGAAAGGCATATCATAATTTAGGAATCCTTTATAAAAGAAGAAATATGCTTTCTGAAGCAGAAGACTGTTTTAGAAACGCTTTGCTAATTGATGAATATGCTAATACTTATAATGGACTAAAAGCCATTTACAATCTAACCCACGTTTTGTACAAATCTGGACATATTGAAGAAGCAAGGGAATGGTTTAAGAAAGGAGTAAATCGTGCAGAAAAAGAAGGAGATAAGGAATATTTGGCGAAATTTACTCTTGTTAACACTTTGTACGATGAGTACAATGAAAGTGTATTAGCGGATTCCCTTGACACTTTAGAGCAGATGGGGTTATGGAATGATGTAGCAGTATTAACACTAGAGGTGGGATGCTACTTCAAAAAATCCGATGATATTAAAAATACAGCTAAGTTTCTTGAAAAATGTATTCACGCAAGGGATCAAATTCTAAAAATGACGGAGGAATTAAAATGAAAAAGACAATTGCTATTGCTTCTACGGTCATCTTAGCTGGTCTGGTTGCTTTCGGAGTATCAACTGGAAAGATTTCAATCCAACAAGGTGAACATGTTCAAGTTGCTGAAAAGGCTGTCTTCTGATACACGTTTTTCAAAGATGCTTGCGAGTATAGGCCACCCTTTAATTTTTTCAAAAACAAGGGATGGTCTCTTTTTTATGAAATATAATCGTTATTCTTTTTCACCTGTTTCATTAACACTTCCATCCACAAACCACAAAAAAAACGAATCAAATTTTTATTTTCCTTTTTATTGAAGCTGAATTATAATGTGGGAAAACAAGGGAGGGATGTTTATGAAAAAATTATTTGCATGTACCGTGTTAACACTATTATTGGCTTTGAATTTCAATGTGCAGGACTCAATGGCAAAGATTACAAAAGAGCAGACAAAAGTGAGCTTTACAATGACTGAGGATAATAAGGGATTTCTCATGGGAGACGACAATAATCGAAATAACTACCCAACTTGGCTGTTCTATAGATTTACAATCTTTAATGCGGAAGGATGCACTCTAAACATTAAGTTACAGAGGATTACGTTAGGTGGAGACCTTTTAACATTTAGTGAAAAAGAGTTTACCGGGAATCATTTTGACTTTAGCGCAACGGACAAAGTAGAGGGACACCCGTCAAGGAACCATTATTTGAATATCACTAAAGTGTCAGGCTGCGGAGATGTAAAAATCAAAGGATTTTATGGTTTTGAACACAAGGAGCCAGATTGGTATTGAACTGGATAATCATGCTCTAAGAGTGCTTGAAAGGGTAGAGAGCTACTTTACATTCTCAATAAAACGCTGCCTATACAATTTTTCTCTTCTTTCAAGATTTAAAAAACACCAGCCATAGTCCTCTTTTGTTAGCGTTTATATTAGCCTTCGCTTTTGTTTTCTCCGTCCTTTGCAAAGGACGGAGAAAACAAAGCAGTCTCACCTGAAGATAGTTTAGATGCTGAACTTCTTTCTCCAGACAGCAGTGGACACTCTTGCTTGACCTGCAGAGGAAGAGAAGCGGACAAACCGTTTGTTATTTAAGATCAATCCATTTTTATGTAAGTCTCTATAATGGCTGTTGTGATCCATTTTGACCGTTATGTATTCTGGTACGAAAATTGATTTCTGATTGAATTTCTTTTAATCTTTTAGAGATTTCTTGAGTATGCTCTTGTTTTTGCAAGTGCTCTTTGTTAAGAGTCTCAAGGTAAGCATAATCGATGATTTCTAATGTCTCTTATTGATCCTAAAAATTTGATGATCGATTTAACATGTTTCACTTTCTCTTCTGAAGAAAAACAAATATCATCCCTGAAATCATCTCTTATCAATATTTTTAATTTGTTTGTGACTTATGTTTTTTTAATACCATAACCATTCAGATTTGAACATAACACGACCAAAAGTGGGCAGTATTAATTGTATTTTCAATAATTTCAAAAAATATATTGATCCAAATAAGGGTTGTGGATACAATATAATAAAAATATGGAATAGGTGATTTTTAATGGAAAAAGCGTTGCTAATGTTATCAGGAGGACCAGATTCTTCAACCTTGGCTTACTGGATTAAAGATCAGGGATATGAACTGCACACATTAACGTTCAATTTTGGGGAAGAAGAGGGGGAGGCAGAAAAGAGAACCGCTAATTTCATCGCGAAAGATATTAGTAAGTCTCATAAATTCATTAGTTTTGAAAGCGTTTTACGAGAATTCTATATGGAAGACGATCCAATTCATATTCTTCGTATAGCCCATCTGCCATCTCCTATTAAAGCATTTGGAGCAGGAATCGCTATTTCTTTAGCTGCTTCTTATGCAGCAGAGAATGACATTCATCATTTATTTTACGCGGTTCACAAGGATGATACGATTTTTAGAGAAAACAATTATGAATTTTTCAATTTACTTTCAAAAGCTATTTCAATTGAATTGGGTCGAGAATTTAAAATTCACACACCATTTCTTGATAAGACAAAAGCAGAGGTTTTAAAAATTGGATTCGATCTTGGTGTACCACTTGAAGAAACTTGGAGTTGCGCTTCTAATAGCACTATTCATTGTGGTTGGTGTGATCCATGCAAAAATAGGCAAAAGGCTTTCAAAGACAATGGAATTACTGATAATACGCTATATGAAAATGTAAATAGTAAAAATTCAAGTGTAAATGTGTAGTTGAACACATAAAAAGCCTAGGTTTTCTTACAAAAAGAAAACGTAGGCTTGTTTTTAACTGTTTAGAGGTGGGATAGATAAATGTTGGCTATTTCTTATGCAAAAGTCACGTGTTATTGATAATGTTTCTTTTAATGTTAATCCAGGTGAATTAGCAAGTTTGTTGTTAACTGTAATGTCATTACCTTTTAACACAGACTTTTTCTCCGATATTGTACCTTTATATTCTATACCCTCACTTTTGAAAAGAAGTGTAGTCGGAAATACTATAAAAATGGAATTTTATTTTTTATTTTGTGCGAAAACAATGTCAGAAAGAGGGGAACACTTAACAAAGTATGAGTGAAATGGATAAATGTATATTTTGTGATATAGTTAGACAAAAAATTTCTTGTTTTGAGATATACAAGAATGACTTTGTAACAGCATTTCTTGATATAAATCCTATTTCATACGGTCATACAATAATTATCCCTAATAATCATATTGAAAGATTAGATCACATAAACGACCCTTCACTTTCAAAGGCTTTAATGAATTCTCTTATAAATGTTCCTCAAATATTAATTAACTCAGGTGTTTGTGAAGATTATACTATACTATCGGATAACGGGCATTTTGCTCAACAAGATATTAAACATCTGCATTTTCATATAATACCGAGATACATGAATGAAAAGTTTGAATTAAAATTAGATACTGACTATACGGCCGCTAAGAAGAACAACTTACTTTCATTGTGGAAAAATATTGTAGGGAGATGATCAGAAACGATTATCTCTTGTTTATCGTATTGTATTGAAACGGAAAAATGTAGCTATCGTTATGAGGTGATAGAAGTAAATAAAAGACTGTAGCGACAAGGGATTTATGAGTTTTTTAATTAGAGAAGGGAAGAGTTAATCGTAAAACGTTTGGGGGAGAAAGGACTATGAATGAGATGAGTAGGACTAGGAATGATTTAGAGAGAGGGGATGAGCTATCAAAAAAAATAAGCAGAACCAAAAATGAACGGGTTTTGTATAGGAGTAACAAAAGCCCTTCACATGGAAGGGCTGCGCTTAAAAATCTTAGATTTCTTGATAAGTAGGTATCATATATTGTTATTCGGGTTGTGTTTATTATATATAAGGCTAAAACCAATAAATAAAAAGCCAAGTAAACATAGCCGTACACTTTTTTACTGAATGGTTTTTTCATATAAATTAATAGAAATAACCCTACCATTAGAACAAAGAAAGTCATAGTTTACTTTCAGTTTTATTGTGGAAAAACCCCAGTTGGGACGGCTGCATATCCAAGTCCAGTAAAACGAATTCTAACACCATGTCCTTCATATTCGTCTTGAATCATTTGATCAAAACCAACTAGTCCTCCTCCAATTACTCCGGCTATTGCGCTTGCTAATTGTGTAGGAGGCACTGGTATAAACCTTGAAATTGCTGCAAGACCGGTTGTTGCTCCACCACCTGCTTTAAAGGATTGATATAATGTTCTTGTTTCATTGCAGTTAAAATACAAATTATACCCCCACCAATAAACCTTATGGCCAGATCGACCACAACCTTTTTTCGCCACTTCCATTTTATTATTGCTTCCACTATCAAGCGTTAATACACTACCGTCTTTGTCTAAAATTTTAACACTAAATGGGCTGCAAAGTGCATCGAAATTGCAATTAAAAGAACTGAGAAAACCATTTTCCACTCCTTTTTAAATGAACTTTCCTTAAATTATTCCTGTTCTTTATTGACTCTAAAACCAAAAATAGGATACGATTAAAAAATCACCACTGTAAAAAAGAGGGATTTTTGTAAGGGGGATTTAAGAAAAATGGATAGTGGTCAAACCTTATGGCAAAAAAATTTCACCTTTCTTTATTGTTCCAAATTGGTGAAGGTAATTGCAGATAGCTTTGCATTTAATTCTATTCTATGGTTTCTTATTTTAGATGGACAAGGGGCCATTGGTACAGCTCTATTAATAGCAGTCACTATTCTTCCTCAAGTTTTAATTGCACCGCTGATTTCTCCTTTAATGAAGACAAACACATTGAAATTCTGGATGTTCTCAGCAGATATAACGAGATCCATACTGATGTTATTAATTCCATTTTTCTATTTCAATGGATTTTCACCATTATGGTTTATTATTTCTTTAATGTTAATACATTCGGCAACAGGAGCTTCTTATGATCCCGCATCTGTTTCTTTAATTCCACAAATTGTAACAAGAGATCTTATCCAAAAAGCAAATGCCACTATAGAATCGTCAGTACAAGTTGTAAAGCTGGCAGCCGTCATGTTTTGCGGAATATTGATCGCTGTTATCGGGGCAGCAAATACAATGCTACTTACTTTCCCGCTATATATTATCTCAGCCAGCTTAGTTTTTTTAATTAAATATAAATTAAAAGACAATAAAACCAAAGATAAAGAATCCAATCAAAAAGGTACATATATGAGAAAACTAAAAAGAGGTTTTGTCCTTGTAAGAAATCATCAAATTTTGTTTCCATTGGCTATTTATTGTATCTTTTTAAATTTGGGTGCTGCTCCTTGGGAGGCACTTTCAGCGGTATATATTTCAGAAGATTTAAATGGCGGGTCAGTCATCCATTCTTTTTTAAGAGTGACAACTGCAATAGGTGCTTTTTTAATGGGATTTATTCTAACCAAAGTAAGAATAAATCGATATGGATTATTGTTTGTAACAGCTGGAATAGTAGAGGGAACAGCTTTTTTCATCACAGGTATGAATTCATACTTGCTATTGGTTCTTACTGCAGCTTTTGTTTTAGGTTCAACAATCAGTGCTATCAATGTCCCTGAACATACGATTATTCAAACTTCAGTTGCAGAAGAAGATCAACCGCAAGTATTTGCCGTAATAAGAATGACCTCTCATGTAATGATTCCATTAGGAGCATTAGTTAGTGGATATGCGGCAACTGTTTTTGGTGCAGGAAAAGTAATCGCTTTTGGTGGATTAGTTGAAATTCTCGCAGGAGTTTCCATTCTAACTCTCACTAAACTTAGTAAAACAAAACGAGCAGACCTGATAAAGGTGAAAGAAGAGAGCTTAAAAATATGAATTAAACATAACCATATGCTCATATGTATCTCTCATTCCAAATATTCCAAAAATATGCTATAATTAAACGGGTTAATACGATTTTCATAAAAAGGGAAGGGGTTTGAAACTTGTCGAATGAAAGTGTGATTCCTTATGATTGGGTAGCAACGAAAATGAACCATTGGTATATCGCGTTGAAAAATAACTGGATAAAAAAGGCCGAGGAAATGAAAGAGCAAGTCGAAAAAGAAATTGAGGTGATGGAAGAGAATCAAGATGCGGTGGTTTATTACCAGCTATTAAAATTTCGTCATGGGCTTATGCTTGACTATCTTTGTCCAGATGGCATGAGAGACATTGACAAACAATACGAGGATTTGAAGGTAGTTAGAGAAAACGAAAAGTTAACAGGAATGTTAGAGTATTATTATAATTTTTTTGCAGGAATGTATCATTTCAGAGAAAAAGAATTGATTCTTGCGATGAAGTACTACAAGGATGCTGAAACCCAACTGAACTCTTTTGACTGTGATGAGGTGGAAAAGGCTGAATTTTTCTTTAAATTGTCAGAAATTTATTACTATATGAAACAGACATACTTTTCAATGTATTATGCTAATCGTGCATACAAACTTTATTTAAAATACCCTACATACGGTCAGAGACGAGTCCAATGTCAATTTTTGATTTCAGGTAACTGGCTAGATAAAATGTATCCTGAAAAAGCTCTATATCATACTGGAAAGGCTCTTGAAGATGCCAAAAAACTGAAAATTGAGTATTTAATCGGTTCTTCGCACTTGAACACTGGAATATGTTATAATCAACTTGAAGAACTTGACAAAGCAGATGATCATTTCCGAAAAGCAGTAAAACTTTACAAAAATGAAAAGCACAGTTATTTACCTAAAGCCCTTTTTAATCTTTCTCATGTCAAAGCAAAACAGGAAAAATGGATTGACGCAGAAGATCTATACTTTGAGGGCAAGGAAATGGCTGAAAAATTTGGGGATTATGAATTCCTCACAAAACTGAAAATGATTAACGGAGTATATTTATCATTTGATTTAGACTCAGTTAAAGAATCATTCGAGTTCTTCGAGAAGAAAAGTATGTATGCAGACATAGAAGAGTATGGAGTGACTGTCGCAGAATTTTTAGAAAGGAAAGACATGCTGCATGACTCAATTGAGTTTTACCGTAGAGTAGTGGATGCGAGAAGGCAAATTCAAAGGAGGGACATGATAAATGAAGATTAAATTTATTTTATGCACTATTCTGTTATTGGGTGCTGTTGGTGTGACAGGTGCTTCTTTTGCCCAATTAGATAGCACAGCAACTTATCATGTGGCTGACAGAATGGCAATTTAAACGATTATAACTTAATAAATTTCAACAAGACAACTGTGATGCGGTTGTCTTGTTTTGTTAATGGGATTAATGATGGAAAGGTTTCTGATGAAGCTCTGTTATTCTTTAGCCTCTCGAAAACAGGGGGGGTTTTCGTTATTGTCATTTAATAATCGACATATTTTTTTGACCACTTCGGTTTGAAAAAACGTGAATTCAACGAAATTTGAAAACAAAAAATCATAAAAATATCAATAAATCAATAATCTTGAATACACAAAGTATATGTTCCGCACACAAGTTCACCCTTGGGAGCGCGAGCAGTATATGTCTCAGTATTAAGTTATTGACCCCTTGTCATCAGGTGACAGGGGGTGTTTGTTTTTGTGAGAGTTTTTAATATTTTAAGATAAAAGATGATCATCGACAAATTTACGTGATTCGGTTCAAAGTCAAGTTCTTTCTGTCAGGTGTGAAAAAAAGTCTTTCATTTCCGCTTGTACTTGATCTTGAAGTGAATCTAAGTCAGTTTTAACGGCTGCAGCAGGTTCATTCCTACGAGAGAATGAAAAGGTCAGCTTCTTCGCCATGATTAACAGCGGCCAGTCCTTCCTTGAAAACAGCCATGATGAATCTAAACTAGAGCTACAAAAATTTGGTGTACATGACTACTATTGGGTTAATGATTGGAACTATGGTTTTCTACTTTCGAAAATTACAGTAGGTGCGTGGAAAGAAGCGTAAACAAAATAGCTAAAGAGCTTCCAAAAAAATACTTTAAATGTTTTCCTAGACTCTAACGTCATAAACCAATGTACATAAAGAAAAGGTGATAATCATTAAATCTTTAACATTACCATTTAAGTTAGCAGTCTTTTTTCTTATTATTTTTCAAGTGTATTCAATTTGGACAAACTGGAATACTGATTTCCGAACAAGCGTAATATCAATGATAATCCTTGTAGGCTGTATCATTCTGATCGGGATTATTTAAAAAAAAATACTTGCACGAATCGCCGAGGTTTGCAATATGGAGTGTAGAAATGTGATACAACTTTTCATACTCAATGACCTTACTTGTTTAATGTTCCATTCCTTCATTGAAAATTTCTTTGTAAAATTTGTTGATTCGTTTATCAATCTCCATTCCAAAATGCCAGTCACTAAAAAGAGCAAGTCCATGTTTTTCAGTTGCGACAGGGGATGGGGAATTAAAATTAAGAGGTCTCTTTGATTCCGGCTGATTGCGAATTCAACCATAACCTTATATAGAAATAACAAAAGACGCCTTTATAAGACGTCTTGAGGAGCTCCTTCTACACGTGGCAGATGAGCTAAAAGTGAAGCAACAAGAGAACAGAGTGAAATATTTTCATTATGATCAAGTAAATGTCTAACGTCCGTGAAATTGTAAATCACGTAAATCGTAAGCTGTTAAACGTTATCCGTTTCCCATCCTACAAATAAATGTTGTAATTTTATCGGTATTACAGTTCAGATACGCTCTAAACCAAGGCGGCTCTCTACTTCTCTGATGCTCCGTGCTAATGATTTTACATCAGCTATCAAGGTGAAATCAGTTTCACCCTCATAGCTAAGGCAAAAGCCCAGCATTTATAGATACTTGTCTGCAGCCTCAAACTCAATTTCATAGTTATGATTTGCTTTTTCAATTGCATTTGATAAGCGATTCGCCATTCTTTCAAGTTTTAATCCCTTAGATTGCATTTTCTCAGGATCAAACATTGCTTTACGATAGCTAATAACATCAGAATAAGATGATAGACGTTCAGTTTCTTTAGAACGGCCGTAGCTTTTAAGTCTATTAGCTTCACCTCTAAGTTGCTGAGCTAGCTCAAGAGCTTCAGTAATAGACAATTCTTTTTCATCCCATACAACTTTAGCATTAAGGTTGGCTTCGGACATTAATACTACCAGATTTCGATAATCTTTTCTAGCCTCTTCCAACTCAGATGTGATTTGATCTACAGTTTTTGCAGGTTTTATGTATTCTTCGCCTTTATCATACTCAACATATGCAACACTGTCACGTTCTTGCAAGAGTTCTTGAATACGTTTAGAAATAGTTTTTTTTAACGGAAGAGCCTCGAATAGTGCGATTTTTGACATTTACTATCGACTCCTTTATAGGATTATAGACTTGATTTTAATATAATTTTGATAAATTGCCAACTATTACACATTATTCTGATGGATTATTTTTTAGAAGGGGACAAGACGTATCCAATCCCCTTAAGTACAAACCTAAGTTGTACACCGCAATAAATTTTAGTAGTTATGTTTCGATATACTGCAAAAATATAAATGTTGTTGAAAAGTCAAAGAATGAATTTGAGATGTTAAATTTATAACTGATGAACCTGTTTTTGTCGATTTTATTCTATTTTCTCGATGAGAAAGCTGGCGGTTGGGACCTTTCAAGTAAAACCCGCCAGCTTTTTTTAGATTCATGGCAGCGAAAACAAACATCGTGCATAGGCCAAATTTGAGAAACCACACGTTCGCTATCTTTATAATTTATGAAGTCAACTTTGTACCACGGACACCCAGACACAACTGTTTTATCATCAAAACGTACTTAATGCCTCTGACGGGATTCGAACCCGCACTCCTTTCGTAAGCATAGGCTAGGGGAGAACACGCTTCCCTACGGAATTTCACCTGTCTCAGCTCATTTGCTTTTCGGTGCTTCTGAAACCCTTGCCTTGCGACCCGCTACTACAATTGTTTTACGGCGCTCTTCCTTTCTAGAGCTACAGAGGCAGAATTTATTTATATTATACAGAGGTAATTGAATAATGGGAACTTAATTCACAGGACCTATGCTGAGCTGTAGAGTACGCCCAGGCTCGAGGGATCGGTACCCGCTTAGTAGAGGGGATATTGAAAAATGCACATGTGGCTTTCTTGACATTATATGCCAGTATGTTATGGTAGATTGAAAGGAATGATTGAATGAAAAAACGAACGAAGATTTTTTATTGTAATGTTGCTCTACTATTGCTCGTTCTATCGCTCACAGGGTGTAAAGGCGGGACAAACGAATCATCAAAAACAGCCTCTTCAGAGAATGACTCAGCTTTAGAATCTCAAGAAGCAGCTGACAAGACTCAAAAAAAAAACAAACAAACGTGGAAGAAGATGAATCCGTGTCCACAAAGGGATCAGAAGAATCTGCAAAAGACGATTCAAGTGATACGTCTTCAAGCAACAAGGAGTCAGCTAATCCGTCTGATCATGCATTGTCTGGATATTCTTCTGAGAAAATTGAATACGCTAGAGTGTGGTTGCAGCTTGGACCAAATCAAGAGATAGATGAATTGAATGTCCGGCATATTTCGGCTGGAGAACCAATCAACCCTAATGATGACACCAGTGCCAGCTATCCGGAAGATGTTGTCCAGTTGGCAGGTTCTCGATTAGTGGATGGATCGGTAACTTATAGTAGTAATGGAGATGGCACGATTCATGTATATAACGTTCCTTTGCGTTGGGAGAGTTCTGCTGACGTAGATAAAAACTTTATGAAAGAATACACAGAAGGTATTATAAAAAATACAAAGGTAGTTGATGTTGACCCGGGCAATAATAAAGAAATCGTAAAGCTCATTGATATAATGAATATTCATTAATTTTTTCATAAAACGCCAAGCTTTCCCCAAAAAAAGGGGCGGTTCAAAAAAATATTGAACCGCCTAAACTGTTAGTGCAATACTTTAATACATCTGTGGTAGTACATTCTACGATCTTCATTGTAATCACCATTACCCCTTCGTGTTACTGCTTCAATTTGAATGCCACCAAAATCCAGCACTAATCTATGGAATAATTAGCAGCAACATTATCAACACCTTAACTGAATCGCCAATTGGATTGGAAAATCGTCTATAGTTTATGACGCCTTGTTAATTGAATATAACCTGCTCCTTTCCTGCACCAGATGCAGATTCCTTTCTCCATCGACTTAGCTCCCGATTCATGACTAAATGACAAAGTCAGCTTTTATAAATTTTTCTTAAACTATTCCTGTCCTTCATTGCTCGAAAACCAAAAATAGGATATGCTTAAAAAATAACAGATGTAAAAAAGAGGGATTTTTGTAAGGGGGATTTACGCAAAATGGATGGTGGCAATACCGTATGGCAAAAAAACTTCACCTTTCTTTTTTGTTCTAAAATGGTGAAAATAACCGCAGACAGTTTAGCGTTCAATACGATTCTATGGTTTTTAATCTTGGATGGAAAAGGGGCTATAGGGACCGCGTTTTTAATAGCTGTAAGTTTTCTTCCCCAGGCAATTTTAGGGCCGCTCATTACTCCTTTAATGAAAACAAACACATTGAAGTTCTGGATGTTCTTTGCAGACTTAACCAGAGCGTCATTGATGTTCATTATTCCAATATGCTACTTCAATGGTTTTTCTCCTTTATGGTTTATCATATTGCTTATGCTGGTTCATTCTGCCACAGGAGCTTCATATGATCCTGCTTCTGTTTCTTTAATTCCGAAAATTGTGAAAGAGGATCTCATTCAAAAGGCAAATGCGATAATACAATCTGCGGGGCAGGCAGTTAAGCTGGGAGCGGTTACACTTTGCGGTGTATTGATTGTATTGATTGGTGCAGCTCATACGATGCTTATTATATTGCCGCTCTATATAATATCAGCTATGTTGGTGCTGTTCATTAAATATACCGTTAGTAAGAATCGAGTGAATGCCCAGGCAGCAAAATCACATGAGCCATATATAAACAAGTTAAAGAGAGGCTTTATGCTTTTACGGCGTCATCATATTTTATTTCCTTTGGCCATTTTTTGCGTATTTTTGAATTTAGGATCTGCACCGTGGGAAGCACTGGCAGCAGTCTACATAGCGGAAGATTTAAACCAAGGGGCAATTATTCACTCTATAGTGAGAGTTTTGACTACCAGCGGTGCGTTTGTGATGGGATTTATCTTAACTAGGGTCAGAGTGAATCGTTATGGGCTGCTTTTTGTTACGGCAGGTATCGTAGAGGGAACGGCGTTTTTCATAACAGGTATGAATTCTCTTTTGTTATTAGTGTTTGTTGCTGCTTTTGTGTTGGGAGCGACGATTAGTGCAATAAATGTCCCTGAACATACGATTATTCAAATATCAGTAGACAATGAGGATCAACCTCAGGTATATGCTGTTATAAGTATGATTTCATATGTGATGATTCCTCTAGGTGCTTTATTAGCCGGGTATGCCGCAACTGTTTTTGGCGCAGGAAAAGTAATCGCTTTTGGAGGATTGGTTGAAATCATAGCCGGGATCGGCATATTGATTTTCACAAAACTTTGCAAAACTCAACGATCAGACTTGTCGCAGGCTAAAGAAGACAGTTTAAAATTATAAAAGCTTTGGGGATATTAACTATATACGTTTTGGATTCTTAATTTTCAGTCAATTTTAATATATAGTGTCATTAGTAGGAAAATCATGTCGATTTAGTTTATCTAAAGGGATTGATTTGGGAAAGAAATTGTATTTCGACTTTCTTGTCTAATGAGAGAAGAGGGGGTTAAGGAATGTCTGCAGAAAGCGTGATTCCTTATGATCTAGTAGCAACAAAGATGAACTATTGGTATAACTGTATAAAAAATAATAGGAACACTGCAGCTGAAGAAGCAAAAGCTGAAGTCGAGCAAGAAATAAAAATGATGGAAGAAAACCAGGATGTTCTTGTTTATTTTTCGCTGTTAGAGTTTCGTCACCAACTTATGCTGGAAGAACTGTACCCAAATACTGGTGCAAAGATTGAAAAGCAATATAAAAAGTTAAAGGAAACAAGGGGAACTCGAGATCTAAACGGGATGCTTGAATATTATTATTATTTCTTTATGGGGATGTATTACTTCAGACAAAAAGAGCTTGTTTTTTCATTGAATTGTTACAGAAAGGCTGAACTGGAAATAGAAGCTATAGAAGGAGATAGTACAGAAAAGGCTGAGTTTTATTTTAAAATGGCTGAAGTATACTATCACATGAAGTAAACCTATTTTTCAATGAACTATGCTAAGCGAGCTTACGCCATATATAAAAAAGAGCCAACATACGGCAACAGGCGTGTGCATTGTCAATTCGTTATAGCAGGTAATTGGCTGGACAATATGCATATAGAAGAAGCTTTGAAACATGCAAAGCAAGCATTAAAGGATGCCGAGAAATTTGGCGAAAATTATTTGATTAGAAAGGCACTTTTTAACATTGGGGTATGTTATACTAACCTTGAAGAATCTGATAAAGCATCCGAATTTTATTTAAAATCCCTAGATATTCTCGAACCGAGAAATGATGAATTTGCAGCCAGAGCTTTATACCTTTTAGCTTACACAAAAGCAAGGCAAAATGATCTGAAGTCATCGAAAAAGTTCTATGAAAAATCATTAAAGTTAGCTCGAAAAAACAATATTGTAGAAACTTTGGAGACATTGAAGATTGTTAAAGGGATTTATTTCAATCACGATCTAGACCTTGTAAGAGAAGCGTTTAAGTATTTCGAAGAGAAAAAGCTGTATCCTGATATGGAGTGGTATGGAATCTGTATAGGTGATGTTTTAACTGAACAAGGCGAAATTTTGGGTGCAAATGAATTTTATCGTAAAGCTATTACAGCACGAAAAAAAATTCGAAGGGGAGATTTTCTAAATGAAATCTAAATTATTGGTTTGTGCAGTTTTATTATTGGGTTTCACAGGAGTAGCTGCTTCTTCGTATATTCACACGGAAAATGACAGTTTTAATGTTGCGATTAGAGTCGAAACTTGATGTTTAAACATCCTTGTTATTACAATAAAGCTTATAATTTTTCAATGAGCATATAATTAAAGTAACAAACGAAAGACCAACCCTTTAACTTGCACAAGGGGTGGTCTTTTTTTACTGGAAATTGAATTTACAATCAGGTTCTTTTTGCATGTAACTTCTGTAATTTTATCAAGTACCTGTTCCTGAATCCCTCCACAATTACCCGTTAATTCAAAATAATTTTATGAAATCCTGCGAATAAGCGCGCATTCGTGAGAAAATCAGATTAAACGGAGGGAGTCAAAAGATATTTAAACAAGTGTCGGCTAATTACATAATATTTGGCATTTGAAATGTTATAAAACAATACTATAATGGTATTGAGTTACATGGATTAAGAAGGTTTATTAAACAACATATGGAATTTTTAAATTTAAAAAGGTATTCGTAACGATTTCATCTTTTTTATCTTCTCATAAATATTCGCTGGGAAATTTAGAAATTTGTTAAATATTAAAATTAAAGATGTTTTGGGATAAGAAGGGGCAATCGGGAACGGGTAACCGATTCTTTCAAAATTTGACCCTTCTGAGCCGGCCAAATATTGTTTCAGAGGAGGAATATGAAATGAATATTCGAGAAAGCGAACTTCCGGGAATCGGATATAAGTTTGAGATCATTACAAAAAATCAGGATAAGTTGGTCATTGTAATCCATGATGACGGCCGGAGAGAAATTTATCATTTTGATGCTGACGATCATGAAGAGGTTCTGGTCAGTGCTACGTTTAATGATTCTGAAGCCAGAAAAATTGCAAGTATATTAGGCGGTATGGCGTATAAACCCCAAGCTTTGGAAACCGTAGATTTTGCTTTTGACGATACAATCATTGAATGGTATCAAGTAGAACCCAATGCACCCGCTGTAAATAAAACCATTGGTGAAATTGATATCAGAAATAACTTTGGAGTTACTGTCATTGCGATTAAGAAAAAGAACATCAAAAAGTCGCACAATCCGGGATCGGATACAGTTATTGAAGCTGGTGACACATTAGTTGTTTCAGGAGAAAGACAGCAGATAAAAGAATTAATCAAAAAGCTGTTATCAACCTAAGGAGTGGAGATTATAGATGGATCACTTAGTATTTGAAGTTGGTACGGCACTTGTCATAGTTGCGATTGGCGCTGTTGTTGCAAACAGACTAAAGTTTTCGATCATCCCCTTTCTAATTGTTCTTGGGATGATTGTAGGCCCACATGCTCCAACGATTGGGATTATTGATTTAACGTTTATCGAAAGCAATGAAATTATTCAATTTCTAGGCCGAATAGGTGTACTTTTTTTACTTTTCTATTTAGGGCTCGAATTCTCTGTCGGCAAGCTGGTCAAATCAGGACAAAACATCGTAGTAGGCGGCAGTATCTATGTGGCCATTAACTTTATCTTAGGTCTGCTGTATGGATTTATCACAGGTATGCCTTGGATGGAAACGCTCATTATCGCCGGACTGCTTAGTGTATCTTCCAGTGCGATTGTAGCCAAAGTTCTTGTCGATTTAAAAAGAACAGCTAATCCCGAAACAGAGCTTATCCTGGGGATTATTTTATTTGACGATATCTTTCTCGCTTTATTTTTAACAACAGTGTCGGGCGTCTTGCTTGCAGGTTCTACATCTTTCCTCGGTATTCTCACCTCTGTTCTTATTTCCGTTGGTTATATGTTACTGTTCTTTATTATCGCACGAAAAGGTGCTTCGTTATTAAATAAATGGTTAAACATAAAATCAGATGAAGTTTTTATCATTGTGATATTTGCGATCTTATTTTTTGTTGCGGGATTTTCAGAAACACTTCACGTAGCAGAAGCGATTGGTGCCTTATTGTTAGGCTTGGTTTTTTCTGAGACTGAGCATCGAGATCGTATTGAACATCTTGTCGTTCCGTTTAGGGATTTTTTGGGGGCAATTTTCTTTTTCAGCTTTGGATTAAGTATTGATCCATCAACATTAGCTGATGCCATTTGGCTGGCATTAGGTGCAGCTGTACTTACGATTATAAGCAACTTTGCAGCCGGAATGATCTCTGGAAGGAAAGCAGGGCTATCCCATAAAGCCTCTACCAATATCGGATTAACCATCATGGCCCGGGGAGAATTTTCTATCATCGTAGCTAACTTAGGGGTTACAGCAGGATTAAATCCTATTTTAACGCCTTTTACCGCGCTCTATGTTCTCATTTTGGCAGTTGCAGGTCCACTTATGGCAAAAGAAAGCAAGAACTTTTATAAGCTTTTAAACAAAATTTTTAAGTGGAGCAAACCAACGGAAAAGAGAAAAATGAAAGTACCCGATTAATCTATATACCGATCTTCGCTAATTGTCTACAGCATTTTCACTTATATTTCTTCTTCATTGCGGATGACTTCTCATAAGTGCGGCAGATATGCCCGTTTTTCCTTTCTGGTTTGCCTTATACATTCTTGAATGGGATGTACAATCAATAATAAATCCAACAGTTGTGAAATTGTGAATAATTATGAAAAACGATTGTTAAACATAAAAAAGTCCTATACACTATAAGTAAATAATGGTTTTTAGGAGATGGCGAACGTGTTCAATGAAAGAGAGGCGCTCCGTTTAAGACTTGAGCAGCTCAACGATGCTGAGATCAGTGTCATGCGCGAACTCCGGGAGGAACGGAATGAAATTTATTCTAAGCTGCGTGAACTAGACAATAACGAGCCTAACATGATCCACAAAAAACCGCTTTTAGAGTTAGCCAATGCAAATGCAAATGCAAATGCAAATGCAAATGCACAACCTTTTGAAAAAAATAAACCGGAGAAATCAGCACCAATTGCTTCATCTACAATCCCCAGAAGAAAACCCAAACCTGGAACGAAAGCTTACAAACATCGTGAGGCAGCTTTAAAGATTTTAAAGCACCACAAAGGTGAAATAAAAAGCCGTGAGCTTCAAAAAGAAATTGAAAAAGAAACGGGGATGTCAATTCCTAATATGACGACATTTATGCAGGGATTAATAAAATTTCACCCTGAAGTCGAAAAGACATACCGGGGTCAATATGTTCTCAGAAAAGAAAAAGGAAATGCCGTTGACGAAAGCCCTTCTTAAATAAAGCTTTTGTTAGGATTGTTCCAAAAACAAAAGGGGAAGCAATGTGCCGAATGTCGGGGAGCAGATGAACCTAATTGCAATCCAACAAGGTGAACATGTTCAAGTTGCTGAAAAGACGGTCTGTTGATACACATTTTTCGAAATAGCATGAATGAGGATTGTAGGAAAGTCATCCCTTTGACTTTTCTGCTATCTCAAGGGGAGGGCCTTTTTTTACTTGAATATAGTTTATAATCCCCGTTAATGATGTAAATCAACTTGTGAGAATTTATTAATGAAGAAAAATAACGATAAATAGGCGAAGGATGGATCATACTTATGGATCTTTTATGGTTAGGCATCGGCTTAGCTTTAATGGGCTATTTCATAGGGGATGGATTAAAAAACTTTAAAAGTCCAAAAACAAACTCTCCTGGGTACACATCATTAATAAAAGAAAAGGATCTGCACTTTTATTTAGGACTAAATAAGGAAGAGACTAAGGAATTATTAAGCAAGTTTCCTAATGCACCTAAAGTTGAATTAAAGGGAACAACATATTATCCGTATAAGCAATTTTTAGAATGGATGTCATCAAACGATATTTATAAAAATTAAGGTGAAAACGTTTATTCGCTTTTATAAACCCTAGACGTAAGACTATAACTTTAAAACGCACTGTCTATCAGTCAGTGCGTTATTTAATCACTAAAACACAAATAGAAGAAGTAAGAGTGAAAGGGGGTAAAATCGTGCGGGTTAGAAGGTATCTATACACGCTGATTCTTTCATCTCTGGCAGCAACATGTGTTTATATGATTGATTTAGGATACTTTCATTATATCCCATTGGTTGCTGTCACTATCATTCTTATAGTCTGCTATGCAATATTTGCTATACCGGTTCAAGTTTTCTTAAATCGTAATCCGAAGAAATTTAATTTCAAATATTTATTTATATACAGCTTTGTATCCTTTTTAGTCTGGTACATCTTTGCTATCACAAATAACGCGGACGATGTATTCAGCGTTTTTGGAAATGCTACGATTTATTTTTACAGTATTACTTTTGCTGCGATCTTTTGGTTTTGGGATTCAGTTTTCCTGCAGATCAAGAGTAATAAAGAGAAAGTGTAATGGGGATTCCATAAGAAACACTATCCTGCAAGCTTTTCAATCATAATGAACCAGGTTGGCGGCACATTACATAAAACATTAGGATAGCAACAGCGCGCAATATTTATTTTTGGAGGTTATGATGTACTTTATATCAGGATTTATTTCATTTTTGCTTGGCTTATTCATGTTATTCTCCTTACAGTTGTTTTCGATTGCTTTTCCTAACAATGTGATTGATGGGGAAGGCAATGGTGAAGCTTCAGCCTATTTTCAATCATCTGTATTGTTTTACCCTATATTATTCATTATATTGGGCTTGTTATTGACCTTTGTTCATTTTCGAACAAAAAAGTAAGAAAAAGTAAATATAAAACTGATTGGCAATATGAAGAGGAGTCTTATCTAACCATTGCAGACAATCAGACTCTATGTTGAAAGAGAGGACCGCTTAGCATCAACATGTTGAAAGGCTAGATCATATACTGACACTTTCTTGTCTAACGCTTTAATGAACTCCTTAATAAAGTTCCACAAATCTTAATTCGTTCGGGAATTTGTAAGATTACCCAATGCTGTCCGATAATGGAGAACAAGATAATGTGAATGTGTTTCATATCTTACTCTCTATTCGATTTATCAAAGATCTGGTATTTGGAACAGGCAGTAAAAGGATTAAAAATAGACTGAAGAGCGAGGCGGCCACACCCGTCATATCCCGCTCAATATGAAGCGCAGCATTGGTTTTAAACGAGAAGCCTTAACTGCTATACTTATAATCAAAGTTGAAATAAAAAAGGAGTTAACACATATGCCATTGCAAATCAAAATCAAATATGCAGACGAAACACAAACGCGCATTTCAAAAATCGAACAGGGTGATTGGATTGATCTGCGAGCTGCGAAAGATGTATCTATTCCAAAGGATGAGTTTAAACTGATTCCTCTCGGAGTGGCGATGGAATTGCCTGAAGGGTATGAAGCCCATGTCGTTCCCCGTTCAAGTACATATAAAAATTTCGGTATCATTCAGACTAATTCAATGGGCGTGATTGATGAGTCATACAAAGGGGACAATGATTTCTGGTTCTTCCCGGCTTATGCGCTCCGAGATACTGAAATTAAAAAAGGAGATCGGATTTGCCAATTCAGAATTATGAAGAAGATGCCTGCAGTTGAATTGGTCGAGGTCGATCATTTAGGCAACGAAAACCGCGGAGGACATGGATCCACCGGAACAAAATAAATAGCCGAAGCTTGATGCCAGGTGATATCTCATGTGGGAAAGGAGAATCGGATCATGACTTCCTTCTGGAATACCCGTTTTCAAGATGAGAACTATATTTATGGAACCGAACCGAATGCATTTTTATCAGAATCTCAGAAAAAGCTTCAGTTATCAGGTGACGCATTAGCCATTGCGGAAGGTGAAGGGCGGAATGCCGTTTTTTTGGCCGAGCAGGGAATGAATGTCACTGCATGGGATTATGCCGAATCCGGTTTGCGAAAAACTGAAAAGCTTGCCGCATCGCGGGATGTAACAGTTAAAACTGAGCTTGTTGATTTAAATGAAGCGTCATGGACAAAAGACCGGTGGGACGAAACACTTTCCAAAAGAGTTGCGCCAAAAAACGCTTCTGGGAGTGAAAGAAGCGATGAAGCCGGGGGGATTTTTTGTTGCGGAGGTTTATTCCATTCACCAAATTCCGTATAAAAGCGGAGGGCCGCAAGCCTTGGAACTTTTATATTCTCCAGAAGAGTTTTTGCAAATTTACGCAGATTGGCGCATTGTTCACTTTTTCATGGGGGAAGAGGTCCGTCATGAAGGGGATTTGCATAATGGCTTGTCTCATGTTATTCAATTTATAGGACAAAAAAGATGAGAGAGAAGGCTGCTTGATCATCAAATACCGGTTAGTCTCATGGTAAATCGGCCATTTTTTGTCCAGCTACCTTTGCATGCCGGCGGCAAACACGTCAAATGTTTTTTTGATCAAACAGGATCATGATCACTTCTGCCGAAATGAAAACATACATATCAAAAGCAGGTGGAACGATGAAAAAAATTTATATCATATCCGGGCCGGCAGGGGCAGGTAAATCGACGATTGCAAAGAGGCTTTCCGAACAGTTTGATCATAGCGCTTATATTGAAGGAGACGTCATCAGCGATATGGTTATCGGTGGCTACCGCCCGCCCTGGGAATGCGAAGAATCATTGGCCTTGACTTGGGAAAACATCGCTGATGTAAGCATTAATTTTATTCAGGCAAATAAGACGGTCGTGATTGATTATGTCGCTTTTCCGGAAGAAGTGGAAGCCTTTTCTCAAAAGGTTTATGCCGAGGTGAAGGATGCTTTAATTTTTTATGTTGTATTACGGGTTGAAAAAGGTGAATTGTTACGAAGAGACGCCTTAAGGATAAAAGAACATCGGATGGGAACAAGATGTTTGGAATTAGCTGATGAATTCGAAAGTAAGGGAATAGATGAGCGTTTTCTATACGATACAACAAACTTAGATATCCCCGCTATCCTTCTGAATATAAAAGAAAATCCTGGATTCAAATATTAAAACGCGTGTGTTACGCTCTTTTCAATCTTAGAAAGGAGACGGTATATTGCAAAGGGTGTTCGTGCTTATTTCGGTTTTTGCTATTCTAGCTGGGTCCGGATGTCAAACGAATAAAGAAATTGAAGCTCCTGAAAAAGGGCAGAGCATTGTCGGCTATGTCATGTTAAAGGAAGGGGATAGAGCAATCCTTGTTGAGAGTCAGCACAGGCCAAAAAAAGAGAATTACAGGCTCACCGAAAGAGAGATCATCCAAAAATACCGGAACAAAGTGACTGTGTTAGGGCTCAGTGACATCAATAACAAAGAAGAGCTTAAACAGAGACAGAAAGTAAAAGTATGGCTTCACATGCTTAAAGAGTCAAACCCTCCTCAAGCAACGATTCATAGATTTGAAAAAATCAAGGAGTGACCTCCGCGCATCACATTGAAATAAGAAGGCTGCATATCAAGGACAAAAAAGAGCGGAACCCCCATTTTTTAGAACGGTGGTTACGGATACATTGCCAAAGCTCATTTTAAGATATCGAAAGTGAAATCGAAAATCAGAAGCGGCACTTGCAATGTGATTTTGATACAAGCGGGGATTGCCGAAATTTTTTGATCGCTTAGATAAAATCTGCAATAAAGCGACCGGAACGATTAAATACGCTTCTGCCAGTGAATTGATTTATCAGCGCACAGATGGAGCATTAAAAGAATGGTATGAGATGGGAGCTGTCCATCCGAAACGCGGGACAGGGGGGTGCTTTTAAACGGGATGCTTCCTGAGCAGGGGCATCGAAAAATTTGCTTGGACAGAGGCTATTAGAATGCACAGGAGATATGGAAGAAGAAATTCGGCGAGCATGATGATTTGCTGAAGGGCGCTGACCATATGATTTGAAGGTTATGGCCTTGTGATGCATCCACCCTATTCCGCAGATAATCGAACCCGGCAAAAAAGGCCCTTTATCAAAGGGCCCCTTCTATTTTAAAACAATAACATGAGGAGGGTAAATGAATTCCAACGGATTGATCTGACAGTTCGTTTTGGGAGGAGTGCAGAGGAGGGTAACACCCATAGAACTGTTAGCCGGAGGGTGTTATTTCTGCACTTCTCAAGTTAAATAAAGTTAAGTGCCCATTTGATTAATAAAATCCTCCGCCGACCCAGCTAGCACCGACGATGATCAAGAGAATGAACAGAACAACAATTAATGCAAAACCTGCTCCGAAACCTCCGCTCATGTAGTTCACCTCCTTGAAGTACTAGTTTATCCTATGCCCGCAGCGAGCAATTGTATAGATCATTTATAAGGGTTTTGAAAAATGGTCGAGTTCATCAATAGAGGGAAGGAGATGACCGGCTGCACAGCCCGGTACGCGCACTTTCATCTTGGTGTTGCTCGCGCAATGGAAACAGAAGGATTGCTGCGTGAGGGGAAGGGCTTCGATTTCAGCTAACATCCATACAGATTTTTAAGAACAAAAAAGAAAGTCGATTTTTTTTCGCAGATCTGGAAATCGGCTTTCTTTTTATGTTAGACAGTTTGGAGGTTGTCTTTTATTTCCTGCAATGATACCGGAAGATTCCCAATCCAAAGTGATCGGAAATAGCTCTGCCGGCTTCTTTTAGAGGTTATCTTGTAGATAGTCTCTATTCTTAAAGCGAGGGAATAGTTTGAAGCATTCATGGATATTCAAAGGCGATTTTTTTAAACTGTGGTCTGGCACTTTTTTGTCGTTATTAAGCTCTACACTTTTTTATTATTCTTTAATATGGTGGTCTCTAAATGAAACAGATAGCGTCTTAAGTGGAAGTTTAGTAATCGGATTGGGGCTGGGAATATCAATAATACTTTCACCGTTTACCGGCTGGCTGGCAGACAGGTTCCATAGGGGAAGAATAATTGCCCTCTCTGATATCATCATTTCTCTTTTATTTTTCGTTATTGGTATTTTAGCCATTTTTAATTTCACATCCACATTACTATTAATCATTGCTAGAGCATTAATTTCTATCTGTTTGACGGCTATCGAACCAACTTCACGATCTCTTATTTCTGATACTCTTGAAAGGGATGTGATTGAAAAAGGGATAGCATTTCAAGAAATATTGAATCAAACTGCTCAGGTTACAGTTCCTATTATCACCGGTGTGTTATTCACTTTTTTTCCTTTCGGATATGTATGGATTTTATGCGGTTGCCTGACTTTTATATCAATTTTTTTGGAGTTTTTGATTAAAGATAGAAGAGGCAGTCAAAGCGAGGTCGCATTTAGCAGAAGGCAAATATTCACCGGATTCACCAACCTAATAAATAATAAACCTTTGAGAAATCTATTGTATGGTACAAGTATACAGCAGCTTTTGTTTAGTGGGTTCCCGATTTATATTGCTATATGGACTTCTATATTAATTAAAGATAATGAATGGATTGGCGGTTTTTCAATCAATTTGGGGAATAGGTACACTAGTAGCAGCAATTACTCTTTCTTTTTTGGCAAAGCAAGAACACCTTAAGGTTGTAGCTCCTACGTTGATGTTAATTTTTGGTCTGTTACTTTCTCCTTTAGGATGGGTTACAAATGTCTACATAGGTTTAATTTTACTTATTTTAACTGGCGCTATTAGCGGAGTCGTGAATATTTATCTTGAGGGCTATCTGCAAAGAGTGACCGAAGGAAGTGACAGAGCTAGGTCACTGGGAGCATTTTTTGCTGTGAACAGCTCTTTAATGCCATTGGGATATGCTTTAGCAGGGGTGGTATCAGAAGTTGTAGATAAAAATGTTCTATTCCTGATAATAGCTCTTCCAACACCTTTGGTTTCATTTTAAGATCAGTTCAAATTTGGGAAGGGAAAGTTAAAAAGATCCACGGATCCGAAAAAGCAACTCCATTATAGGCGACCAGAAGAGCCAGTTACTTGTGAAAGCGGTAAGGCTTGTAATTTTTTCACTAAAAATGGTCTCACTCGAAGAATTGAGGACACATTTGTTTTAATGGAAATGAAAAAAGGCATGGCCAGTTAGTTTGGCTGAAAGATGGCTCTATGAACCTCTTGCCAATTATAAATTAGCTCTATAATATTGAAAGAAAATTTCCGTTTGGAAAACGATTGTCAGGAGTGAAAAACCTGAAGGGATTCGGAAGTTAATTCAACAGCAAAAAAATTCATTAGATCGTGATAGGCACCCTTTTTGGTGAATATAATGCAATAAATCAAAAAAGAGGGTGCCTCGCAAAGTGAATGCTCGATTAAAGAACAAAGACATGATCGCGATTATTAGAAACGGTCTTCCGGCATCACATCGTCCGAAGCGCATTATTGTCGTTGGTGCCGGGTTGGCCGGGCTTGTGGCAGCGTCTTTGCTAAAGAATGCCGGACACAACGTGACGATTCTGGAAGCGAATGATAGAATCGGAGGACGTGTCTACACTTCGCGGTCCCCCTTTAGTGCCGGATTGTATTTCAATGTCGGGCCGATGCGCATTCCGGATATCCATTCTTTAACTTTGGAATATATTAAAAAATTCAGGCTGTCAACAAATGTATTTTTGAACAGGACTCCAATGGACAGCATTTATGCCAACGGCGTCAAAACGCGTCTCCACATATTTGAAGAAAATCCGGGCATTTTGAGATATCCGGTTGCACCAAATGAACAGGGAAAAACGGCTGAAGAGCTGATGCTTTCCGTATTGCAGCCCATCCTCGATTTTATTAATCAAGATCCTGCGAGAAATTGGCGTATTGTCGAAAAACAATACAGGAACCATTCGTTAGGCTCTTTCCTGAATACTTATTTCTCAAGCGGTGCAATCGATATGATCGGCGTACTTTTGGATATGGAAGCGTACATGGGGATATCCCTTGTTGAAGTATTGCGGGAATCGATATTTTTCACATCGCCGACTCGCTTCTATGAGATAACAGGCGGCATGGACCTGCTGCCGCAGGCATTTCTTCCTCAGTTAAAAGAAAATATTCTTTTCCATCAAAAAATGGTGAAAATTTCTCAAGATCAAAACAGAGTAACGATCCATTGCATTCATCAGCAGTCGAGAGAACATACAGCGCTTTCAGGCGACCTTGCGATCATCACCATTCCTTTTTCAGCCTTGCGGTTTGTAAAAGTTGAACCATTCGATTCCTTTTCCTATTTTAAACGGAGGGCCATTCGCGAACTCAACTATATAGCCGCAACAAAAACCGGGATTGAGTTTAAGAGTCGATTTTGGGAGAAAGCAGGGCAGCGCGGCGGCAAATCCATAACTGATCTTCCGATTAGATTTTCGTATTACCCAAGCTTTGGCATCGGATCGAATGGACATGCAGTCGTATTAGCGAGCTATACATGGGCGGATGAAGCGCTGACATGGGACAGTATGTCAGAAGGAGCGCGCCTCTGGTATACTTTAATGAATTTATCGGAAATCTATGGAGATATTGTGTGGTCTGAGTTTGTGTCCGGCGCTTCATTCAGCTGGAGTCTGAACCCATTTTCCGTCGGGGGATTCACAGCTTTCGAACCAGGACAGGAATTAGAGCTGTATCCTTATATTCCTGTTCCAGAAGGGAGAATCCATTTCGCCGGGGAACACACCTCACTCGCTCACGGATGGATGCAGGGAGCGATCGAATCCGGAATTCGAGTGGCGAATGAAGTAAATCATTTAACTAAATAATGTCTTCTCGCGTTGGGAATATGGATTCCAGAAAATTAAGACGTTTATTGAGAAGAGCCGCAACAGTATTGAATCAGCGGCTGGCTTTTTTAAAATTCGGGTTATTGTGATAAGAATCATGTTATCGGGGCTCAATCGTAATCTTAAATATCACATAGTTGAGGTGTATACGATCGCGGTTCCAAGCGTTACACTACTCCGCCGGAATTGTTCTGATGAGGGGGCTTCCAGAGACGATCCTCACGGCGCGTGCAGCCTTTTATTTAAAAGGGGAATGTGGAATTCGTTAGCATATCTCCGTCAGTTTTGTTCAGCATTTGCCCGTCTTTGGGCAGCCGGCGAAGGGAAAGCAAAAACAGAAAGTGATCAGGCAGAAACGATCAATCACTTGCACTTGCAAATCTTTTTTTAAAAACGCTCGAATTTTCGTGAACGTGGTGGGCAAGGCCGCGACTCAATGCGGGATAGGGGAGTGAAGAGGATCAAGGTTTTCCGTCATATTGTTTTCTGTTAAATCTGAGATTAACCATCCGTTTGACTGTTGTATTCAAGGACAAAAATTGAGCTGCACAGTTGACACCAAAAAACCAATCAACTAAAATGACTGAGAGTCATTCATTTATTAGGGGGGTCTTCAACTTGCCAAAACAAACGTCGGGGAAATACGATAAAATTTTGTACGCGGCCATTGAAGTCATTTCTGAAAAAGGGCTTGATAAGGCCTCCATTTCGGATATTGTGAAAAGGGCGGGGACCGCACAGGGGACCTTTTATTTATATTTCTCATCGAAAAACGCCTTGATTCCGGCTATTGCAGAGTACCTTCTGACGCATACGCTGGATAAGATTAAAAGCAAAATTAACGGCACCGAGCATTTCTGGACGGTTTTGGAGATTCTGATTGATGAGACATTCAATATTACAAATGCTCATAAGGATATTATCGTTCTTTGCTATTCAGGTCTTGCCATCGACCATTCAATGGAAAAATGGGAAGCGATTTATCAGCCGTACTATAAGTGGCTAGAGGGAATTATCGGGAAAGCGGCCGAAAAAGGCGAGATTATATGTGATATCAACGTAAGGTGGACGGCGAGAACGATTATTAACTTTGTTGAGAATACGGCGGAACGGTATTACATCGGGGCTGAAAAAGATGAAGATATCGAAGTTTTCAAGAATGAGATCTTTACATTTTTAAAAAGAAGCTTAGATGAACATAAAAAATGATGGTTTTTTGCCGATCATTTTTTCTCGCCCTAAAAATGACTGACGTTCATTCACAAAACAGGGGGTGTTACAAATGAGTTGGCTGATCGTTATAATTGCAGGTTTTCTTGAGGTGGTCTGGGCTTCTGCACTTAAACATGCTGATAGTTTTTCAGATTGGCTGATCATTCTATTGTTGATTGCGGTCAGTTTTCTACTCTTGATTTGTTCCTATAGAAAAATTCCGATGGCTTCCGCTTACACCGTATTTGTAGGAATTGGAACGGCCGGCACGTATTTAACGGGAATTTTTTTAGGAGAATCTTTTTCCGGAGGCCAAATATTCTTTTTAGCCTTGCTGCTTGCGGGCATTGTCGGAATGAAGATTTTCACGAAAGAAAAAAACGCTGGGTCAGGAGGTGAACATTGATGGCATGGTTGTTGCTTTGCATTGCCGGCGTTGAGGAAGTGATTGCGGCTGTAGCAATGAAATATATTGATGGTACAAGAAAGAAATGGCCGATCATCGTGATGACGCTGGGCTTTGCTCTGTCATTTTATTGCCTTTCAAAAGCGATGCAGGTTCTTCCTTCAGGCGTCGCGTATGCAGTCTGGACCGGGATTGGCAGCATCGGCGTGACGGCGGTCAGCTTTGTTTGGTTTAAGGAACGGTTTCGCTTATCACAATTGATTTCTCTTTGTCTGATCATCGTCGGGGTCATCGGCCTCCGGCTCACTTCTTAATTATATATTTTAAAACCTTTGGAGGATGTTTACATGGATAATCAGTTAAAATTGCGTGCGTTGGAAAGAGAAGACTTGCCGTTTGTGCACCGCCTCAATAATGATGCGAAGATCATGTCTTACTGGTTTGAAGAACCTTATGAAACGTTTGTCGAATTGCAGGATTTATTTGATAAGCATATTCATGACCAAAGCGAACGCCGTTTTATCGTGGAGAAAGATACAGAAATGATCGGTTTGGTGGAACTGGTCGAGATTGATTATATTCACAGGAGAGCAGAGTTTCAAATCATTATTGATCCTGAACATCAAGGCAAAGGCTATTCAGCTGATGCAACCTTTTTGGCAATGAATTACGCGTTTTCCGTTTTAAATTTGCACAAACTTTATTTAATCGTCGATGAAGAAAACAAAAAGGCCATTCATCTTTATAAAAAATGCGGTTTCTCAATCGAAAGCGAGCTTCAGGATGAATTTTTCGTAGACGGCTTTTATCATAATGCGATCAGAATGTGCATTTTCCAAAAGGAATTTTTAGCGATAAAACAACGTAAATCGTGACAGCTAGTGTCCGGCTGGACCGGCTTGTAGTTTAATTGTGATTGAAAGCATCTAAAAAGTTCTTCGTTTCTTGATATAAAGCAATCGGATAGATGTTCGGAGCAAGCTGAGGGGATATTCCTGCCAGGCGTTCAGGGTTCAAATCTTGAGCTGCCGGAAATATCTTCTTTTGCTGTTTTTGAATGCCTGGCCGATGATATCGATCTCTTCTGCCCACGCCGCCCGGTCGTCTGAAGACATAAGGCCGGAGGCGCCCCATTCTAAAAACGTTTTGATTGTGTTTGACAAATATGTATATCCTTCCGTAAGATCATTCATTTCCCGTTTGTAAGTATTGAGGTTTTGCCTGTTTTTTTCGCCGGCAAGATTAAATTTTAAGCTGTCTGATGCATGGTGCAGAGCTTTTTTGGTTTGGTGGAACTCTTTTAATAATGCATCGGTTTCTTTTTGAAGTTTTTCTCCTTTTACTTTTTGACATCCTTCTTTGATCCAGGAAGATACGTCCGTAAAAGCGGTATTGATTTTAATTGAAAATTGGCGCATTGATTCTGAGGCATACTTTGTCAAATTAGGCGGGTAAATCATATGAATCAATATGGCTACGGCCACTCCGATAACGGTATCGATGATCCGGTCGAATGCATAATGATTTGATTGTTGCCCCAATGAAAAAACGAATAAAATGGTGATCGCCGTTTGGTGCAGCCCGACTTGATCTAATTTCAGCCATTTCGAGATCCATAACCCCAACACCAATAAAGCGCCCAAAACCCAGCCGTTGTGCGGGACGAACGAGACAATATAAGCGGTCAAAAGGACTCCGATGACTGTACCGGCGATTCGTTTGAGTGAAAATTTGACGGTTTTGCCTACTGTTCCATGGAGACATAAAATGACGGAGAGCGGGGCCAAGTAAGGATGATTCGATCCAAACGCTTTTGCGATTTCCCATGATAATGCCGAGGCTGCCGCCATCTTCCAAATGAGCATTGTTTTAAATTCAGAATCCCACTTCTTTTTTCTATCCATGTTGTTCTGTGTTCCCTTTTTGTGAAATATAGGTATATTTTTGTTCTTTTTTTCGCTTTTTATGTGGGTTTCTTTTTGGAATTGTCAACGCCTAGTCACTGGACTGGGCATCCCTTTCAAAGATTAATTCAAAATAAGCTGCTGATCCGTATCCGGACGTGCCTGGGGCGAAAATTTGAACAAAACGCCATCCTTTACCGGCGTAATCGTGAATGATTTGCTGATAATCTACCTTTGGTTTTCTGTTGAACGAGCTCAGCTCGACTCTTACAAATTCGTATTCTTTCATTTTTGAAACCTCCTTGCCAGTTACATACGTACTACAGGCGTGAAAAGTTTCATCAAACGGACAAAACAGCTTTTTGCAGAAAATGAAGGGATTGACACCTGTTGCATCAAATTATTATGGGAGATGATGTATGAGTCAAAGGAGAAAATACAATGAAAACAAAGAAGCGGCTTTTGTTTAAGACCATGATTCTCGTCCTTTTTATTTCAGCAGCGTGGTTCGCTCTTTACCAGCAGTTTGCTGTTAGCGGTGACAGGAGGGGAAGCGCGGAGCTTCACCAGCCGGCTCCGAACTTTACATTAGCTGAGGTGAACGGCGGAAAAATAGACCTGAAAGAGCTGAAAGGCAAGGCGGTTGTCGTGAACTTTTGGGGTTCCTGGTGCGGGCCGTGCAAAAGGGAAATGCCGGTCATTCAAAAAGCCTATTCCCGTTATAAAGGGGAAGATCTTGAAATCGTTGCCGTGAATGTTCAAGAATCAGACGCTGTCGTAAAACGTTTTGTAGACCGCTACGGCTTAACTTTTCCCGTCGCTCTTGATAAAAGGGCTGAAGTTTACCGTTCCTGGGAGATTTTTAACCTGCCGACAACGTTTTTCATTGATTCAGAAGGCGATATCATGCGCGCTTATGAAGGAGAAATGTCATCCCGCAAGCTCGATCAGTGGATAGACGAATTGCTGAAAAGGGGTTAAGGATTGCAGCGGGCGTGTTACGGTCATACACAGCAGCAGGGGCCTGTGCCTTGATCATAATTCAAGCATTCGCCGAATAGCCATAATGAAGAATGGTTATGAGAGGGAGGCGCGATGTTGAAAACATATCAGGAAACAGCGGTCTTTGAGCACAAATTCTGGCTTCAGGTTTTGGGGGATCACGCCCGTTTTATTCTTGATTCGTTGGCTGAGAGAGAGAAGGGGGATATTGAGCAGGCAAAGCGGTTTAAGCAAGCGTTTGATGTGTTGTTGAAGAAAGTCAGCGCTTCCTCTGATTTGTATTCGCTGACGATGGAAGCGGAGGAGTATGCGCTGAGTTTTAGAAAGTTCAAGCTTTCTATTATTAAAAGGCATTTAACCGGCGATATTAAAATTCATCTTTCTCCAACGTTTATTAATCATATGGTAAATGAGCTGGAAGAATATTTGCTTGTCATGAAATATTTGAAAAGAAATGAAGTCCCTCCTATTTTTCACGAACTGCACCATCATATGCTGTGGCTGATGGATGCTGCCGGACACGCGGGAGCGATCAGCGATGATCTCGACGGAGTGGAAAAACGCTTGAAAAAAAAGAGCCGGGGATTTGAGAAGCATTTTGAACAGTTTTATTTGAAGTCTGTGGAGCTTACCGGTTATTTAAGAGCCAATGTTGAATCGTTTCCGGCTCTTAGAAAAATGAATGAGGACATTAAGCTTGAAATCGATTTATTCCGCACTTTTCTCCACGAGATAGAGGAATTGGAGTTATCCGATCAGGTACTCGGTACGTTTTCAGCGCTTATGGCAGACCATATGATGAGGGAAGAATGCTACTACTTAATGAAGATCGCCGAATCGACAAATACGCAAAAGCCTGCATGTGATCCCGCAAAGCCGCGTCTGCAGGAAAATTAAAGCGTACGTCAGTATGTTTTTTATGACCGCATTTTGTTAAAGAAATCCATTTTGTTTCCGATGAACAAAATAGGACAGCAATTTGCGATAAGAAAAGGAAAATATTATGAGGAGGAAAGGAGAATACCTACCTTGCTGAGAAAACAAAAATGGCTGGCGCTTTTTCTGATTGTCTTTATCGCTCTGGCGGGTGCTGATTCAGCTTTAGCCGAAACGCCTTCCGGGAAAGACAAAGCCATGTATGTATGGAATGTTCGGCAGGAAATGAATACGCTGGACAACCGGAACAAGCTGATCAGCTTTGCTTTGCAAAAAGGGATCAATTTGATGTATGTCATGACAGGAGATTACCTGAAAACTGATCCGTATAAATATGAAATGCTGAATGCTGCAGCTGCTCAAAACGGAATCAAGGTTTACGCATTAAACGGCGATAAATCGTGGGGGCAGCGTCAAAATGAAGCGTTAAACCAGATGCAACAGATTTATGATTTCAATCAAAAGGTCTCAGCCGAGAAAAGGTTTTCCGGTATTCAATTTGATATTGAACCGTATTTAAACTGCGAATGGAAGGATAAAGAGGCCCGGAAAACGCTGATCAAAGACTATTTGGATCTTCTGGCTAAGCTTAAGACTAAGGCTGCATCTGAGCCGGGGCAGATTCCGATGTCCGCGGCAATCCCGTTTTGGTGGGACGGAGCGGAATACGATTATGTTTATCAAGGAACCGCAAAAAAATTGGCTTATCATGTGATCGATATGATGGACGGGGGCGTGACGATGATGGCCTACCGAAATACCGCAGCAGGAATCATTTCGATCTCAGAAGGGGAAGCCGATTATGCGGCCAAAACAGGAAAACCCTTTTCCGTCGCTGTAGAAACGAAGGATCTTCCAGAGGCCTATACAACTTTTTTTGGAAAAACGGAAACCGACATGAACCAAGAGCTCGATATCGTCGACTCGCGCTATGCAAACCTTTCCGTTTACAGGGGATTAGCCATCCATTCGTATGAATATTTCCGGTTGATGAAGCCGTGAGACCGGAATTCCGGAAAACACGCTGCTTTACCTTTGCGTATGAAAAAAGATAACATGTAGACAAAGGCCGGGATATCGATTTCGTCTGTCCTAAAATACGGAGGTAATAAATGTGAGGGAAGAGCAGCACGTCATTTCCGCGATTTCTTATCATAAAACAGAAAAGATCATCGAATTCAATCAGCAAAAATATTTAAAAATACAGCACCGTCTGCATTTATACAAAGATAAAATCCAAAGCGCAAGCCGTCAATTTCGTTTGGAACATATCCATGATATATCATACAGGCCCTTCACTGACGCCGGCCTGCTTTATCTCCATACAAACCAGGGGGTCTTCGCATTTGAGGTAAACGGAGATCCCGGGCATTTTATTCATTCCTATAAAAAACTGAAAAGTTCGATTAAATAAATTAGAATATATGTGATGTTTTTAGCAGTAAATGTTAGAATGGATGCTGGGAATTTTATGAAAATTTGTATCAGGAAAGTACCTCTGGGTACAAATTTACATACCGTTTGACCTTATTCGATTCATTGGAGATTACGGCCTTATGTCACTTGGCGGTCCCCGCCTGACACTGCTATGCTTGATATCAGAGCGTCCGTCCTAGGCTGTTGACTCCATTTTGAGCGAAAGAATGGAGCGCTTTTACAAATACCATCCGGTGCTTAACGCTTCTACATATTCTGCATACATACCCATTCACTTTCAATCAAAGAAGAGAGGACAGCTAATGAAAAAGAACACACTGAATACGGTTCAAAAAATCATAGATGCCGGCTGCCGGCTGTTTGCCCAAAATGGCTATTCGGCAACCTCGGTAGATGAAATCATGAAGGAAGCAGGTTATTCAAAAGCTACGTTTTATCTATACTTTAAATCCAAAGAGTCATTATTTCTTCATATTATGAATGAACAGATGGAAGAGCGTTTTCTGATCAGCATGAAATGTTTTCAGAAAAAGACTTTGAGGGGTTTGTTGACAGGAATCGAATACTTGATTCAAAAAACAAATAAAGAGCATACGACGGCTTTATTTTTGGAATTTATGGCCAACAGCCACAGATATCCGGAAATTGAGAAGAAAATCGCATTATTGTATGAACGGTGGAGAGAATTTTTTGTTTTGCTGATCGAGCAGCTGCAGGAGGAAGGAATCGTTCAGACCCAAATTCCCCCGAGGGTTTTGGCTTCGACCATGATCGCGATTTTTAGCGGCTATAACCATCAGCATCACGCAGATCCCTCGATCAACAAAAAGGAACAGCTTCAATCGATCATTTTTTTGCTCAATCCCAATATCCATTCTCAATTACGGGATAAAATATTCAATACATAACAAATGCCTTTATTACATCCGGCGAAAGAGACTGCAGACAACGTCTGCAGTCTTCCTTTATACAAGACGCGCTTCAGGTTCTGCCCGCTTTATAATTTCATTCAGCGTTTCTTCCTGCGTCAAATCAGATGAATCAATCCAAAGCCCTATTTTCGGATTTTCTTTTGCCAAAATGCTGTAAAGGGCTTCAACCTCCCAGATGCGGTAGCCTGTTTTATTGCGCTTTTTTTCTCTGTCGATAATGGCTTCAATATTTGGATGCAGCGTGATGAAGTAAAGGGGGTGTACTTCAAATTCTTGAAGAAAAGTATTCACTTCTTTTCCTAAATAAATATCCTGCAAAACAACTGAAAATCCCGCTTGATAGTACATTTCCGCAACCTTTGCCGCCATCCTGTAGCGAAGTCTTAACTGTTCTTCCGCGCCTTCCCTGCCATCAGGCGACATATCGATGCGACCATGGACAATCATCTTCCGGAATATATCGCCCTTAACGTGAACACCCTGATCGAATTGTCCGGCCAACATCTGGGAAATCGTTGATTTTCCTGAAGCCATGATTCCGGTAATAATATAAATCCCTTTTTTTAGGGTCAACTTAATTCCTCCAAATCATTTAGAAAGGGTTTGTATATGCATATTCATGTTCTATCTTTTTTATTTTAAATCAAAAGGAGGCTTTCTTATTAAAAAATGAAACTTTAAGTTCATATGAACGTAAATATAGACAAGAGGAAAAGTCATACTGTACGGCCGGCGAGGAGGGGAAAGAATGAAAGTCATGATCGGTTCTATCATTTTGCTGATGATCATAGGGTTTGGAGTATGGCTGATGCTAAGCCCGCTTTTTAAAAAAATCGGGAGCGGAGCGAGCAAGATCAAGAAAACGCTGGAGGATGACGGGGATGAATGACATTCAAACAAAAAAGAATAAAGGCAAAGCATGGCTTGGCGGAATCATCACAGCGGTCGCCTTAATTGCAGGGGGATTTTTGGCATCGCTGTTTATCGAAAAGATTCCGAATGGCTACGTTGGAGTCGTGTACTCTCCAAACGGGGGCGTAAAATCGGAAACGCTTGATCAAGGCTGGCATTTCGTCGGACTGTTTGACAAGGTGACGGAGTATCCGGTCCGGATGCAGACCGTAAACAACCAGGACATTCAAGTAGCAACCTCCGACGGAAAAAACATTTCAATGGATATCGCCTATAACTATGTCGTCCAGCCTGATAAAGTGGTAGAGCTGTTCAACAAATTTGGAGCCGTGGATATATCATCGATTGAAGACAGCTATCTAAAAACAAGGCTGTGGGACGCTGCAAGAAAGTCGATATCGAAATATTCAGTCATCGATACGTACGGCCAAAAGTCTTCTGAAGCTGCAGCGGAAATTCAAAAAACGTTTGCAGATGATATGAAAAGGCTCGGTTTTGTCATCGACGATTTAACCCTCGGGGTTCCAAAGCCTGATAAAGCGACGCAAGAAGCGATCGATGCGCGTGTCAAATCATCGCAGGAACTGGAAAGAACGCAGACTGAGCTCAAAATTGCCGAAGCTGAAGCGAAGAAGAAAAAGATCGAAGCGGAAGGGATCGCAGAGTATAATGAAATTATCAAAAAATCAATGTCAGACGAAATGATTCAATACCAATGGATACAAAAGTGGGACGGAAAAATGCCGAAGGCTACGGGTTCGAATGCTTTCATCCAGCTTCCGCAAGATGAAAACGATAAATAGTTCAAACACATCCGTGAAAAATCCCTTACCTGTCTAAGGGTTTTTTCGCGTATTTGATTGAAAAAGGAAGGAGAGTGGAAAATGATTGCTTCGAACGACATCCTTTTGACATGGAGAAAATTTGACCGTTTTCCGATGGAAACGCTGACGAAAGCGTGGTATGATCAGCGGGCCGGCGAAAAGAAGCAGCGTGATGTGTCTTTAATGAAAGAGCATTACCGCCAATACGGGATTTCAGGCAATTGCTTTGACCTGGCGATTTGGCTGCTTGACGAATTTCAAAAAAACGGGATAGAAGCTTATCCGATAGGGCATCATTTCAAAACAGACGGCGCGCATGCCGCGGTGATCGCCCTTGATGAAAAAGGTCGGCGTTTTTTATGCGATTTGGGTGACCAATGGCTGCAGCCGATTTTAGTGGACGTTGACTCCGAAGACTATACCGTTGAAAAATTGAGCGGTTTTTTTCCGGCTGCCCAGGTTCAAGTGAGGCCCCTCTCAGAGCGAATAGAAATCGTCTACCACAGGCCTAACGGAAAAACGTCAACCCAAATCTATCACCCGGAGCCTGTCGACAAGAAGCTTTTTTTAGAAGCCGCTGAATATTCTCAAACCGTATTAAGCGGTGAGCCGCTATTGGAATGCCGGGTGCCGTATCAAGGTGAAACGGCGCATTGGGAGTTTTCCGGCTGGAACAGCTGGTTGAGCACAAGCAGGGGGTTGGTCACAGAGCCCGCATACGGCGATGTTGAAGGGTGGGTCGAAAAAATTCATCACATGACCGGGTATAACAAACATGTCCTGAGCGAAGCCTTGGAGATTTACAGCTTACGAACGTAAGATTTTTCTATTGAAAAAAACGAATTTTATTCATATCATTTTTGGTGAGGAGAGGATAACATGAGCCACTATGATCAACAATACAACGCAATCATCCAAAAAATCATTGAAACCGGCATTTCTGATGAAGAATATGACGTGCGGACAAGGTGGGATTCAGACGGCACTCCGGCCCATACATTGAGCATCATTAGTCAGAAGATGCGTTTTGACAATTCAGAAGTTCCGATTTTGACGACGAAAAAAGTGGCTTGGAAGACGGCGATTAAAGAATTGCTGTGGATCTGGCAGCTTAAATCAAACGATGTCCGGACGCTTCAGGATATGGGCGTGCACATCTGGGATCAGTGGAGGCTTGAAGACGGCACGATCGGTGCGGCTTACGGGCATCAATTAGGCAAGAAAAACAGAACGATAAACGGCGAAAAAGTAGATCAGGTCGATTATTTGCTTCATCAATTAAAGCATAACCCGTCATCGCGAAGACATATCACGATGCTGTGGAACCCGGACGATTTGGATGATATGGCGCTGACGCCGTGCGTATACGAAACGCAATGGTATGTAAAGGAAGGAAAACTATCCTTGGAAGTAAGGGCGAGAAGCAATGATATGGCATTGGGAAATCCGTTTAACGTGTTCCAGTATAATGTATTGCAGCGGATGATAGCTCAAGTGCTGGGATATGAACTCGGCGAATATATTTTCAATATCGGGGACTGCCACATCTATACCCGTCATATCGACAATTTACATATTCAGCTCAAACGCGAGCAGTACGAGGCTCCAAAGCTGTGGATCAATCCGGACGTTCAAAATTTTTACGACTTTACGATTAACGATTTTAAATTGATCGATTATAAGCACGGCGACAAGCTGACGTTTGAAGTTGCAGTATAAAAAGAGGCGGGAAACCGCCTCTTTTTTTTTTACTTTCGGGAGGATTCAACGTGAAGAAAAAACTCGCCTGACTTTATGCCCATCATTCAAACATTGCTTATGTGAAAGACGTATTCCCGGCATACGATATCGATC
>NZ_LECW02000004.1 GCF_001042475.2 Bacillus glycinifermentans
CATTTATTTGGGTCTCTCCAGTATAGAGACGAGGCTTTGCTCGCGGTACCACTCTAATTGATTAATCAATCCGTCATTAATCCACTCTGTTTCGGCGGCTATCACCGCCTATCTGTATAACGGCAGAATTCCGGCTCCCCCTACTTAGCCCATACCGGTGTTCAGGGTGCAGCTCTTGGATGAGTTCAAAGGAAATAAGTGCTGACTCTCACCAACCATCAGCTCTCTGAAAGCTTATTGTCCTTCTACTATTTCCAATCTTCGCTTGTTGTGATTGATTTATATGCAATCATAAGTCAGCACATCCGCGTTGTCAATATTAAAGTCAGAATCTTTTATCAATTCTGTCGTTTAACAACAGAAAAAGCACCTTTTCTTTTATCAATAAAACGTTTACAATCAAAGAAGAACATTCCAAAATTGGGAGTGATCCTTAATGGTTGAAGGACTTTTCATTACAGCTTCGCTTATTACCCTCGCTTATTTTATCGTCATGGAAATCGCGGACTAACAAACCCAAGGGCTTTCACCCTTGGGTTTGTTCAAGTTCCAAAACGCCGTAATGAAAAAGCGCGGTTTTTCGCCTTTTTACGTCAAAGCCGCAAGCCTCAAAGCGCGGGCTCTTCCAATGGTCTTTTAGGACAACTCTTTTTCTGGCAACGCGAAGAGCCTCCTCTACACATCCGGAGAGATTAAAATCGGCGTGTGCCAGCTTCCTTAAAGGAGCAATGCCGTCAGATGCCGCTATACCTTCATCGAACATGGGGTCAAAGTAGACGACGTCCGCTGAATCATCTTCGAGCCGGCGAAGGTATTCCAAGTTGTCGCCCGATGTAACGCGGATTCTTTTCATCGCCTGATTCAAAGCGGAAAGGTCAGTCTCCCATGCCTGAAGTCCGGTCTCTACAAGAAATGCAAGAAGCGGGCTTTTTTCCACTCCGCAAACCGTACCTTCTTTCCCGACGGCCAAGCTTGCGATGATCGCGTCTGAAGCAAGGCCGAGCGTGCAATCGATCACCTTGTCACCGGGCGTAAGTTGAGCGGCTTCGACAAACGGATCCGTCTCCCCTTTCAAAAGGCGCTTGGCGCGAAACATGGCCGAGTTTGGATGGAAGAAAAACTTTTCACCGTCAGAGTGATAAAGCTCAAAGCGCTCTTTTCCAACCACAAGGACGTCATCCTGCTCCGTTTCCCTGATTTGATAGATCGGCCGTTTTCTCCGCTCGGAAAATCGGGCAGTGAGCGTTCCGCTGATTTTTTTTGCCGTTAATATCGTGTCTTCTGCCGGTCTGTAGCTTGTCGTAACAATCATCTTTTTCTCCGTAAAAAATGCCCTTGAAAAAAGGGCATTCTAGCAATGTTTTTCAAAAGCATCTGCAATGTTTTTCATAATCTCTGTCATCTCGCGGCCTTCGATTTCTTCACGCGGAATAAAGTGAACGACCTCTTTTCCTTTTAAAAGCGCCATGGAAGGGGAAGAAGGCTCAAACCCTTTAAAATACTCCCTCATTTTTGCAGTTGCTTCACGATCCTGACCGGCAAACACGGTTACGGTCTGATCGGGGCCGCGGTCGCTTCCGGAGACGGCTTGAACGGCTGCAGGTCTTGCCAGTCCGGCGGCGCATCCGCATACCGAATTGACGACGACAAACGTTGTGCCCTCGGCAGCTTCCATGAAATTCTCGACTTCCTCTTCGTTCGTTAACTCTTTAAAGCCGGCCTGCACCAATTCCTGACGCATCGGAGCAACGAGCTGGCGCATGTATTCTTCGTATGCTGTTGACATATAAAAGCCCCCTCTATTTACCTTACACTACTGATGTAAAGGATACTACAGAGGGGGATGAATTTCAAACTTCCGAACGAAAAATCGCTAGATCTTCATGATGCCGCCCGTATTTGCAGACGTCACAAGCTTCGAATAACGGGCCAGGTAGCCTGTTTTGACTTTCGGCTCAAAGCCCGGGCAATTCGCTTTTCTTCTTTCCCATTCTTCATCGGAAATCTCGATGTTCAATATCCGTTTTTCGATGTCAACGACAATATGGTCGCCGTTTTCAACAAATGCAAGCGGTCCGCCTTCAGCAGCTTCCGGTGACACATGGCCGATTGAAAGCCCGCGCGACGCTCCGGAAAAACGGCCGTCTGTGATCAGCGCGACCTTCGGACCGAGACCCATTCCGACGATCTGGGAAGTCGGTGCAAGCATTTCAGGCATTCCCGGTCCGCCTTTAGGACCTTCATAGCGGATAATGACGACGTCTCCCGCTTTTACTTTCCTGTTTATGATGCCGTCGAGCGCTTCTTCCTGCGAATCAAACACGACCGCCGGGCCTTCGTGGCGGGTAATGCCGTTCTGAACGCCCCCGGTTTTGATAATTGCCCCGTCGGGCGCCAGGTTGCCGAACAGCACGGCAAGCCCGCCTTTTTCTGAAAACGGCTGATCGATCGGATGAATGATTTCGTAATCCTTGACTTCGCACCCTTCAATATTATCGCCGAGCGTTTCTCCCGTTACAGTCATCGTATCCAGGTGAAGAGCGCCTTCTTTTTTGGACAGCTCGTTTAAGACCGCTGAGACGCCTCCTGCTTCATGCAAATCTTCAATGAACACATCAGATGCAGGAGCAAGCTTTGATAAATGAGGAACTCTTGCAGCAACCTCATTAATCCGTTCAAGCGAATATTCAATGCCTGCTTCGTTTGCGATCGCCAGGGTATGAAGGATCGTATTGGTCGACCCGCCGAGCGCCATGTCTAAGGCAAACGCATTGTCGATCGCTTTTTCGGTGACGATGTCGCGCGGTTTTAGATCTTTTTTGATAAGTTCCATCAGCTGGCGTGCTGATTGCTTCGCAAATTCTTTCCTTTCAGGTGCCGTTGCCAAAATAGTTCCGTTGCCTGGCAGCGCGAGACCAAGGGCTTCTGACAGGCAGTTCATTGAGTTGGCCGTAAACATGCCTGAACACGATCCGCAAGTCGGACAGCCGAACTGTTCGAGCTCCTGCAAGCCCTTTTCGTCTATTTTGCCGGATTGATAAGCCCCTACGCCTTCAAATACAGAAGAGAGCGAGATTTTCCGTCCGTCGCTCGTTCTTCCGGCAGCCATCGGCCCTCCGCTGACAAAAACGGTCGGAATATTGATCCGCATCGCCGCCATAAGCATGCCCGGCGTAATTTTGTCACAGTTCGGAATACAAATCATCCCGTCGAACCAGTGGGCCGAGACGACCGTTTCGACGGAGTCAGCGATGATTTCACGGCTAGGAAGGGAATACCTCATTCCGATATGCCCCATCGCGATGCCGTCATCGACGCCGATCGTATTAAATTCAAACGGGACACCGCCCGCTTCCCTGATCGCCTCTTTGACGATTTTTCCAAACTCCTGCAAATGGACATGACCGGGCACGATGTCAATATATGAGTTACAAACGGCGATAAACGGTTTGCCGAAGTCCTCTTCCTTTACTCCGGCCGCTCTCAGCAGACTGCGGTGCGGCGCTCTGTCGATCCCTTTTTTAATCATGTCACTGCGTAAACCTGTCATGATGATCCTCCTAAACTTTCTTTGTATATTCCGAATATTCAGTTTTATCAGTCTGTCTTCAAGCTGATGGCTGATTTTGTTTTTCAATCTGATAACCGCTCCCCATTTATCAGAACCTCAAACATTCGGATATGATTGCTACCTACTATATATATTTTCAGGCTTTTTTTCAACAATATTCGAAATATTTTTATAGAAAAAGTGATATTTTCTAACAGGATGAGTGTTTTTTATCATTGTTTTAGCACCGGCCGGAGCAAACACCCCTTTTCGGTCAAAAAAAAAGACGCTGCTCTGAGCGTCTTTTTACCGGTTTTCTTTTTTGCGGCTTTCCGTCATTTGCTTCCAGACGGAACCTTTTGCCTCTTCTCCGTGTTCAATCCGTTCGATCGCCATTTTAATTTGCAGGCTGACTTCGAATTCCGGATCGTTTTCAGCCTCTTTGAGCGCAGCAAGCGCGCTTTCGTCGCCGACCTCGTACAAAAACATCGCTGCCCTCCAGCGAACGAGCTTGCTCTGGTCTTTCAGCGCCTTTACCATCGCCGGAATGGCATCCGGGTTTCCGATATCTGAGAGACAGTCGCCGGCAGTTCTTCTCACCGTGATCGTTTTATCCTCAAGCGCTTGATATAACAGCGGGAGAACGTCCGGCGTTTCGATCATGCCTAAATACACGACGGCAAGCCTTCTGATCGACGTTTTCGGGTCATTGAGCGCTTTCTCAAGCACCGGGATGTCCTCTTCCTTCGGATCCATCTGCTCCAGATGCGCATAGCGCTTTTGCCAATCTTCATCATCCAGCATGTCAAGCGTCACCTTGTACGTTTTTCTTTGCACGGCTTGCTTTTCGGTTCCTTTATTGTGTGATGCGGCCGCTTCCGTTAATTTCCGGAGACGCTCTTCGTCATAAGCCGCTTGAAGCTCTTCTGTCACGTCACGACCGATTTCTGAAAAATCTCCGAACCTGACGCCCTGCTCCTTCCATGACCGCTCAAGGACGACATTGGAAGACGCGGTTTTCAGCTTCAAGATCGCTTCCTGGAACCGTTCAGGAAGGCCAAACCGTTCTTCGCGTTCACCGTCCGTCAGTTTGACCTGCATCGGGATTCCGCTGAACATTTGCACGAATACTTTGACCTCGCCAAACGACTCTTTTTCCTCTGAAGCTCCGCCGTTTTCTTCCATCTCATCCATTCCAAATGCCGAACGGACAGCCGGGAGAATATCTTTCCAGTCAAACCTGGCATTCCGTTCAACCGCTAAAAAGTCTGCCACATGGTAGACTCCCTTTACTCCGTCTATGTTTAAAACCTTCTGAATGACGGGCGGAGCGCCTTCTGCCTGCCCTTTTTTATAATTGTTGCTTTTCCCGCCCGGCAGCTCTTCGGTTAATATAACCTTCATTGTATTCGGACTCGGTGTCGGTTCTATCGATTTAATCTTCATGGTTGTCCCCCTCTGTATCAAGATCCGGGTCTTATTCTATCATAACCGTGATTCCTGATCTATCAAGGCGGTTTCTTCGCCGCAGCCGCACTCGTTTTTCAGTTCATGAAGGAAGCCGGCCATCACCTGATGCCGATGCTCGGCCAGCCTTCTTCCTGTTTCGGTGTTCATCAGATCCTTTAGAAGAAGAAGCTTTTCATAAAAATGTCCGACGGCTGACGGAACGCCTTTGTCCCCGGCGTCTTCCCGGTACATCGCCTGCCCCTTTGCACCCGCATACATGAAGGTTCGGGCGATTCCGACGGCGCCTATGGCATCAAGACGGTCGGCATCCTGTACGGCCATCCCTTCTGCCGAAAGCTTTTCACCTTTATATGTTTCCCTGTCTCTGAAAGACATTTTCGTAATAATACTGATGATTTCTTCTGCTGTTTTATTGTCGATTCCCCAGCCTGAAAATCGGCGGCGCAGTTCCCGAAGCGGTATTTTGTACTGCGGGGATAATTTTTCATCGATCAGGTCGTGTACAAGGGCGGCCGCTTCTGTGATAAACAGGTCAGCGCCTTCTGCTTCCGCGATCAAAAGGCTCAGGCGCCGCACCCTTGTGATGTGCAGCCAGTCATGGCCTGTCCCTTCATCTTCGAGCTTTTCTTTCACCCAATCGGCAATCATTTCGAGCTGCTCCTTTTTTCGCCGGTTCATCCGAGCCATTTTTGTATCGTCTCTTCTATTTCTTTCGGGTTTGTCTGCGGCGAAAACCGCTGGACGGTTTCACCTGTCTGATCGACGAGAAATTTTGTGAAATTCCACTTGACCGCTTTTGTACCGAGCATCCCTTTTGCCAGACTCGTCAGGTGCATATACAGCGGATGGATATGCTCACCCTTCACGTCTACTTTGGCAAACATCGGGAACGTCACCCCGTAATTCAGACTGCAGAATTCCCCGATGCTTTTTTCATCGCCCGGTTCCTGATTCATGAACTGATTGCACGGAAACCCAAGAACGACAAACCCCTTGTCTTTATATGCATCATAAAGCTCCTGAAGCTGTTTATACTGCGGGGTAAATCCGCATTTGCTGGCCGTATTGACGATGAGAAGCACCTTTCCTTCATACGGCTTCAACGTCGTTTCCTCGCCCTTAATCGTTTTCACGCTGATATCATAAATGGACATGTCCATCGCTCCTTCTTAAAATAACCCTTTTGCCCGGCCGTTCTCATCAACGTCCATGGAAAGCGCGGCAGGGCGCTTCGGCAAACCCGGCATCGTTAAAATGCTGCCGGTCAGGGCGACGATGAAGCCGGCGCCTGCTGACGGCTTAAGTTCGCGGACTGTAATGAAAAATCCTTCCGGCCTTCCGCTCTTCTCCGGATCGTCTGAAAGGGAATACTGGGTTTTCGCTACACAAACGGGCAAATGACCTAAACCGTTCCCTTCCAATTCGGCAAGCTGTTTTTTCGCCTTATCCGTGAATTTTACGCCTTTTGCTCCGTAGACGACCCGCGAGACTTTTGACAGCTTTTCCTCAATCGAATCGGATAATTCGTACAGATAAGAAAATCGGTTTTCTTTTTCATGCAGCACGCTGACGACCTTACGGGCAAGCTCAATACCGCCTTTGCCTCCCTCTTCCCACACATTGCACGCCGCTGCGGGATGGCCCTCTTCCCGGCACCAGTCAAGCACCGTTTCAAGCTCGGCTTCCGAATCCTGAACAAACCGGTTCACGCTAACGACATATGGAAGGCCGAAAGCCCTGATCGTTTCAATGTGTTTGGCAAGGTTTGCAATTCCCCTTTTTACGGCTCCTGGATCGCTGGTCTTCAAATCTTGAAGCGCGACGCCTCCGTGCATCTTCAGCGCCCTTACCGTGGCGACGATCACGACTGCACCCGGAGTAAACCGGCCCGCTCTCGTTTTAATATGCAGAAACTTTTCGGCCCCTAAATCAGCGCCGAATCCTGCTTCTGTCACGACGTAATCAGCAAGCTTCATTGCCATCTTAGTCGCAATCAAACTGTTTGAGCCATGGGCGATGTTGGCGAACGGCCCCCCATGGACAAGCGCAGGCGTTCCCTCGACGGTTTGTACGAGGTTCGGTTTCAATGCGTCCTTCAGGAGAAGGGTGAGCGCCCCTTCCACTCCGAGCATTTTGACTGTCACCGGTTTTTGGTCAGCGGTGTAGGCGACGATCATTGATGCAAGCCTTCTCTTCAAATCTTGCAAATCTGTTGCAAGGCATAAAACGGCCATGATTTCAGATGCGACCGTAATGTCAAAGCCGTCTTCCCGCGGAAAACCGTTCGCTTTGCCTCCCAGACCGATCACGGTTTCCCTCAAGGCTCTGTCGTTGAGATCGAGCGCCCGTTTCCAAACGACTCTTCTGATATCAATGTTTAATTCATTTCCATGATGAATATGATTGTCAATAAAGGCGGCCAATGCATTATTTGCACTTGTTATCGCATGCATATCCCCGGTAAAATGCAGATTGATGTCTTCCATCGGGAGAACCTGTGAGTAACCGCCTCCTGCGGCGCCGCCTTTTAAGCCCATTGTCGGTCCGAGAGACGGCTCTCTGAGCGCAACGATCGAACGTTTCCCATCCTGCCAGAGCGCCTGGCTTAAGCCGACGGTGACCGTTGACTTGCCTTCGCCGGCCGGCGTCGGATTGATGGAAGTCACCAAAATCAGCTTTCCGTCGGGTTTATCCGCTAATCGATCAAAAATATCTAAAGAAATTTTCGCTTTAGTGAAACCAAAGCACTCTATTTCTTCGTCATCTATACTGAGTTTCCGTGCAATTTCCGTTATCGGTTTTAATTTGGTGCTTTGAGCGATTTCAATGTCTGATAAATGGGTTTTCATAAGCGAGAGGAGCCTCCTTCTGGTTCATTAGATGATGGTTTCCATATTTTTCACACACTTCTTTCATTGTAACACAATTCACGCATTGAAATATCGCCAAAAAGTTCCTATAATGAAGAAAAATCAGCGGAGAAAACCGGAGGTGGCGTGTTGCCTATCAACATTCCTATTGATCTACCTGCAAAGCAGATTCTTGAAAGTGAAAATATTTTCGTCATGGATGAAAAGCGGGCGTTCCATCAGGATATCCGGCCTTTAAACATTGTGATTCTCAATTTGATGCCGCAGAAAATCAAAACGGAGACACAGCTGTTGAGGATGCTCGGAAATTCTCCTTTACAGGTATATTTCACTTTTTTAATACCGTCTACCCATACACCAAAAAATACAGCAAGGCAGCATTTAGAACAATTTTATACAAACTTTTCTTCGATCAGGGACAGAAAATTTGACGGCATGATCATTACGGGGGCGCCGATCGAACATCTGGCATATGAAGATGTCTCGTATTGGAACGAGCTCCGGGAGATATTCGACTGGAGCAGAACGAACGTCACGTCAACGCTCCACATCTGCTGGGGGGCTCAAGCGGGGCTGTATCACCATTACGGCATACGCAAAATGATGCTGCCGAAAAAGACGTTCGGCGTGTTTGAACACAGAATATTAGAGAAAAACGAAAGATTGGTCAGGGGATTTGAAGAATTCTACTATGTCCCGCATTCCAGGCATACAGATATAAACATGGACGATCTAAAATCGGTCCCAGATTTAAAGATTCTCAGCGTATCGGATGAAGCAGGCGTCTGTTTAATTGCTTCAAAAGATGAAAAACAGGTTTTTTTAACTGGACATCCTGAGTATGATACCGATACTCTTAAAGAGGAGTATGAAAGAGATTTGGCCAAAAATATGGAAATCGATCCCCCGGTGAACTATTTTAAAGATGGACCGGACGGCTCTGTTCCTGTAAACCGCTGGAAAGCCCATGCCACTCTATTGTTTATGAATTGGCTGAATTATTACGTTTACCAGGAAACGCCATATGAATGGAAATGAAATTCTCATGCTCTGGTCTGATGCAAGACGCGCAAAATATGATAAAATACAGTTGGGTTTGTCTTCCATAAGAAAAGAAGTTTGATCCGGCGTTTTCAGCTGTCAGGAAAGCGCAGGAAACCAGCGCTTTCCTGCGAATCCAAACTTTAAAAATACCTTAATTTTTGTTCTTCATTTATAATTAAACTAATATTTTATGGTATGGTATGTGTGGACATTAACTCCTGTTTTTATTATCATTTTAGCTCTTGTTGTTTGAATTAATTGAGGTGAATATGTTTGAATACCAACAAAAATATATTAATTTTGACTGCAAATTATGGAAATGGCCATGTTCAAGTAGCCAAAACGCTTCATCAAGAATGCGAAAGACTAGGCTTTAAGAATGTAACTGTTTCGAATTTGTATCAAGAATCGAATCCGATTGTATCTGAAATCACGCAATATCTTTATCTGAAAAGCTTTTCAATCGGCAAACAGTTTTATCGCCTTTTTTACTATGGAGTCGATAAAATTTACAATAAAAGAAAGTTTAATATCTATTTTAAGATGGGAAACAAACGGCTTGATCAGCTTGTTAAAAAGCATGAGCCGGATATTATCATCAATACGTTCCCGATGATCGTCGTGCCTGAATACAGACGGAGAATGGGAAAAGTGATTCCGACATTTAACGTGATGACGGATTTCTGCCTTCACAAAATCTGGGTTCACGAACACATTGATAAATATTATGTAGCGACCGATTATGTGAAGGAAAAGCTGCTCGAAATCGGCACTCATCCAAACAATGTCAAAATTACAGGCATTCCGATCCGCCGTCAATTTGAGGAAGAAATGGACAAAGATCAAATTTACGCCAAGTATCAGCTGTCTCCCGATAAAAAGATTCTGCTGATCATGGCCGGCGCCCACGGGGTTCTCAAAAACGTGAAAGAGCTGTGCGAATCCCTGATGGTGAAAGAAGACGTCCAAGTTGTCGTCGTTTGCGGAAAAAACACGTTATTGAAAAGCTCGCTGGAAGAAATTGAAGAACTGTATCCGGATAAGCTGAAAACGTTCGGCTATATCGAAAGAATTGACGAGCTGTTCCGCGTGGCTGACTGCATGATCACGAAACCGGGCGGAATTACCCTCACGGAAGCCACCGCCATCGGCGTTCCGGTTATCCTTTACAAACCGGTGCCGGGACAGGAAAAAGAGAATGCTCTGTTCTTCGAGGACAAAGGCGCTGCCATCGTCGTAAACCGGCATGAGGAAATTCTCGAATCCGTGTCTTCCCTTTTGGCGGATGAACAAAAATTAAACGAAATGAAACGCAACATCAAAGCTCTGCACTTATCCAATTCTTCAGAAGTCATTCTGACCGACATCGTGAAGCAGTCAGATATCATCATGAATAAACAGCACGCTGTCAGAGCCCTGTCATAGCAGGACACAGGCAGCCCTAATAAAAAACACTTGTGAAAACAAGTGTTTTTCTTTTTCCCTATGATTCGGTATAGTACGCTTCTTCAAACGGCTGAACGACGACAAACCCGTGTCCGGCAAATTTCATTTGAATGGATTCCCCGCTTCCCCTGCCGATGAACGTTTTAAAGGAGACGTCTGTGACAAATTCAGGCTCAAGATCCCCTGACCAGGCTACGGTCGCATTCGGATCGGTGTAAACGGGGCTTTCCGGAGAAACGAGCAGGGTGAGCGGTTCATAGTGACTCGTGATCGCCGCCATTCCGGTTCCTTCGAGCTTTACGTTGAACAGCCCGCCTGCAAGCATCCCCGAAATTCTTTTCATGAGCTTAATGTCCCACTTCATGCCGGACTCAAACGCCAGCAGGTCATTTCCGTTTACAAAAATAGAATCATCATCTAAATTTAAAATCGATATCTTTTTCCCCTGATCGGCAAGATACAGCTTTCCCTTTCCTTCGGCTTTCATGAGCGAAGTGCCTTCACCGCTCAATACCTTTTTCATCATCCGCCCGAGCCCGTGTTCAAACACGCCTTCCCGCTCAAACTTGATTTGTCCTCTGTAAGAAATCATCGAGCCTGCCTTGGCCCATACTTTCCCGTCCAGATTTACTTCAAGGAGACGCGTGGTCTCAAGCTCAAACATCCCCTCCCCTTTGTCTTCCTGCTGCGTTTTTTTCACAAATTCATCAATCGAATAACGATTCATCTTAGGAACACTCCTCATCTATGTATGGTTTCCATTTATACGGTGCCCCCCGGTGAAACGTTTCATTTTCTTTGCTCCGTTCAAAACATAAAACCATAATTTGAAAGCGATTGCAGTAAAATTCCTTAAAAAAGCATAAAAGTTCATTTTTTTCTCTTGACAGCTTGACGAAGCCTCTACAGATAGTGTATAGTGAAACCATCATTTAGCAGAACATCGTTAGATGATGAAAATTTTTTTTAGCACACTGTGCTACAGTACTAGGAGGATTAAGCAATATGCAAAACGGTAAAGTAAAATGGTTTAACAATGAAAAAGGCTTCGGCTTCATCGAAGTTGAAGGCGGAGACGATGTATTCGTTCATTTCACTGCAATCGAAGGTGAAGGCTACAAGTCTCTAGAAGAAGGACAAGAAGTTTCTTTCGAAATCGTTGAAGGTAATCGTGGACCTCAAGCATCTAACGTTGTGAAGCTGTAACTTTAACAGAATGAAGAACAAATGAAACTTCAAATAGAGGAGAGGCATATTTGCCTCTCCTATTTAATTTTCAGCTGAATTTCGATGGCTAGAATGTTTTGTTTCAGCCTTTGTTCGATTTCCTCAATATTTTTCTCCAGGGACGGGCGTCCCTTTTTTGCGATATCCACCAGCTGTTCCAAATCTTTATATACCTCGACAAATGTCTTGTGCAGAACGGTTTGCAATTCATTGCTTTCCACTGTCATAGGCCCCTTTTCTATAAGATACCCAAATTAGTAATATAGACTTATATTTTTTAGGTTCAATAGTTATATCGGATTAATTTTATTATATTTTTTCTTTTTTTGCACATAAATATTATTGTTTTAAGGAAAAAATAATTCATGGAGGTGTTGATCATGAATCAGGAGCATCATGATGCGATCTTAACGGGGTACAATCAGCGGAAGCAGCTTGAATTAGCCGTGGAAACCGCTCAAAAAACGACAGGGATGGCCACGAGGCAAAAAAGCTCAACATTAATGAAATCGGCGTACCGGTCGATCGAAGATGCGAGACAGCTGTCGCAAACCGAAGAATTATCCGCTTTGGACGGAGAATTTTTAAGTCAGCAGCTCGACATCTTGAACGAATGCGAACATCAGCTTGATGAGGCACAGCGCTAACAAAAAAACCGCATCAAGCGGTTTTTTCAGTGATGCCCCACACCCGGGCGGCGCGGGCATCAGTTTTTGTTTGTGAGCACTTCTCCATAGGTGCGGAGCTTTTCCCCGACCGTGCATTTTGTAATGCAAAATGCATGGGCATACGTTTTTCCGTATTCCTTTCTGAAATGTTTTTTGATAAAACATCCTTCGCAGTAGGTGTCCTGCAGATCTGTCAGTTCTTTCAAGATCTCCTTCTTATCCAAGGCTTTCATCTCCGTTATTTGTCTAGTTTCGTGCGGCTTTCCACAATGGTATGCTCAAGCATTTTTTTCGCAAGCTGATCCGCTTCTTTATTGTCTTTGCGGCTGATTTGAACGTAGGTCGGCGAGAGCTTTAATTTTTTGAGCTGCTTTTCAATTTTATCGAGCCATTTCGAATGGACCGGATCATAGCACGGCCAGTCTCCTTCAAGCTGGTTTAGCACGACAAGCGAGTCCCCTTTAATGACGACGGAATTCCGGCTTGCCCCGAGATCCCTGAGCTCGTTTACGGCTTCATAGAGAGCGGCATATTCCGCTTCATTATTCGTCGTCAGCCGGAAGCTTTTGTTTTTTCTCACCCGGTATCTTTCCCCTCCAAGGGAATAATAAATCACGATTCCGAGGCCTGCCAGCTGGCTGTCCTTGTCATAGCTTCCGTCAAAAAACACCGTGATTTCATCCGGTTCATGCGCCAGTTCTTCCTTTAATTTTTCAAGCTCCTTCAGCGTCCAAAAAGCTCCCTTTTCATCCTCAAATTCAAGACTGCCTACATACGGATTCTGCGCGAGCCGGCGGCCGATTGCCACCGCATCTTTGACTTCAATCCAGTCATCGGCGGTAAACGGGACGGAAAAAGACCCGTTCAGTTTAATGTCCATGCTTGCTCTTAGTTTCACAAAATCACCTTTATTCAAATGATGTCTTGTTATGCTATAATCAAAACGGTCTTATTACAGCTTATTTAGAAAGGAAGTACCTGTTCTTGTTTAACGAGATGTTGTGGATCGGTTTTGCGATCATTAGTTTTATCATTGTTCTTTTCTTTTACAAACGGTTTGGCAAAACCGGCTTGTTTGTCTGGATCGGATTTGCCACAGTCGCCGCCAATATCGAGGTCGCCAAAACAGTCGAGCTTTTCGGCCTGACCTCGACGCTCGGCAATATCATGTACGGCAGCGTTTTTTTTGCGACGGACGTCATCAATGAAAGATACGGCAAGGATGAAGCGAAAAAAGCCGTATCGCTCGGCTTTGCCGTTCTCGTGAGCCTGACCGCCGTTATGCAGGGCGCCCTGCTTTTTAAGCCGCACCCTGAGGATATCGCGCAGCCGGCGCTAGAGACGATTTTTGGCTTTCTGCCGCGCGTTGCGCTTGGGAGCCTGCTCGCCTATATCATCAGCCAAACGCTTGATGTTTATGTATATTCGTGGATCAGAAGGTTATTTCCTTCCGACCGCGCATTATGGCTTCGCAACAGCGGCAGCACGGCCGTCAGCCAGCTCCTCGACACGTTCATTTTTACAAGCGTCGCGTTTATCGGCAAATATCCCTTTGACGTATGGGTGCAGATTTTTATCACCACATATGTCTTAAAATTCGTCGTCGCCCTTTTCGCGGCTCCTTACGCCTATGCTGCCAAAAGGATCTCCCCGATGGATGAAGGAGGCGAAAAGGATGCCGGTTGAAATATATATCGACGGGGCAAGCGCCGGTGATCCCGGACCTTCCGGGCTCGGCATTTTTATTAAAAACGGAAGGGAATCGGAGTCCTTTTCCATCCCTGCGGGGCGCTTAAGCAACCATGAAGCCGAATTTACGGCGCTCATTGAAGGCATGAAGCTCAGTGCCGAAAGAGGCTATTCGATCGTTTCGTTCCGCACGGATTCCCAGATCGTCGAGCGCGCCGCAGATTCAGAATATGTGAAAAACGAGGCGTTCAAGCCTTATCTTAACGAGATTGTCCGCTTAAAAGCATCCTTTGAACTATTCTTCATTAAGTGGATCCCCTCAAAGGAAAACCAAACGGCAGACAAGCTTGCGAAAAAAGCAATTTTACTGAACCCCGCAGATTAAAAACCGGACTGCTTGCGCATAATAAGCTCCTGAGGTGGTTCATGTGGATAAGCAAAAACCGGCCGGAAAAGGCCGCCTGACCGGCGGTGTGACGCCGCAGGGCGATATTGAAATGAATCGGCACACCGACCCGAAAACCGAGCTTGAAAATCGGGCGAAAAAAAGCAATACAAAGCATTAGAGAGATCGATGATTAACCGATCTCTCTTTTTTCCATTTTCATCAGCAGCGGTTCAATTCCCCTGATCTGATGAAGTTTCAGCATCTCCCTCGCCCTTTCGTGCAAGAGCGTAAAATCAGCGTCTTCCAATGAGCAGGAAAGCGGGACATCGCACTTGATTTCCGCGAGCACTCTCGAAAGCTTCAGATCTTCAAGGCTTTCGTTTATTTTCGTCTGCTGGCCTTTTGTCAGCCGATCGATGTTTTCAAGCAGCCTGTCAACCGTCGAATATTCCCTGATCAGCTTGTACGCCGTTTTTTCGCCGATTCCTTTCACGCCCGGATAATTATCGCTTGAGTCACCCATCAAAGCTTTAATATCGATCAGGGCCTGCGGCTCGATTCCGGTTTCTTCGATGAATGATTCTTTCGTATACACTTTATAATTGCCGATGCATTTTTGCATCAAAGCGACTTGGACGGAATCCTCCAGCACCTGAAGCAGATCCTTGTCTCCCGTTACGATTGTAACGTCCGCTTCGTGCCGGAACAATGCCGCCAGCGTGCCGATGCAGTCATCCGCTTCATATCCGGCAAGGCCGATATTCAAAACGCCCAGCTCCCGTGCAGCTTCCTTCGCGAGATCGAATTGCGGAATTAATTCGAGCGGCGGCTCCCCGCGGTTTGCTTTATAATCCTTAAATAAATCATTGCGGTACGTTTTGCTGCCCATATCCCAGCAGCAGACGACATGGCTTGGTTCGAAAGCCGTCACGGCTGTCAGCAGATGCTTTAAAAACCCGTGAACCCCGTTTGTCGGAACGCCTTTGTCATTCATCATAAAATTGCGGTGCACCGCCGTCGCAAAAAAAGACCGGAATAATAAAGCCATTCCGTCAACAAGCAGCAACTTCTTTTTCATCCTTTAGAAACTCCCTTTCATACATACAATGTACCTATTGTACCACATGAGCAAAAATGATGAAAACAGCGCCAAAGACGCTGTTTTATTTTTCATGCTTTTTTTTGCTTGAAATCAATTTTGCTGCTTCCATTTGCGCGTAAGATTCAGTAGAAAATTCGGTATTAAAACCGTTTTTCTTTTTGGCGTTATTGTTCTGCTGGGCATTTTTGTTGCCGAGTTTTGTTCTTCCCATCGTGTTTCACCTCCAGCGGACATCTATAGACCTTATGTTTTGCATGAAGGACAGAATCGACTCCCGGAAGGATCAACCATCTCTAGTCGCGCGCGTTTTTTCGGCTGACGTATTCTTCGACCATTTCCTTTGTGACGAGCCGTCTTTGCGGAACGATGCCTTTTTTGGCCAGCTCGTTCATTTTCGCTGTCACCTGATTGATGCGGTCGGTAGAAAACGGTTCGTGCCGCTCGCATTTTGCGACAGCCTCTTCGATCGCCCGTTCTCTTTCGTCTTCAAGAAGGACGAACTCCTTCACGATCTGATGCTGTTTTTTGGAATGTGCTGTAATCGCTTCGTGTACGTTTGTCATCGTGTGCATCCCTTCTTTTTTTATTCAGTCTACCATGCCTGACGCAATTAGGCTATAACCGGATCTCCTGAAGCCATTCAGTCGCTAGAGCATATGCGGTTTCGATTCTTTCTTCATCTGCTTTAGTGAAAGGATCGTGGAAATACGTTTCCTTTTGACCGGAAATTTGGCCCATAGCCGCTTTGAACAAACGTTCCCCGATGAGATCTGCTTGTTTTCGGCTGCGGCTTAAAAATGTTTGTTTATCATGCTCAATCCAGCCTTCCGTTATGGCAGAAAGCTTTGACATAAGGGCCTCAATCAGCCTCGCCTTTCCGTTTTGCTGAAAAAATGCTTTCGGCGACTTGAATGCTTTCAGCTCTTCCTTAAATGCGCCTTCATCAGCCTCTGCCTCCCGGGGGTCATGGCAGTCAGATTCAGGCGGCTCCGCTTTGATATGGACCGAAAAATAGCGATTGCCGCCAAGTTTCTGCTGAAGCCCGCCGCCCCACTCTTCATCCGCATATTTGACCATCATGCCTGCGATCCTGATGTCAAGCGCTTTTAATTCCTGCAAATATTCGAATGCGTACTCTTTCAGGGCCGTTTTCAAGGCTTTTTGCAGGTTGGCCTGCCAATTTCCGTTTTGCAGCCCCGGATGAATGGCCGATTTCAAGAGATCGTACGCATAAAAAGAAAGGCGCTGTCCGATATAATAAAACTGCTCTTTTATATCCTTTTCCGTCATTTGAAGCATAAATGACCCGTCTCTTGTCTCTTCGATCGCCGTGCAAGCTGCCTCGTGCGCTCCTGCGATTTCCTCTTTCTCCGCCTCCGCCTCTTTTGCAGATCGGTGCAGCGAGCGGCGGAGCTGAAAAACCGCTTCGCAAAGCGCTTCGCCTTCAGATGCCAGCTGATCGACGGCGGATTTGGCCAATCCGTTTTCAATAAAGTCGCCGAGGTCTTTTCGTAAGCGGCTGAAATCGTTGAACCCGGCGGGTGTTCCATCGAGCTCCTGTTTGCTTGAGACATGGTAAAGGTGCGGATTTTGAATCCCTTCCTTTAACAGCTCTCCCTTTACATAGGATTCGACCGTTTCCAATTCTTCAGCGCTTCCCGCCAGATCTGCCGCGTTTAGAACAAAAAACATTTTATCCATGCCAAACGAGTCTTTGATCAGCCCGAGTTTCCGCAAGAACGACCGGTCCGCTTTTGAAAACGAATGCTGGTAATATGTTAAGTAAAGGAGCGCATCCGCGTCTTTCATATATTGAAAAGCGAGTTCGGTATGCCGTTTATTCATGCTGCTCGCACCAGGTGTGTCAACAATCGTAATCCCCTTGTTCGTGACAGGCGTATTCAAATAAACGGTGACTTCGCGGACGACGCAAGCCGTTTCCTCATCGGCGACATACGGTTTTACCTCATCGGCGGAAATCATGAATTCACCTTGGTCGATGATATAGTGCTGAAAACGCCTGTATGCCTTCAGAAAATGTTCAACGATGATGCGCTCATCCTGCTGAAGATTTCCTTTTTTCAAGAGATGTTCAAGCTTTTCTGAAAAAGTTCGTCCTTTTGCATCAGACATCTTCCCGTCTAAAAGCAGGTCTAGTTCAGCGGCGATCTCCGTTTCTGTTTTAAAGGCTACTTCCGCCGTCCCGTCTTGTTTTGCGCCCGTCGGTTCGGTGATCTTGTTGATCGTCGCCGTCGTCGGTGTAGGGGAAGACGGAAGCACCTTCCTGCCGCAGAGCGCGTTTGCAAACGAGGACTTTCCGGCGCTGAACGCGCCAAACAGGGCCAATGTGAACCGTCTGGATTGGAGCCGTTTCGTTTTGGCGGCAAAAGCCTCTCTTTGCTTTTCCAAGCTCGGAATATCCTCTAAATGACGGACAAGCCGCAAAAAGTGATCCATATATTCAGAAACGCTTTTTTCGGCTGTACTTGAAGGCCCTTGGGCCGTTTCTTGCCGAGGCGCCGGCTTGTTATCAGACCGCTTCATTTCGATCGGTTTTTGCCATTCTTTCTTTTCCTGTACATACCAGTCCGCCTCCGGTTCTTCGCCCTCACCTCCGGTTTCCCAAAGATCCAAGAGGCGGTTCGCTTTTTCACAGGCATTCTGCTGGGCGCTCAGCCGTTGATACAATTCCGAAAGCTTCGTTTTTTTCTCTTCATATTCGCGTTTCATCACCGTCAGCCGGCTCTCTTCCTTCTCAGCCAGGAGCGCTGTCAATTCTTCCGTGAGAGCCCGGGCGGCCGCCTTCGCTTCTCTCCTGATGTTTTCGGCGAGTTCTTTTGTATAGTTCAGCACATATTCCGGGGAAAGCGCCGCCCCTTTTTTCAGCGTTTTGACCAAAAGGGTCTCATCGACCTCTGCAGCGAATTCGAGAACGCGGGAGAGAAAGTCGTCGCTGTTAAGGTCGAATCGATTTGAGAATGTTTTGAACGCTTCAATCATATGCCAGTCAATCTCTGCCTGAACCCTTTTTCTGACGTCCGCCAGAAAAGCTTCTTTTCTCCTTTCTTTTTCCTCAAGCGTTTTTGCTTTCGTGAAGAGAAAACCTTTTTTAAAGCTTTTTTCGTTGGATTCGAGGTACAGTTTGGCAAGTTCCCTCATGTCAAACGGTGTGAGATTTGCATTTTGAATGATCGTTTCGATTTCCTTTTTGACCTCTTCTTCCGCTCGCTTCCGGAGAGCTTCGGCTTCAGAAAGCCCTTTCTCAAGATCACGGACTTTTTCTTCCAGAGCAGCCGCTTCATCCGGGAGGGACGAGTCTGTATCGCTGATCAGCATCTCTGTGTGCTCGTTGATCAGGCTGATGACTTTTTGTTCCGTATATGTCCGCAATTGCTGTTCAGTTCGGTGCTGGAGCCCGTACAGCTTATCGCGAAGCTGTTTGAACTCATTGAGCGGATGTCCGGTCTCCGTAACGGACGTAAAAAAGAGGTGATCTTCCTTGATCCCTTCTTTCAGAAGCATGTCAAGAACCTGGTTTTTATACGTCAGAAAAGGCGTTTCCGATTCATCATGCCTGTCGATTTGATTGACGATGAAATAAAGATTCGCTATTTTTCCCCGAATGGAGCGGAGAAAGTTCACGTTTTCTTCAGAATGGACATGGTTGTAATGCACGACATAAAACAGTGCGTCAGCCTGATGCAGAATCGATGATGCCGAAAGGAAGTGGGCATCGTCCGTAGAATCGATTCCAGGTGTATCGATTAAAACGGCATGAGGAGTAATTCCCGGAAAATCCCCTTCAATTTCTACCATTTCAATTTGGCTGCCGTCCTTGCAATACGCCTGCACTTTTTGTTTATCATAAGCGCCCTTGAACGCCGCGTATCTTCCATCTGTCGTATGAAGCGCCGTTTTCGCCTTTCCCCTCCTGACAAGGACGAGGTTGGCGCTTGTCGGAATCGGGCTTGTTGGTAAAACGTCTTCTTGAAGCAGCGCGTTGAGCAAAGACGATTTCCCTGCTGAATAATGGCCGCATAAAGCGATATACACTTCCCTGCGGGCCCATTTTTGAATGACGGACGCAAGCTGTGCTGCCCGTTTCTCATCCCCGTTTTTCTTCAGCTCTTTGAAAACAGCGCCTGCCTTTCTCATCAGGTCGTCTTTCGTATTAAGTTGTGCCATCATTCCTACCCCTTTTTGCATGTTGTTTAACTGTAGCCCCTTTTCCCATTTTACACGACAATTCTGTATTTTTCTTCACAACGTAAAGAAAAATGAAAAAAGCCGCCAAAAACGGCAGCTTTCGATACCTGTATATCGATTTATGCAGAGCGCTTTGAGATTCCTTTTAAAACAAATCCGATCATGAGACTGTATGTACATACAGCTCCGAGCAAAAAAAACATCGTCATCCGTCTTCCACCATCCTATAATGAGAATGTTTTTCACATCCATTATAAATGAAATGATAATCATTTTCAATGGCATAATTCCTTCAGCGCCCGCTCTTCTTCACGAATGCGGATCAGAAGCAATACCGCGTTGCATACAGTGAAGACGACCGCAGTCACATATGCCTGAAAAAGCAGAGGAAGAAGGATCAATTCAAGCACGACAGCCAGGTAGTTTGGATGTTTGATCCATTGGTAAGGCCCTTTCCGGATGAGGTTCGTCTCCGGAATCACCAAAATTTTTGTATTCCAGTATTTCCCGAGCGAAAAGAGCGACCAGTAGCGCAGCCCTTGGGTAAACACCAGCGCTGCGGTCATCAGGATCAAAGCCGGGAGCGGCTGAATGTCCCGATGAAAAACGGCCACTTCCGAAATGAGCGAAACGAAAAACAAAGCGTGCATCGCCACGATAAACGGATAGTGGCGCTTGCCGTATTCGACCGCTCCGCGTTTTTTGGCGTTTTTTTCATTCCGCTTCGCGACGGTCAATTCAATCAGCCGCTGAAAGATAAAAATAAACATCATCGTCCAAAACATATCATTCACTCTCTTTTTCCGTCCATTTCATGAAAAGAAGCTCTGATGAAAAACCCGGACCCAGCGCTCCTAAAAGCCCGTGCTTCCCGGGTTCGGGGGTGACGTTTACGAAACAATCTTTGATCACGTACATAATGGTCGCCGAAGACATATTGCCGTGCCTTGCCAATATCCGCCTTGAACATGCAAGGTGCTCTTCGGAAAATCCGAGGCTGTCGATGTATGCATCAAGAACTTTCTTGCCGCCCGGATGAGCAAGAAACACTTGAATGTCGGCCAGTCCGGCGTTTTGCCCGTCGAGAAACGCTTCAACGTCTTTTTTTAAGCGCGTCCTGATCAGCGACGGAATATCCCGGGAAAATACGACTTGAAAACCGCTGTTATTGATTTCCCAGCCCATGACATCTTCCGAATCTTTTAAAGTGGACGACTGTGAGCCCAGTACCTCGGGAAGGACGGGAAAGTGCGAGCAGCTTGTGTCCGCTTCCTTGCCGCACATTAAAACGGCCGCAATCCCGTCTCCGAATAAAGACGTTCCGATCAAATTGCTTTTCGATTTATCGTCCTTTTGAAAGGTTAAACTGCACAGCTCTGCCGCTACTACCAGAACATGCGCCTTTGGAAAAGCTGTGCAGTATTCAAACGCCCGCGCGATTCCCGAAGCCCCTCCCGCACAGCCGAGGCCCCAAAGCGGAATGCGCTTTGTCTGCCGTGAGAAAGGGAGAATGTTCATCAGCCTCGCCTCAATGCTCGGTGTCGAGATGCCGGTGGAAGACACGAAAAAAATCGCTTCAATTGTTTCAAAAGGAACCTCGCTTTTCAAAAAACGCCGATCGGAAAGGCAATTGGTCACGGCTTCTGCACTGTGTTTGACCGCCATCTCTATGTAAGCCTGATTTTTTTCTTCAAAGCTTTTCGCGTCTTTATACCATTCCAAAGGCATGACAAACTGCCTTGATTCGATCTCCCCGTTTTTGAACGAAGCTAACAGGCGGTCAATGTCTTTAAAGGAATCTTTAAACATCTCGCGCGCAAATCCGGCAGCTTGTTCTTGATTGACATGACAGCGGGGTATGCTCGTTCCCGCCGATAACAGATAAGCCATGTTACCACCTCTTCTACCATGAAGCGTATCCTCACGTGGCGTCCCGAAAAAAGAAAGCCATCAGCACTTCGTCATCAAACGCTCCATCCGCATGTATCTGTTCTTTTTGAATGCCTTCGACGACAAATCCGTTTTTCTTATATAGGGAAAAGGCCGCTTCATTTGAAGCAAATACGGTCAGGCACAGTTTATGGAGCTGATGCAGCCTGCACCATTTCAATGTGTAGGACATGATTTTTTTGCCGATACCGAGTCCCTGCGCCTTCGGATGCAGCCATGTTCTAAAAAGTCCGGTATGCCGTTTCATCTGTAGCTCGCCGCGGATCACCCTTGCGATTCCGTACACCTTGCCGTCGATTTCGACGGCTGCGTACATATTATCCTTTTCATACATATCCTTGATAAAGGCGCGCTCCTCAAGAAGCGTGCGCGGCCTTTCTTTTTGTATATAGACGCCGCTGTCAATCACAACGCGCACCGCTTCGATAATATCAGGGGCATCCGTCGGCCCGACGGGGCGTATCACGGCCTGTCCGCCGTCTTTTGTGCGGAAGTTTTCAACAAGCTCATGCTCTCTTTTCATCAGAAAAGCCTCCTCTTCTCACTCCTAGTATGTGTTATGCTTAAGAAGAAAACACATCTGATCAAAAGAAAAACCCCACGGGATCGTGAGGTTTAGACGGCTGATTTTTCGCCGGGTACGGCTTCCGTGCGGTCTATCGGCTTTGCAAACGGATTGATATGGAAGATCGCGTTCAAGATAATCGCGGTAAAGCTTCCCGCGACAATCCCGTTTTCGGTCAGCAGCTTGATGCTGTCCGGAAGATGCTGAAACATCTGCGGGACGACAGTCACACCGAGGCCGATCCCGACCGAGCATGCGACGATTAACAGGTTTTCCTGTTTTCCGAAGTCAACCCGGCTCAGCATTTTAATGCCGTAAGCGATAACCATGCCAAACATCGCCACCATTGCTCCGCCCAATACCGGTTTGGGAATGATCGTTGTCAGCGCGGCCGCTTTTGGAAAGAGCCCCAACAGGACAAGAAAAGCTCCCGCAGCTAGAATGACGCTGTTTTTCTTTACGCCTGTTAATTGAACAAGACCGACGTTCTGCGAATAAGCCGTGTACGGAAAAGCGTTGAAAATTCCGCCTAATAACACGGCAAACCCTTCCGCTCTGTACCCTTTGGATAAATCCTTCTCCGTCAGCTTTTTGTCTGTTAAATCGCCCAATGCAAAGTAAACGCCTGTCGACTCCACAAGACTGACGATCAAGACGAGGGTCATCGTGATGACCGGAGTGACTTCAAATACAGGAGTTCCAAAATAGAAAGGATGGATCATCTGCACCCAGCCGGCATGCGACACTTCTGTAAAATCGACTTTTCCCATCAGACCGGCGGCGGCCGTTCCGGCAATAAGGCCGATCAAAATCGAAACTGATTTCACAAATCCTTTTGTAAAGCGGTTCAAAAGGACGATCACGAGAAGAACCGCAAACGACAAAGCGAGGTTTGACAGCGCCCCGAAATCCTTGCTCCCTTCACCGCCCGCCATGTTATTCATCGCGGTGGGAATCAGCGTAATCCCGATAACCGTCACGACGGAACCGGTCACGACCGGAGGGAAAAACCGGACGAGCTTTCCGAAGAAAAATGAAAGCAGTATGACGATCAGGCCGCCTGCGATAATGCTTCCGTAAATCGCCGGTATTCCGTATTCCGATGCGATCGCGATCATCGGGGAAACGGCTGTGAACGTACATCCCAATACGACGGGCAATCCGATACCGAAAAAGCGGTTTTTCCAAACTTGCAGCAATGTCGCAATCCCGCACATCAGAATATCGGCTGAGACGAGGTAGGTTAGCTGCTCAGGGGTCAGACCGAGCGCGTCCCCTACGATCAGGGGAACCATCACGGCTCCCGCATACATGGCCAAAACGTGCTGAATGCTTAATGAAACGGTTTTTCCGGCTGTCAGCTTCATGAACGAACCTCCTGTAAAAACGTGACTTTTCCGCCTTCAAGAGAGGCGATTCTCGCCAGGGATTCGACCCTGATTCCGAGACCGTCAAGCTCTTTTCTGCCGTTTTGAAACGATTTTTCGATGACGATTCCGATTCCTGCGGCCTTTGCGCCGGCCTGTTCAATGATCGAGATAAGACCTTTGGCGGCTTGTCCGTTCGCCAAAAAATCATCGATGACAAGTACGTTGTCATTCTTTGAAAGGTGGCTGGCAGAGATAGCGATCGTACTTTCCGTTTTTTTCGTAAATGAATAGACAGATGCCGTCAGCAAATTGTCCGTCAGCGTAAGAGATTGGCGCTTTCTCGCGAAAACGACCGGAACGCCGAGTTTCAAGCCTGCCATGACGGCAGGCGCGATTCCGGAAGACTCGATCGTCACGATCTTTGTAATCCCTTCGCTGCCAAAAAGGGAGGCGAACGCTTCCCCGACAGCAAGCATCAACTCCGGATCGATTTGATGATTTAAAAAAGCATCGACCTTCAACACTTCATCGGATAAAACGGTACCTTCTTTTTCAATTTTTCGTTTAAGCAGTTCCATGCATACCCCTCCGTTATTCAATAAAAAAAGCATTGCCCGATAGAGCGGGCAATGCTGAAAAAGACGACAGCCATCTGCCTTGCGACAGACGTTCGTTTTGTTAGCGCCCACCCATAGTCGGACATTTACGGTGCCCGGTAGAAACTTGCGTGCCATATCCACGCGATTATATGAGTGATATAATGTATCAAATTATAGCAACTTTCCGGCAGAATGGAAAGACTAAAAGCAAAAATTACGAACTCAAAGCACATATTTTTGAGAGATCGTTCGTTTTTAACTGAAAATTCAGACTGAAAACCCCTTCCCATAAAGTCGGGAAGGGGTTTCTCTTACAAATACAGCTTCGTATACTTTTCTTCCAAATAGCGGATTAAATAGCCGACGTTCAGCTCTTCGCCTGTCGCGGCTTTCATGATCTCAAGCGGCTTTTTTCGTTTGCCGTGGACATGGACCCGTTCCGTCAGCCATTTTCTGATCGGCTGGAAATCTCCGCTTTCAATGAGCCGGTCAAATTCCGGAAGGTCCTCAAGCATTTTCGATTTCAGCTGGGCTGCATACATATATCCGAGCGCATATGAAGGAAAATAGCCGAAATCGCCGCCTGACCAATGAACGTCCTGCAAAATTCCTTTTGCATCGTCCGGAGGCGTAATCCCGAGGTATGCTTCGTATTTTTCATTCCACATCTTCGGAAGGTCTTCAACCGATACATCACCGCTGAAAATCGCTTTTTCGATTTCGTAGCGGATCATAATATGCAGCGGATATGTCAATTCATCCGCATCAATCCGGATGAAAGACGGCTTCGATTCATTGACGGCTCTGTAGAACGCTTCCGCCGAAATGCCTTTGAATTGTTCCGGGTTTGCCTCTTTCAACTTAAGAAAATACCGCTTCCAGAAGCTTTGGTGCCTGCCGATGAAGTTTTCGTAAAACAGCGACTGGGATTCATGAATCCCCATTGAAGCGCCCTCTGATAAATTCGTTCCGCTTAACGCTTCATCAATATTTTGTTCGTAAATGGCATGCCCGCATTCATGAATCGTTCCAAACAGTGCGGAACGGAAATCGGATTCATTATATGCGGTGGTTACCCGCGCATCTCCCGGACTGATGGTGATCTGAAACGGATGCACGGTCTCATCAAGACGGCCTGCCTCAAAGTCGTAGCCAAGCTCTTTTAAGAAGAAATGGCACAGTTCGCGCTGCTTTTCTTTCGGAAAATGCTCTTGTACAAAGTGCGTATCCGGTTTTTTCCGGCTGTCTGCAATCTTTTGGACGAGCGGAACGATCGATTCCCGCAATTCGGAAAAAAGCGCATCAAGCGTTTCCACCGTCATGCCCGGCTCGTAAAAATCTAAAAGTGCATTATAAGGGTGGCCCTCATATCCCCAGTATGTAATAAACCGCTTTTTGAACTCGATGATTTTCTCCAAATAAGGGGCGAACAGAGAAAAATCGGAAGCCTTTTTTGCTTTTTCCCAGACCGATTCCGCCTTTGATGTCAGCGTCGTATATTCTTTGAATTCATCTTCTGGAATTTTACTGTTTAATTCATAATCTTTTTTTGCTTCTTCGACCGCCTTTTGCGTATCAGGCGGCAATGTTTCTTTTTGAGCGGACAAAGCGTCCAGCAGCTCTTTCATCCGCTTTGACGTTCTCATTTGAAAAACGTCAGCCGATAATTGTCCGATCGCTTCAGAACGGTATTCCTCCCCTTTTTTCGGAGCGCCCGTTCTCATATCCCAATACATGACATTGACCGCTTGCTCATAATGGCTGATTTTCTTTAACATGTCTAACAATTCTTTTTCATATGCAGTTACGCTCAAAACGATCCCCCTCTTCTGTAAATGGTGCGAATTGTAATCAGACTAATGGAAATATTTACGAAAGTCAACTTTTATGCCCTTCTGCAAATAAAAAAAGAAAAGCGAAACAACCGCTTTTCTTTTAAACATAGGCCGGCTTCACGGGAAGCACCGCCTCGACCTCTACTATCACATTCCATTCTTTAGAAGAGGCAGCATAAATATGGATCGTTCCCTTGTCTTCGTTGGAGCGGATCAGGCGGCCTATACCCTGGCGGAGCCTGAGCAGCATATATGGCAGCTCGACCTCACGGAAGGCGTCTTTCACACCGCTCCGCTTCGCTTCAAAGACCGGATCATGCGGGGGATAAGGAAGCGACCAAACGATGACGTTTTGAAGCGCAGCGCCTGGAATATCGAGCCCTTCCCACAGATGGACGGAGCAAAGAACAGACTCTTCAATGCTTTGGAATTTTTCCACGATCGTACTGATTTCTTCGTCTCCTTCGAAATATACGGGAAACGGCAAGTCTACGCCTCTGACCTGCTGCTTAAACGCCTCAAGCTCTTCAAAGGACGGGAACAGAACGAGGGTTCTTCCGCCTTCCTGTTTCATGCTGTTAATCGCCGCTTTTCCCTTCTCCTTCGCTTCAGACATCCGGTGGATACACACTTTCATTTGTTCGTCATAATCGTAAGGCGAATCAACTGTGAGCGATAAGTAATCGCGGATGCCGAGGCTTTTCGCCAAATAATCAAAAGAGCCGTTTTCCGATAATGTCGCTGAAGAGAAGATGAACGGAATCTGTTTGGAAAATACCTTTTCTCCAAGGACTTCAGATACCGTCCGCGGCATCACCACAAATGTCGATTCAAGCTCTTTTTGCTCAAGCCAGCTGATCGCATTTTTCGTGTAGAGCGAAAGGGAATATGCCATTTGTTCGAGATATTCTTCCACGACTGTTAAAGCGTACTGGTCGATCGTATACAGCTCGCCTTCAAAAACGAGCGCCTCGCCGATTTTTTCGAGCAGATCGTAAAGTTCGCCGGCTGCTTTTTTCACTTCTGTATGTTCTTTGATGCGCAAACGCTCTGAACCTTCAGCTTTTTCGGCGTTTTCGGAAAGCAATTGGAAGAATTTATCGTTGACGGAGAGCGCCTCTTCGACGAGTTCGGCAAACTCCTCTCTGATATCATTGCCGATCAGGCGTTCAAGAAACATCTCCAAAGTCGATTGTTTCACCCTGTATGTCAGCGCTTTTTGCGCGGCGAATTCGAGCAGATGCCCCTCATCAAATACAACTGCGCTGTGCTCCGGTAAGAGCGGCAGCTGTCCTTCCCGTTTCCTGGCTTCTTCCGTCCAGACATGTTCCATGTAAAAATCGTGGGAACAAATGATGAAGTCCGTCGATTTCCGGTAATGGTCCCTTGACAGCGTCAGTCCGCAGCGGTGCCTCATATCACAGGTAAGGCAGTCCTGGAACGAGTCGTACGCAATCTCGGCCCATTCGTCATTGGACAGTGACGGATATTCCTTTCTGTCACCGTATGGATAAAATGTCTGCATGCCTTGTGATTCGTGGACGAATCCGGGCAGCGCCTCATAAAGATCGAGCCATTTTTCATCATCAGAGCGCTGCATCGTTTTCTCAAGCTTTTTCAGGCAGACGTATTGGTCATGCGATTTGCTGAGCCTCGCATCAACAGTCAAGCCGAGATGCTCGCTTATTTTATGAATGTCCCCTTCTTTTTTCACCAGCTGTTCAATCAGCGTCTCATCCGCACAGGCGATGACCGCCGGTTTCCCCGTATACCTGGCATAGCTGAGCGCAAACAGGAGGTAGACAAGCGTTTTCCCTGTTCCTACGCCTGCTTCGGCAAACATGACCTTCTTTTCTTTAAATGCCCGTTCTAATTGAAAGGCCATGAAAATTTGCTCATCCCGCAAATCAAAGCCCTTTTCAGGAAGAATATCGTAAAACACATCACCGATCCAATTGTTAAGCTCTTCATAGAAATTTTTTGTTTTTGTTAAAGAAAAAGGCAAACGAGATGCTGTCACCCTGCTCCAACCCCCAACTATCGAGTTTTTCAGAACTTCTATGCTACCACTATGGGACTGGAAATTCAACAAGAAAGATTTGTGAAAAACGAAATGGGGAACGGGATGGCGATTCGTTATTTCCGGCGGATCGAATGTGTCAAAAACGGATGGTCCGTCGATTCCATATGGCTGATCGCATTTTTAAGATCTTCCTTTGCATATGTAAGTTGCTCTCCGCCATCGTTTTCCAGTTCGCTGGATGACGTCTCAAGCGCTTTTTGAATCATGTCGAAATGCTCGCTGCTTAACATGAAATCACCTCTTTCAAAACGGAATAATCCCGAGTATATGCAGGTTGCTCATGTTTTATACAAACTGCGTTTATTTTCTTTCGGTTTCTTCCTCTGCGGCTCGTCTGTGTCTTTTGACAATGTGCGTTTGATCCAACGTATATACCCAATCTATTCCATTATTTCATCATATGTTGTATAGAATTTAAAATTTATAGACTGAGGTGGAAAGTTAATGTATTATTACACAACCGGAAAAAAGCATGATTGGGATTACACTAAGTATGATCATGATTATGATCCTTACCGGAAGCATTATGTTCCTTATGTGAAGGTATACCATGATGAGCCTTACAAAAAGCATCATGACCATTGTAAGAAGGAGTACTACTACCACTACTACGAGCCGTGCAAGAAACATGGCGACCGCAAAAAAGAGTATTACGATTACGAGCCTTATGAGAAGCATCACGACCATAAGAAAGAACACTACTGTTACGAACCTTGCAAAAAGAAACGCGAGCACAAAAAAGAGTATTACGGTTACGAACCTTATGAGAAGCATTATGACCATAAGAAAGAGCACTATTGTTACGAGCCGTGCAAAAAGAAACGCGAGTACGAAAAAGAGTATTACGGCTACGGGCCTTATGAGAAGCATCATGACCATAAGAAAGAGGACTATTGTTACGAGCCGTGCAAAAAGAAACGCGAGTATGAAAAAGAATATTACGACTACGAGTCTTATGACCATAAGAAAGAGCATTATTATGACGATCCTTATGAGAAGCACTACGATCATAAAAAGAAATACTACTACTATTGTGAGCCTTACAAAAAATATTATGAGCAGCCTAAAAAAGAGTACAGCTACGATGAACCGTCTAAAATATACGATGAAAGCTCTTACAAAAAGAAAAACGATTCTTGGATTGTGTGATGAATCGATGTTTTGATGTGCGCTCAAATCATGCAGAGAGCGGACATCTCGGTTTTCCCCATCTAAAAAACCCCGCTTCTATAAAGCGGGGTTTCCATTCGGCCTTTGTGATAAGCTATTCATTTTTAGGTTTTGGAGGTCTTTTTCCCCAATATTGATAATAATCCGTTTTGATAAAGCCGTTAAACAGCTTTCGTTTTTTTGTCGCTTTTTTCCCGTAGCATTCTTCAAACCGTTCGTTTGATGTCAGCATGTAGACGGACCATGTATCAAGGGCGGCAAACGTTTTGCCCATGTCGCTGTACATCTTTTCGACTTCTTCTTTTTCTCCGAGCCGTTCGCCGTACGGCGGATTTCCGACGATGACGCCGTATTCTTCTTTTGTCGTGAAATCTTTGACCTGCATTTGTTTAAATTCGATTAAATCGCCCAATCCTGCTTCTTCGGCATTCGCCTTTGCGATATCGATCATGCGGTGATCAAGGTCAAAGCCGTGAATGGACAAAGGCTGATCATAATTGGCCTTTTCTTCAACTTCAAGCCTTGCTTTGTCCCATACATCTTTGCCGATCCATTCCCATTGTTCAGACGCAAACTCCCTGTTAAATCCGGGAGCGATGTTTTGTCCGATCAGCGCCGCTTCAATCGGAATCGTACCCGAACCGCAAAACGGGTCAACAAACGGCCTTTCCGGCGTCCAGTTTGTCAGCAGGATCAGGGCGGCTGCAAGCGTTTCTTTTAATGGAGCTTCCCCCTGGCCTGCGCGGTATCCCCTTTTATGCAAGCCGATTCCTGAAGTATCGAGCGTGATGACAGCTTTGTCTTTCAAAAGCGAAATTTCAATCTTATATTCCGGACCCGTCTCCTCAAGCCACTCGCTATCTTTTCGGTATTGCGTTTTCAGCTTATCGGCGATGGCTTTTTTCACAATGCGCTGGCAGTCAGGTACGCTTGCGAGAGTCGATTTCACCGATTTTCCCGTAACGGGAAACTTCGCGTTTTCCGGAATAAAGGAGCTCCAGTCAATCGCTTTCGTTTTTTCAAATAGTTCGTCAAACGTTTTCGCGGTGAATTCAGCGGCCTGGATCTTTACCCTGTCCGCCGTCCTCAGCCAAAGATTTGCCCTGCAGATGGCGAGAGCATCTCCTTCAAACGTCACTTTTCCGTTGTCGACCGTGCAGTCATAGCCTAATCCGCGCACCTCTTTGGCGACGATCGCTTCGATTCCCATCGGGGCTGTTGCAATTAATTTAAAGGTTTTCATCGTATCACCTGTTTGTATGTATGTTTTTCACATGATAAAAGCTCTCCTATGTGCGGAGAGCTTATGCATTGTCATCATCATTAGTGTTTGTAACGTTCTGTAAGCCATGTTTTGTTCCCTCGTACTGCAGTCGGCTTTTGGCCTCGTACTCAGGCGGTAATCATCTATCTACAGAGCAATCTCTGTCCTTCCTTCCGTTCATTTCCGTCCAGAAGGTTCCCCTACCAAAATTTGGGTTTCTCGCTCGAGGGGTTTACCTCGTTCCACTCTCACCATTTCTAGTGAGACTTCGTCACTGTGGCACTTTCAAGGATACTCAGCCATATCCACAAAGGACGTAGGCTTTTTTCCTGCCGTCAGCCTTACACAAGGCTGCCCTAGCTTATGACTTCGCTAGGCACGAACACTACGGGCATCTCAGCACCGTGCGAGCATGGACTTTCCTCTACAGATGCAAACATCTGCAGCGATTACCCGAACGTTAAGACATTCACTATTATATCCTACTTTCTTTTTAAGGGCAAGGCTTTTTCATCAATCGTATAATTTGCTTCCGAATACGTGTTTTTCCAAATTAGATAATCTTTTCAAAATATCAAAGTTGGTCGTATTTGATTGAGCAGGCTGCCTTTTGCTGGCTTCCTCCAGCTGCTTTTTCAAGTTCAGGTTTTCCTGCTGCAATTCCTCAATTTCCTGATGGAAGGCTTCATAGTCTTTAATCACCAAGTCGAGAAACTTGTCAACATCTTCCTGTTTGTAGCCTCTGACCGCTGTTTTGAACTCTTTTTCTAAAATTTCTTTAGCAGAAAGCTTCACTTTATCAGCAAGCATCTTTTTCACCTCATATCGTGAATCATCATCTTATATTTTTTCAGAAAACGTGTACAATGTCAAATTTATCTTCCTCATGTTATTCTTCGTAAAAGGTGTAATCCTCGACGGTTGATCTAAGATCGTCCATTGTGATCATATAGATCGGAAAACCGCGCTTTTCCTGAGCTTTTTTTGCTTCATTCAGCATGTAAACAGGCGAACCAGCGACTTCTTCATCATAAAGAATCAGCAGGCCATCTGCTTTTTCGATGAAGAACCGGTTTTTCTGCTTAAACTGCGCCGGACTTTCATAAGGTCTGTGCGTCAAGCTTTCCGTGTAATCGCTTTGGGCTAACACAGCTTCATACAGCTCTTTATTTTTCTCATTCCAGTTCTTTTCCTGATCAAAAAACGGGGTGATGACGGCCACTTTCAGCTCAGGGTATTCTTCCTGAAGGGAAAAAGCCACTTCTGCCGCCCAAATTTCCGCACCAAGCTGCCCGGAAATAAGGATCCATTCCAGTCCTTCATCAAGCAAAGCGAGAATCCTGCTTTCAATCGCTTTTTTTATGTAAAACAGCGCCGGGTCATCGTGCTTAAATATGCCGATTTCAAATGGTTTATACCCTGTTACAGCCAATACTTTCACATTTATCACCTGCTAAAAAAATGGGGCATAATTTGCCCCATTTTTTAAAAATATTCTGTTCCCCCAGAACCGGCTTTCTTGATCCTCACAAAACTTTCGCACTCCGCCTTTTAGTATCCGCCAAATCCAGGTCCTGCAAATGGCGCAGTTCCTGTGCTGACAAAATGCTGATGTGTCGCCTGACTCACGTTTGATTGAGTTTGCGGGAAGTAATGAACGTGATCGAAATGTTGATTGTGGATATTTGTTGTATGCTGCGGATGAATGTGCGGTACGATCGTATTGCCGTGCGTGTGGGTGTAACAGCATTGTGTAGGATGAACAATCGGCCCTATTACGTTTGGTCTGCAGTGCATGATCAAATCCCCTTTCCTAAGAGCTTCTAAATACACTATTAAACTATGAAGCAGGGGGTGAACATGTACTGATATAAAGACCTATTTTAAAAGTAAGCCAAAAAGCTTTCCTTGAAATTCGTCAAAATGAAAATGATGAACAGTACAACGACAAAAAACAAGTAAAACAAGCCCTTATACATATCGACGCTCCCTTCAAAATAGTCTAGCGTTATTTTACAAGAATTTTGCCGTTTCTACAATTCAAAACATGTTTTTCGTGTGCCGCTGGCGGCGGATGCTGTCGACTCCTGCGCTTGCCCGGGGAATACTCTTCCTGTATTTCCTCTTTAGCCTCTCGTGGCGGCCGTCCAGCTCAGCCGCTTCCCTTTCCGTCGGGACGAGCTGTTTCGAGGCGCAGCGGCCGAGAAGATCCCGTGTTACGGATAAAGCGGCCGAAACGTCCCGCTTTTGATGCTCGTAATATTTGGCAAGCTCAATGCCCGCCCGCCAGGCGGTTTTTTCATCTTCCGCATGCCGCAGCTTTTCCCACAGCTCAGCCGCCTTTTCAAGCATTCCCTGTTTTTTATATTGAAGCGATAAATCGTAAGATGCCCGCTCTGACTGTTCAAACGATTTGGACGCAAGCTCCTTCAATTGCTCTGTCGCCCGTTCTGTTTCTTGATTGGCGATGAGCCATTTCGCCAGCGCGTATTTTTCATTTGCTTCCTCGGTTTTTTGCGGTGATAGGATCTTTTTCGATATATGGATGTAAAGGGAGATCAAAGAGAGCACGTCAAGCTCATTGTGGCGGAGGACGCCTTCTATGATCCCGGGCCGCTCTTCTTTTAAAAACTGAAAATAAATCATAGGCGCGAGATACCCCGGCGTATCCTCGGTTCTCTCGAAGCCCAGCTCCTCTTTTTCAACCGTGCTTAAGGAAACGCGCTCGAATTTATGTTTCCAGAGCCTTCTTGCACCGTGCAGCAGATCAAAATGGCCAAAATCGGGAAGCTCGGGAAGCCTGTCACGGATCAGCGTGTGCCTCGTTTTGACCTGCGGCCAGTCGAACGCTTTTCCGTTGTAGGTAACAAGCGATTTAATATCGACTTCGTTTAAAAAACTGTGATAAAGAGCCGCTTCGTTTCCCGGTTTTGGCAAGAGATGCTGTTTGACGACCACCTTGTCATCATAAACCCTTGCATGGCCGAGCAAAAATATCGTATTGCCGGCTCCTCCTCCGAGCCCTGTCGTTTCCGTGTCAAAGAAAAAAAGCTGGCTCGGGAGATACCCTTTGCTTGAAAGAGCATGGGAAACGCCGCTTTTATTCCACTCGCTGACCGTATCGTGAAGCTCGGCAAACGAGTAATGGCCGTGAAGATGCGTCAGCGGATAAACGACTTCCCGGATCAGGCAGCAGCACTCTTCAAATATGTACGGCCTGACGCCGAGTGAAGCCCATTCCTTTTCAAATGACAGGTTAAAGGATGTTTTTGGGGAAGCGCCGGCTGCATGGTCATCCTTCTTTCCCTTATTTCCCAGGTGATGTTTGTAGCGATTCAGCTTTCGTTTTAAAGACATTCTGTCCTCAACCTTTCCAGCCTTTTAACAGGCGCAGTGCATTGTCCTTCGTTCGGCTCGCTTCGCCGTGAACCCCGATGCAAGACGGACATCCGGAACGGCACGGACAATTGGCAATAAGCTGATACGCTTCGCCGATGATGTCGGACATCTGCTCGTAAACCTTTTGAGACAGTCCGACGCCTCCCGGATAGCGGTCATACAAAAAGATCGTCGGCTTTTCATTATGAACGGCTTTGATTTGCGGAAAGACGTGCAAATCGGACGGATCGCACATCACTTTCAGCGCGGCGACATAGCCGAGAACATTTGCTGCCCCCAATAAAGCTTCTTCCAATTTGATGTCATTCCAATTCTCCCGTTCAGCATCGCTTACCTGAATCCAGGCCGCATTCGTATGCAGCTCTTCCTCCGGCAGATGAATCGGGCCTGAGCCGATATTTTCATGTGTTTCAAATTTAATTTTTTTGAAAATTGTCGCTTTTGCCTGTACCGTCACATCGCCGAACCCGAATGCCGCTACATCTGTTTCCTTTGTTTTGTCGATTTCGAGCACTTTCAGCAATACGGCCAGGTTTGCATCAGTATAGTAATCGACTTTCACCTCGCGCACGAACGCTTTTTTCTCCTCCCAGTCGAGCTTTTCAACCTGGTACTGAATTCCTTGATGCAAATAAATCGCTTCATCATGAAGGAGCGTCATCGCACTGAACCTGTCCATTTCGCCGATCACTTTTGCTTTTTCGCGGCTCGACTGGTCGATGATGACGACGTTTTCCTGTGAAGCGGACCTGAGGCTGATGCCGTGGGCCGGAAAAGCGTCATTCATCCAGTGGTACGTGTCTCCGCTCAGGTGGAGAACCCTTTCTTCCGCCAAATATTCGAGAATGTCCTCAATCTCTGTATCGCCGAACGTATCGGTCCGCTTAAAAGGCAATTCAAAAGCGGCGCATTTTATATGATCGACGAGAATGACGAGATTATCCGGATTGATCACCGCTGTTTCCGGATTTTGCTTAAAGAAATAGTCAGGATTCTGCACGATATACTGATCGAGCGGCGCAGAGCTTGCGACCATGACGATCAGCGCTTCGTTGTGCCTTCTTCCGGCGCGTCCCGCCTGCTGCCACGCGCTTGAGATCGTACCCGGATATCCGGTCATAATGCATGTTTGCAGCTGGCCGATATCAACGCCGAGTTCAAGCGCGTTTGTGCTGACGACGCCTTTGATTTCCCCGCTGCGGAGCCCTTTTTCGATCATCCGCCGTTCGTTCGGCAGATAGCCGCCTCTGTAGCCTTGAATCGAATGGGCGCCGACAATCGGCTTCATCACGTCCTGCAGGTACGTTAAAATAATTTCGACCCTGACCCTGCTTCTCGCAAAGACAATCGTTTGGATCTGGTTTTTCAAAAATTCGGAAGCGAGCTTCCTGACTTCTAGTGTCGCGCTTTTTCTGATATTAAGCGACCGGTTGACGATCGGCGGATTGTAAAATAAAAAGTGCTTTCTGCCGGACGGCGCCCCGTTGTCAGCAATTAAGTGCATCGGCTGACCCGTCAGCGTCTCGGCAAGCTCCAAAGGATTGGCAATCGTCGCCGATGTGCAGATGAACTGCGGCCTGCTTCCGTAAAACGCGCAGATGCGCATGAGCCGTCTAATGACGTTAGCAACATGGCTTCCGAAAACGCCCCTGTACACGTGCAGCTCGTCGATCACGATATATTTCAGATTTTCGAAAAGGGACACCCATTTTGTATGATGGGGCAAGATCGCCGAATGAAGCATATCTGGATTTGTGATCACGATATGGCCGGCTTTTCTGACTTTCTGCCTGATCGCCGGCGATGTATCGCCGTCATATGTATAGCAATTGATGGATGCACCGATCTCATCTATCAATTCATTCAGCTCGCTTTTTTGATCCTGTGACAGCGCCTTTGTCGGAAAAAGGTATAATGCCCGCGCATCGGGATCTTCGGTGATGCGCTGCAAGACGGGCAGGTTATAGCAAAGCGTTTTTCCGGACGCGGTCGGCGTCACAAGGGTGACGTTTTGCCCGCTGGTGCTGCCTTGAAACGCTTCAGCCTGATGGGAATACAGCTTCCCGATCCCTCTTTTATTTAACGCGCGGACGATATTCTCATCCAAACGCTCCGGAAAATCGCGGTATTCCGCTTCTTTTTCTTCAATTGTATGCCAATGAACAATCTGTTTGCTGAAAGCCTCGTCCTCTTTCAGAAACTGAATCATGTCTGTCAAAGTTCGTTTTTGAAACAATACTGTCACCTCTCCTCTTTCTATTTTAGCGAATGTCCGTTCGTTCTGAAAGAGGCGATTCCATAAAAAAAAGCAGAGAATGGTTCTCTGCCTTTTTTCATCACTTGACTTTCAGCTCCATCAGCTTCGTCTCGCTTTTTTTCGCCGCTCCCTCTTCATGCTTGGTGACGCGCTCAACCGCATCGCCGTTCATAATGACGATCGGAGTAATCGTACTGCTCGCTTTTTCTTTGATCAGTTCCAGATCGCATGTAATCAAAGGGTCTCCGGCTTTTACCTTATCCCCCTCTTTTACATGGGCGGTAAAGCCTTCACCTTCCATATTCACGGTTTCCAGCCCGATGTGGATCAACAGCTCCACTCCGGACAGTGAGCGGATACCGATCGCATGCTTCGTGTGAAACAGCTGTATGACTTCACCGTCAACAGGCGATACGATGTCACCTGCGGAAGGCTCGACGGCCATTCCGTCTCCCATCATTTTTTGAGAAAAAACGGGATCCGGCACTTTTGAAAGATCCAGCACTCGTCCGTCAGCCGGCGAAAAAACGGTTTCTTCTTTTACTTCATCCTGTTTTTGGCCTAAACCGAATAATTTTTTCAGCAATGCAATTGGGCTCCTTTCAATATGCCTCTTTTATGGCGGCTTTCAACATTATCTCTGGATTCCCCACTATTTAACCACACTTTCAAAATCCCATCAATCGTTTAACCATATCAAATGCCCCTGCATAAGCTGAAAGTAAAAAAATCGAGGTGACAACGGATGAATCATAAAGAAAATGACAATCACTCTCTCAGCAAAAAAGACGAATTTCAGGAAGCGATCGAACAATTATTCTATGCTTCCCCTTTCCACGAAATATTAAATTCGTTTCAAAAAATCATATCTGATCAGCTCGAGGCGTCAAGCATTTCCATGCATATCAGGGACGACAGCGAAGGGCTGCACGTCGATATTACCGTTCCCGAGTCATTTCAAAACGGTGACATTATGATCGAAGCCAAGTCAAGGTATTTGCATTTCGCCCTAAAAGAAGAAAACAGCGCCGGAGATTCGTCATCGTTTACCAGTCTGTCAAGAACCGTACTGCTGCCGTATCCCGTACGCGAAGAAACGATGAAAACGTCGTGGAACAAAAATGTGCTGACCGTCTCATTTCCCGTGCAGGAAAAAGCATGAATGATCATCATCCATGCTTTTTTTACTTAAAGAAACCGATAAAACCTTTAGCGAGCGCTCCCACCTGGTTGACGGTACTCACCATTTGACCGGCCGTATCCATCATCTTGCTAAAGTCAAACTGCCCGTTCTTTTTCTTAAACTGCGACATAAAGCTCTGAAATTGGGAAGGCTGATGGAGGTTTGGCCTCGGCAGCGGATATGGATTCGGGTAAGGAAAGGCGTGAACTTGCTGCATATGATAATGGACTGGCTGCTGATAGGCTGGAAACGGATCGATATGTTGCCCCACCGGCTGATGATATGCCGGTGAAGGCTGATATCCGTGGCCCGCAGGCTGCGTATACTGGGCCGGTTCTTGGCTGTAGTAACTCGGAACAGGCTGATAAGGCGGATTCATGTGGGAATGCGGGTAAGCCGGATAATATGGATGCTGGTTTGAAAAAGGATAACCGGCAGCGCTCCTTTCTTCCATCTGTCATCTCTCCTTCTAGAGCCCTTTTTTCTATATTTGTATGAAATGATTGCCTATCCCGTGCCAAATGAAATGTCACACATTTGTCACATTCTGTCGAAAATTTTAATTTTGGAAAAACAAAAAAAAGTCGAATTGTTATGGTACTATATTATTACTATAGAATGAGAGGGGATGCACCGTATGAACGTATCATACTTAAGAAATTGTTTTGCCGAGATGAAGCAGTACGAGACAGATTGTATGGATAAGCTGATGGACTTCGCAAGGTTTTTATACATCCAGGGACATCTGACATTAAACGAATTTCGCACAAGTATGAAAGTTCTCGAAGCGAATGGAGCGCAGCATCCTGCCTACGACTTAAAAACGGAAGCCAACTGAACAAAAAGGAGACCAGGGTTATCCCCGGTCTCCTTTTTGTATATCGTCTTCAATGTTTTTCAGCGTATAAAGCACAGATTCGGTTAAGTCTTTAAAACGCTTTTTATGAATTTTGCAGAAATAAGATTGCAGGACAATTTCGTTCAAGTTTTCTTCGACCGAACGGAGCTGCTCTTCATGAATATACTTTGGACGGTATTCCTTTACATATGCCAGACTGCCGTTCAGCCAGCTCTGCAAAGCTTTTTCGCAGCGGTCGGCAGACGGTTTGACGACCTTGAAGAAATCGTGCTCTGCACCTTCCTCCTTGCCTTTTTTATATCGTTCGTGAGCTTCTTTTGCCAAGCGGATGAGCTCCCGCGTCTGTTCAAGAAGAGATTGTGCATCCAACATGTTCACCTCGGGTTTATCGTACCAGACGGACCGTTTGAATACAACGAATTCAAATTGCGGATGCTAAGCGGATTCCCCGTGATGCCGCGTCCCCATCAGCGTGCTGTTTAAGCAGGATGAAAGCTCTGTGAGCTCCCCTTCAATTTGGTCAAGCCGTTCCGCCAAGACGGCGCCTTTTTCAGATACCGCCCTTGTGATCGCCTCAGTGAGCTTTGTTTCTGCAGCTGACAGCTCTGTTTCCGTTTCAACAAGCATTTGAAGGACATGGTTTTTTTTAACAAATCCGCTCATTTGTCTACCTCCTTTTTGATCGCCTTCTATGCTTTCTCCCTTCCTGCCAGGCTCTCCTTCACAGCTGACAAAACTAGTACGAAACCGGCAAAGAAAATCAATTTCCCGCTGACCTGTCCCGTTTCGACAGCGCCGATCGTGAAAATTTGTATGAAGACGGCTTTTTATGCAAAATCTAAACGGGTAAGGAGGTGTCTCTTATGGAAAACGGCAAAAAGAAATCCCCTCAGAAAACAAAACCCGCTTCAAAACAAACGGATGCATTGGATAAAAAATTAGGCGGACCAAACCGCCCGTCTACTTAAAAAGCAAGGTCTCCTTGCTTTTTTTTCGTTTACCGCCTCCCGGTCAGCCAGTTTTCCAGCGAGAAAACGGCATGCAGCTGCCGTCTTTTTTGAAAATACCACTCCGTTAATTCGATCTTTTCCGGCAGCTTCTCGTCCTGAAACAGCTTCTCCATATTTTCCCCGTGAAACCAATCAGCTTTTGCTCCGTCTAATGAATGGGCAATAACGGGAAAGCATGTTCTTAGAAATGGCGAAGATCTGTTTCTAATCCCAGCCCAGCGTTCCATATCAAAACGCGATCCGGTATGCGGAACGCAAGTGGTAAAATGGAAGAAAGAAGGAAACAGCTCAGGCCTGAAAAGCAACCGGCTCAATTGTTTGCCGAGCTTGATTCTTTCGTGTAAGCTTGTAAAGCGCTTGACCGACACGCCGTAAAAGACACCTTCAACCGTCGGAAATATCACGGTGTTGAAGTGAAACCATTCACATACCTGAAAAGGAATCGTGTGAAAAACATTCTTTTTAAACAAAGGATTTTGTATAATAGGAGTTTGGATAGTATTTTGTTCATTTATAATGAGAGCGTACATGAGCCGCTTTTCGTCCCGTTCACGCCAAAAGCGCTCCCATTCTGCTTTCATAAACGATGAAACGCCTAAAGCGGGGAGCAAATGAAAAAGAGGCTGTCCAAGCTCTTTAGACCACTCATATAAAAGGAGCTGCGGGTAGGCATCGGAAAAAATGAGCCAGTTTGCCCTTTCATACGTCAGAAACAGCCAGTTTTGCTGGACGTCCGAAAGCCCGAGCTCAAACAGGCGTCCTTTTAAATCCGTCATCGACCAGCCTGCATTCCGGGAAACAAACGAGGCCAAAAGCGACCATTTGATTTCCGGATGACGGTCGAAGTATTTTTTATATGCGTTTGTCCGCGAAATGTTATCTTTGTTCAGTTTTCCGGTCAGCTCTTGAATATAGCGCGCGAGCTTTATCCCGGAGATCGCGTTAGTCAAGGCAGGTCACTTCCGTTTGTTCCTAGATTTTTCAAAAAGGAGGATGAAGAAAGTGATTCGTTATCCGAACGGCAAAACCTATCAGCCGAAACAAGCTGCCTCATCCTTAAAAAAGAAGCCGTCGTACAGCAATCGCGGGATGACCCTCGAAGACGATTTGAATGAAACGAATATATATTATCTGAATCATTCAATCGCGGTCATTCATAAAAAACCGACACCTGTGCAGATCGTTCATGTCGATTATCCGAAGCGAAGCGCAGCGGTCATTAAAGAAGCATATTTCAAGCAGTCGTCGACTACTGATTATAACGGGGTTTATAAAGGGCGCTACATCGATTTTGAAGCGAAAGAAACCAAAAGCAGGACGTCTTTCCCCTTGCAGAATTTCCACGATCACCAGATCGAGCATATGAAGCAGGTCGTGGCACAGGGCGGGATATGCTTTGTTATTATATCCGCATTCGGCGAGATTTATTTTTTGGAAGCGGAAAAATTATTTTATTTCTGGGAGAGAAAAAACCAAAACGGCAGAAAGTCGATCCGAAAAGACGAACTTGAAGAAGCCGGACACCCCATTTCACTTGGATACTCGCCAAGAATTGATTATATTAAAGTTATTGACCAGTTGTATTTTTCGCCATCATAATTTATGATTTTAAAGTCATGTGAGCGGAAAGGTTTAACTACGAAAGGTTGAGATGTTATGTCAGATCAATTTAAAAGCCGCCAGGAACGGCGAAGAGCCCAGCAGGGCAATAGCAGGTCTAATACTCATTCTAAACCCAAGAAAAAGAAGAAACCCGGACTATTTAAAAAGATTCTTTTATCCATTCTGATCATTGGCGTAATCGGCTTAATCGTCGGAGGCGTCACTTTTGCAGTCATGGTGTCAGACGCTCCGTCCCTTGATGAAGCGAAACTGAAAACGCCGTATTCATCCACCATTTATGATAAAAACGGGAAGAAAATCGCGGAGCTCGGTTCGGAAAAACGGAAGTACGTGTCGATTAAAGATATACCCGATAAAGTCAAAAACGCGTTCCTCGCCACAGAAGACGCCCGTTTTTACGATCACCACGGGGTTGACCCGATCCGCATAGGAGGAGCGCTTCTCGCTAACTTTGAAGGCGGATTCGGTTCAGAAGGCGGAAGTACGATCACACAGCAGGTCGTCAAAAACTCCCTTCTCTCGCATGAAAAAACGCTGAAGCGTAAAGTGCAGGAAGTATGGCTTTCCCTTCAGCTGGAACGAAAATATTCAAAAGACGAAATTCTTGAGATGTATTTGAACCGGATTTACTTCTCACCGCAAGCCTACGGTATCGGCAAAGCGGCGGAACAGTTCTACGGGGTTACCAACTTAAACGACTTGACGGTTGAGCAGGCTGCAACGCTTGCCGGAATGCCGCAAAGCCCGAACAACTACAACCCGATCAAACATCCGGAACAGGCTGAAAAAAGGCGGAATATCGTCTTAAGCCTGATGAACAAGCACGGCTTCCTGTCAGACGCAGATTATAGCAAAGCGAAAAAAGTATCTGTTAAAAAAGGACTTGTGTCTGCTAAGCAGTATGCTAAATCAAATTCAAATAAATACACTGCATTTATCGAAGATGCCGTAGAAGAAGTTGAATCAAAAGCAAACGTTAATCCTAACACAGACGGATTAAAAATTTACACGACGCTAGATACAGACGCTCAAGATTATTTAAATGAGCTCATGGACAAAAATTCTGGTCTGCTTACCGATAAAATGAAAGCCGGATTAACCCTGCTTGATACGAAAACCGGCGAAGTTCGTGCAGTTGGCGGCAATATGTCTCCCGGCGGTTGGAATTATGCGACTGCTACTAAACGCCAGCCGGGTTCAACGATCAAACCAATCCTTGACTACGGCCCTGTCATCGAAAATAAAAAATGGTCGACGTATGAGCAGATTAAAGATGAACCGTACACGTATTCTACTGGACAAGAAATTCATAACTATGACCTTAGATATAAAAATTGGATATCGATGCGGGAAGCGCTTGCCGATTCGCGGAACATCCCGGCTGTAAAAGCGTTCCAGGCTGCCGGCAAAGAAAACGTGGCAAATTTCGCAAATGGCCTTGGCCTTTCGATCGATAAAGATGATCTGTTAGAATCGTATGCGATTGGTGGTTTCGGAAAAGGCGTATCAACATTGCAAATGGCCGGAGCGTACAGCGCATTTGGAAACAATGGCTATTACAATGAGGCACATTTCGTTTCATCAGTTGAATTTAATGACGGTACGAAACTTGACTTGACGCCTGAATCGAAGGCTGCGATGAGTGATTATACCGCATTTATGATCACGGATATGCTGAAGACAGCCGTTCAGACAGGAACGGGAACTGCTGCACAGGTCCCTGGCGTCACTGTTGCGGGAAAAACGGGGACCACAAACTTTGAAGAATCTGATGTAAAAAAATACGGCCTCAATCCGAAAGGTGCGAGAGATTCGTGGTTTGTCGGCTATACGCCGCAATATACGGCAGCAGTCTGGACCGGTAAGGATGGTATGAACTCGCTTAATGTGAGCGAACAGCAAATCGCCAAACTCTTGTTTAAAAAGGTCATTGCCAAAGTTGACGACGGCAGCGGCTCGTTCAAAAAACCGGACAGCGTCGTGGAAGCGACCGTTGTGAAAGGCTCCAATCCGGCGGCGCTGGCGAGCAGCAGTACGCCTAGCGACAAAAAGACGACCGAGTATTTCGTAAAAGGGACCCAGCCGACGACCGTTTCAACACAATATGAGGAAAAAGAAGATGTAACAAAACCATCCGGCTTGAGCGCGGAGTATGATGAAGCTTCAAAAAGCATCAAACTGTCGTGGTCATACTCAGGCGATGATGAGGCCTCATTTAAAGTGAAACAGTCTGTCGACGGCGGAGGGTACACCGAGATCCAAAACAGCAGCGCCAAAGAAGCGGTCATACCGAATGCAAAAGAAGGATCCGTCTACAGGTTCCAAGTAACGGCGGTGACCGATGACGATGAAAGTGACCCGGCTTCTGTCACCCTGAAGGTCAACGCGGCCGGTGATGATGAAACGAAAGCCGACGATGACCAGCAAAATCAGGATGATCAGCAAAACAAAGATGATGAACAGACTACAGATGAAGACAAAAATAAGGATCAGCAAGATACCGGTGACGAAGATCAGTCGGATGATCAAAAGCAAACACCTGGCGATACGAACAAGGATAACCAAAATTCAGGCGATACAGATAAAGACAACAGTAATAAAGATAAAAATACCGATGATTCTTCTAATAACAAGAACAACGATAAGAATCAATCAAATTCGGGAAACGAAACAAATAACGACGGGACCTAATAATAAAACCCACTCACACATCGTGAGTGGGTTTATTTTTTCATTGCAGCATATTTATAATATTGCTTTTTCATTTCGGTAAATAGTTCATCAAGCTGGATAAAACAATGGTACTGTGTTGGCTTCTGCAAAATAAATTCGACCCGTTCCGTCCAGTTGATCGGCTTTACGGGGAAGTTTTTTCGAATGAGCGTCTCCCATTTGAGCGTCTCGACGGGCTCTCCCATCGTCCAATGGAAGGCTGCAATCAAATAGCAGACCCCTTTCAGCATCTCGTCCTGGCTGCATCTCGATTTTCTCGTTTGAAAAACGGGAAGAAGCCTTTCCTTCGTTTGCTCCCACATTTGAAAAAGAAGCGGAACCCATTCCGATTTCTCGTCCCACGGTTTAGGCGTCCCCTCTTCCGTAAAAAAATCGAAATAGAGCGGATTCTCCTTTAGCACGGCAAGCCTGTCACCGCTTTCCGGCTTCGTATTCCTCAGCGGTCGTTCATATTCAGATAAAAGCGAAACGCTTGTCACGGCAGCTTCACCAGTCCTTTTTTGTAGCGTTTTTGACCTTCGCGGCACAAAGAAAACAGCGGACATACTTCACATTTCGGCCGTTGCGCCTTGCAGTGGTAGCGGCCGAAAAAGATCAGTCTGTGGTGTGTCACAGACCATTCGGATTCCGGCACTTTTTTCATCAGCGCTTTTTCTACTTCTGTGACTGAATCCTTCCAGCGGCAGAAGCCAAGCCTTTTCGAAACCCTTTCCACATGGGTGTCGACGGCGATGGCCGGTACGCCGAATGCCACCGAGACGACGACATTGGCCGTTTTTCTCCCCACGCCGGGAAGCTTGACCAACTCATCCCTGTCCTTCGGCACTTCACCGCCGTATTCTTCAATCAGCATTTTGCAGAGCTTTTGAATGTTTTTCGCTTTATTTCGGTATAAGCCGATCGATCTGATGTCCTGCTGAAGCTCTTCCAGCGGCACCGCAAGGTAATCTTCCGGCTTTTTATATTTTTGAAACAGCGTTTTTGTCACTTTGTTGACCAAAGCATCCGTGCATTGGGCGGATAATGCGACAGCGATGACGAGTTCAAACGGATTGTCGTGAACCAGTTCGCATTCTGCATCAGGAAACATTTCGCCAATCGTTTCTAAACAAAACTCGATCTGTTTTTTCGTTAACATGTCTTCACCTTTTCACCTTAATGTTCAAGCCAATTGTAAAAAGGAACCTGTCTTTTATACTCCTTTTGCTCGCTTTGCCGGGGCGTCTTCCGCCGGAATTTTTGGCTGTAGCTGACGGCTTGTTCGATTGTTGTGATTCCGTTTTTCTTCCATTCAAAAAGAATGCGGTCAATGTAGCGGAAGTTTAATTTTCCCGACATGACGGCTTCTTTTAACGCCTGCTTGATCATCTGCACATCGTGGTGATCTTGATCAATCCAGATGGAGAGCGTCTCGCATTCCAGCGGAGATAAAGGCCGGGCAAACTCTTCTTCGAAAATCGTATACAGACTTTTTTGTTCGCCTTCTTGCTCTTCATCCTGTTTTTTCTTCTCCGCCATTTCGAGATAATCAAACAGTTTGCTCCACAAAGGCTCGAGCGAATATTTTTCAAATTTGATGCCGTCCTGGTCTTCGCATTCTTCTATATAGAGAAAGCCTTTTTGGATAAACATCCTCAGCATGTTCATACATTGTTCAGTCGCTATCGACATCGTTTTGCTCAATTCTTCAGGCGTCGGGAAAAAAGAGCCTTTTTCCAGATGCATTTTGATGTTTAACAGCAGCATGAACTCTGTTTCGTCAAGGCCAAGCCCTCTGTAATTCAAAAAGAGCAGATTCGGAATGCTGACAGATCCCATTTCCTGCATCTTAATAAATTGCTGTTTTTTCATTTGATACACCTCTTACCTTCCAGTATATCAGGATGACTGTGAAAAAGTCTCCTGTCATAGCAGGAGACTTTTTTTAAGGATATAAACGATTTAGCAGTCTTGGGAACGGAATCGTTTCACGTACGTGAGGCGATCCGCAGATCCAGGCAACCGTCCGCTCCAAACCGAGTCCGAAGCCTGAATGCGGAACAGAACCGTATTTTCTCAGCTCAGCATACCATTTATATGCATCAGATTCTAAGCCGTGCTCTTTCAGGCGCGCTTCAAGAAGCTCAAGATCATGGATCCTTTCTGAGCCGCCGATGATTTCGCCGTAGCCTTCAGGTGCGATCAAGTCTGCACAAAGGACGACTTCTTCCCTGTCAGGCGCAGGCTGCATGTAAAACGGCTTTAAAGATGTCGGATAATGCGTAATGAACACGGGTTTGTCATAGCTTTCGGCAATCGCCGTTTCATGAGGCGCCCCAAAATCGTCGCCCCATTCGATGTCATCAAAGCCTTTGTCTTTTAAGAACTGGATCGCTTCATCATACGTGATCCGCGGGAATGGCGCTTTGATCTGCTCAAGCTTCGACGTGTCCCTTCCGAGCGTTTTAAGCTCGATTTTGCAGTTTTCAAGAACGCTTTGTACGACAAAAGACACGTAATTTTCCTGCACTTCGAGGTTTTCATTGAATTCAACAAACGCCATTTCAGGCTCGATCATCCAAAACTCAATCAGATGGCGCTTCGTTTTTGATTTTTCCGCCCTGAAGGTCGGCCCGAAGGAAAAGACTTTTCCTAAAGCCATTGCAGCGGCTTCCATGTACAGCTGGCCGCTTTGCGACAAATAAGCGTCTTCATCAAAGTACTTCGTCGCAAACAGCTCTGTCGTTCCTTCTGGAGCGCTTCCCGTCAAAATCGGCGGATCGACTTTTACAAAGCCTTCTTTATTGAAAAATTCGTATGTAGCCCGAATGATTTCGTTTCGGATTTTCATTGTGGCATGCTGCCGTTTGGAACGAAGCCACAGATGCCTGTGATCCATTAAAAACTCTGTTCCGTGTTCTTTCGGCGTGATCGGATAGTCCTTTGCTTCGTGGATGACTTTAAGCGATGTCACGGCAAGCTCGTACCCGAGAGGAGAGCGTTCGTCCTCTTTCACGATGCCTGTTACATACAAAGACGTTTCCTGTGTGACCGTTTTCGCAATTTGGAAAATCTCTTCATCCACTTCCGCTTTAACGACAACACCCTGAATAAAGCCCGTCCCGTCGCGAAGCTGCAAAAATGCGATTTTACCGCTTGAACGTTTATTGGCAATCCAGGCTCCGATTGTCACTTCTTCACCAACATGTTTGAACACTTGGTTTATTGTTGTTTTCACTATCGTTTCCCTCCAAAACCAAGAAAAGGGTCATGCCCGTTTTCTCTCTGACATCCATAACTTATATTATACCTTTTTCCAACGGATAAGGTCAATGGCATCATAAAAAGCGCCCCGCGGGAGGACGCTTTTTATGTTATTTGCTGCGGTTTACCACAAAGCGGTGAATGCGTTTCACTGCTTCTTCCAACAGCGGAAGAGATGTTGCATATGACAGGCGGATATTGTCCGGCGCACCGAATCCGGAACCCGGGACAATCGCGACCTTTTCCTCTTCAAGAAGAGCTTCCGCAAATTCGTCAACGGTTTTATAGCCGCATGCTTCAGCCGCTTTTTTTGCGTTCGGGAACAGATAAAAAGCGCCTTCCGGCTTCAGGCAGGTCAGCCCCGGAATTTCCAGCAGCAGCTCATATACTTTGTTCAGGCGCTCTTCAAATGCCTTTTTCATCTCTTCAACAGGCTCCTGAGACCCGTTGTAAGCGGCGATGGCACCGTATTGAGCGACAGAAGTCGGGTTTGATGTGCTGTGGCTGGCAAGGTTGGTCATCGCTTTAATGATCGTTTCATGTCCTGCTGCATAGCCGATCCTCCAGCCGGTCATGCTGTGCGATTTTGAAACCCCGTTGATAATGACCGTCTGTTTTTTTAGCTCAGGGGAAAGCTGTGCGATCGACACGTGTTTTCCTCCGCCGTAAATCAGCTTTTCATAAATTTCATCTGACACGATTAAAATATCGTTGCGGAGACAAACGTCGCCAAGCGCTTTAAGCTCTTCTTCCGAATACATCATGCCGGTCGGATTGCTTGGAGAATTGATGATGACGGCTTTCGTTTTATCTGTCAGCGCTTGTTCAAGCTGTTCAGGAGAAATCTTGAAGCTGTTTTCCTCCAATCCTTCGACAAACACGGGGCGGCCTCCGGCAAGCTTGACCTGCTCAGGGTAGCTGACCCAGTATGGAGTCGGAATGATCACTTCATCTCCCTCATCAAGCAATACTTGAAACAGGGTGTAAAGAGCGTGCTTCGCACCTGTACATACAATAATTTCTGATTGGCTGTACTCAATGCCCTGATCGCGTTTGAATTTTTCGGCGATGCTTTCTTTCAGCGCAGCAAGCCCTCCTGAAGGCGTATATTTCGTGTGGCCTTCATTCATGGAGCGGACGGCCGCTTCGATGATGTGCTCCGGCGTGTTGAAATCCGGCTCTCCGGCACCAAGGCCGATCACATCGTGCCCTGCCGCTTTTAATTCTTTTGCTTTTGCTGTGATTGCCAATGTTGCTGACGGTGTTAATGCTGATACTCTTTTCGCTAGATTCAACTTGGTTTCCCCCTGTATCGACTTATGGCGTTATCGTTTTGTGAATTTTTCCATTTATAAAGTCCACATAACTTAAACTGTATTGCCCATCTTTATTTAAGTATGAAACTTCCCACAACAGAACATTTCCTTCCCTTGCCAGATGAACCTGCTTCAGGTCGGACACAAGACCTCCATTTTCAACCGCTTTGGCGGCCTGGCGGCTTGAAATGCCATCCGACGCTTTTTTGAAGATCGTCTTCTGCTTTTTGTCGGCAGGCACCCACACGTACATTTTTTCGCCCTTTTGGTTTTTTCCTTCCACAATGTACTGCTTCTCTTTGCCGACAAACGTTTCGACGGAATCAACTTCCTTTAAATCGGCCTTCTCTTTTGCGAGGGCTGCCGCTTCCGGATGACCGCTCTCTTTCTGGCTCATTGCTGTCCGGTATACGTTCGCCCCTGCAAGAATCGCTGTTAAAAAAATAATACCAAATATCAGAATGAAAATTAAAGTTTTTTTGCCCATTTTTATCCCCTACGTTCGATAAATAGTGAAAACTGCCTGTTTCTGATCTTCTTCATCAAGGGCAAGACCGAACATTAAATCGTTGCGCTTAAGCGTCCGGTTTAACAAATCGACGATTTTATAAAGATCTTCCGAATGTTCAACAGTCACGGTAGAAAGAATTTCGATTTTGCTATCCATTATCAAATACCTCCGCACGAAACAATAATTGTAATTCATACTCTGTCTGCCATAAGCCATAATAGTTGTTACAACGGATAAACCGTTTATATAAACAGCCAAAAATAAAACCTTAATCCACACCATGTGAAGAGCCGCTTGATGCGGCTTTTTATGCATTAAAGCCTTGAAATATAAGCTTTTAATCCCGATAAATCCGGCTCTTCAACAGAAGCAGGGGGCAAAGCCTTCATAAACACCCTTCCGTAGGATGAAGTGCGAATCCGGCGATCGAGAATCACGACCATGCCGCTGTCCTCTCGCGAACGCAAAAGCCTGCCGATTCCCTGTCTGAAGGTTAAAACGGCTTCAGGAAGCGAGACGGCCTGAAACGGGCTTTCCCCTTTTTGTTTCGCTCTTTCGCACTTGGCTGATTCAACAGGATGATCTGGCGGCTTGAAAGGGAGTCTTGCAATGACCAGCGTTGTCAGTTCGTCCCCCGGAAAGTCGACGCCTTCCCAAAAATGGTTCGTCCCGAGCAGGACCGCTTGCTGACAAGACTTAAACGACTTCATAATCTTGACGGGGCTTCCTCCGGATATACCCTGAGCCAAAAGCTGGCACTGAAGGTCATCATCGTCTTTCAGCAGCTGATACACATCGCGCAGCATGTCATGGGATGTAAACAGCACGAGCACCTTGGCATTCGGCTGCTGTGAAAGCGCCGTGATATATCGGGCCACATCTGCGGTATAGTCCTCAGGATGATCGTTTGTAATCGGGCTGATATCCGTCGGAATCATGATTTTCATACGCTTATCATAAGAGAAAGGCGATTCGATTTGCAAGGTTCTCGGATAAAAATCGCTTAACCCGAGCTTTTTGATCATATAGCTGAAAGAGTTTTCCACGACAAGCGTCGCAGAAGTGAGAACGACGCTCCTTTTCCGGGTGAAAAACCGGTCAGCCAGCAATTCGCCCGCATCCGGCGGCTGGGCATAAAAAGCGGCCGCATTTTTCGCCCCTTTTGCATCAATTTCAATCCAGACGACTTCATCGTCGGCGTGTTCAAAAAGCAAGCGCCTGAGCTTATTGCCGTACTCTTCAAGATAGGCCATGCACGATTGATATTCTTCAAGAAGAAATGCCTGGCGGCTTGTGAAAGATGCGCGTTTGCCGCTTAACTGTTCCTTTTGATCCAAAAACAGCTGATGCATATCATAAAGCATGGCGCACAGCCTTCTGGCGCCTTCTTCGAGACGGCTCCAAGCCCGGTTTTCACCGCCTGATCCAACCTTATAAAGCAGACGGTTGACATCCTTCTTTGGTTTCCTCCGTTTGACAAAAGCATGGACAGATGTGAAGAACATATCGCTTTCCTCAATGAGCCGGCCGAGCCATTCATCGATTTGGAAAAACGTTTCCGAAGAGATGTCGAATGAGCGGAACAGGCGTTCTGCTTTTTTCAGAAGGCCTCTCTGCTTTAAAGTGCCGAGCCGCATCAATTGTTTATGCAGCGAAACGTAATCGGCCCTTGCTCCAAACTGTTCGCCGGCGGCCCGTTCAAAGTGATGGGCTTCATCGATCACAAACGTATCCGCATGAGCTGTATGGATTCGCCGGTTGATTTCATCTGTCAAAAGAAGCGCATGGTTGGTGATGATCAGGTCGGCATTGTCCGCTTCTCTTTTTGCCCGCTCATAAAAACAGAGCTCTTTAAACGGGCGGGTTTTCTCATAGGAACGGTCATCAAGGGCGATTCGTTCCCATAGCAGCTTCCCGCCGGACGGCAGGTTGATTTCGGATAAGTCGCCGGTCTGTGTATCCGTCAGCCAGACGAGAATTTGCGCCTTTGCCAGGACGGCATCATAATTATCGTCATCTTCCTGCAAAATCTGCTCGAATTTATGGATACATAAATAATGGGACCGCCCTTTCAGCACAGCGGCTTTGACCGAAAACGGCACGGCCTGCTGCATAAGCGGGATATCATGTTGCAAAATCTGCTGCTGGAGCAATGTCGTATACGTGCTGATAACAACCGGCTTTTCGGTTTGTTTGGCATAAACGGCGGCAGGCACGAGGTATCCAAGCGTCTTCCCGATCCCTGTCGCCGCTTCGATCAGGGCATGTTCGTGATTCGTAAACGCCGTCCAGACCTCTTTCATCATTTTTGTTTGCCCTTCTCTTTTTTCAAATCGCGGCAAAGAAGAGAGGCCTGAGCCATCCTCCCAAATATGTGTTTCACGAGGTGGGAAAGTCTCTTTTTCAGGCTCTTCAGGCGCAGTCTCAGGCGCTTTTATAACAAATGAACCGACTTTTATATACCCTTCTTCAAGCTCTGCGCGGCCGTCCTTTTCGACGATCAAACCGTCAAACAGCTCCTGAGCATCGCTGATCAGGTGCCACGATAGACGCCTGATCCCTTTCAGGACAGGGAGCGGCAGCCGCTTGAATCTGTCCATCATATGTAAGAAAATCATGGCGGTTACTTCTGCATCACTGTCTGCTCTGTGCGGATTTTCATGCTCGAGCTTCAGCTCTTCGCTCAGTTCTGTCAGCTTGTATCCGTCGAAGCGGGGATATGCGATTCTCGCCAGCTCCACCGTATCAAGCACATTGCATTCGAGCCCGCCGTAACCGGCCTGTTTCAATTCGTGTTTGACAAATCCGAGGTCGAAGTGAATGTTATGGGCTATAAAACAGCTCTCATTAAGAAGTTCAAATATATCTCCGGCGATCGCCGAAAACGGCTCTTCATTTTCCACCATCTCATTTGTGATTCCCGTCAGCTGTTCGATAAAAGCTGGAATGAGCTGGTTTGGATTCACATATTTGGAGAAACGTTCGGTAATTTGTCCATTTTCAATCACAACCGCTGCAATTTGAATAATTTTGTCGCCTTTTTTCGGCGAATTCCCTGTCGTTTCCACATCAATGACTACATATCGTTGATTGTTCATTCAATGGACACCTCAATTTTGATACGTTCAACAAAAGTGTAACACGTTTTTAGAAAGTACATGAAGACAGCGGCTGAAAAAAACACGCCTCCTTTAAAAACCTTCTTCCTAAAACGGCATGAAAGCCCCCAGCGCTGGGGGCTTTACAGAATGGTACGGGCCGGCTCAAACCCAAGCATTTGCTCAATTTCGTTCTTCTCGTTCAAAACGGCCACTTTCGGCTTGTGGTGCTTCGCCTCTTCTTCCGTCATCATCGCGTAGGACACAATGATGACGACATCTCCTTTTTGAACGAGCCGGGCGGCTGCGCCATTCAGGCAAATGACGCCGCTCCCCCTTTCACCGGGAATGATGTAGGTTTCCAGCCGGGCGCCGTTATTATTATTTACAATTTGTACTTTTTCATTTGCCATCATTCCGACGGCATCCAATAAATCTTCATCTATCGTGACGCTGCCGACGTAGTTCAAGTTGGCTTCCGTCACCCTCGCTCTGTGAAGCTTGGCGCTCATTAACGTCCGGTACATCATTCATCCTCCTTTTGATCGTCCGGGATTTCGATGATGATATTATCAATTAAGCGGGCTTTAGAGAATTTTACGGCTACCGCTATAATGAATTTCCCGCTCAGCGTCTTTAGGCTCTTCAGTTCCGGATATGAGTAAATCTCCGCATAATCGATGACACCGCTCGTTTTTTCCAATATCCCGCGAATTTCCTTTTTCACGACCTCCGGATTGCGCTCGCCCTCTGAAACGCGCCGGGCGCCATGCCGGAGCGCCTTGTATAAAGCTGTCGCTTCTTTCCGCTCGCTCTGTGTCAGATAAACATTCCGCGAGCTTTTCGCAATTCCGTCTTCTTCCCGCACCGTATCAACGGGAACAAGCTCAATGTCCATGAAGAAATCATCGATCAAGCCGTCGACAACAGCGACCTGCTGCGCATCTTTCATTCCAAAATAAACCCTCGTCGGAGACGCGAGATTGAACAGCTTCGTCAGGACGGTTGCGACACCGTCAAAATGTCCTTGTCTTGAACGGCCGCACAGAACGTCGGTCCTTTTTTTGACACTGGCGATAACCGTCGACTCAGCTTTGTACATTTCTTCGGGAGCGGGAGTGAACAAAACATCCACTCCTCCCTCCTCCGCCAGCTTCCGGTCTCTTTCGATATCTCTGGGATATGCTTCATAGTCTTCCCCCGGACCGAATTGAAGGGGATTGACAAAAATGCTCATCACGACGATATCATTGTCTTTTCGCGCCTTTTTCACAAGCGACATATGCCCTTCGTGAAGAAATCCCATCGTCGGCACGAATCCGATCGATTTTCCTTCTTTTTGATATGTGTTTGTTATCGTTTGAATTTCTTTTGCTGTATGGATCTCAATCATGATTATTTTCCTCCGTATAGCCCTTCCAGCACTTCTTGATCAATATGGAAGGAATGAGCATCTTCCGGAAAGGCGCGGTTTCTCACATCTTGCACATATCCGGTAAGCGCCGCTTCGATCGGCGGGTCGATTTGCGCGTATTGTTTAACAAATTTCGGCGTCCGGCTGACTCCGTGCCCGACGACATCATGGTAGACGAGAACCTGTCCGTCTGTGTAGACGCCGGCTCCGATGCCGATGACCGGAATCGTCAGTTCTTTTGAAATCCGTTCCGCGAGTTTGGCTGGAACGCATTCAAGCACGAGGGCAATCGCACCTGCTTCTTCACAGCGCCTGCTGTCTTCGATCAGTTTTTTCGCGCTTTCTTCGTCTTTTCCCTGTACTTTATAGCCCCCAAGGACACCGACAGACTGCGGAGTCAAGCCTAAATGACTGACCACAGGTATTCCGCCCCTTGTTAAGGCTGTAATCGTTTCAAACACACCGTCTCCGCCTTCGAGCTTCAACGCGTCCGCACCGCTTTCCTGAACGATTTTCATCGCGTTTTTGAGCGCGTCTTCCTGTGAGCAGTGATAGGACATAAACGGCATGTCTGTGACGACAAATGTATGTTTCGCACCCCGTTTTACGGCCTTTGTGTGGTGGATCATGTCTGCGACGGTAACCGATACGGTCGAGTCAAGGCCGAGGACGACCATTCCGAGAGAATCGCCGACAAGGATCATGTCCACTCCGGCTTGCTCGGCCAGCTTTGCTGCCGGATAGTCATAGGCCGTCAGCATGACGATCGGCTCTCCGTCCTGTTTCATTTTCAAAAAATCAAGCTTTGTCTTCATGTGTTTCTCCTCCTCTTTTTCAGAGGAGATGAGCTGCCTTTTTTTCGGACAGTAAAAAAATCTTCCGCGAAGAAGATTTTGCATCGTCCGTCATCGGCAAGAATCATCCCTCTGTCCCAGTCCTTTTTGGATCAAGGCAGACTGTTTATTTACAAAACATCGTTTTCAGGTGCAGTTCCAGCGGATACTGCCCAATCGAAGTATACCAAAAACGCCGTGTCCGTTCCAACTATGACGGACTAATTTCGATATCTGCGGAATAGATTTTTTTGATTCCGTCGCTCGTTTCCAGGAGCAGCACGCCTTCGTCATCGATTCCGAGCGCTTTGCCCCGGAACGTTCCGGAAAGCGTCCGCGCGGTCAATTCGCGATAGAGAGTCAGCGCATAGCTTTCCCATAAAAGCTTGATCGGCCGGAAACCGTGCGTGATGTAATCGCGGTACCTTTTTTCAAAGGTTAACAGGATCGTCTGAATGAGAGCCGCCCTGTCGATTTTTTCGCCGCTCGCCAAGCGAAGGCTTGTGGCCGTCTCCTTTAGCTCGTTTGGAAAATCGTCAGCTAGCTGATTGACGTTAATGCCCGTTCCGACGATGACGGAATGGACCTGATCGGCTTCCGCCTGCAATTCGGTTAAGATCCCGACCGTTTTTTTGCCGTTGATTAAAATGTCGTTCGGCCATTTAATTTCCGCGGCGATCCCTGTTTGTTCCTCGATCGCCTGGACGATCGCCACGGCGGTCAAAAGGGTCAATTGCGGCGTTTTTTGGACGGGAATCTCCGGCCGCAAAATGAGGCTCATCCAGATTCCGTTTCCTTCAGGAGAGTGCCACGCTCTCGACATTCTCCCTCTTCCTTCCGTCTGCTTATCGGCTACGACGATCGTCCCTTCCGGCGCACCGTTATTCGCCAGTTCATGGGCGATTTTTTGCGTCGATGACACGACATCCTGAAAATAAATCGTTTGACCCATTTTTTCCGTTTTTAAGCCGAGCCTGATTTCATTTTCAGTGATCTTATCCGGCTTTTTTTTCATTTTATAGCCGAGCTTTCTGACGGCTTCAAGCTCATAACCCGATTTTCTCAGCTCCTCAATATGCTTCCAGACCGCCGTTCTGGAACATCCGAGCTCTTCGCTGATTTTCTGGCCTGAGATGAATTCTCCGTCAGCTTCTGTAAACAATTGAATGAGTTTTTTTCTTAAGTTTGATTGCATTCGTTCAGCCACTCCTCTATGGCTTTTTTTTGATTGGCGAGCTCCCCCATTAAAACGGCGTGTTCAATCCGTTTTAAATCTTCGGAAACCCATTTGCCCGGCGGCTTGTTTCTCATTTGGAGAAGGTCCCCGCCCGTAACGGCAAGGTCTTTCAAGCTTTTGATCGGAAGCTCAGAATATGCCTGCCGTATTTCGGCCAAACGCCTTTCATCGATTTGCCCCGCCTTCTTCAGCATGTGAATCGCGCACGCCGAAAGAAGCGTTTCTTCGCCGGCCTCGTACATGGAGAGCCTGTCCCATTTTTGATTGATGCGGCTCCCGACTTCCACTGCCTGCTTGATGACTTTGCCCGGCAGCTTCCACGCTTTCAAAAAAGCGTGGGATCGGGCGTCGTCAATCGACATCATGGAGAGAAAAGCCGCCCAGATGTCCGCTCTTTTTTCCAGCTTATAAAAAGGAAAAACACCGGCAGACCGGACGCCGTCCTGTTTGCCGTCCAATCCGGGCAGTTCCTTATACAGGCCTGTGTCGGCCGCCGCGGCAAGCGCCGGGCCAGCCGCTTTTCCTTTTAATAGCTTTTCAAATTCTGCCGTTTTTCGCTCTGTTGAAATATGCGCCAGCAGATGACTGTTTTCACAAATCGCCGCTTTTGTCTTTTCCGAAAGCGTAAATTCTAGCTGGCTCATAAACCGGAGCGCCCGCAGCATGCGGAGCGCGTCTTCGTGAAAGCGCTCCGCAGGATCGCCGACCGTCTGAATGACCTTTTCTTTTATATCAGAAAGACCGCCGAAATAATCGATCAGCCTGCCGCTTTCATCCATCGCCATAGCGTTGATCGTTAAGTCGCGGCGTTTGAGATCTTCCTTGAGAGATTTGATAAATTGAACACCGCTCGGCCTTCTGTAATCCTCGTATTCGAGTTCGGAACGAAACGTCGTCACTTCATAAGACTCGCCACTCAGCAAAACGATGATCGTTCCGTGCTCTTTTCCGACATCGATCGTTTTCGGAAAAATGCTCTCGATTTCCTCCGGCGGCGCATCCGTTGCGATATCGACGTCCCCGACCGGACGATTCATGTGTGTATCCCTGACGGCCCCGCCGACGAAATAAGCCTGCCAGCCGTGTTTTTTCAGCTTATGAAGGAGGGGGAGAGCCTTTACAAAGAGATCCTCCATTGCTCACACTTCCAGTTCTATTAATTGATTGTAAATATCCTCATACTGGCCGATGATACTGCAGGAAGAAAACCGGTCCCTGATGTTTCTCAGCGCCGCTTCCGCAAAGCTCGAATGCAAAGCGTCATCCGTTAATAAACGGAGCGCTTTTTCGGCTGCAGCATCGACGTCGCCTATATTGACCAAAAAGCCGGAAACTCCGTCTTCTATCACTTCCGGGATGCCTCCGATGTTCGTTCCGATGCAAGGAACGCCGCAGGCCATCGCTTCAAGAAGAACAAGGCCGAAGCTTTCCTTTTGCGATAAAAGAAGCTTCAAATCGCTGATCGCGTATAGCTCCTCCACGTTGTCCTGCTTGCCTAAGAAGAGAACGTTGTCCCCTAAGCCAAGCTGTCTGACAAGCTGACAGATGACGGTCATTTCCGGACCGTCGCCTACGAGAAGGAGCTTTGCTTTCATCCGCTTGACGATTCGGCTGAATACATGAATGACATCCTCCACGCGTTTGACTTGTCTGAAATTCGACACATGGATGATCACTTTTTCATCAGGCGAAATGCCGTACTGCTCTTTTAATACATGATGATCGTGCTTTACGTAAACCCGCTCATCAACAAAATTGTAGATCGTTTCTATTTTTTTGTCCGGTTTAATTAAATCATACGTCTGAGACGCGAGTGCGGATGATACAGCCGTCACGCGGTCCGACGATTCAATGGCGAATTTGATCAGGTCCTGTAAAGACGGGTCATACCCGAGCACCGTAATATCGGTGCCATGAAGCGTCGTGACCGTTTTGATGTTTCCGCCCAGCATCTGCTTGGCTAAAAAAGCCGAAACCGCATGCGGGACAGCGTAATGGGCATGCAAAATATCGAGCTGCTCCCGCTTTGCCACTTCCGCCATTTTGCTGGCCAATGCCAAATCGTAAGGCGGGTACTTAAAGACGGCATATTGATTGACTTGCACCTCGTGAAAATAAATGTTGGAATATACTTTATTCAGTCTGTACGGGACACTTGATGTTATAAAATGAATTTCATGCCCTCTTTCCGCGAGCAGCTTGCCGAGTTCGGTCGCGATGATTCCCGATCCGCCGACACTCGGATAACACGTGATTCCGATTTTTAGTTTTTTCATCATCCGCCCCCAAATAAATCATTGTTTAACACAAGCGTCCGCTTCGAAAAAAACCCTTCCGCATATGCGACGCCTGCTTCTTTCCCGAGAAGTTTTTCCCGCGCTTCAACAGTCTCAATATACCCGTTCGTCAGCGGCGTTTCCACCGATTGCCCAGACCGGGTAAACTGGCTCCTGTATGCTCTGAGACTCGCTATTTTCTTTTCCATTGTATCGGAAATATCGATTACAAATTCAGGTTTATGAAAGCCGTTTATCATATAGTAATACATATTTTTCACTTTATGAGCCGGCTGATTGTTTCCATCTTGATATTTATGTATTCCGGCGGAAAAAACCGCCTCTTCGACGATTTCCGCCGCGTGTCCGTGATCCGGGTGCCGATCTTTTTGATAAGGTACAAACACGAGCTTCGGCTTATACGCCCGAATGACGGTTACAGCTTCCCGGATCGCCTCCTCGTTCAAAAACAGGCCGCGGTCCGGGAGCGCGAGGGAGATGCGCGGGCTGACGCCTAAAATGTCCGCTGCCAGCGCCGCTTCGCTTTTTCTCGTTTCGACCGTTCCGTTCGATGACAGTTCAGCCCTTGTTAAATCGCAAATGCCGATCCGGAACCCTTTTTCCGCGTATTTCGCAATGGTTCCTCCCATGCCGATTTCCACATCATCGCTATGAGCGCCAAAAGCAAGTATATCAAGCATCACGATCCCCGCCGTGAACGAGATTTCTAAATTCAAAGGCTCCTTTTTCAAGCGAGCGGATCAAAATCTCAGCAGTCCCCATATTGGTCGCAAGCGGGATTGAGTAGACATCAGACAGACGGATTAATGCGGAAACGTCAGGTTCATGCGGCTGAGCCGTCAGCGGATCTCTTAAAAAGATGACAAGGTCGATTTCGTTTTTCGCAATCAGCGCGCCGATCTGCTGATCTCCGCCGAGCGGCCCCGATTGAAATCGGACGATGGACAGGCCGGTTGCTTCCGTGATTTTTAATCCGGTCGTCCCCGTCGCAAACAGTTCGTGCTTTTTTAAAATGTTTTGATACGCGGTCACAAGCTGAATCATATCCTGTTTTTTACGGTCATGGGCGATTAAAGCGATTTTCAAAGCGATTTCCCCCTTTTGTCATTAATCGATGATATTTTCAAGGCCGTAGACAAGCTGATCGATTTTCATCACTTGTTCAACAGCCAGTTTCACACCTGACATGAAAGATGCACGGTTATATGAATCATGCCGGATTTTCAGCGTTTGTCCGTCTCCGCCGAACAGCACTTCCTGATGGGCAATCAATCCCGGCAAGCGGACGCTGTGCAGACGGATTCCGTTTTGTTCTGCTCCTCTTGCTCCCGGCAAAATCTCTTTTTCATCAGGGTGTCCCTGCTGTTTTGCTTCCCGGACTGCCGAGATCATTTCCGCCGTTTTCAACGCTGTGCCGCTCGGGGCGTCAAGCTTTTGATCGTGATGCTGTTCAATGATTTCCACATCGGTAAAATAGTTGGCCGCCATCTGCGAAAATTTCATCATCAGGACGGCTCCCAGCGCAAAGTTTGGCGCAATGATTGCGCCGATTCCTTTTTCGTCTGTGAGCTGCATCAGTTCATCGAGATCGCTTTCTGAAAATCCTGTTGTCCCGACAACCGGACGGACTCCGTGCTCCAAGGCGATTTTCGTATGTAATTTACCGATTTCAGGCGTTGTCAAATCAATCAGAACGTCCGGAGCCGTTTCTGAAAAGCATTCGTGTATGTCCGTATAAATCACCGCATTTGAGCCGCACGGCAAAACTTCAGACAGTTTCTTCCCGTTATATGTACGGTCAATCGCCCCGACGAGTTCGAAGTGAGCGGTATCCTCGACAAGCTTGACCGCTTCCGTCCCCATTCTTCCGCGGGGGCCGGCTATGGCAATTTTGATCGTTTGTTTTGGCATGTGAATCTCCTCTACTTTCCTTCTTCTTTTCTTGTCCAGCGGTCTTTGTCACGGGTGTTGAATTTCTCCATGACCATATCATGCGCTTCATCTAATGATATATGAAGTGAATTGGCTAAACAAACTAAAACAAATAAAACGTCGCCGATTTCCTCTTCGATCTTTTTTTCGGCTTCGGTTTTTTTCTTCGGCTTTTCCCCGTAATGATGATTGATTTCCCGCGCCAGTTCGCCGAGTTCCTCCGTCAGCCTGGCCATCATCGCAAGCGGGCTGAAATAGCCTTCTTTAAATTGGCCGATATATTCATCAACCTCTCGCTGTATATCTTTCACCGTTTTTTCCTGAGTCATTTGGCAAAACCTCCTGTCATCTCTTACATGTTAGCGAATTCAAACAAGTTTGACAAATGTTTGAGACGGGTTTGCTGTTTTAAATGGGATACACTATAATATTAACGCCAGCTTATGGAAGGAAAGGGGATTTTTATGTTCGGAGAGATCAGAATGAAAAATGTTTTGTTTATCTTGGCAGGCGCCGCTGTCTTTTCGTTTGGACTTGTTCATTTTAATATGCAAAACAATTTGTCGGAAGGCGGTTTTACCGGAATCACCCTGCTCCTGTATTTCCTGTTTAAGATCGACCCTTCCATTTCCAACCTGGTATTAAACATTCCGGTCTTTATCATCGGCTGGAGGCTGCTCGGAAGAACGGTTTTTGCGTATTCGATCATCGGAACCGTCAGTCTGTCCGTGTTTTTATGGATTTTCCAGCGCTACCAGATCCATATGCCGCTGAAGCACGATCTTGCGCTTGCAGCGCTGTTTGCCGGCGTTTTTATCGGCACCGGGCTCGGAATCATCTTTAGATACGGAGGTACGACAGGCGGCGTTGATATCATCGTCCGACTCGTCAATAAATATTTCCATACCCCCATGGGCAAAGTCATGTTTGTATTTGACGCCTGCGTCATTACGCTTTCGCTTATTTTTTACCTTTCCTATAAAGAAGCGATGTACACGCTCGTCGCCGTATTTGTCGCCTCAAAAGTGATTGACTTCATGCAGGAAGGCGGGTACGCCGCAAAAGGAGCGACCATCATTTCCGAAAAGAACGAGCAGATCCAGCGGAAAATAATCGAAGAAATGGAACGCGGAGTCACCGTTTTAAAAGGGCAAGGGTCCTATACGAAAGCGGAGCGCGATGTGTTATATTGCGTCGTCCCGAAAAATGAAGTGGTCCTTTTAAAAAATGTGATCACATCCGTCGATCCCCATGCATTTGTTGCGGTAAGCGATGTTCACGATGTATTGGGAGAAGGATTTACGCTTGACGAAAATAAAAATCCCATTTCCCGCTGAACCATCAAACAAAAAGAAGCCTGCGGGCTGCAGAGCTTCTATTTCGGCCAATCTTTTTCCCTTTTTTTGCGCCTGTCCCCTTCGGCTTTATACTTCCTGAACCCGACGTATGTCAGCGTAGAAAGGATGATACTTCCAGTTGTCAGGATGACCCACAACAAGGAGGGATCTGCGTCATCTTCCTCTACTTGATTAAATACGTCTTCCAAATCTTTTTCCAGCGCAGTCAGCCTTTCGAGCTTGCTGCTTTCCGTCATTTGCTGAAAATCGCCGTGCTCGACGACATCGATATGGCTTGAGACGCTTTTGAGTTGTTTTGGCGGGACATCAATCGTTAAGCTTGGATAAATCGTATCATACAATGATAAGAAATGATTCCATTTTTCCTGAAACGTCATGCCGTCTTCCTTTTGAATGCCGGCTTTCAGCGCCTGAAACGAATCCATGATCGGCTTTTTCAGCGAACTCCAAAGCGGGTCATGGTCGGATTCCAGCGCATCCATCAGCATTCTGAACTGGGCCGCTGCCTTAAGCTTGTCTGTTTGCTCCGTCTCTTTGTCTTCGAGGCTTTTCAGCACATCGTGATATGCCAGCGTGACCTGGCGGATCTCTGTTGCGGTCATCACGTCTTCCGCTTCGCTTTTCTCCGCGGCCTTCAGCCTGTCTTCAAAATACTGGAGAATCTGGACAGCCTCATGATATTGCGTCTGCCTTGTTAATTGGAATACGGTATCGGACAGTTCGTTCAATTCCTGCAATGCTGCCGGATCACCGCCCGCTTTCAAACCGCAGGCAGGAAAAATGAGCGCAATCAACATGCAAAGGATCACCTTTCGTATCATTTACGGTCCCTCCCACTCCTTCTATTACAGCGTATGAAGGGAGGGACAAGGTTAGACCAAGATTGTGATCCAAAGCCTACAGCTTGAAAGCTTTCTTAGACAGGACAAGATAATACGCCAGTCCGATCGAAGCGATGCTCAGCCAAAACGTAAAATAGCCGATTTGCGGCATGTATTGATCAAGCATTGAATAATTCGGCATCATCTTAAACAAGTAATCGATCACATCATTATGGAGCGTCCAAACCGCAGCCGCCGCCAAGTGCCAAGCTTTAAACCGGTAATACGGCGCATACAAAACGCCTTGCACAGCCATGGCAAAATGCGATGCGATCAGCATATACCCCGTCCAATGAAGGCTTCCCGTCGTCACAAGCACGAGTATATTCATGACGACCGCCCACAGCCCGTATTTAACGAGCGTAACGAGAGCAAGCGCTTCAAACAGGGAAGCATTCCTTTTTAATAGAAAGCCCAAAAGGACAAATAAAAAAAACAAGGTCGCCGTCGGGCTGTCGGGAACAAAGATCAGAAACTTTGCCGGAGTGTCCATCAGCTGGGGAAGGTACCAATAATATCCGTAGACGGTGCCGAGAAAGTTGACGGCCAAAAGCAGGACGAGTACCGATCTTTGCCCGAGTATGTAAAGAATCCATTTCACTTCTATCAACTCACAGTCTTTTAAAATAAAAAAGGGCTGCCGCTTGGGTCATCCAGCCCGGAACACATGGGCGTGTTCAGTGAGTATAGACCCGCTGCAATTTGAAGAGGCTGCCGAATTTGTCGACAGCCTCGAACGCTGACCTAACGTCAGCTTCAGCTCTATCATGAGTATATCTTTCCTTTTGGATCTTGACAACATTTACTTTGCAGTCGTCTCGGATATGAATTTCGACAGCTCTTTCAGCTGCTTATCATTCCCTTTAAACACGTCCGCCGGCATTTGCCCCTTGCCTTCCTTGGCGATTTTCGCAATCTCTTCAGGAGATAAGCCGTTGTCAACGAGAGACGGTCCGGCTGCCCCACCCTGCATGTTATCGCCGTGGCAAGAAATACAGCCTTGTTCCTGGTAGACCTTGTAGCCTGCAGCGCTCTTGTCAATATCAGCCTCTTCTTTGATTTTCCCCTGTTCTTCGGCAGCGGCCCAATCGTGTGTGACGACGGACTGCCATGTCAAGAAAACCGTGGCTGACAGCGCCAAAAGCATCAGCCCGACAGCAACGGGGCGCTTAAACGGCCTTCTGTCAGGCCCCCTGTCAAGAAACGGTGCCAGCAGAAGCGCCCCGAACGCAATCGCCGGTATGACGATCGCTCCGACCACCGTATACGGCCCGGCGGCATATTCGTATTTAAGCAATTGGTACAAAAATAGAAAATACCAGTCCGGTAAAGGTATGTAACCGGTATCCGTCGGATCGGCCATCCGTTCAAGAGGAGGCTCATGAACGACGGTCAATACGAGAAAACCGATCAGAAAAACCGCTCCTACAAGCCACTCTTTAAGCAAAAAGTTCGGCCAGAACGCTTCTGTTTTCCCCGGAAATTCCGAATAATCTTTTGGAATATTCGGTTTTCTTTCGGCCGGTATTCTCGAATCTCCGACAAACTTCATTCCTTTTCCCCTTTTCATGCCATCCCCTCCTTCTTTCTTTTCATCACTCGTTTACAGCGGCCCGGAAATTCCTTGCTTGCGAATCATGATAAAGTGTGCAGCCATAAGCGCGAAGAGAGCGGCTGGCAGGAAAAAGACGTGTATGGCAAAAAATCGCGTCAACGTCTGGGCGCCGACGATATCCGGATGACCGGCGAGCAGCGTTTTGATTTCCGGCCCGATCAGCGGCGTCGCCTCCGCGATCTGCAGACCTACTTTTGTCGCAAACAGAGCCTTCATATCCCATGGCAGCAGGTAGCCTGTAAAACCTAAGCCGAGCATGACAAAGAAAATGAGCACGCCGACGATCCAGTTCAGCTCCCTCGGCTTTTTATACGCCCCCTGGAAGAAAACCCTCAGCGTATGAAGAAACATCATGACGATGACCAGACTTGCCCCCCAGTGGTGCATTCCCCGTACAATCTGTCCGAAAGCTACTTCATTTTGCAAATAGTAAACCGATTCCCAGGCATTTTTGATGTCCGGGACATAATACATCGTTAAAAACATGCCGGAAAGCACCTGAATGACCGTTACAAAAAACGTCAAACCCCCAAAGCAGTAGACGAATGCTGAAAAGTGGTGCGCCGGATTGACGTGTTCAGGAACTTCGTGATCGGCAATATCTCTCCAGAGCGGTGTGATATCAAGCCTTTCATCCACCCAGTCATAAATTTTGTTTAGCATGATCACCCATCCTTCCTCGGCTTGGCTTTCCCTAAGTAAAGATAGCCGTTTTTAACCTCTTGCTCGTATCGGTCTAAAGGAGCAAGCGGCGGAGTTCCGGGTACATTGGTACCATCCTTTTCATAAAGTCCGTAATGGCACGGACAAAAAAACTTGTTCGGATTTTTTGGATCGCTGTTCCAGTTGACCGTGCACCCCAAATGCTTACAAACCGGTGATAAAGCTATGATTTCTCCCCCATGTTTGAAAACCCACGCCGACCGCGATTCTTCAGATTCGTACCAGGCATCCACTTGTTTGATCTTGAAGTCGAAGCGCTGCGGTTCGTTTGTCAGCTCGTCAACGCTTACAACCTGAACCATGTCCTGATCCTCAGTCGGTCTTAAAACCGGATCGAGCGCGAAGCGAACCATAGGCATGAGCATTCCCGCCGCCATAAAACCGCCGACCCCGGTCAGCGTGTAGTTTAAAAATTGACGTCTGGATACCCGATGTCTGTTTTCGCTCATCTTCATATCCCCCCTCAAGTCCCCAGCTACAATATAACTGAAATAGAAAAATATTCAATGAAACTAGGACACCCTCATAATATATCAATCTTTTAGGAAGGTCAACATTCCCAAAATCACTAATCTAAGGAAATGTAAGTGTTTTTATTAAGAGTTCCAATATTGTAACAAAATGTTCAATATTTGCTCGATTTGGTCATCGAGAACCTTTTGTTTCAGCGAGTCTTTCATATGCTCAAGGGGCACAGCCGGAATCCAGAGCAGCCTTTGCTCATCGCTGAGCGCATGCTTCCAGCGCTCGTCGGCCGTCAGAAAAATGGTGTGCCGAAAGTGCTTTTCGGCCATTTCTTTCAGATCGAAAAGATCCCGTGCCGATTTTTCATCAGCCTGCAAATATGTATAAGGTGGAAACAGATAGATGCGGCCTTTCAGCTGCCTCTCAAGCTCCTCAGCGAGCATCGATGTAAATTCCCCTTTTGAGACGGCTGATTTAAACTGTTCTCCCAGATCGACCGAAATCAGCGGAATCACGGCGGTATCGATATACTCCTTGGCGTTCAGATAAACATCTGCATCATGCGCATTCCATTTCACTCGGGATATCCTCCTTTTATGACAGCGCTTCCCTCGCTGAACAAGCCTTGCGGTTGGCAAGGCTTGTTAGCGGCAGGGTTATTGCAGCTGGCTCAGTTGTTTCGCTAATCTTTCGAAGCTCTCTTTATCTTGGCGGTCAAGCGCTTCGTCTATTTCCCGCAGCAGTTTTTGTCTCTGAAAAGTCGAAATGGAGTGCTCCAAAATCTGCTCGACGACTATTTTATCTTTTTCATTTTCGTATAGGTCTTTCGGAATATGAGGGTTGGCCTCCAGTACGGCCGCGTATTCCGGCGAATTATAGGCTGAGCGGAAATTCAGCTGGATGAACAAATCCTGCTGCTTATTCAGCCTGATATCGTGAAACGATTTCTCTGCATCTGTTGTCATGACGTTTTCTTTATAAAAACGAAAAGGCACTTCTTCGACGCAGTGGGTGGACATGATAATGCCTCTCGGGCAAAATTCGGCCTGCTCGACAAAATGTACTTTCTCCATCAACGAGTCATGGCTCATTAAATAATTCAGAATCCATACACATTCTCTTCGTTTGAGCTGATAGTGGTTTAAAAACCAGCGGATAAAATCTTTTTTTTCATTGACAGAAACAGGGGTCTGCATGTTATTCCCTCCTCTATCGCATCTTGTGTACTACTTTATTAATTCCACACAAACCGGTCATATCCTGCTTATTCAAAGGAATTTTCATCTTCGATTCTGAAAATCATCTCATGGACTTCCTCATTTGCGGGATCGAGTGCAACGATTTTTTTCAAAAGCGGCAAAGCTTCCTTACGCTTTCCTTCTTCAAGCAAAAAGATCGCGTACTCATACAGAAAATCTCCATCTTCCCGATAATTCGAAAATGCGGCTTCGAATTCCCGGCCCGCCTTTTCGTATTCTTCGATCCCGGCGTACGCCGATGCAAGAAACCAGGTGAATTTTGGGTCATCTTCTCCATATTTGCGAACATCTTCTACAAGATCAATGATACTCTCAAAGTCTTCTTCTTCAAGATAAAGGGCAAGAAGGGTGTGAACGGCTTCGATATATCCAGGGTCAAGGGCGAGCGCTTCCTGGAGCAGGTCTTTCGCATCAGCCGGCCTTTTCGTTTTTAACGCTGCTTTTGCTGCAGAAAGATACAGCTCTTTGTTGAACTCATCTACGCGGATTCCTTCTTTCGCTGTTTCAAACGCCTCTTCATACAGCCCTTCTTCTTCATAGCTGTTGGCCAAAGGCTTGTAGAGCGAGGAATAGGCCGGATCGAGCTCTTGAAGCTCTGTCAATTGTTTAATCGCAGTTTTAGGGTACCCCGCTTTTAAAGCGGTAAAACCGTAACCAAACAATGTATTCGGTTCCGGGTTCTCCCGGACGGCTTTTTCATACCATTCAAGCGCTTCTTCAAATTCCCCTGACGAACTTAGTGACTCGGCGAGCCTCTGGTAAACGCTCACGCCTCCGACGACCGCCTTTTCACCGGCCGCTTTTTTGTATTGCGCAACCGCTTTTTTGTAGGCTCCCTGAGCGAAATACAGCTCTCCCAAAGCAAAATCGATCACCGGCTCATCAGGCAGGATGGATTTCGCTTTCAACAGCTTCTGTTCGCTGACTTCAAACAGCCCCTGCATCTGATACAGGTCAGCCATCAAAAGCAGGCTTTCCGCGTATGCCTGATCCGTTTCAGGAATCGTCTCCAGTACACGGAGCGCTTCCTCTTCCTGATCGGTTTCGATGAGGAGCTCGGCATAAAAACAGGTCAGCTCCGATTCTTCCGGGTACAGCTCGTGCAAATCGCTGACGATGGCAATGGCCCTGTCGACGATTCCCCATTCGTAATACAGCTGGGCAATAGTCGCTTTATCTTCATCGTGAAGGGCAGGTGTGATTTCGGCAAGTTTTTTCAATCCGCTTTCCGTTTGGCCTGCTTCAACTAATTTTATGGCTTCTTGGATCGAAGTATTCAAATCTAAACGTCCCTTTCTTTCGTCAAATCTTCACCGGCGTTTTGCTCCGGTAAAACTGATTGAGTTAGTTATTATCATAATTCACCCGGGCGGCTTCGGCAAATATGTTGCTCTTCTTTATCCCTTTCCCGGAAATATTCTTTAAGACAAGCTATGCAGCAAGCCTTCGTTTTATATTCCCGGCCTTTTTTGAAAGGCGAAAAAGCCTGAAGCACAGAAGGCTTCAAGCTTTTTTGGCCAGCTTTTCAATATGTTCAAAAAACGTCGGATATGAGACGCTTACGGCTTCCGGACGGGCAATATCGATCGGATTTTCGCAGATGCACGCGGCAATCCCGAGCATCATGCCGATACGGTGGTCGCCGTGGCTTGACACTTGCGCACCACCGGTCAAAGGCGTTTTTCCGTAAATCTTCATCCCGTCTTCCGTCGGCTCGATACGCGCGCCGAGTTTCTTTAGTTCTGATGCCACGGTATCGATGCGGTTCGTTTCCTTCACTTTGAGTTCTGCGGCATCTTTTATCACCGTCATGCCTTCAGCCTGTGTCGCGAGAAGGGCGATGATCGGAATCTCATCGATGAGGCGCGGAATCAGATCGCCCGAAATTTCAGTCGCCTTCAAGGATGCGGCCTTGATTTTCAAGTCGCCGTACAGCTCCCCGCTTCCGGTGTCCTTTGCTTCGATTTCAAGATCTGCGCCCATTTTTTCAAGAACATCGATGATTCCTGTCCTGGTCGGATTTAAACCGACATTTTTCAGAACGATTTCGCTTTCCGGTACAAGGGAGCCGGCTGCAAGGAAAAATGCAGCTGAAGAAATATCCCCGGGGACAAACACATCCGTCCCTTTTAACGTCTGTCCCCCGGTAATCGAAACGGATGTATCACTTTCCTCAAGCCTCACGCCAAACATAGAGAGCATCCGTTCCGTGTGGTCCCTCGATTTATGAGGCTCTGTCACGGTCGTTGTCCCGTCGGCCTGAAGACCGGCAAGGAGGACGGCCGACTTGATTTGCGCGCTGGCAACGGGCGATTGAAAATCGATCGCGGCAAGGTTCCCGCCGCGGACAGCCAGCGGCGTATACTCTCCTCCGGCGCGGCCGTCAATTTTCGCCCCCATTTGCCGAAGCGGATCGGTTACGCGCTTCATCGGCCGTTTGGCAATGCTGTCGTCCCCCGCTACTGTGCTGTGGAACGGGCGTCCCGCCAAAATGCCGAGCATCAGCCTGATCGTCGTACCGGAATTTCCGACATCGAGGAGTTCGCCCGGCTCAGCCAGCTGATCCAAGCCTTTGCCGTATACCGTAACATCGCTGTTGTCCCGTTCGATTTCAACGCCCATTTTTTTGAAGCAGTCGATCGTGCTTAAGCAGTCTGCCCCTGGCAGAAAGTTTTTGATAACCGTTTTTCCTTCCGCAATGGCGCCGAACATGACCGATCTGTGGGAGATCGATTTATCGCCCGGAATATGGAGCTCTCCTTTTAATGAACTGACTTTTCCTCTTTTCATGCTTCCACCTCAATCAGCGTAAAATGTCTCATATTTCGCGCGGGTTTGAATGCATTTTTCAGCGCGTTTGCGATCTTGGTCAGATTGAAAACTGATTCTGAGAACACCGTTTATCTCTTCCCGCGTTTCGATAATCCGGATGTTCGTGATGCTGATTTGTTCGTCGGCGAGAATCGCCGTAATTTCAGAGATGACCCCCGGATGGTCAGGGACATCAACATAAAGATCGTAAAAAGAAGGAATCGCGCCTTTCTGCCGTAAAGGAAGGCCATCGCGGTATTCCTTTGCCTGCCGAAAAAATTCAAACAGCCCGTCTGCATCTTCATTTTCAACAAAAATCCGGATCCTGTCCAGCTCAAGTTTCCATTCGTCAAACCGTTCTAAAATCTTATCTTTATTGTGCAAAAGAATATCCCGCCACATCGCCGGACTGCTTGAAGCAATCCTCGTTATATCGCGGAACCCGCCGGCGGCAAATCGCTTGACGAGCGGATACTGGTCCTCAAATTTAACCGTCTGGTGTACGAGGCTGGCTGCCACGATGTGGGGAAAATGGCTGATCACGCTTGTGACGGCATCGTGCTCTTCGGGAGACATTTCCACAAACTTTGCATTCGTCCCTTTCAGAAGTTCTTTCAAAGAGCAGACCGATTCTTTTTTAGCGGAACGGGCCGGGGTCAAAATATAAAATGCATTTTCGAATAATAGCTCTTTGGCGGCTGCCACGCCTGATTTGTGGGAGCCTGCCATCGGATGTCCGCCGATAAATTCGTACTCTTTCGGCAGCACGTTTTCCGCGTGGGCGACAACCTTTTGTTTCGTGCTGCCCACGTCGGTTATTAACAGTTTTTTCTTCATGCCGGATGCGGCCAGCTCGTCAAGCATATGAAGCGTCTGCTCCACAGGAGCCGTCAAAAAGACCGTCGACGCTCTTTGAATGCCTTCCGAAAACGAGGCAGCAGGCTCGTCAATTACGCCGAGCTTCTGTGCAGCATTCACCTGCTCTCTGGACACGTCAAACCCGATGATTCGTTTTCCGGGATGCTCTTTTTTGATGGCGAGCGCAATGGAACCGCCGATCAAGCCTAATCCGGCCAATAATATCGTTTCATTCGGTTGAATCATCTTTATCACCTGGTTCAATAGACTAAAGAGGTGATGCAGCATCACCCCTTACAATAATATGCCGGCCAATGTTTTCAAAAACCCTTCGTTCTGCTCTTTTGTGCCGACGGAGACTCTTAAATGCCCCGGAAAACCGAGCGCATTTCCCGATCTCGTGATATAGCCCTTTTCGAGCAGTGCCTGAAACAGTTCGTCTGCATCCCGTTTTAGATCGATCAGCACAAAGTTGGTTTGGGAGGGATAATAATCGAGCCCGTGCCCATTACAGAAATCGTAGTACTGCTTAAGCCCTTCTCTGTTTTTTCTGACGCATTCTTCGATAAACGCCTGGTCGCCAAGCGCTGCAAGTGCGGCAGCCTGGCCGAGCCGGTTCGTGTTAAACGGCTGTCTCGCCGGCTCGATGGAGCGTACCAGCTCTTCTGAAGCGATGCCGTAGCCGACCCTTAAGGCGGCCAGGCCGTACGCTTTTGAAAACGTTCTGAGGATCATCAGGTTCGGGAAGCGCTTCAAAAGCGGGATCGTTTCAGGATAGTCTTCCGCGGTTACATATTCATAGTAAGCTTCATCGACAACGACGAGGACGTGCTCAGGAACCTTCTCGAGAAAACCGATCAGTTTCTGCTCCGGTTCGTAAGTTCCTGTCGGGTTATTCGGACTGCAAACCCAAACGATTTTTGTCTTATCATCGATCGCCTCAAGCATGGCATCGAGATCATGGCAGCCGTCTTCAACTAGACCCACCTCCCGCACTTGGGCACCTTCGATAACGGCATTGTGCTTGTATTGGGAAAACGTCGGGTTCGCCATCACCGTGTTTGTGCCGGCGTCCAACAAAGAACGGGAAAGGATTTGAATGACTTCATCCGTGCCGTTTCCTAAAATGATGTTTGTCTCGCTTACGCCAAGGTGCCCTGCAAGCTTTGTCCGCAAGGCCGCACTGTAGCCGTCGGGATAAAGAGCCATTTGCTGAACCTCAGTCTGGAGAGCTTCTTTGGCCGCTTCTGAACAGCCGAACGGATTTTCGTTTGAAGCAAGCTTTACGACTTGATCGAGATTGAATTCCTTTTTGACCTCTTCAATCGGCTTGCCTGGCTGATAAGGTTTTAACTGTTTTAACTGTTCTTTGATTTGCAAAATTCTGTCACCTCATTTAACCATGTACGATACGCTGAATGTTTTAGCGTATTCCTCAAATGTTTTCAAGGCTTGCTCTCTTGTCTCCGGACTGATGAGATCGTCTTTCAGCTCCTCGATCTTTCTGACAAGAGCGCTTCCTACGACAACGCCGTCCGCCAGTTCATTCATCAGCTCCACTTGTTCGGAGCCGGAAATCCCGAAGCCGACAGCAACAGGGACGGGACTCATCCCTTTTACAGACCGGACAAATGAAGAAACAGAATCATCGAATCCATCGCGCACACCCGTAACGCCGAGCGAAGATACGCAATACACAAACCCTTCAGCCTGCTGTGCGATTTTTTGGATGCGGCTTTCGCTTGTCGGTGCAACAAGGGAAATATACGTGATTCCCTGCTTTTTGCATTGCTGCTGCAAATACACGCTTTCTTCAAAAGGAAGATCCGGAACGAGAAGTCCGTCAATTTTATTTTGTCGCAGTAAAGCGAAAAAGTGATCTGTATCTAATTGTAACACAGGATTGTAATACGTAAAGAGAATTATCGGGATATCCACGCCGTTTTTTTTCATTTTTCCGCCAAGCCTGATCGCTTCAACGATGTTCATGCCATTGTCAAGCGCCCGTTTTGAGGCCCTCTGAATGACGGGGCCGTCAGCCAGCGGATCAGAGTACGGTACGCCGAGTTCAAGAGCCGAGGCGCCCGCCGCCTGAAGGGATTTTGCCAGTTCGACCGTTACCTCCGGCAGCGGGTCGCCCGCTGTAATAAATGGGACAAACAGCTTATCGGACTTTTTCAGATTGAACATCTTCATTCACCTCTTCTTCCATCACCTTCATCAAGGTATGGACATCTTTGTCTCCCCTGCCTGAAAGGCATACCAGAATGCTTTCCTCTTGTTTCATATGTTTTGCAATGTCAAACGCTTTTGCCAACGCATGGGCCGATTCAATCGCCGGTAAAATCCCCTCTGTCTCCGCCAGACGTTTTAAAGCCGCTACGGCTTCACCGTCTGTCACCGATTCGTACCGGACGCGGCCGATCTGGTGGAGATGGGCGTGTTCAGGCCCGACTCCGGGATAATCGAGACCGGCGGAAATGGAATACGGCTCGATGATCTGCCCGTACTCATCTTGCAGCAAATACGTCAAAGAGCCGTGGATGACGCCTTTCGTTCCTTTTGTGATAGTTGCCGCGTGAAGCGGGGTTTCGGTACCTTTTCCCGCAGCTTCAACGCCGATCAGCTCAACGGGTTCTTCGATGAATGAACTGAACATCCCGATCGCATTGCTGCCCCCTCCGACACAGGCAATGACCTTATCCGGGAGCTTTTGTTCGGCTTCGTAAAACTGCGCTTTCGCCTCATCGCCGATGATCCGCTGGAACTCCCGGACGATATAAGGGTATGGATGCGGTCCGACAACCGACCCGATCATGTAGAAATGATCCCGGCAGTGCTGAACCCAGTATCGGATCGCCTCGTTTGTCGCGTCTTTCAATGTTCCGTTTCCGCTGGAGACCGGCACGACTTCGGCCCCTAAAAGCTTCATCCGAAAAACGTTCAACGACTGTCTTGCGACATCTTCCTCACCCATAAAAACAATGCATGACATGCCGAACTTTGCAGCGACGGTCGCCGCGGCGACACCGTGCTGGCCTGCGCCTGTTTCGGCGATGAGCTTTGTTTTGCCCATTTTCGCGGCAAGCAGCGCCTGACCGAGAGCGTTGTTGATTTTATGTGCGCCTGTATGGTTTAAATCTTCACGCTTTAAATAAATTTTTGCTCCGCCCAGCTGCTTTGTCAGCTGATCGGCGAAGGTGAGGGCGGTCGGACGTCCGGAATATTCAACTAACAGTTTTTTATATTCCTCTTGAAATACAGGGTCATCCTTTAGACCCAGAAACGCTTTTTCGATTTCCTCCAACGGCTGCATCAATGTTTCCGGGACGAATTTCCCTCCAAAGTCGCCAAATCTGCCTTGTTCATTCGGATATGAATACATGATTGAACATCCTCTCTTCTAGAAGGTTGATCAGCTTTTCGCTTTTTTGACCTTTTTCTTCGATTCCGCTTGCCAGATCGATTCCCGGGGGCTTCTGATCCAAAAGCGCACCTATGCTGTCCGGATTGACGCCTCCCGCGATAAACAACCGCTTTCCATCTTTGGCCGCCGCTTCAATGTACATCGGCACGCTTTCCCATGAAAACGAAATGCCTGTTCCTCCCCTCATCCCTTTTACAGAGGAGTCGATCACAAACCCGTCTGCATACGGGATGAAGGCTTTCAATTTTTCAACGGTTCCGCTTCCGTGGTGAAGCGCCTTCCAAACCTCACAGTGCGTCGTCGTTTTCAGCCGTATGATGTCTTCTATCGATTCGTCGCCGTGAAGCTGGATTACGTCTAAAGGTACGGCTCCGGCAATCTCAATGATGCGGCCGGTATCTTCGTTGACAAAAACGCCGACAAGCTTTTTCGCCAAAGGTCCGATCTGCCTGCACCAGCTTTTCACATCAGAAGGGTCTGCCGCCCGCTTGCTTTTGGCGAAAATAAATCCGAGGTAGTCCGCTTTTGAGCCGGCCGTCGTCTTCAAATCTTCGAAAGAATGAATCCCGCAATATTTCAAGCTTGGTTTATTCATCACCCGTTTCTCCAAACAGCGCATGAACCGCTTTTTGCTGAGACGCTTCCCTCATTAACGATTCCCCGACGAGGACGGCCCGTGCCCCGCAGTTTTTCACAAAACATAAGTCTTCTTTTATGCCGATCCCGCTCTCGCTGACAAGAATCGTGCCGTCAGGAATCATTCGCGCAATCCGCTCCGTCCGGCTGACGGAAGTTTCAAAGGTTTTCAGATTTCTATTGTTCACGCCGATAATCTCCGGCGTAAAAATGTTCAATATCCCTTCCAGCGTTTTTTCTTCATGAACCTCAACTAGTGTATCCATACCTTTTTCGGCGGCTTCTGTATACAGTTCGTAAAGCTTTTCCGGCTCGAGCGCCTCGCCGATCAAAAGGATCGCATCCGCTCCGATGCGGTTCGATTCTTCGACCTGTACGGAGTCGATGATGAAATCCTTTCGCAGCACGGGAAGCGATACTTCACGTTTGATCGATGACAAATATTCATTTTTGCCTTGAAAAAACGGTTCATCTGTCAAGACGGACAAACAATCGGCTTTTGCCCGCTCGTACGCTTTTGCGATTTCTTCAGGCTGAAAATCGGCTTTTATCACCCCTTTTGACGGGGAAGCTTTTTTCACCTCGGCAATCAAAGCCACAAAGCGATTCGGCGACAGAAGCGCCTTCTTAAATGAGCGTTTCACGAGCTTTACATCCTCCGGCAGCACCATCTTCGATACGTATTCCCGCTTTTTTTCAATAATTCGATTCAGCATACATCTCTTCCTCTTTCTGTTTTAATCGTTCCAGCTGTTTCAGCGCTTTGCCGCTTTTAATCGTTTCCAGTGCCGCGGAGACGCCTTCTTTCAGCCCGCCGGCCTGACCCGCGACAAACAATGCGGCGCCTGCATTCAAAGCGGCGATGTGAAGCGCGGATTCAGAACTGTTGTTTTGCAAAATGTCTAAGATGAGGCGGCCGCTTTCCTCAGGGGTACTCACCTGAATGTCGCTGAGCCTGCCAAGCGGCAAGCCGGCGTCAGCCGGCTCAACAGTATATTCAAACCGTTTTCCGCCTTTCAGTTCGATGACATCTGTCGGCGATGTGATCGACAGCTCGTCAAGTCCGTCGCGGCTTGACACAAATAAAACATGCTCCGGTTCAAAGGCTTCCAATGCACCGGCCATCAGCCTCGCCTTTTCAATGGAGTATACGCCGATCACCTGGCGTTTGGCTTTCATCGGATTGCTGAGCGGACCGAGCAGGTTAAACACCGTTCGAAACGCGAGATCTTTTCTAACGCCCGCCACATGTTTCATTGAAGAATGATAGCTTGGCGCGTATAAAAAGCCCATATTCCGACGTTCGATGCTGCGTTTTGTCTCTTCAGGCGTGGTCTGGATCGATATCCCGAGATATTCGAGAACGTCTGCGCTTCCGCTTTTGGAGGATACCGAGCGGTTGCCGTGCTTGGCGATTTTGGCACCGGCCGATGAAGCGATGATGGCGGCCGCTGTCGAAATGTTGAACGTGGAAACGCCGTCTCCCCCCGTACCGCACGTATCAACGACATCTTCCAGGCCGTCTATTGCCAAAGCCTTCTCCCGCATCGCTCTGACAAAGCCGGTCACCTCATCAACCGTTTCTCCCCGGTAAGCAAGAACGGAGAGAATCCCGCCGATTTCAGCAGCGCTCATGGAGCCGGTCATCATCAAATGCATGATTTCGTTCGCCTCGGCTTCGCTCATCGTCTCCCCATTAACGCACGATTTCAGCAGTTCGTTCATGTCCGTCCTCCTCCTTTTCACAAAACACGTCTTCAGCGATTTGGATCGTTTTCAGCAGCGCCCCCGCTTTATTGCACGTCTCTTCCCATTCCATTTCAGGCACGGAGTCGGCCACGATTCCGGCGCCGGCCTGGATCGATGCAACGCCGGCCTTGACGCTCATCGTCCGGATCGTGATGCAGGAATCGATATTCCCGTCAAACCCGATGTAGGCGATGCAGCCCCCGTACGTTTCCCGCGGTTCAGGTTCAATCTCATTCAAAAGCTGCATCGCCCTGATTTTGGGAGCCCCCGTCAAAGTGCCGGCCGGAAAGGCGCTCATCAAAGCATCGACCGGGTGAACGCCTGATTTTAAAGTGCCGGTCACGACTGAAATAATATGCATCACGTGTGAAAACGACACGATCTTTGTAAACTCCGGCACGTTTACAGACCCGTATTCGGCCACCCTGCCGATGTCGTTTCTCGCCAAATCGACAAGCATATAGTGCTCCGCTTTTTCTTTTTCGTCAGCCAGAAGCTCTTGTTCGAGGCGCTCATCTTCAGCCTGGTCAAGTCCCCTTTTTCTCGTCCCGGCAATCGGGTGTATTTCGAGGTGTCCGTTCTGCACATGGATCAGACGTTCCGGCGAGCTTCCAACAAGCTCGCGGTCAGGCAGCTTCATATAGTACATGTAAGGCGATGGATTGATCAGCCTCAGCACCCTGTATAATTCAAAGGAACCGACTTTCACAGGTATATCAAACCTTTGGGAAAGAACTCCCTGAAAGATATCACCCGCTTTAATGTATTCTTTCAGACGTTCAACATCGCGCATGAATTGCTCCTTTTTGTACGTTGACCGGACTTGCTCAAAGCTTGGCGCGCCGTGCCGTTCCTGCGGGAGAAAAAGCTCCTTCGACGATTTTCGGTCCTTCAGCCTGCGTATAAGCTCTTTCAAATCTTTTTTGGCGGCATGATAAGCTTCCGCTTTTTCGTTCTCCGATTCTTCGCCATTCAGCGTGACATAATGAATAAAATGGAGTTTTTTGAGCTCATGGTCGTAGGCGATCATCGTCCGGCAGACGAACAGCTGGCATTTTTCCATGTCTGTTACCCGTTGATGTCCGGCGATAGCCGGCTCAATAAGCGGCATGACATCATAGCTTAAATATCCAACGGCTCCCCCTGAAAACGGAATATCAAGCTCCGGCGCCTTAATAACGCATGTATCCGACATCCATACGAGCACTTTCTTCAGCTCTGATGCCGTATAAAGCTTCTTCATTTCACTATCCGCGGCGTGGAACTCACCGTTTTCCTCTTTGATGGTCAAAAACGGATCGAGTCCGATGAAGGAATATCTGGACCATGAGGATGATTCGTCCTTGCTTTCGAGCAAATAGACGATGTCGTCTTTCAGCTTTTCAACCATTTGAATAGGCGTCAGCGTATCAACGGAAAAACTTTCGATAATAGGAATGGTTTTAAAACGCACAGCTTCTTTCATGAACGTGGAAAAATCGTTTTGAATACTCAAAGTTCTCACTCCTTTTCAAGAGGAGAATGAGGTAGGCACAGAGAGGCAAAAGTATGTTGCGGAAAATAAACAAACCCAAAAGAACAAACGTCTTTTGGGTAGGATTTAAAAACGTATGGTCTCGGCTCATCTACACTCATTCTCAACTACCCTAATCTCAAACTAAGCTTTCATTATAAAACCCATATACACACTCCTGTGTATTTCTAAGGTTTCTACAATCGTATTACAATTCAGTCTTTTTTGTCAATGATAAATCAGGCCTCAATGAGACTGCATTTTCCAAATAGATGTGGCGGACTTCATCTTGCCGCTTTTCGGTCTGCACGGTCATCATGACCCTGATGCATTTCTTAAGGCCGTGTTCAACGTCCATTTCCTGCATGCACATGACCGGCACATGCTGCCAGCCGTCAAACGTTCTGACGACTTTTGCAGGAAAAGCGGCATGAATATCTGAAGTGGCGGATATGAGGATTTGGACCACCTGTTCGGGTTTGATATCGTTTTCTGTAATCATTTCCCCGATCAGCTGTGTCGTCTTCGCTGTAATATCCTTATCTGTGTCCTGTTCCACTGTAGTGGCTCCCCGAATACCGCGAATCATCATTCGTCTCCCTCCAATCTCCATCTCCACATATTCAGCCATCGTTCGATCTCTTCTGATCGAAAGGAGTGCAGGCGTACGCTGCCTATCCGGTCAAGCAGGACGAACTGGATGATTCCGCCGCGCGTTTTTTTATCGTTCATCATCCGGCTGATGAGCGCTTCTGTTGAAATGTCACGCTTCACTTGCCCGGGATAGCCGAGCTTTTTCAGCCAGCTTCCAGTCTGCTTGCGGTCAATAGGGCAATTCAGAACGTTTTCGCTGACAAACAAGGCAAACTGCATCCCAAGCGCAACAGCGTCGCCATGGGTGATCTCTCCATAGCCGTACTCGGCTTCAACGGCATGGCCAAGCGTGTGCCCGAAGTTTAAATACGCCCTGATCCCCTGCTCCCGTTCGTCGTTTGAGACGATTGCCTCTTTAATCGAAATGCCTTTATACACCATGTCATTCAGCTGTTCATTTGTGATCTCTTCTATCGAGTTGATGTTGAGAAGATCGTTTAAAAACGCTTCATCATGGATAAAGGCGTGTTTAATGACTTCTGCGAGCCCTGATCTCATTTCCTTTTCAGGCAGTGTCCGGAGGCATTCCGTATCGTAAATGACTGCTTTAGGCTGATGAAAAGCGCCGATTAAATTTTTGCCGAGCGGGTGGTTGATCGCGACCTTTCCGCCGACTGCGCTGTCGTGGGAAAGCAGAGTTGTCGGAAACTGAACATAGTCGATGCCCCGCATAAAAGTCGATGCCACAAAACCCGCAAGATCGCCGACGACGCCTCCGCCGAGGGCGAGAATGCAGGAAGAACGGTCAAGATGAAACTCGATCGCTTCGGTCTGCAGCTTCATGAACATGTCAATCGACTTGGCTTGCTCTCCGCTCGGAACGGCAACCTTTTTGACGGGCCATTTGCTTTGGAGAAGGCGGTACAGCTCTTCTCCATAGCGTTTATCAACCTCTTCGTCGGTGATCAGAAAAAGCTTTGTCATCGGGAGGTTTAAGGATGACAGAAGCTCATCCGCGTGTTTCCTGATGCCTCCGCCGATAAAAACCGGATAAGACAGAGAAGCGGTTTCGATTTGCAATGTTTTCATTAAAACTCCCTCGCAAGCTTTCTCATCTTTTCAACGTTTTCAGCGATGCGGTCCATTTGGTCGACCCCAAATTGTTCGACGATTGCATTGGCGATTTCCCAGGCGACGACCGCTTCCGCCACGACGCTCGCAGCCGGAACGGCGCATGAGTCAGAACGTTCGATACTGGCGCTGAACGGCTCTTTCGTTTCAATATCGACGCTTTTCAGCGGCTTGTATAACGTCGGGATCGGCTTCATGACGCCTCTGACGACAATCGGCATCCCCGTCGTCATTCCGCCTTCAAGACCGCCGAGACGGTTCGTTGCGCGCGTATACCCTTTTTCTTCATCCCAAATGATTTCGTCATGGACTTCGCTTCCGTTCTTTCTGGCAGCTTCAAAGCCGATGCCGAATTCGACGCCTTTAAAGGCATTGATGCTCAAAACGGCAGCTGCCAGCTTGCTGTCAAGCTTGCGGTCGTAATGAACATAGCTGCCGACCCCGACCGGAACCCCTTCGACGATGACTTCGACGATTCCGCCGATGGAATCTCCGTTAGCTTTCGCTTCATCGATCGCGGCCATCATCTTTTTGCCTGCCTCGTCGTCATAGCATCTGACAGGCGACTCCTCCGTCACTTTTTTCAAATCTTCGATTGATTTGTAATTGGTCTTTTCAGCCCTTATTCCGCCAATTTCCAGAACATGACCTGCCACTTGAATGCCGAGCTGTGACAAAATCTTTTTCGCGACGGCTCCGGCCGCCACCCGGACGGTCGTTTCCCTGGCAGATGAACGCTCAAGCACATTGCGCATGTCCCTGTGACCGTATTTAATCGCGCCGTTCAAATCGGCGTGACCCGGTCTCGGCCTTGAAATCTGACGCTTCATTTCGCTTTCTTCTTCCTCTGAAATCGGCTCTGAGCCCATGATTTTCGTCCAGTGGGTCCAGTCTTTGTTTTCCACGACAAGGGCGATCGGAGATCCAAGCGTACGGCCGTGTCTTACACCGCTAGTAATCCGGGCCTGGTCTTTTTCGATTTGCATTCTGCGTCCGCGGCCGTGCCCTTTTTGCCGTCTTCCGAGTTCGTTATTAATATCTTCTTTTGTGATATAAAGCCCTGCGGGCACCCCTTCAATAATCGTCGTAAGCTGCGGGCCGTGAGATTCTCCGGCTGTTAAATACCTCATGCTTTCGTTCTCCCTTCATCACATTAACGCTTTTAAGTAAAACTATAACATACCTTTTCGTAAAAAGTCAGCTAACTTTTTTGATAGAAGAACGTGTCTGTCGATTGAAAGCCGTATTTCTCAGGATTAAAGATCTGCTCTGTGCTTCCAACGAACAAAACTCCTTTCTTCTTTAAGCTTTCGCTGAATTTGCGGTAGATCGTTTCCTTCGCCTCTTCTGTAAAATAGATCAGTACGTTCCGGCATACGATGATATCAAAATCTTTTTCATACGAATCGGCGAGTAGATTGTGTTTTTGAAAACGGATGTTTTTCCGTATTTCGTCTTTTACGGTGTAGCGGGTGCCGTTTTGAATAAAATATTGATCTTTCATCGCTTTTGGCACTTCCTGAAGCGACCTTTCCTGATAAATGCCTTCCTTTGCTTTTGCTAACACTTTGTCATCGATATCTGTCGCGATAATTTCATAGTTTGTCAGATGTTTTTGACGGCTTAAGATCATTGACAGCGTATAGGGCTCTTCCCCGGTTGAACAGGCCGCGCTCCAGACCTTCAGCGTTTTGGCCGGCTTGAGCAAAGGAAGAATCGTTTTCTCAAGTACGTCCCACCTTTGATAGTTTCTGTAAAATTCAGAAACATTGATCGTCATTCTGTCTAACGTTTCTTGAAGAAGTGCATCATTTTTTTCCAGCTCGTTCGCGAACTCGCGAAAATCGCCGAATCCCTTTTTTTCGTAAAGAGACGTCAGCCTTCTTTTCATTTGCGCCTCTTTGTACAGAGCTAAATCCACACCGGTTATTTTTCTCCATTTATCAACGAAGAAGTTGTAGTTGTCCATTTTTTTCTCTCCTAATCGATTCATGCTGATATGTGTAACATTATAGCTTGTTTTCATGACAATTTGTATCGTTTAAACGAAAAAACGCCCGCTGCCTCATAGGGGAAAAGGGCGTTTTTCATTTAAAAAAATCAGCCTTTCAGCTGATTTTTTAATAGATCCATTGATTGATTAATTTTTCTTCTTCAATAAGTTCATTCTCTTTAAAAAATAAACCGATTTCACGTACTGCACTTTCAGGAGAATCTGAACCGTGAATGATGTTTTTGCCGACGCTCATGCCGTAGTCCCCGCGGATTGTGCCGGGCAGCGCTTCTTTAGGGTTCGTTTTGCCGATCAGCTGCCTGCTGATCGCAATTGCGTCTTCCCCTTTCCATACCATTGCAAAGACAGGGCCTGACGTAATAAAATCGACAAGCTCGCCAAAAAACGGTTTTTCTTTATGCTCTTTATAATGCTCACCGGCCGTCTCTTGTGAGACTTTCATCAGCTTGGCTCCGATTAATTGTAAGCCCTTTCGTTCAAATCTGGACAAAATGTCGCCGATCAGCTGGCGCTGAACGCCATCGGGTTTAACCATCACAAAGGTTTTTTCCATAATCGATTCTCCACCCCACTGTTATGTATAGGCTTTCAATACTACAACGGAAATATAACATTTTTCAAAAAATTAATCAATAAAGGGCGGAGAATATTCATACTTTTTACTTATTTTTCAGATCTGCGTTTAGAATTTTCGTTTTCCGATATATTTCGCAATTTGGCCGAGCGCCGTCCTTGCGCGGTTTTTCGGAAGCGTTTCGAGCAGGCGGAACGCTTTGTTCAAATACATTTCGCTGACTTTGAACGATTGTTCAATGGCATCGGTTTTTTTCAGCTCTTTGATCAGCGGCTTGATTTGTTCAGGCGTCGTTTCGCTGTTGACCAGCATGAGGCGCGCTTTCAGTTCGGGGGATTTCAGCGCATACAGCACGGGAAGCGTCACGTTTCCCTGCAGCAGATCCCCTCCGACCGGCTTGCCGAGCTCTTTTTCGCTTGACGTAAAATCGAGGATGTCGTCGATGATCTGGTACGACATTCCGACGTAATAGCCAAACCAATAAAGCGTTTGATGAATGTGCTCACCTGCTCCGGCGGCGATGGCTCCAAGCTGGCAGCTCGACGCGATCAAAAGCGCGGTTTTCCGCTTAATCCGCCTTAAATACGTTCGCAGGTTTTGCTCCATATTATATTTGTCTTTAATTTGTTCGATTTCTCCAAGACAAACTTCAACAAGCGCCTTTGACAAAATTTCGTGCGCTTTCGGCTCGTTTATTTTGGTCATCGATTCAAGCGAACGGGCAAATAAATAATCACCTGTATACATCGCAATGCGATTGTCCCATTTTGCCTTAATGGTCGGCCTTCCCCTTCTCAGTTCGGCATCGTCGATGACATCATCATGGACGAGCGAAGCCATGTGCATCAATTCCAATGAAACTGCGACATTTTTAATTTTGTTGATATCGTATTCCCCGAACATGCCGCTCAGCAGGACAAAAACCGGCCTGATTCGTTTCCCCCCGGCCTGCAGCAAATGCAGGCTCGCTTCACTCAGCAAAGGGTAGTCGGAGTGTACGGTTTTTTCCAGCTCTTTTTCTATTAAATCAATATCCTCATTCAAAAAAGAATATAACGTTGTCAATTTCATATCGATTCACCCGAGTATTCCTGTAGTCATCATCGCTTCCAACCGACATGTGTAGCTGCTACACCGCCTGTGAAAGGATGATATTGAACATTTTCTAACCCAGCCTTTTCAAATAAAACGGCAAGCTCCTTCATGCCCGGAAATTCCCTGGCGGATTCCTGCAGCCAGGAATACTCTTTGAAACTTTTGGCAAAGAGCTTTCCGAATGCAGGCATGATAAACCGGAAATATAAATAGTAAAGCTGCTTGAAACCGATCATTTCCGGCTGGGATGTTTCAAGGCACACAACCTGGCCTCCGGGTTTCACCACGCGCGTCATCTCTTTTAATACGGTTAAATAGTCAGGGACATTGCGGAGCCCGAATCCGATGGTGACATAGTCGAACGTATTATCGGCAAAAGGCAGCTCCATTGCATTGCCGTGGATCAATTCGATCTGGCTGTAGCCTTCTGTCTTTTGCTCGGCAATCGTCAGCATATTTTTGCTGAAGTCAAGGCCTTTGACCTCGCCCGACTCTCCGGCGGCCTCCGCGAGGGCGATCGTCCAGTCCCCGGTTCCGCAGCACACATCCAGCGCCTTTGCCCCTTCCTGGACATTCATGATCTGCATCGTTTTGTCGCGCCATTTTTTATGCTGCCTAAAGCTGATCACGGAATTCATCCGGTCATAGTTTTTGTAGATTTTTTCAAAAACGCCGTGCACGCGCTGTTCTTTTGACTGCTCCATGAATGTTACCCTTCTTCCACTTTCTGATGATAGGCCGGTTTTCCCGGTTTAATGGCTTCAAGCCGCTCCAAGAGCCATTTTTGAACGTCGGGCCGTTTGATGAGGCACCGGCTGATTTGAAGCTTTGCCTTTTCATAAGCAGCGACAGTCAATTGTTCGCATGAAGCCTGATCTTCCGGAAATTCCTCTTTTAAAATCGTCTCCAGCAAACGCGAATCTGTTCCTTTTTCTTCAGCGGCAAGCCGCTTATATACAAGAAAATCATTGGCTGCGGTCTTCCAGTGAGGCAAATAGAAGTGGTCGGCAAGATGATGAAAAAGTGCAGCTTCCACTATGCTGACGCTTTTTTCCAGGCCGGCTAAATCTTTTGCGGAATGATCATACAGCCTGATTTTGTGTTCGTTGATTTCTTTGATGGCCGCTGCCAGCGTCCGGATCATATAAATATCCTTCATACCCGAGAGAAGGGAATAGTACATCCCGCTGAAATAATCCCCGGCCAAAACCGTCAGCTGCCGGTTTTTATAATCGTCCTGCTTTATCGAAGCTGCGGTCGTGACTTCATCATGGGTATCAAGGGCTGTTTGAACAAGCATCGCCGTTAAAATGTAATTTTCCTTGTCAACCTCTTTTACATCTGTTTCATCAAACAGAGCATAAAAAAGAAGCAGCTTATCCTCATCAACCTTCGGAGCGGTTAAATGCTTGGCTAAGTAAGGATGTGAAAGCTTTTTATTCAGCTCGATTTTCAAATGAGATAAACGTCCGTAGATGTCTTGCAAAGATATCACCCTTGTCCCAAAATTCGCAGTTTTTCTCTTGATTGCTTATGTATCTTTTTTAAGCGGAGAAAGTTTAATTATATCATAATATGATGAAAATGAACGGCATATGCCATCGGAAGAGCGGATAACGGCCGAACTATTTTCTGGATTCGCTCTTCATTTCGCCGTAAGCCGATTGAATAACGGCTTCCCCGCGGACTTTTATCGCTGAGGTATGCTCGGTAAACTGGCAGATCATCACTTCACCTTTATCGAGTTTCTCGGAATGATGAAACCTCGTATCCGTTCCTCTTGTCAGACCGATCACGTTTACGCCGTCCTCGACGGCTTTTATCACGACAAAATCATTCGTTTGATTATTGATCATGTTCATCGCACACCTTTTCATTTTTAATCATGATGCTTAATAAGCTCCAGCACTTCGGAGCGGGCGGCTACGTCTTCCCTGAACGTTCCTCTTACAGCTGAAGTGACCGTTTTAGAACCCGGCTTTTTAACACCGCGCATCGTCATGCACATATGCTCGGCTTCTACGACCACCATCACGCCGTGCGGCGACAGCGATTCGACAATGCTGTCCGCAATCGTCGACGTAATCCGTTCCTGCAGCTGCGGACGCTTGGCAACCGCTTCAACGGCTCTCGCCAGCTTGCTGAGGCCCGTCACCTTGCCGCCCTTCGGAATATATGCGACATGCGCTTTTCCGTAAAAAGGAACGAGGTGATGCTCACACATTGAGTAAAAAGGAATGTCTTTGACGAGAACAAGCTCTTCATGGTCTTCGCCAAACACCGTTTTGAAATGCTCTTTCGGGTCTTCATTCAGGCCTGCGAACACTTCCGCGTACATTTTTGCGACCCGTTTCGGGGTGTCCAGAAGACCTTCGCGGTTTGGATCTTCTCCGATGGCTTCCAATATCTGACGAACAGCTTGTTCGATCTTTTCTTTGTTGATTTCGCTCATGTTTTATATCCTCCAGAAACGCATACATTTAATTCAGATTCTAGCACACATCAGCTTAGAAAAGCAAAATGAAAGGCTTTAACCGCCGAAAAGAGTACCGCCTGAAATATGCTTTTAAATATGAAAAGCCCCTTCTAAAAGGGGCTTTTCTGTGAAGAAATTATGTATAACGCGTAAAACACGACCTATACATACAATTATTTTCCTGCTACAGCGTCTTTAAGTGCTTTACCTGGTTTGAAAGCAGGGACTTTGCTTGCAGGGATTTCGATTTCTTCACCAGTTTGAGGGTTGCGACCTTTACGAGCTGAGCGCTCACGCACCTCAAAGTTACCAAAACCGATCAATTGAATTTTTTCACCGTTTTTAAGTGCATCTAAAATTGTATCAAAAACAGAATCAACTGCTTTAGTAGCATCTTTTTTAGATAGTTCGCTTGCTTCTGCAACCGCATTGATTAGCTCTGTCTTGTTCATGCCTTTCACCTCCTCCCAAAAGGTATCAATCAATAGATTATCATCATTTCTTCACAGTTCAACCTGTTTCTATACCTGTTTGAACAGAAATTTCAAATAAATATAGAAAAGGCGATTTACGGCTTTCAGCGAAAATCTTACGTTCAGAGGAACGATTGTCCAATAAAGTGAAGATTTTCTGTATGTAGATTAACACATATGATAAGCCATATCAAGCATTTTAAAGCTATGATCCCTTATTCGTCAAGGTTTAAGCACAATCACCCGAACAAATATTCCTGTTTTTCCTTTTTTCATCATTTTCTTGCCTAAATTTCCAGCTGCCTTTCTGCCCTTTTTCAAGCCAAAAAAAGACCTCCCGTATGATAAGAGGTCTTCCTGTTTATAAGATGATCGCGATCAAGCCGCCCGAGCCTTCATTGATGATTCGTTCGAGCGTCTCCTTCAGCTTGTATCTTGCGTTTTCCGGCATGAGGGACAGCTTCGCCTGAATGCCTTCTCTAACGATCGAGCTCAAGCTTCTTCCGAAAATATCAGAGTTCCAGATCGACAGCGGATCGTCCTCAAAGTCCTGCATTAAATACCTGACGAGCTCTTCGCTTTGCTTCTCCGTTCCGATGATCGGCGCGAATTCGCTTTCGACATCGACTTTAATCATATGAATCGACGGCGCTACCGCTTTGAGCCTTACTCCGAATCTCGATCCCTGCCTGATGATTTCCGGCTCGTCAAGGCTCATGTCGGTCAATGCCGGTGCAGCGATTCCATAGCCGGTTTGCTTCACCATTTTCAAAGCATCAGACACCTGGTCATATTCCGTCTTCGCATGGGCGAAATCCTGCATCAGCTGCAAAAGGTGGTCTTTCCCCCTGATTTCGACGCCGACGACTTCCCTTAAAATTTCATCGTACAAATAGTCCGGAGCGTATAAATCAATCTCCGCGATCCCCTGCCCCATCTCGATGCCGGCGAGGCTCGCCCGCTCGATAAAATCGAATTCGCTGAAGTGGCCGACGACGCGGTCGACGTCTCTTAATCTTTTAATATCTTTGACGGTTTCTTTCACGGAATCCTGATAGTTTTCGCGCAGCCAGTGATTTTCTTTCAGCACCATAACCCAGCTCGGCAGATTGACATTGACTTCGAGAACCGGGAATTCGTAAAGGGCTTCTCTCAGAACGCTTAAAACATCCGCTTCTCTCATGCTTTCCACGCTCATCGCAAGGACCGGGATGTCATACTTTTCCATCAGTTCGCGTCTGAGCGTTTCCGTTTCCGGATGATACGGGCGGACCGAATTGATAACCATGATAAACGGTTTTCCGACTTCTTTTAGCTCCTCGATCACCCTTTCTTCAGCTTCGATGTAATCCTGCCTCGGAATCTCTCCGATGGTGCCGTCGGTCGTAATGACGACACCGATTGTCGAATGCTCCTGAATTACTTTTCTCGTGCCGATTTCGGCCGCTTCGTGGAACGGAATCGGCTCCTCGTACCAGGGCGTGTTGATCATCCTCGGTCCGTTCTCGTCTTCATATCCTTTTGCGCCAGGGACCGTGTAGCCGACACAGTCAACAAGTCTTATATTCACATCGAGTCCGTCACTGACATGAACTGACATCGCCTGATTGGGAACAAACTTCGGTTCTGTCGTCATGATGGTTTTGCCAGCGGCGCTTTGGGGGAGCTCATCTTGCGCGCGCGCCCGGTCTGCTTCATTGTTGATATTCGGGAGCACCACTAGCTCCATAAATTTTTTAATAAACGTAGATTTTCCTGTGCGGACAGCTCCTACGACACCTAAGTATATATCGCCTCCTGTTCGTTCAGCGATATCCTTGAAAATATCGACCTTTTCCAAGTGATCCCCTCCCGGACTTCCAATCCTTTTCAATTTTTCACTTCTTCATCATTCAAAAACAGGACACTACATTGTATGACGTTGTCCTATTTCAATATGACAGCTCAGGGAAATTTTTTCGGCAGGCATGAAAAAACCTTTCTCCTTATTGTATGCAAAGGAGAAAGGTTCATGACTAATTCATTCTACTCGCAAAAAAACCGGCTCATTCTTGTCATTTACAGTATATTTCACTGAAAACGCCGGTACAAAGGGGGTTTCTTTCCAGAGCAGGTCCTGGATCTCCTCGCCCGGCTTGACGGTTTTTCCCGACTTTTCGATCAGTTTGGCTAAATCAACGCGGTAATCCACTTGGATGTCGCCGTTTTGATCGACGAGAAGAGGAAGGGTGGTGCCCGTTAATGGACTGGTGACCGAAGGCGCGTCCTTCAGCCCCAGTTTTTTATAATCAAGCATAAATAAATGTTCAGCTACGACTTTTTGATAGGGAGGATACCGGTGCTGTTCCTTGTACATGTCGACCCGGAGCTTCAGGTCGCGGATTGCTTCGGACATTTTGACGTCTATAAGCTTCACTGTCGGGTTGTGTTCCACGTCTACGAGAACATACAAATATTCCCCTCCATTTTCGTAGGAAGTGCCGGGCGGTTCAGCCAAATAGCGCGGAGACAGCCTGTTAAAATCGATAGGGTATTTTTGATAGATTGGAACTGACATATCTCTCGTTTTAATCGGGAGAAGCCCTCCTGTCGCCTTTCTGAACTCATCAACCGCCGCCTGCACCTCGCTCAGCTGCTGTTCATAGGGGACGCTGTTTTGCGCCTTTCTTTCTTCAGGGTATAAACATCCGCTTAACAATATGGCTGTGAATATAAATGCGAGCAATGCGTTTATTTTTTTCATATGGATCTTCCTTTTAAGCATTAGTCATTGACAGGGCCGCTGAAGACAACGATAAAGACGATGACGCCGGATATGAGCATGCAGGTATACGCCAGGAACGAAGCGGCGATTTTCAAAAAACGGTTTTTAAATTTATACCTGCTGATGTAAATGGCGATCACCGCTAAGAACATCAGGCCCATCGATCCCAGGGCAAACCACATTTTCAACATGCCGACACTCACGCGAATAGCCTCCTTCTCTATCATTCTCTTGCGATGTAAGCGTTATATTTCATTTTATATAAGAAAAACCAGAAGTTCAACAGCTTTTCCAATTTTTGAAGCGCAACAAAAACCGCAAAAAAAAAAGCCTGAAGCAAAGAGGGGGACTTTGCTTCAGGCTTGATAATGATGACTATATAACCCAAATGATAAGATACAGCTCTTCCAGACTTCGATTCTATTTTATGCAAGCCTTCGGACAAATGTATCCTCTCTTGCCCAGGTCTCCAAAATGTTTCAGTTTTTAAAACAAACTGCAGGAGAGCGGAAAATATGGTGTGCCGGTCATTTCATTTGGTTTTCGAATGTATTCACAAGATCTTCCATCTCGTGGGTTTTGACTCTTGCCATTAATGATTCGACAGCAGTCTCAACTTTTTTGCCGTCAAACAAAACCTTATGCAAGGCTTCTGTAATCGGCATATTGACATGATACTTCTTTGCAAGCTGATATGCCGCCTTTGTTGTGCGTACCCCCTCAACGACCATCCCCATTTCATTCAGAACTTCTTCAAGTTTGAAGCCTTTACCCAGCATATTACCGGCGCGCCAATTTCGTGAATGGACACTCGTGCAGGTGACGATCAGGTCTCCGATTCCCGTAAGTCCGGAAAACGTTAGCGGATTTCCGCCCATTTTCGTGCCTAAACGGGCAATTTCGGCCAGTCCTCTCGTAATCAACGCGGCTTTCGCATTATCACCGTACCCGAGGCCGTCTGCGATTCCCGCGGCAAGGGCAATGACGTTTTTTAATGCGCCGCCGATCTCAACGCCGATGATATCCGGATTTGTATAAACGCGAAAATTCTGATTCATAAACATATCCTGTACCGCCTGGGCAGATTCAAGGCATTTCTTCGCCGAAACGGTTACAGTTGTCGGGTGTCTCAATCCGACTTCTTCGGCATGGCTCGGGCCGGAAAGGACGACGATATCCTCCCTCATGTCCTCAGGGATTTCCTCTTCCATCATCTCCGAAATTCTCAGCAGCGTATCAGGCTCGATTCCTTTTGATACATGGACGAAAATTGCCTTTTGTTTGATAAAAGGAATCGCCTTTTTTAGAACTTCGCGGATCGCTTTCGTCGGAACGGCGACGATGATCGTTTTCACATCGGTCAATGCTGTTTGCAAGTCCGTCGTTCCGCAAACCTTTTCAGGCAGTTTGACGCCTGGCAGGTAGTCTTTGTTTTCATGCTGTTCATTGATTTGCCGTATCAGTTCTTCGCGATGCCCCCATACGCACACATCGTACTGGTTGTCCGCCAAAACGAGCGCCAATGCTGTTCCCCAGCTTCCGGCCCCTAGCATTGCTACTTTAGTCATTTCATTACACCTCTTTATTTTCTTGCTCTTGCAAAAATCTTGATGGGTGTTCCTTCAAAACCGAATGCGTCCCGTATCCGGTTTTCCAAAAACCGTTCATAAGAAAAGTGCATAAGCTCCGGATCATTGACAAAAACGACAAAAGTCGGAGGCTTGACCGACACTTGGGTCGCATAATAAATCTTTAGGCGCTGCCCGTTGTGGGTCGGCGTCGGATTCATGGCGACCGCATCCATAATAATATCATTAAGGATGTTGGTTTGCACCCTCATCGCGTGGTTTTCGCTTGCCGTGACGATGGCGGGCATCAATGTATGGATCCGCTTTTTGGTCAATGCGGACATGAACAAAACAGGCGCATAGTCTAAAAATTGAAAATGTTCCCTTACATTTTGTTCAAATTCCTTCATCGTACGCTCGTCTTTTTCAACAGCGTCCCATTTGTTTACAACGATAACGACGGCTTTCCCGGCTTCGTGGGCATAGCCGGCAATCCGCTTATCCTGCTCAATAATGCCTTCCTCGCCATCCAAGACGACAGCTACGACGTCTGAACGGTCGATCGCCTTTAACGCCCTGAGAACGCTGTATTTTTCTGTTGACTCATATACCTTTCCTTTTTTCCTCATTCCGGCGGTGTCCACGATGACGAATTCGCGCTGATTGTACGTAAATTTCGTGTCAACGGCGTCCCGCGTCGTTCCGGCAATATTGCTTACGATGACGCGCTCTTCCCCAAGCATGGCGTTGACAAGCGACGATTTGCCGACGTTCGGCCGTCCGATCAGGCAAAATTGAATCACTTCATCATCGTATTTCGTCTCAGGCAAGTTTTTAAAATGCTCGCTGACAGCGTCAAGCAAATCGCCGAGACCGAGACCGTGCGTACCGGAAATCGGATACGGCTCGCCAAAGCCGAGCGAGTAAAAATCGTAAATGTTCGCTCTCATTTCCGGGTTATCGACTTTATTGACCGCCAGAACGACCGGTTTTTTTGTCCGGTATAAAATCTTGGCCACCTCCTCATCGGCCGCCGTGACACCCTCGCGTCCGTTTGTCATAAAAATAATCACATCGGCTTCCTCGATGGCGATTTCAGCCTGGTGGCGAATCTGCGCCAAAAACGGCTCATCTCCGACTTCGATTCCGCCGGTATCAATCAGATTAAAGTCATGGTTCAGCCATTCGGCCGAGCTGTATATCCGATCCCGGGTCACACCGGGTGTATCTTCCACAATCGAAATTCTTTCACCCGCAATCCTGTTAAAGATTGTGGACTTCCCAACATTGGGCCTTCCAACTATGGCTACGACAGGTTTTCCCATAGTACCCTTCCTTTCAAGTCTCTTCAAAGCATTCTTTTCAATATTCATCGTGAAGAAAGAAACCCTTCTTTTCTTATACAGAAGGGCTTAACTCATATATTATATCAATTTCTAAAGAGATCACAACTCTAATTAAAAATGTTTCACAATCAAAAAGAGGTCATCTCCTATCCCGTGAGCGATTCCGTCTAGAATGGCTTCGAGATTTTTGGCATACTTGTTCATTTCTTCGGCATCATCGCAATAAAACACGGCTGTTCCGCCAATGACGCGGTCCTTCCTTGTCGTGACGACCGCCAAAATATAGTTTTGAAGTGAAATCGAATCGCTCATCGGATCACCTTACCATGCTTTTCTTTTATAAACTCCATCGGGAGGCGTATCGCGTTTTCCAGCGTCGGAACGTCCCCGATCACCCTGATGGCCGTCTTTTTATCCTTAATGGCAGGAAGAACGAAAATCGCAACCCGTCCGTCATTTAAATCCCTTTTTGCCAAAGGCGTAAGGGACGGCTCGCCTGAATCGCGGTACACCCCGAGCACATTTGACACATCAAACAAGATAGCCTGCCGCTGTCCGAGATTTGCGAGGGTGACGGCTGAATTAAAATTTTTCGGTTTCAGGACAAAGCCCATTCCGTGCTCCAAAATGAGCTTTTGCTTTTCGGGAATCCCGATGTTCATAATGTAAATATCGTCTACATAAAGCCCCTGGCCGTCAAAGTGCAACGGTTTATGTTCAATGTCTGCAATATGCTTAATAAAACTTCCTGACATCAAGATTCGGCCGATGATAATACAGATGAGCGCCGTCCCAAGCCCGGCCCATACGGATTTAAAAAGGATGTATGCCAAAGTCGTCAGAAGCGATGTAAAAATGACGATGTAATTCCTGCTTTCAAAAGCGATCGCAATCCCTTCTATGTACGTGCTCCCTCTTGATACAAGCTCATAGCCGTCGAGCTGTGTCAAGGTTTCCCTTTCCATATTGCGGACATCCCGGAATTGGGTCGCAGCCAGCGTCAAAAACGTAATGGCTGTATAATCCGATTTTAAAATGGACGGAATGATGACCGCTCCGATTGCAGCAGCGATCATCGCCTGGGCAATATGTATCGTTTTCCCGTGAAGATAAGTCGGATATTGGCGGTAATCCGTCCTCAGCATATACACTCTGACGACAATCCCGGCGATAATACCGAGGATGATCGGATAGGTAAATTGACTCATGACATTTTTGTTGCTCCTTTGTTCAATCGCTTCCATTTTTGGTGAATCTGATGGACGAGACGTTCGTACTGGGAGACGCCGTAAAGCAAAACAATGCCCGCCGAACACATTGAAAGCCACGAATATCCTCCGACAACCATGCCATCATAAAGCTTCCTGATGATGAGCGAATACAGCAGCTCTCCCTGGCACATTCCGAGCACAAACAGCGCCAGGCGGTTCACGAAGCTTTTTTCAAATGCCGCGGTCATGATCACAAACAGGATGATGATCAACCACTCAGGCTTTAGGATAAACCAAACAGGATCATATAATGCAAAAAGAAACAAAAATCCGTAAGCAAACACCATTGAAAGATGCAAAAGCAAGCACCTCATGTTTTTATGGATCGCCGCATACCCGCCGAGCATATAAGCACCGGCGTAAAACAGCAAATAGGCGGCATTAAAAAACAAGACGAGCCGCACATGATACATACTTAAAATGATGTTGAGCAAAATAAATGCCGAGGTAAAAAAACGGGTTTTGTTTTTCTCAAGAATAAAAGTGGTCAAAACCCACAAAAACCACATCGACCAATAATAATAGAATTCTTCCATCATTTCATCCTCCATGTTTAGTATGGGGGGATGAAAGACATTTTAAACATCGTTAAGGAGGGTCATACGTTGGGAAAAGACAGGCAGGAAAAGAAATTGAAGAAACAAAGGCGCACCGAATCTGACCGCGATCAGTCCATCAGCCATAATGGGGCTGCCGCTCTTGAAAGCGCAGAAGAAGCACGCAGGCGAAATCCATAAACGGCCGACGTCCTAAAGATAAACCGCCTGGGCAAAAAGGTTTGATCCGCCCGTGATGACGGGCAGATTCCTTATGGGGTTCCGATAAACAAAAAAACTCCTCCGTACGCTGCTTTGCCTCTTGTCAGCGCATGGAGGAGTTTTACAAAGTCTCACGGTACACGGCTTAACGCATGCTGTAGGTTGAAGGGTCGATTCCCCTTGCTTTCAGCCAATGATACGTATCCCCTTTTAAAACGAGAGGGGATTTTTTTAGCTCTTCTATCGTTCGGCAGCCCAATACCGTCATGATTCTTTTGAGATCCTTTATGAGGCCGGCGATTTCTTTAACTAAAGCATCCTCGCCGGACGATGTCAGCACTTTAAGGAAATATCCGGCCATTCCGGCCGCCGAAGCTCCTAAGGCGATCGATTTTGCAAGGTCAAGGGCGTTTTGAATTCCTCCTGAGGCGATCACCGCCCGGTTCTGAAAAGCGGAACTCACCTCTGCAATGCTGGCAGCCGTTGATATGCCCCATTGGTTAAAAAAATCAACCGCTTTATCCCTGCGCAAATTTTCGATTTCAGAAAAATTCGTTCCGCCGTAGCCGCCGACATCAACCGCAGCAGCCCCCGCCTCAAACAGCTTGGCGGCTGTTTCCCTGCTCATCCCGAATCCGACTTCCTTTACAGACACGGGGACGCCGACAGTGCTGCAAATCTCCTCAATTCGGCGCAGTCGTCCGGAAAAGCTGCGGTCACCTTCCGGCATCACGATTTCCTGAATGACATTGAGATGAATCTGAAGCATGTCCGCTTCGATCATATCTACTGCTCTTTGCGCCTGTTCTACCGTCGCTTCGCTTCCTAAATTGGCGAAAACGAGGCCCTTCTGGTTTTCCTTTCTGACAACCTCATAAGAAGGCCGTTCGCCGGGGTCTTTCAAAGCGGACATTTGCGATCCGACAGCAACCGGTATGTTCGTTTCTGCAGCGGCTCTAGCCAGCGCTCTGTTGATCTCAAGCGTAGTCTGTCCTCCTCCGCCTGTCATCGCATTGATAAAAATAGGCGAACTTAAGAACAGTTCGCCTATTTTTGTTGCAGTATCAATTTGTGACAATGCCGTTTCCGGAAGGCTGACGTGAACAAACGTGATATCATCGAACCCTGTCAGGCGCTTTTGTCCCGTGGACAGGGCGTGTTCAATGTGTGCTTTTTTTCTCTCTGCTCGCGTCACCATCATCACCAATTTATTTTAGTTTATTCAGCTTATCTCCGAAAATTTCTCCGAGCTGGAAGCCTGAAGACTCTTCCTTCGCCTGGTATTGGCGGTAGTCTTCCTGCTCTGCCTTGTCGTTTTCTTCGAGCTCTTTCATGCTTAAAGAAATCCGCTCTTCCGCTTCATTGACGTCAAGAACTTTGACTTTCACGTCTTGACCCTCTTCAAGCACTTCGTGAGGCGTTCCGATGTGTTTATTTGAAATTTGGGAAATATGAACGAGTCCTTCAACGCCAGGAAGCACTTCTACGAATGCCCCGAAGCTTACCAAGCGCTGAACTTTTCCGTCAAGAATGTCTCCCGGCTTCACTTTTTCACCGATATTGGCCCATGGTCCGGGAAGCGTTTCTTTAATGGACAGCGAAATCCGTTCGTTGTCGCGGTCGACGGAGAGCACTTTCACTTTTACTTCCTGTCCTTCTTCAACGACGTCTGACGGCTTTTCAACATGGGAATGTGAAAGCTGGGAAATATGAACAAGTCCGTCAATGCCGCCGATGTCAACGAAAGCACCGAAGTCTGTCAGGCGCTGAACCTTTCCTTCAAGAACCTGCCCTGCTTCAAGCGTTTGCAGGAATTCCTGTTTCTTTTCTGACTGTTCTTTTTCAACAACCGCACGGTGTGACAAAATCACGCGGTTTTTATCTCTGTCAAGCTCAACGACGATCAGCGAAAGGGTCTTTCCTTTATAATCCGTAAAGTCTTCCACAAAATGCGCTTCGACAAGTGATGCAGGAATAAACCCGCGCACGCCTATATCAACGACAAGACCGCCTTTGACGACGTCTTTTACTTCGGCTTCAAAAACTTCTTTTGACTCAAACTTTTTCTCTAGGTCTTCCCAAGCGCGGTCTGCATCAACAGCACGTTTAGATAAAATCAAAGCGTCGTCTTCCACTTTTGTTACCTTTAATTCAAGCTCATCGTCTACCTTGACGACATCTGATGCTTTTTCAACATGAAGACTTGATAATTCACTGATTGGAATAATGCCGGTTTGTTTGCAGTTGGGAATGTCAACGTCAACATGCTTGTCCTCAACTTTTGTCACAATTCCCTTCACCACATCTCCAACCTCTGGTACTTGAACATCAATTTGATTCATTTCCTCTGTCATTTCAATAACCTCCTTGGTCCAAACCTGCACAGCTTTTGTAAAACGGTTATACCGAACTGAATGTCACATCAATCCGGACAGCCGAATATGTATTAAAGAACCATTCAAAAATGGATATTTTGAATGTTCTATAAAATGATTTATTATTACTAACTTCTAATAAAAGCATGTGTTTGTCAAGTCAAAACATGCGGACAAAAAATAATTTGCCCGATTTTTTTATTTTTGAGCCTTTTTGTCTACAATTTGCAGGATTTTCCCGGCCACTTCATCGATGGACAATGAAGTCGTGTCGATTTCGAGCGCGTCATCCGCTTTTTTCAGCGGGGAAATCTCCCGCTCGGAATCGAGTTTATCGCGCCGCCGGATCTCCTCTGCAAGCGTTTCATAATTCACATTGTACCCCTTTTTGACGTTTTCTTCAAAGCGGCGTTTTGCCCGTTCTTCGACTGATGCCAGCAGGAAAATTTTCACCTCTGCATCAGGGAGGACGTGGGTTCCGATATCACGGCCGTCCATGACGACTCCGCCTTTTTCGGCAAGCTGCTGCTGCCTTTTCGTCATCTCTTCGCGGATTCCTCTGTGCTTGGCGACAATGGAAACCTGGTTGCTGACTTCGTCCGTCCGGATCGCTTCAGTTACATCCTCGCCCGCAATATATACCTTCTGCGCCCCATCTTCGGAAACCGTAAGATCGATTGCCGATTTTTGGAGCAGCTCTGTCAAGGCTGCCTCATCATTCAGATCCACGCCTTTTTGCAGCGCCAAATACGTAATGGCCCGGTACATGGCGCCGGTGTCGATGTAAACATAAGACTTTTTGCGGGCCACGATTTTTGCCACGGTGCTTTTTCCGGCTGCGGCTGGACCGTCGATTGCGATACATAATTTCTTTTCCATAATTCCTCTCCTTGCTCTCTGGTACTCCTTATAGGATTGTATCATGTTCTAAGCGAAAAAGGGGAGATTTTCATACGATTTACGGCTTAAATGTCTCGATCCATTCGCCGATATTCGTTTTATTTACGCCTTCATACTGCACAACCTTCGACAAATACGGTTCAGCCTGTGAAAAATGAAAAAGAAGCTGTACGGATAATAGAACAACGCCTTGAACGATGAGCAGTTTTAATAATAAACGCTCAAATGTTTTCATAGAATTCCTCCATCGAATATCGCAGGGCCGTTAACGGGCCTCCATACCTTCAGTATGGAAATGTTCAGGGCTAATTATTCCGAATGCCAAAAAGGAAAAGGCACCTGACCGCCTTTTCCTTTCGTTTTTACAAACTTTTATATATCGGTTCTACATTTTTCATCTTTTCGATTTTTTCTTCAGTGCCGTCATTCGCATTGAGGAACATGCGGAATGTGTCGTTTTCGATCGTCCCGAGAAATTCGTAGCACAGGACTTCCTGGGAAGCTTCATTTGTAATCAGGGCAAGGCGCGTTTCCTGAACCTTTACATTCGAATTCAGCTTCGCTTTCGCTTTTTCCGGCGTTAATTTCGGTTTCGGAAGATTCCTTTTTCTGTGGGCAGTCAGAAAATCCTTCGCGGAAAAACCGACGATTTCCCCGTCGTCGAGTGCGACCTTCATGCGGATGCTGTCAGGATAGAGCCACACGCCGTTTTGAACGGGAACGAATGAAAAAACGCCGACACCGTCGTATTGCGAGCTTTCATCCATTTTGAGATCGCGTGTCTCATAGCCGTTCTTTTTCAAAAATTGAAGCGCGCGGTTTGATGCATCGTTCAAACTGATTTTTTGATCTTTGATTTTTTTGTTTTGAATCAGGTAAACAGGATATCCGCCTTTTGCGGTGATGTCCATATAAATATCGGATTTTTGGTCGGGATCCTGCATGCTGACCGTGTAGACGTCCTTGTTCGTCCTCTTGCCGCTTTTCGCTACTTTAATGTTATAGTTTTTATCCGGTGCAAACTTTTGCGCAATCTTTTTCGCCTCGGCTTGGGTTATTTTATTCCCTTTTAAATGGTTGTACCCTTGTTCTTCTTTTTTCACGTTTGTCATCGTTGCCGGGCCAAAATCGGATTCTGAGAACCCGTTTGCGGTTTTTTCCACCGTTTTGAAGCCGTCAATAATCGTGTTGTCGCTTTGTTTTTGGCCTGATGCAAGCGCAAGCTCAACGTCCATCCACCTCAAATTATTGCCCATGATCTTATGCTGGACACTGCGCAGTTCGTCCTGGATATCTTTCGATTTTTCATAAAGCTTGTTTAAAGATGCGTATTCTTTTTTATTCAGCGGCTCTTTATCAAGGTCGCGTACCGCTGTTTTATAGCTGAAATCCCCTACGCTCGCCAAAAAATCTTCCGTTTTGTTAAACGGCATTAATGTAAGGGGAAGCTGGCTGACGTTGTTGTGCGCTTCAGACGTCGTTCTCCAGACTTCCGCCAATGCAGGGGAAAGGGTTTTTTTGCTGTTCATGGCAAGCGTGCTGCCGATTTGATCGTGGAGCTTGTCCACCTGATACGTTAAATCGTGGAATGCCCGCTGATAATTGTTTTCGGCATGTAACAGAACAGCGTCTTTCTCCTGGTGTTCTTTATAGCCCCAGTAGCTCGTTCCGACGATGGCGACTCCTAAAATGGCGATTAAAATTCCTCTGATCATTTATAACACCTCGCTTTTATTCACAGAAAATGTGTTTGCCTATCCGTTTAATTTGCGGTCTTCCCCATATCCACGGACTTGTGGCCGTGTCAGGGTTGAAATAGTATAAGGCATTTTCTGAAGGGTCCCATCCATTGATGGCATCCAACACGGCTTTTTTCGCGGTTTTATCCGGCGTCATATAGATCTGTCCGTCGGCTACGGAAGTGAAGGCAAGCGGCTCGAAAATAACGCCCGCAACCGAATCCGGGAAAATCGGACTGTTGATCCTGTTTAAAATAACAGCCGCAACCGCAACCTGGCCGTCGTACGGCTCACCGCGGGCCTCGCCGTAAACCGCCTTTGCCAACAGGTTGATGTCATTGCTTGAAAAACCCCCCGGCATGTTGGCCGCAGCGGCATCGTATTTTTTCGGAGCCGCTTGTTTTTTCTGCTGCTTTGGCGCTGCCTGCTTCGGCGCCGGTGCCGCCTGCTTCTGCTGCTGTTTTTGCGCCGCATACTGCTTCGGCGCCGCCTGCTGGCGCTGTCTGGCCTCCGCTCTTTTTCTCGCCTGCTGCTGCACCTCTTTCGAAGGCTTCGTCTGGTATTTCAGCGGAATGCTACCGTAATGCGTAAACTTATTCCCTTTTCTAATCTGTTCATGCACATAAGCGCTGTAGTATTTTGTCGTATTGACTAAATGTTGTTTTGTTTTCGGTCCGACAAGACCGTCTGTTTCCTTTAATCCAAACCGGTCCTGAAAATTCCGGACAGCCCAGTAAGTCGCCCATCCGTACACACCGTCGATTTTGCCATTATAATAGCCGTTATATTGAAGCCTTGCCTGAAGTTCGATCACATCATCCCCTGTCGCCCCCCGCTGTATAACCTGTTCAGTAAAGGCGGAGCTTTTTTGACTGAATGGAAGTGAAAGACTTACTGCCATCATCGTACAAAAAATGACATTCAAACAAAAAGAACCTTTCGACTTCATGTTTAAGCCTCCTCCAGCATTTTTGTATCCATATCTTTTGTAGAGAGGCAGATTTTATACACGCTTTCCTTTCTGTTTCAGCACCATTAAAATCTGGTGATACTGTTTGTTTTGCAAAATAAAAAAGCCGCCTCTATCAGGCGGCTTAGAGATCGAGCGGACGCTCTCCGACATTGACGGAACGTGCTTTTTTTGCTTTTCTGAGGCCGAACCACCAGAGAAACGCCATAAAGGGAAGCATAAAATAAATCCAATTTCTGAGGGCCAGCAGGATGTAGTCATAGAGACCGTGAAGCGCGGCAGGTATAAAAAGCGACAGACAAAGCCACTCGGCCTGCTTCTTCCTTTTTGAAAAACGGGCTTTGCCGATATAAAACCCCATAATAACGCCGAATAAGGCATGGCTTGATACAGGAAGCAGCGCTCGCATGAACGCGTGTTCGACGCCGTTTCCGATTAAGTACAGAATGTTTTCCAATGTGGCAAACCCGAGCGAAAGGCTTGTCCCGTACATGATTCCATCATAATGTTCATCAAAATTGGCATGCTGGTAGACGCTGAACATGAGCAAAAACCATTTTAAAAATTCTTCCAAAAATCCGGAAGATAAAAATGAAATAACAAAATTGCTCTCAGAAATGTTTTCTTTTTCCAAAACATACTGGATAAACATCGTCGGAAAGACGAGCAAAACCCCTACTATAAAAAGGCGTATGACCATATGAATAGGCTCTGTTTCGTACTTTTCCTTTAAGTAGAAATACATCAGCAATGCGATTCCGGGAGCGACGCCTGCGGAGATAATTCCGAACATGAGAAACCTCTTTCCTTTTCTTCTCATTCTATCCTACCATGATTCACAATGTTTTGAAATCGATAAGGATTCAGCGGTTAATAACAAAACTTGTCTTTAATGCCGCTGTCATAGCTGGCCAAAAGAACCGCCAATTTTATTCTCGCTTTTTTGCTATCGTAATCTTTTCCGAGAATAACGCCTTTTTTCACCAGATCATAGCTGCTGCCGACATAGTCGTATGTCGTATAGACTTCTCCTTCCTCCGCGCTCGTCGTGATCACGATATGAATGCCCTTGTTTAAAGCAGCCTCTATATCAGCCACCATTTCCGGGGTGACCTGTCCCCTTCCGACGCCTTCAAGGACGATTCCGGCAGCACCTTCTTGAGCGGCAGCACGTATGAATTTCCCGTCCGCGTCAAGATAGCTTTTCACGATGTCGACGACAGGGAGAGTTTTTTTTAGACGATGGACGTCCCGCCTTAGCGGTTTCTGATAGACGTACACTTTGTCATTGTCAATGATCCCAAAGTATCCGAATCCGAATACGTCGAAGCCTTGAAGGTTTGACGCATGAACCTTTTTGACATAGCGTGCATTGAAAATCCGTTCATTGAAAACGACAACCGTTCCGGCTCCTTTTATATCCTGACTGCATGCCGTATAAACAGCATGCCTGATATTCGTATATGCGTCGCTGCCCTGCTCTTCCGGCGGCCGCTGCGAGCCGGTGACGACGACCGGACGGTCATCGCTGATCGTTAAATCGAGAAAGTAGGCGGTTTCTTCAAGCGAGTCCGTTCCGTGCGTGACGACGGCTCCGTCATACGTTTCGTCTTCGAAAGCCTTTTCTATCGTGATTTTCAGCTTCAGCAGGTCGTGAAATGTAATGTGCATGCTCGGAAGCTGCAATGCCGGATATACGTCAACTTGTACATCTTCCGGAAGCTTGCATATCCGGGCCAGCTCCGTCCCGCTTATGGCGCCTGCCGCAAGCCTCCCGCTTTCGGTTTTCCGGCTTGCGATCGTTCCGCCTGTCGTAATAAGAGCGACTTTATGTTTCATCTTCGGATGCCCCTTTGCGTCATAATCTGTGCTGCTGCAAAAAAAGAGAGAGCACATCTAAATATAGAATATGCTCTCTTCCTTTTTATATCCGTTTGGCGATTTCTGCGGCGATCAGACCGCCGTGGAAGCGCCCGTTTTCGATAAAAATTTCGTTTGCATTGTTTCCGGCAGCGATGACGCCGGCGATGAAAATGCCTTTTTCATTCGTTTCCATCGTTTCTTCGTTGAAAAACGGACGGCCTGATTCCGCATCAATCTGAATCCCCATTTTCTTTAGAAAACTGTGATCCGGATGATAGCCCGTCATCGCAAACACAAAATCGTTTTTAATGGTGATTTCTTCTTTTGAATCAATGGTAAAAGTCAGCTGATCCTCTGTAATTTCCTTGACGGCCGCGCGAAACTCCATCCGTATTTTCCCGTGATTGACAAGGGATACGAATTCGGGAAGAATCCACGGCTTTATGCTTGAGGAGTATTCCGTTCCCCTGTATAAAACGGTCACGCGCGCACCGGCTTTGACCAGCTCCATTGCCGCGTCAACGCTTGAATTTTTTCCGCCGATGACTGCAACGTCTTTATCAAAATAAGGATGAGCTTCTTTAAAATAATGAAAAACCTTAGGCAGATCTTCACCCGGCACGTTCATATAGTTCGGGTTATCGTAGTATCCCGTCGCCACGATGCAAAACGAGGCCAAATACGCATCCTTCGACGTCTCGACTAAAAACCGGTTATCTTCCGTTTTTGTTACGGAATGAACTTTTTCGAAAGCATTGACTCTTATATTTTTCCGTTTGGCAACTTCCCTGTAATAGGACAGGGCCTGATTTCTGACCGGTTTGCGGTTTTCGGTAATAAATGCAACATCTCCGATCTCCAGCTTTTCGCTGGAGCTGAAAAAGGTTTGATGCGTAGGATAACGGTAAATGCTGTCCACAATATTTCCCTTTTCAATAACGAGGGGCTCTATTCCGATTTGCTGCATCGCGATGGCCGCTGAAAGCCCGCAGGGGCCCCCGCCGATAATGATCACTTTTTCTTCTTTCATGTTCCGTTCAACTCCTGTCATGTCCGGCAAATCAAAAAAATCTCCTATTTTATGATAGGAGATTTTTTGCGTTGTTGCAAATGGTTGGGCTTAGATCCAGCCTCTGAATCGGGATGCCTCCGCCATTTTGCGGACGCCCACCATGTAGGCGGCAAGCCTCATGTCGATTCTGCGGTTTTGCGCCATTTCGTAAATGTTGTTAAACGATTTGACCATCATTTTTTCCAGTCTTTCTTCGACTTCTTCCTCAGTCCAGTAGAAGCCCTGATTGTTCTGTACCCATTCGAAGTAGGATACCGTTACACCGCCGGCGCTTGCCAGCACATCCGGAACGAGGAGAATACCGCGGTCAGAAAGAATTTGCGTCGCTTCAAGAGTCGTCGGGCCGTTGGCGGCTTCCACGACGATTTTCGCTTTTATGTTATGCGCGTTTTCTTCTGTAATCTGGTTTTCGATCGCGGCCGGCACCAAAATGTCACAATCAAGTTCAAGCAGCTCCTGATTTGTAATCGTGTCATTGAAGAGCTTTGTGACGGTTCCGAAGCTGTCGCGGCGGTCCAACAAATAATCGATGTCAAGACCCTCAGGGTCATATAAGCCGCCGTATGCATCAGAAATGCCGACAACTTTTGCACCTGCGTCATGCATGAATTTCGCAAGATAGCTTCCCGCATTTCCGAACCCCTGCACAACGACAGAAGCCCCCTTAATATCGATGTTTTTCTTTTTCGCCGCTTCTTTAATACAAATCGTAACCCCTTTTGCTGTCGCAGATTCTCTGCCGTGAGAACCACCTAAAACGAGCGGTTTTCCGGTAATGAAACCCGGAGAATTGAATTCGTCGATTCTTGAATATTCGTCCATCATCCATGCCATAATTTGAGAATTGGTAAATACATCGGGAGCCGGCACGTCTTTTGTCGGTCCGACAATTTGGCTGATCGCCCTGACGTAGCCTCTGCTTAAACGTTCAAGTTCAGGAAAGGACATATCCCGCGGATCACAGATGATCCCGCCCTTTCCGCCTCCATATGGAAGGTCAATGATCCCGCATTTCAGACTCATCCAAATAGAAAGCGCTTTAACTTCTTTTTCAGTGACTCCCGGATGAAAGCGGATGCCTCCTTTTGTCGGTCCTACTGCATCATTGTGCTGCGCACGGTACCCCGTAAAAATTTTCACTGATCCATCATCCATGCGAACCGGAATTTTAACCGTTAAAAAACGAATCGGTTCTTTTAATAATTCATACACTTCTTCTGGATACCCCAATTTTTCAAGCGCCTTATGTATCACCGTTTGCGTTGATTTTAAAACATCGTGTGCATTTTCCTCAGTATGACCGGTGTTTTGATCGGCTACCATGATAAGTTAACCTCCTAAAGTCTTTCTGGCATGTTGTCCTTTCAGAGAATAGTATACACCCTTGCACTAATCATGCAAAGGACAAACAGCCCGTTTTCATAAAAAATATTCGAGAAAAATCATTTTTGTACATTCTTATTTTCGACAAAAAAAACTGCTGTTTAACACAGCAGCACATCTTTTGACATCCAATTATTTAAAGTACGTCTGAATGGTCTGAACGGCGTTGTTGTCCATGATTTTCTTCCCGTACTCCTGAAGTCTGTAGATCGTTAAGGTCGTCGGATTACCGTACTCGGCCAAAATCGAGATCACGCCGTCAACGGAATGGGAATCGAAATCATCGAGGCTCAAAAAATACCGGCCTTCATAATGATAGACCGTCCCGCCCTGGATTCCGATCCTGTCGAGATTTTTGGACAGCTCAATCAGATGTTCAAACGTTTGAAATTCATATATAATGTCAACACTTTCGCCAAGCTTGACCTGCATTTCTATATAATCCTCATCATACTCATTATCGTCTTCATCCGCTTCCTGGTTTTTCGTGACAATGATGACCATTCCTTGTGCTTGAAGAGAATACACTTCAACAGCAATTGGGCCATTTGCTTCAAACCCGAGCTCTGTATTCGCTTCGTTCATCATGTCTTTAAACAGCTGCTGAACTTTAAATGAGTCTTTCCAAAGGTCTTCTTTAGTCAGCCCCCGGTCTGTCAGATCGTCAAGTGTCAGAAAGATTTTAATCTTATTATAATTTAGACGCTCAAGCCGCATAACGTTCCCTCCTGCCTCTTCTTGCACACATCATTTATCTTATTATATGGAGATGATGAGTTATAGGTTCTTAATTTTGATACCAGTTTACACCGTGTTTCAGCGGAAGACAAGCACTATGCCGTCTTTTCGGAAAAAAAGCCGATCAGGCGCCTATCCGCAACCGTCTGTCTGCACTGGAGCCAGTTTGATAAGATGTGTTTCCGGCCTAGCTCCGAGCCTCAAAGGAAGCCTTGTCGTTCCATAGCCGTTGCTGATCAGATAGCGGGTCCTATGAATAGTTCCCGTCCCGCCTTCTTTATATAGTCCGAATCGGCCGATGCGAATCTGGCCTCCGTGCGTATGGCCGCTGAGTATGATGTCAATCCGGTCCTCCTCATGTATTTGATGGTGTATTCCAGGATTGTGTGACACTAAAAGAGTCGGAGCGCCGGGATGAATATTCCGCACCGCCTCCGGCAAGTCGGCAAATCCGATCCTGAGGTCATCCACGCCGCAAACATTCACGATCTGCCCGCGGTGGTTGAAAACAGCCGATTCATTGCGCAAAGCGGTCACACCGTATGTTTTGAACAGGCGAACAAGCCTTGCCTGATTGATCTCGTAATCGTTGTTTCCCCACACAAAAAACGTTTTTCCCAAACTTGTCAGCCTTTTGATATTTTCTTCAATCCTCGCGAACGGAACGCCCCGCTCTGCCAGATCTCCTCCAATCACGACGAGATGCACGCCGTGCTCCTTCACCTTTTGAATGATTTCCCTGCTGACCGTGCGTCTGTGGATGTCAGAAATAAAAAAGACGTTAAGCGGATCTTTTCCGCGCAAGCGCCCGAGCGAAAAACCTGCGTGCATTACACGGTCTTCTTTGGCGATGGCTGACATTTTCCAGATCAAAGCGGATAAGCAGACGAAAACAACGGAAATGAAACTGACGAAAAAGATCATATGAATACCCCATTCTTGTTTTCTTTCTTATATAAGACGCCTGATAAAAAAAGACGTTTCTCTTCACAAAAGAAAACGTCAGCCCTTTTTTATTTGCTTTCAAAATACAAATTGATATCATAGTGCTGTTTCATCACTTTAAAGACCGTTTCCCTCGATTTCCATTCCTCGGGCTGAGGCCATAAATCGGTGCTTTTCTGAATAATCTCACACCTCAGTTTATGAAAATCCCCTTCCGCTTTCTCTTCCTTCTTTTTAAAATAATGTGCCGTACTGTATGCGAAAGCGGCTGCCAATATCCAAAACAGGTAAATGGAATCGTTCAGCAATTCGGCAAGGATGCCGTTTCGGCCAAGCCCTTTTCCAACTGCGAACAGGCAGAACGATACGGCGCAAACCGCGGCTGCCACGAGCCACTTAAGCGATTGCTTTCGATAGTTTTCATACTTTTCTTTTCTTTTGATTAAGCCGCGGAGCATTTGCTTTGTAGGTTCATCGGTAAAACGGTCCAGCTGATCAAGCGCGCTTCCCACATTCCTCACACCTTGTCCGATTTGTTTGTACAATATATATGAACGGGTCGGCGCATTCATGCAGGGGGCCTTAATAAAAAGGAATTTTCAGCACCTGTCCCGCATACACGTTATTGCCGGACAACTGATTATAACTGCGGATTTTTTCCTCGCCCGACCGGTCTTTATAATATTTCATGGAGATTCTGTAAAGGGTCTCCTTTTCTCCAACGGTATGCTGAATCACCTTTTTCGGTTCGGGCGCCTTTTGAACCGGCGCTTTTACGACATTTTTCTTTTCTATTGCGGTCTTCTCCCCGGCTTTTTTCTCTGCTGCAGCAGGTTTATGAACTTTTTTTTCTACTTTTGACGGCTTGTCCTCAGTTTTTTTCTCGTCTTTTGGCCGCTCTTCAGCCGCTTCTTTTTTTGGCTGGTCATCAGCTTTTCCCTCTGTTTGATCAGCCTTTTCCTCCTGAAGAGCGGCGGCTTGATCTGTTGAGTCCGCCAGTTGATCAGCCGCCTGGTCATCTAGAAAGCTTGTATCTTTCGATTTTTCATAAAATACATCGTCATATTGGTCAGGATTCGTATCGCTTTGATTCATCATGTACATGAACACCAGGAAGACGATGATTGGAATGAATAAAAATATGACTGCAAGCGAGGTAAATAAAGGATTCCTTTGTTTATTCTTTTTTTTCCCGTTTTTCTTTTTTTCACGATAAGACTGTCTGGAGGGGAGCTCTTCTTCGGGGAATTGCGGCTCTTCTTGCGCTTTTAGGGCAAGTTCAGCCTGAGCCTTTTCCCGCTCCATCTTCTTTCTCTCTATCCTCGACATCTCCGCCATGTAATCTCCTCCTTACGTGTTGAAAACGAATCTGAAACGCACTTGCAGCATCGATCAGGAAATGCGCCGTGACAGGGACGAATAAATTATCCGTCTTTAAAAAGCTGATCCCGAGCAAAAAGCTGATCAGAACAACCATGACAAAGAGCAGCCATTTTCGCAAATAACGAAAATGCAAAAGCGCAAAAATGATGCTTGCCGCCCAAATGCCGAGATGAGTCTGGACGATCCCTCTGAACAATATTTCTTCAGTGAACGCGATGAAAAGGGTGAGCACGACAATATGAAAGTATGAACGGCTTCGAAAAAGCTTTTGATTTATCCCTTCATCGTCATACATATGCTCGGGAACCCATTTCATCACTGCAAGGTCAACGGCAATGACGAAAACAGCAAGCGGCACGCCGAAAGTGAGAATTCTGATGTCGCGTACGTTCCACAGCGAGAAAAAATCATTGATATCATCGAACAAAAAGACGCCCGTCAAGACCGCCGTACAAAGCATCAGAAGCTGGGAAAAATAAAGCTGTCTCAACATTTCCCTGTCTGACAGCCGGCTGATGATTTCTGTCTGCTTTTTCAGCATATCCGATCACGGCTGGCAGCAAATATCGTATCCAATTCCTCTTCCCATGCTGTTAGTTGGTTCATAAATGGATGATCTCCTTTAGTTTCATAATCTTCAAGATTTAATCCGCAGTGCGTGCAGCATGCCGTGTTACCGCTTTTTCCGGCGCTTAAGGTTTCATTAAAATAAGAAAGCAGCCCTTCCCGAAAGCACCCTTTGCTTTCTGTGATCTGTGCGAAGCCTGCCATTTTGTTTAGTTTTTGCTGTCTTCTAAAGTCCATTTCCTGATAAATAAGCTCTCTCGCCTTATTCCCCAAATGGCGAAATTTGAAAAACAAATGGGAGAAATGCCGGGCCTGTGTTTCCGTTAAGCCGGATTGCTCAAGGCTTTCCCTTGCGCCGCGTTCGTCCCGGACATCGGCAAGTTTTTCGTATAAAAAGTCGATTGTCTGTCTGGTGAGAGCTTCTGTCTGAATGAGCTGTTCCTGGATTCCCCTATCTCCCGGAGCCTTCAGCAGGATGCTGACGCTCTGTTTCCCATCCCGGCCCGCGCGCCCGATTTCCTGCATGTATGCTTCGATCGTTTGCGGAAGGTTGACATGGATCACATATCTGACATCAGGCTTATCAACTCCCATGCCAAACGCGTTTGTGCAGCAGACGATGTCAAGCTGATTGCGGATAAACTGCTGCTGAATCAGCATTCTGTCGCCAGCGTCCATTCCGCCGTGGTAAAACTCCGTTCTCATCCTCGTCTCTTCGGCGATCTTTCCGGCCAGTTCTTCGGCCCATTTTCTTGTCGGACAATAGACGAGGCCGGGGCCTTGAAGCTTGCGGACAAGTTCAATCAGCCTTTCGTTTTTTCCGGCGGTATCCTGGACCTCCTCGAGATGAAGAGCGATGTTCGGCCGATCGACCGAATGAATGAGATAGCGGACTTCGTTCAGCCCGAGCATGCGCGAGATGTCCTTTAACGTCTCTTCCGTCGCCGTCGCTGTAAGCGCCAGTGTGACGGGGCTGCCAAGCTTTTTTTTGATGTCTCCGAGCTTCGAATAATCAGGCCTGAAATCATGCCCCCACTGCGAGATACAGTGGGCTTCGTCGACGACGAAAAGGCTGATTTTCATCGTTTGCAGCCGCCTTACCATCTGCTCAGACTGGAGAGCTTCCGGCGATATATAAAGAAATTTAAGCCTGTGAAGCTGTTTTAAAATGTATTCTTTTTCCTGATGGGTTAAGGCGCTGTTATAGGCAGCCGCCCTTTTCTCTCCCCGCATTTTCAATTGCTGCACCTGATCTTCCATTAAAGAAAGGAGGGGGGAAACGATCAACACCGTTCCGTCCGTCAATAGCCCGGGAAGCTGGTAGCACAGCGATTTTCCTCCCCCGGTCGGAAGCATCGCAACCGTATCCTGCCCTTCAAGCACGCTTTTCACGATTTCTTCCTGTCCTTTTTTAAAAGAGGTGTAGCCGAAATGGCGGCGGAGAGCCTCATGAAGCTTATCCATGCCGCGTCACCGTTTTCGACAGGGCGAGACGGATTTTAAAATAGCTGTATCTGCCCCCGAGCCCTTCTTTAATTTGCCTGATTTTATTCGTTTGATTGCGTTTTGCATAATCTGCAATGATTCTTTGTTCCTCTTCCGGCACGTATGTTTCAATTGAAAAAGCCGGATCGTGAATCGCGATTTCGACGATGTGATCCTCGATCGTTGCCGTTTTTAATTTTCGGATTTCCGCGATCCGCTCAATCGATTTTCCTTCTTTGATGAGAAACAGCGTTTTCCTTGTCGACTGCGTGAGCCCGTCTTTAAATGGTATGTCTTTGATCAGCGTTTCAAAAAGCGGGCTTTCACCCTTTTGAACGGATTGAATAAAATAGTGCAGAACATCCCAAAACAGAGTATATATGTACCATTCATCCTCACGCATCTTTTCCGCAAGCTGTTTACACGTAAAGCCGATCTTGGCAGCCGATGTCAGGGAATGTACAAAGACGGCGGCCTGCCGGTCGTCATCTAACGCTGACAGCTTTTCCTTCAATTCCGTATGAAAATGCGCTGCCAACTCATCGGCATTCCGGTTTCTTAAGTACCGCCTGACCCAATTTTGAATCTGGTAATCTTTTGTGATCGGCAAATAAAACCGCTCCCGATACCGTCTGTTTGACAGCACTTGAATCAAAAGGGACATCCTTTGCCACATGATATTTGCAGCCGCCTGATAATAGGCGCCGTGAAAATGCCGGGGCCAGGGATGGATGCGGAAGCAGCGTTCCAGTTCCTTTTCTCCTCTTTCAGTGACGGCAAAAGCGCCCGTCTCGTGTTTTTCGGTAATGAAAGATTCCCGCAGCAATTTTTGAAAACTGCCATTCAACCGATCTCGGGAAAGGGACGAACAAAAGCCGAAATACTTTGAGACGGCAAATAAACCGGCGTCCTGAATCGTCTGTGATGACCTTTTCCCTTTTAATAAATGATATACGGCGCTCGGCGACCGTTCTCCCCGCATTGATGTGAGAATGTCCAGCACAACGGCGTCAAAAAAATGAACCGACATAGCATCACCTACATTCTTTTAGGACAACATTCGATATTTTTCTTCTTATTATTTTAACAGATTTTGCAGAGAAATCGACGTTTAAAGTCATCTAAAAGGGGCATGTTAGCAGTAGAACCCTTGTGTGATAAGCATTCTCAATATTTTTAAGTTGAAATGTAGGATTAACACCATTACAATAAGGAATGGGAATAGGTTTCATATCGGACCGATAGAGGGTTAAAACCATTTGTTCCAACGAAGAACCATCTGGGAGGTTTTTTATTTATGCCAAAATATACAATTGTAGACAAAGATACGTGTATCGCATGCGGCGCTTGCGGTGCAGCGGCTCCTGATATTTATGACTATGATGATGAAGGAATCGCGTATGTCACGCTCGATGACAACCAAGGCGTCGTAGAAGTGCCTGATGTCCTGGAAGAAGACATGATGGACGCATTTGAAGGCTGTCCTACTGACTCGATTAAAGTTGCGGATGAGCCGTTTGAAGGCGACCCGCTGAAGCACGAATAGAAAAAGCAATATCCGGCGAGAGTGTCTCCGGCCGGATATGTTCATGAAAAAGCCCGGCGAATGCCGGGCTTTTGTTGTATTAATTAATGCTGTCTTGCCACCTGTACATTTTCTTTCAGCCAAGGTCTCAGCTGAAGGAAAATCGGTGTGGACACCAATGTCACGACAAGGCCTTTAATGAGATTAAACGGCAGAATGCCTGCTATAATCGTCGTTTTCAGTGCGCCCCCTGATAATGCTGGAGCATGTAAGAACCAAGTGTATGCAGGGATAAACAGAACATAATTCAAGATGCTCATCAGGGCGGCCATTAAAATCGTACCCAGAACAAGAGCAGCTGCAAACCCTTTGGCAGAGTTCGTTTTTTTCAGCATAAAAGCGGCCGGCAGTATAAACAGCGTTCCGGCGACAAAGTTCGCTGTCTGATCGATCGGTACGCCTGATGCGCTTCCCGCAATGAAGTAGTTCAGCACGTTTTTAATCGCCTCAACGGCAATTCCGGCGCCAGGGCCGTATAATATGACAGCAAGCAATGCCGGGATATCGCTGAAATCGATTTTTAAATACGGATACGCCCCCAAAATCGGAAAGCTCAGCATCATTAATACGAATGCAATACTGCTCAGCATACTGATGGACACTAGACGTCTTACTCTGTTGTGCTTCATTTGTCTCTTTCTCCTTTTCGATCACATCTCACGAAAAGAGGAATGGTTCTAGCCCCCGTCCGCAAACAAAAAACCCGCTTTTTGCAAAAGCGGGGCCGTTTACAGACAGGTCAAATAAACGTTTCGAAATGTGTATTTCAAAACGCAGGAACCTCCATCTTCTCCCATCCAGACTATACTGTCGGCTTCGGAATCTCACCGAATCCTGCCTCAATAAGGCTCGCGGGCTTAGAGCAAACAACTCATCACCGCCGGTAGGGAATTTCACCCTGCCCCGAAGATTGATCATATAAAATTTTATTTTCGATATTATTATAGTGTAGTTGTGAAAAAATGTACAGATGAAAGCTCAAGTCTCTTTCATCAGCAGCGTGCATTACCAGCACACCGTCTAAAATCCGCACATTCACACTTTTTTCATTTTTAATTTTCGTCTTTTACGCTTGAAACTCATTGACACCATTCTCGTAATATGGTAAATTATCAGATATTTATGACGTTTATTTAGGAGGAAATCTTACATGTTTCGAGTATTGGTCTCAGATAAAATGTCAAGCGATGGACTTGCACCATTAATGGAAGCAGATTTTATTGAAATTGTTCAAAAAAATGTCGCGGAAGCGGAAGACGAGCTGCATACTTTTGATGCTCTTCTGGTAAGAAGCGCAACAAAGGTAACGGAAGAGCTGTTTAAAAAGATGACCTCATTGAAAATCGTCGCGAGAGCGGGAGTAGGCGTTGACAACATTGACATTGACGAAGCGACGAAGCACGGCGTAATTGTGGTGAACGCGCCAAACGGAAACACCATCTCAACGGCGGAACATACATTTGCAATGTTCTCTGCACTAATGAGGCATATTCCGCAGGCGAACATCTCCGTCAAATCGCGCGAATGGAACCGTTCAGCTTTTGTCGGGTCAGAGCTTTACGGAAAAACGCTCGGCATCGTCGGAATGGGACGGATCGGAAGCGAAATTGCGAGCCGCGCCAAAGCGTTCGGAATGACGGTCCGCGTATATGATCCGTTTCTGACCCAGGAAAGAGCGGACAAACTCGGAGTCAATGCCAACAGCTTTGAAGAGGTGCTCGCCTGCGCGGATATCATCACAGTTCACACACCGCTGACGAAAGAAACAAAAGGCCTCTTAAACAAGGAAACGATCGCAAAAACGAAAAAAGGCGTCCGTCTCGTCAACTGCGCAAGAGGCGGGATCATCGATGAAGCGGCCCTTCTTGAAGCGCTTGAAAGCGGCCATGTCAGAGGGGCGGCGCTTGACGTTTTTGAAGTCGAGCCTCCTGTGGATTCCAAATTGATCGATCACCCGAACGTGATTGCCACTCCGCATCTGGGAGCTTCGACAAAAGAAGCCCAGCTGAATGTAGCGGCGCAAGTATCGGAAGAAGTTCTGCAGTATGCGCAAGGAAACCCTGTAATGTCAGCGATCAACCTTCCGGCCATGACAAAGGACTCTTTCCAAAAGATCCAGCCGTACCATCAATTTGCCAATACGATCGGAAACCTTGTATCCCAATGCATGAATGAGCCTGTGAAAGATGTGGCCATCCATTATGAAGGATCCATTGCAAAGCTAGAAACATCATTTATTACAAAAAGCCTTTTGGCCGGATTCCTGAAACCGCGCGTTGCTGCAACGGTCAATGAGGTCAACGCCGGAACCGTCGCGAAAGAGCGCGGGATCAGCTTCAGCGAAAAGATTTCTTCCAATGAATCCGGTTATGAAAATTGCATTTCAGTGAAAGTAACAGGCGATCGTTCGACGTTTGCTTTAACTGCAACGTACATTCCGCACTTTGGCGGACGCATCGTCGCTTTAAACGGATTTGATATCGATTTCTATCCAAACGGTCACCTTGTCTACATTCATCATCAGGATAAGCCGGGGATGATCGGTCATGTCGGCCGGATTCTCGGCGATCATAACATCAATATTGCGACAATGCAGGTGGGACGGAAAGAAAAAGGCGGCGAAGCGATCATGATGCTTTCATTCGACCGCCATCTTGAAGACGATATTTTAAACGAACTGAAAAACATCGACGATATCGTATCGGTTAAGGTCATCGACCTGCCGTAGCAGCCGGCGGAGCCCTGAAGCAATCAGGGTTCCGTTTTTTTACGAGGAACGGTCCACCCTGATGAGGAGCGGCTGCTGCGGGTAGATGGTCTCCCCTTTCAGTCCGTTCCACTCTTGAATTGCTCCGGCGGTCACGCCCATTTTTTCGGCAATGCGGTAAAGCGTATCACCTTTTTGAACAATATAAGTGCGCTGCTTTTCCCGGCTTTCGTCGAGACGCAACATCTGACCGGCGTAAATATTCGGGTTTGCAAGGCCGTTCATCTCAATCATTTTCCCGACGGATAACCCGTTTTCCCGGCTGATCTTCCATAGCGTGTCCCCTTTTCGCACGGTGATCTCTCTTTTTGTCTCAGCGCTTCCTTTGTGTACATGAACCGAACTCGGACGGAACGCCTCCTCGCTGTATACGGTCAGCGGGTTCATCGCGTTTTTCTTATTCTCAGTCCAAGCGCCTTGATGGATTTCAAAGTGAAGATGCGTTCCCGTCGATATTCCGGTATTTCCGATGATTCCGATTTCCTCTCCTTTTTTCACGCGGTCACCCTTTTTCTTTAGCCGTTTGTTCAAATGGGCATAGACGGTTTCATACCCGTTGTCATGTTTGATGAAAATGACTTGGCCGTATGAGTTCGATACATACGATTTACTTACGGCTCCATCTGCGGCAGCTACCACCATTTCTCCCTCAGGAGCCGCGATGTCGAGTCCCTTGTGTTTGCCGCCCCTTGTGCCGAACTTATCCGTTATTTCCCCTTTAATCGGTTCGGTCCAACTGCTTTTAGTTGCCGATGCAGACGGAACCGCGATGCAAGACCATGTGATCAGTAATATGCAAAATAGGTATCTGAACGGTTTCAAGTGTTCTGAATCCTCCTCTGATGGTGCCGGCTGTTTTAGCTTTCTTTTACGACAGCTTAGTATAATTCCAAATGACGGTATTTTATACATTTTATTCATCAAAAAAGAGACTCCTCATCAGAGTCTCTTTTTCAGCCTTTTATCGTAATCGGGTTCGGCGCGTATGGAACGGGAATCGGTTTTGTCAAATCATAGCTGCCGATCTTATCGGTGTTCGCATTCGTAAATTTTACTTTTGTATAGCCGAAATCTTTTGCCGTCAGGAGCAGGCCTTCCAGCATTAAAATATCATCGGATTGATTTTGAATGTCCGCAGACGGTGCAAAACGAATGATCAGCTCTTTTCCGTTTTCTTCAACAGCCTGAATCGCACGGTCGCCCGATAAAATGGATTTGATATGAGAGCCGCTTTCTCCGTGCTGCATCTGGCTGATCGCTTCATTTATACTTTGATACGATTCGCGTGACGGCACAAGAAACTGCTCACCGTCAGAATCTTCATATAGGAAATAGCCCCTTTTGGTCTTCTGCTCGATTGACAGATCCATAAGAAGTCCGTATGAATCAATAGTAACGCCCGGTTCGCCGTTTGAGACAAACTGAACAGTGTCGCAGGAACCCCATTTAAAGGTTTCATTGATCACTTCTTTCATCAGCTCGAAATCGTCCGTGGAGATTCCGGAAATGTCCTTATTCACTTGCAGGGTGACCGAGTGGCTTTCCGTTTGCTCACTGAATGTCACATGTTGAAAATAAGATGTGTCCAATGGCTCAAACTGATCGGCATCAAGCCGGGTGTATTCGTTGAGCGCGTCTTCAACAGTCTTCATGCCGGCTTTTTTCCTAATGCTGACCGGCACGACGACCGACTTCGAATCATCGGGAAATGCAAAGGTGATATAGTTGTCTTTTTGATCGCTTGGAACGACATATGTATTTGCGGGTTCAGACCGGTCGGCAGCCGTCTTGGTTTCCTTATGCTTAGCTTCCACTTTGCTTTGGCTGGCGGAAGCAATGTCAGGATTTTCACCGTTTTGCTTTGTCTGGTCAACCAATTGAGGAGTTATCAGCACAAGAAGAAAGAGAACGCAAACTGATGCAGCAAATGCCCCGAACCGTTTTTTTGAGGGAGTTTTTTTCGGCTGTGCGTGAAGCAGCTTTTGATAGATTTGATACGGTGAACGATCATCCTTAACCGTTGGAAGTTGGCTTAGTAACATCTTTAGCCGTTCTTCGTTCCATTCTGACTTCTTCATTCCTTTGCTCCTCCTTCAAAAGCTCCATCTGTTTGCGAAGTACCTTCAGACCGCGATGCTGAGTCGTTTTCACCTTGCTTTCAGAAAAATGTAAAGCTTGGGCTGTTTCTGCAATCGAATACCCTTGAATAAACCGAAGCACGATGACAGATCGTTGATCCAATGTACATTTATCAAGCGCTTTAAAGATTTCATTAAGATTTTCATTCTGCATCAAAATGTCCTCAGGCAAGGGTTGCCGGTCTTTTACATCCTGCTTCTCCCAGTCAAACGTCCCCATGATCCGCTGGCGGATCGTCTGCTGTTTTCTGAACCAATCGATGGCGACATGCCTTGCGATTGAAAGAAGCCATGTTTTTTCGCTGCTTCTGCCTTCAAATGTTTCATACGAATGCAGAACGCGGATATAGACTTCCTGAACTAAATCTTCAGCCTGGCTTTTGTCTTTTACCATATAAAATAAAAACTGAAATAAATCTTGATGATATGTATCATATATTTTCTGAAAGGTTTCTTCCACTTGAAACCCCTCCGTTCAATTTATTGTCGTTTGTCAATCACAAAAAGTTACATTACAACTATTACAACTATATTACGAAAATATGAAAATGGGAAGGGAATTTTCCTAAAGTTAAACTAAAATTTAACTATACCACATCATAAAAGCACCTGTCCTAAATGAACAGGTGCTATAGCTTGCTGAGGAACCCAAGTTTCATTACAACCGCCCCTCAATCAGGTTTTTGTTCTTGCGGACGGACTTGTTGATCTTGACAAGCAAATAAGGTTAATACTTTTCTGAGATTGACTGATTTTCATCGTGCTATGATTTTAAGTTCAATTGCCGGCGAAGCTTTTTTGAGATCTCCTTTCTCTTTTCGTCAGTTACAACGTGGAACCATAAGCCATCAATTTTTTTATCTTCACCTTCAATTTCGAATTGTTTAATATCCTTGGCGGCTTCTTTATAAGAGCTTTGAATATCGATCATTTTGTCCAGCGTCAAGTTCGTTTTTATGTTTTTTTCCAATGCAGTTAAAATCTCTTGATAGTTTGTTAATGATTTTAATTGTGCACCTTCATGAATAATTTGGTTGATAATCTCACGCTGACGCTGTTGGCGTCCAAAATCACCGCGCGGATCGTCTTTTCTCATCCGGGCATATGTAAGAGCAGTCTTACCGTCAAGATGCAGTTTCCCTTTTGATAGATGCACTCCTTCAAGAGTGAAATCGATACGATTATTCACCGTGACTCCGCCAACCGCATCTACAATATCTTTAAACCCGTCCATATTTACTTTGATATAATAATTGATGGGAATGTCCAAAAATTGTTCTACCGTTTGAACGGTACCTTCAATTCCGCCATAGGTGTATGCCGAATTCATTTTAGAAAAGGTATTCTTTGATCGTATAAATACCCTCGTATCACGCGGAATACTTGTCATTGTGGCTTTTTTTGTCTCCGGATTTACAGTCATGACAATCATAGAATCCGGGCGCCCATTATCACCAGGCCGCTCGTCTATCCCTAATAAAAGGATCGATATGGGATCGTGCGGAGCTGCTTTCTTCTGCTCGGAATCCCGGTGAAGAGGTTCGTACATATTGCTTATTGATTTTGCTACGTTACGGTAAACACCGTAAGAAACCAAACCGCCGACAGTGATCAATAAAGCCAGGACAAACAATACCGTATTTTTGATTTTTAATTTTCTTTTTCTCATTTTCACTAGAATATCCCTTCCTTGCCGATGCACCTAATATTGCTTTCGCAGTCGGCATGTTATCATTCGAAATCGTGATTGTCGGATTGATTAATTCCATCTGAAATGAAGCGGCTTCATCGAATCATGAACTGCCTTCATTTCATATCCGTTATCTTGAAAGTACTTCAGTAATTTTTCCAAATGCGCTGCAGTTGTCGGTTTTTCATGCATTAATACGACAAGCGGCTCAACACCGTAAAGGTTATTGACTTGCTGAATCACATTGTTCACGAATTGACCATTTGTATTTCCAGACTTCCAGTCCTCTGAATCAACAGTCCAATCCCAAATGTTAAAATGCTCACGCTTAATGGCTTCTTGAAATGGACCAGTAATGTATGGCTTTGATCCATAAGGCGATCTGATCAAATGTGTGTTGACGTTGGTTGTTTCTTTGATCGTATGAAGCGTATCGTTCATCTCCGCTGCAAAGCTTTCAGGAGATTTATAGATTTTCGATACTTGATGCGTAACTCCGTGAGACCCAACGGAATGACCGTTTTTGACCATTTTCCTTACAATATTAGAATTCTGCTCAATATTCGGTTTTAACATGAAAAACGTTGCTTTTGCGTGATACTTATCGAGCAAACTTAAGATTTTTTCTGAAGCAGCCGGATTCGGCCCGTCATCAAATGTCAAATAGACGACCTTTCCGGTTTCCAGCGATGTTTGCTTACGATCCTTTTTTTCTACTGGATGTTTGCCTGAATGTTGGTTCTTGGACACCTGCGCTGAACCGTTGGTGCTTTCTTTTATGGATTCCTGCTTTGAACCAGCAAGCGCATTCCAAGAAATGCATAACAAAGTCACACCCAGTACGATCAGCATACCCAACACTATTTTTCCCAGTCCGGTCAATTTATGAACTTTTCTTGGTGAATTTGACACTTTTTCCAACTCCTCAACTATAGATTTCTTTTAAACTCGTCATACGCAAATGGCAATTTTTTAGTTTTGATGTTTGAAGACAAAGTTCGATAAGAAGGATGCTCTTTTAATATAAGGTAGAGATATCGCAGAAGTTCGACCAACTTGTAAACAAAATGTCACAAAAAGAAGAAAAACATCATTTTTTGAGGGATAGTAAAAAATAATAATCGGATATATTCCCCTGTAATGAAATTGTGTGATGGGATTAAAAGGCTGGAAATCATGAGGCATAATCGTCTTTACAAAAGAAAAAAACCTTATTTCGGTATTTAACTGAAATAAGGTTTTTTGCCTAAAATTAAAAGGTTATTTAAATGAAATGATATAAGCTTGGTCGTCAAAAAGTTGCGGTGATGGACTTTCCACGGAAGAATACTGGTTTTGAGCATGAACGAGCAGACTGTTATCATCCGGACTCCAATATATTTCCGACGGTATGGTGCCGTGATATACCGGTTCTTCATACAGGATATTTTTTCCTTGGAGCTTACCTGCATAAATACTGTCCTTATCCTCTAAAGAATAAGCGATTTTCTTTCGGTCATTTGAGATTTTGAAGGTGGCTACTTTTTCGAGCAGAGCAGAAAGCTCTCCGTTTCGGCGATCGTATTCGTACAAGGTTCCCCCGGTACCCAGGAAAACAAATTGATCATTGTTTAACCAAACAGGTCCGCTCCGGCTATCCAGACGCTTGTCCTGAATATTGATGCGATTGCCGCTGATGGTTCCCATCACGGTGCTGTTTTGCTCCGATTGCTGTAACACGGTAAACAGCAATTCGCGTCCATTATCAGAGATGTTAACTCCCGTAAGCGAATCTTTCTCGTCAAAATCCTTCAATGAATACGTTTTGAGCGTTCCGGAATCTGTATCGAAAACACGAATGGCAGCCTGACCGCCTTTCCCAGCATCTATGACTAGATAACAAATGTATTTGCTATTATTTGACCATGAAACATCTTGGACATAGACCTCATAGCTGGAGGTGAAGCTGGCGATTTCTGTTTTTTTGCCGTTTACAAGCGAGATCAGCTTCATTGATGTCTTATTTGATGACACGGTCAATCCGGCGACGCTCTTTCCGTCTGGAGACACCTTAAGATTGAACATATTGCTTTCAATACCCTTCAGATTTTCGGCTTTTTCATAGGGGGCGAAAAAGCGCTGAAGACGATGCGTTGAACGTTCGGATGTGTCTTTACCCTTGAAAAAACCAACTATGGAGTCCGATGAAGACCACCCAAGCAACTGATCTGCTGTTGGGAGGCGATATATCGTCTTCACTTGAAAGGGGCGCGTCTTCTGATCATCAATATGACTCTCTTCCTTGCTTGGTATAATAATGGTTTCCGACCGTTTTCCTACATTATAACTGGACACGATAACGACGAGAAACAACAGCGCCCCTAACCATATGATAAACTGTTTGTTCTTCATCATTTCTCAACCTTTGCGTAAGCTATTTCAATATGAATCACTGTATGGTTTTCCTTGTAAAACATCTTGATTGTTCCTCCGTGTTCGTCAACAATTGTTTTCACAATGCTTAATCCTAAACCCACACTTCCCTCTTCCTTGATCTTTTGGTTTACCGAATAAAAAGGCTGGAATATTTCGGAATATTGATTATTTTCAAATGGAGCACTTGGATTCTTGAACGTAAAAAGAACTTTTTCTCCAACGATCCCGGCCTTAATGATGATTTCCGAATGAGATAAGCTGTATTTGATCGCGTTGTCCAGCAGATTGATAAAAAGTTGGCGCAGCCTGTTCACCTGGCCGTGAACGTACAGGCCTTCTTCGATGTCACAGCTGATCCTTTTCTTATACCGTTCTGCTCGAAACTTCATAGATTCGCAAACATCTTTTAAAATTTCCCCTGCGTCGATCCTGTCAAATTGAAGATCTTTAGACGTTTCCCGGGATACTTCAAGAAGTTTGATCACCAAATTGTGCAAACGCCGGCTTTCTTCAACAATGTGGTTCATTCCTTTATCAAAAAATTTCTGATCCGATTCGCCTTTTTCTTTTATGATTTCGGCATATCCTTGGATGGAAGTCAGAGGTGTTTTCAGCTCATGCGTCATATTGTCAAAAAACCGTTTTTCCTGTTCGTTAAGTTCCTTTAGCCGATCCCGGTCCCTTTCGATGGTTGAAATTTGCTCTCTAATCCTGTTGATCATGTCATTGAAATTAATGGCAAGCTGGCCGATCTCATCTTTTCTGCGAAAGTGGATATCCACATCCAACTTGCCCTTTTTGACTTGTGATGTAGCCTCTGTCAGCTTGACGAGCGGAATTGTGATATGTCTGGAGAGAATATAGGAGAACAGGAACGCTGCCACAAATATTGCAAGTGCGATATAAAAAACAATATCCAGAATCTCTCCGCTTTGCTTATATAGCAGGTTAAAATCTTTAGAAAAGCGTAATATGCCTACTTTTGTACCGTCAACGACAACCGGGTATGAGAAAAACACCTCCGCTTTATTTCGGTCATTGGATATATGATAGGCAGTCTTTCCTTTGATGGCCTGTTTAAGATCATCATCACTCTTGCCGGAAAACACTTTCTTATTAGAAGAAGACAACAAAGCGCCATTCACGTTATAAACACTTACATCGCTTCCTGTTGAGCGATGTAAATTATCTGCCATTTCATCGGCCATATCGCCGAAATACAGCTCATTGCTTTTATAATGATTGATTAAAAACGCTTGGTTTACATAGACGATACTGTTTTTTTTCAGTTCGACTAAATCCGAAGTAACGATTTCTTCATTACTTGACCAAATGATTTTCTTTACCGTCTGATTGAGCACGAGGAAAGAGAGCGAAAAAATCAGTAAAAACCCGATAATAAATTTACCCTTGATGGTTCGCAACACTCTCTAATCCTCCTGTTTCTCGAATTTATATCCGATGCCAAATACTGTTGTAATCAAGTCACTTGCATCAAGCTTTTTACGTAGTCTTTGAATATGGGTATCTACTGTACGCGTATCCCCTGCAAAATCGTACCCCCAAATGAATTCCAAAAGCTCTGAACGCGTAAAAACTTTTCCGCGATGGCCGATCAAAGTCATAAGCAGATCAAATTCTTTAGGAGTCAATTCGACGGTTATCCCGTCTTTTTTTACCAGTCTTTCGCCTGGAACAATCACAATATTTTTAAACCTGATAACATTCTCTTGTGCCGTTTCCCGTTCGTTCAAATGATGAGCTTGTTCAAGACGGCGAAGTATCGTACGAATTCTGGCCACAACTTCGCGCAAGTCAAACGGCTTTGTAATATAATCGTCGGCCCCGAATTCCAATCCAAGTACTTTATCAGTAATATCTGACTTTGCAGTGATCATAAGTATCGGAATATTATAGCTCTCGGTCACTTTTTTACAAATATCCAATCCGCTGCAATCAGGCAACATCCAATCGAGCAGCAGAAGATCCGGTTTGAATTGATCTAATTTGCTCAGCCCCAGAGCACCGCTAGCCGCGGTGCACGTTTGAAATCCTTCCCCCGTAAGCCCGTATGAAAGCAAATCGGCAATTGGTTCATCATCTTCAATAATCAGTATTTTGATTTTATCCATAAAAAATCATCATTCCCTGTCTCATGCTTATATTTATCTAGGTATCTCTTACGAATTTATTATAGCTTATTGCTCAACAATTTAAAATTTGCAAGATATTTGTCGACCGGCATATGTTTTTGCTTCGTTTGTCCGAACAATTCTCCAAGTACTATCCAATATTCTTTCCGTCGGTTGGGCATCTGCGGTCTCTGCAACAAATCCCTTGCATTCAGATATTTTTCTCCGCCCGGGTTAACAAACAGGCATTTTTACACTCTGTTGTGAATTGGTTATTTTGATGACTAACATGCTACTTCCCAGTTCTGACTCTCAACCTTGATTCTAAACGTCCATTATGCTTAATTTTCTATCAAATTGCATGGTTTGCTTCCGAATGACTGAGCACCTGTTCTGCATGAACAGGTGCTCTCTGTTTCTTATGGAACAATATTCTTCGTCAAATTTGGCCAGCATCTTTCTTTTTTCTTGGAATGTAGAACGTAAATGCCGTACCTTCGTTCAGCTTGCTGTGGACGGTGATCGAACCGTTGTGGGCATCGACAATATTTTTGACGATGGCAAGTCCGAGGCCTGTTCCTCCCTTTCCCCTCGTTCTCGCTTTATCCGCTTTATAAAAGCGCTCGAAAATAAACGGAAGATCTTCTTCGGGAATGCCGCTGCCCGAGTCCTTTACGGCCACTTTCAAGCCGCTTTCGACAGACTGGACATCAACGTGGACGTTCCCGTTTGGATTGGTGTGACGGATGGCGTTATCAATTAAATTGGTCAGCACCTGTTCCAGTTTATCCGGATCAAACATAAATTTGGCTTCGTGTAAATCCAGGTCATGGGTAAGGCCGATCTCTTTTTCTGCGGCTACGCCGTAAAACTTTCTGAACACCCTTTCGAAAAACTCCCTGAGATCCACGTTTTCAACGTTTAACGAAATGTGCCCTGCTTCCATTCTGGCGAGATCGAGCAGATCGTTGACAAGCCGCCCCATCCTCAGCGATTCGTCATAAATGACCTGGGCAATTTCCTTTTTCTCTTCCTCGGAACTCGCGATATCATCGACGATCGCTTCGCTGTATCCTTGGAGCATTGAGATCGGCGTTCTCAATTCGTGGCTGACGTTGGCGATAAAGTCTTTTCTCAGCTTATCGAGCCGTCTTTCCTCGGTCATGTCCCGCAAAACGGCGACCGCGCCGCGCACATGGGACTGATTGTAGAGCGGACTCATTAACAGCACCCACGTTCTTCCCTGCAGCGTCATTTCGATCATTTGCTCTTTTTCCGTGCTGACGGTGTTTTGGAACAGCTCCCGCGCTTCAGGAGGAAGTTCATCCCCCTCCTTTACGTTCATGTGCTGCTCATAATACCATGCCTGCAAAAACCGTTCGGCTGGAGGGTTTGTGACGAGTATCGTTCCGTCGATGTTGATGGTGATGACCCCGTCAGCCATACTGCTTAAAATGTTTGACAATTGTTCTTTTTCCTGATTCAAAGCCGTAATGTGGAATTTCAGCTGCCGCCCCATCTGGTTAAAAGCGATCGCCAGTTCCCCGATTTCATCCTGTGTTAAGATCGGGATTTTCGTATCAAATTTTCCTTTCGCCAAGTCCTGAGCGCCTTCCCGCATTTTTCTGAGCGGATAGGTGACCCGGCTTGACAGGAAGAAAGCAAAAAACGTCGTTAACACGATGGCGATCGCAGCGGCAAAGAGGACATACCTTGTCGTATGTTCTGTCGTATCCTTGACCGCGAGAAGCGACTGGGAAAGAAACACCATCCCTTCACCCTTCCCTTTTCCATAAGGCACGCCGACGATCAGCTGATCGTTCTTCTGGTTTTTCAAGGACAGCCTCTTTTGCACCTTTTCATGATTGGCGAGCGCGCGGCTTAAATCGGGATCGCCTTTGATTTCCTTCAGCGTAATAGAAGACAGCTTTTTATCCTGATTCGGCGAATACCAATATTCGTTCTCATTTTTAATGACGGCGATCGCGGTCATCTCGTCCGCAAGCTCCCAGGTGATCGACCTCGCGACTTTCTGATCGTCATGGTTTTCAATAATGACGGCCACTTTGTTGGCAAGCTTCGTTAAATCCGCCTCGGCCTCCTGGACATGATAGTTTTCGATAAATTCAAGCAGAAAAAAGGTTAAAATAATCAGGACTAATGAGACTAAGAGAAGGATGGTAAACCACAGTTTACCAACGACGCTCTTCCAAAACTTCATTCGTTTCCGACCTCAAATTTGTAACCGACACCCCAGACCGTCACGATTTTTTTGGCCGCTTTCGGAGAGACTTTGTTCAGTTTTTCACGTAAACGTTTGACATGAGTATCTACCGTTCTTAAATCTCCGAAAAACTCGTACTGCCAAACTTCCTTCAGCAGCTTTTCGCGATCGTATACTTTGTCAGGCGTTTTCGCCAAAAAGTAGAGAAGCTCGTATTCTTTCGGCGTCAGGCTGACTTCGGTCCCGTCCGCCATGACCCGGTGGGCGTCATGATCAATTGACAGATGGTTAAAGACAAGCACATTTTTTGCCGTCGTATCCGTATTGAGATAAGAAGTTTGCGATGATCTCCTAAGAAGCGCTTTAACCCTCAGCACGACTTCCCGCGGGCTGAACGGTTTCACGATGTAGTCATCCGTTCCGACTTCAAACCCCTGCACCCGGTTCGCTTCTTCCCCTTTCGCCGTCAGCATGATGATCGGCGTTGCTTTTTTATCGCGAATTTGCCGGCATACTTCAATGCCGTCCGTACCCGGCATCATCAAATCAAGCAAGATCAAATCGTAGTGCTGGCCAAGAGCTTTATCGATGGCTTCATCTCCGTTCTCGGCTTCTTCAATCTTGTAGTTTTCCCTTTCGAGATACATTTTTAATAGACGTCTGATTCTTGCCTCATCATCTACTACTAATATTTTTGTCTCTTTTGTCTGTTCCATCGGTAAACCTCCCGAAATTGAATCTTCTTACATCCATTTTAGTAGAAAAGCTGCTGTAATCCAAGTGAGATTTGCTTTCCAGTTTCCTGAACACCCTGAAGATACCGGAGGTTCAAGGATCGCCCCGAACCTCCTTTATACAAGGGATCATGCGTAGGAATGCAGACCTGCAATCACAAGGTTTACAAAAATAAGATTAAACATAATGATGGCAAAACCGATGACAGCAAGCCAGGCTGATTTTTCTCCGTGCCATCCTCTTGAAAGCCTGAGATGCAAATACGCGGCGTAAAACAGAAAGGTAATGAGCGCCCATACTTCCTTCGGGTCCCAGCCCCAGAATCTGGTCCAGGCAATCTGCGCCCAAATCATCGCAAAAATGAGCGCGCCCAACGTGAAAACCGGAAAGCCGATCGATACCGACCGATAGCCGATTTCATCGACGAGATCAAGGTTGACGTTTTTCACCAGCGGCTGAAGGAGCGCGCTGATCCGTTTTCTCGCAATCAGTCTGATGACGCCGTAAAGCAAGATTCCCACAGCAAACGACCAGAGGACGGTATTTAATTTCCTGCCGGAAAATATCGGCGGAACATTGACAATCGGCTCCATTTTCCCCTCTGTCAACAGCTCGCCTTTGTTCGGCCCGATAAGCGGCGGAAGCTCATAAACCATCGTTTCTTCTACATTCTCTTTGTTTATCCACTTAAACTTCGCCTCATAGCCGCCGATTCTGAATGCACTTGTCACAAGGATAAACGCCAGGGTGGCAACAAGCATAAACATCACGAATTCAAGCCAGAACGTTTTTCTGCCGGGATTCGACTGATCCACATGCTTGAGCAGAAAGATGACGCCTGCGACAAAACTGACCGCAAGAATCGCCTGACCGAGCGCTGCCGTCGTTACGTGAATGTACAGCCACCTGCTTTGCAAGGACGGAATCAGCGGCGTAATATCGGTCGGGAACATGCTGGCGTATGCGATTAAAAGCAGCACGACAGGGAGCGTAAACAACCCTAATGCCGATAACTTGTAAATAAAATAGATGATGATGAACGCCAAAACGAGCATCATGCTGAAAGCTGTTGTAAATTCAAAGAGATTGCTGACCGGCGCATGACCGGATGCGATCCATCTCGCGATAAAATACCCGAGCTGGCATACAAACCCTGAGATCGTAATCAAGACGGCGATCGACGCCCATCGATTCTTTTTTTTCGGCGCGGATGTTTTGCTTCTGATCGAGCCCCCAAAAAAGAAGACCGCAGCCAGATACAAAAGAAATGCCGCGTACAATAAATTCCCGCTGAGCTCTGCCATGAAAACCCCTCCCTATGCTGGCTGTTTATTTTCTTCTTTGAGCAGTTCTTTTTGATCAGCCGGTTCGGATATTCCCGTATCGGCCAGTACGGCCTGCAGATCTTTTTTCAGTCCGTACCAGTTTTTGTTCGTGTGGCCGGCGACGAGCACATTCCCGTCTATCGAGCGCAGCCAAATCCGCCTGTGGTGCCAGTACATTCCTTGTATGACCCCGATCATAAAGATGGCACCGCCGAGCATCAATACCCACAGCGTCAAGTCTTTTCTGACCGTCAGCCCTGACAGGTTCTTTGTTTCCACATGGTCAAATTTCATTTTATATTTGTTGTCTTTAGATCCTTCTATCGTCTCCTGAATCGCCACAAAGCTTTTCTCCCCGCCGGGCTTGTCAGGAGCGGTGATCTGGAAAACAAAAGCCGGATTGTTCGGGTTTCTCGTTTTCGTGCTCGGCTCTCCGTCTTTATTGAAATAAAAATCCGGAAGATAGCTTGCCAGATGCACTTTGTAACCGTTGCCAAGATCATAGTCCTGCTTCGGTTCGAACAGATCGATTGACACCTTCCCGAACGATTTCCCCGTGTCTTTTTCGATCAGCTGAAACACCATTTTGCTAAGCTCGCCTTCCTTGTAGGTGAGCTGATAAAGCGCATAGGAACCGAATTTCAGCGGATCATTGACTTTGATTTTGCCGTTTTTCACTTTTTTTAACTTTGGCGATTCGCCGGGCAGACTGCTGTCTTTTCTTTCATATAGCTCGACATCGGTTTGATACGATTTGGCGACCATCCCGTCTCCCGCTTTGTTGATGGCCTCTGAAAATACCTTTTTCTCATTTTCGCTGTTGTACATTTCCTTCGTAAACTTGTTGCTTTTCAAATAATACTGCCCGTCTGTTCCCGGGATCGGAGCGGTTTCGCCTTCTCTGATCCAGAGACTTTCGTCGACGTACATGCCCGGAACAAAGCGGAGCATGACGCCGATGAGGAAAATGATCAGCCCGATATGATTGACGTACGGCCCCCATCTCGAAAAGCGGCCTTTTTCGGCAAACAGATTGCCGTTTTCCTCTTTTACCCGGTAGCGCTTTTTTTTCAATTTCTCGATGATGTCCGTCCTGACCTTTTCGGAAAGCTCCGTTTCCGTCCGGCTGAACAGCCTCTGTCTCTCCATAAAGTTCGGGTTTCGGGTGACCCCCTGATTTTTCAGGGCCCTGTATAACGGGACAACCCGGTCAAGGCTGCAGATGACCAATGATACGCCGATTGAGGCGACCAGAATAATAAACCACCAGGAAGCGTATAGATTATGAAATCCTAGAGTATAATAGATTTGTCCAATCAGTCCGTATTGTTCCTTATAATATGTATCAGCCTGCGCTCCCGGCGGCAAAAATATCTCCTGCGGAAAAATCGTTCCGAAAGCCGATGCCGTCAAGGTAATGACGATCAGCCAGACGCCTACCTTTACAGACGAAAAGAAGTTCCAGATTTTATCGACGATCGTTTTGTTATACGTTTGTGAGCGTCTCGCGCTCCCGTCATACCGCATGTCCAGCAATTTGGCATCCTGCTTTTGCAGCGGCTTTCCGCACGATTCGCACAAAACGGTCCCAAGCGGATTCACGTGCCCGCACTCGCATTTGATTTCTTTCATCATGAAGACCTCTCAGGTTTTATCATATTCATATAATCATGGATCATGCTCTCTGTCATAGTGCCTGTCACAACCTTCAGGATCTTTCCGTCCGGATTGATCAAAAACGTAGTCGGAAGCGGCGTGACATCATAAGCATCCAAAACCTGCCTGTCTTTATCAAGGACGACCGGAAAATTGACCCCGTAATCGTTCATAAAGTTACGGACGGCCAGATTTGATTCACCGACGTTTACTGCGACGATTTCAACTCCTTGATCTTTGAACTCCTTATATTGGTTCGCCATATATGGAAATTCTTTTTTACACGGCTCACACCATGTTCCCCAGAAGTTTAAAAACACCCCTTTGCCTTTGAGATCACTCAGTTTCAGACGGTTGCCGTTAACATCCTCAAGCGAAAAGTTGGGAGCCTTCTCCCCTGCCGCTACGCTCTCTTTATCATCGAATACAGCGCTGTAGAGCGTATAGCCGAGCGCAGCCAGCAGTACAAGAAGGATGACTGTCCGAATGTAAAAACGCTTTTTTTTCATAATCCGCCCCCTCATTTAGACACTCAGTACTATTATAGCATCTCTAATCTGACACACATTTTTCCTTTTTTGAAGGTTGTGTGAAAATTTAGAAAGCGTGTTTCCCGTGCTCCGCCATTGCTCTGAGCCGTTTCACTTCATGAGGCGTCAGCTCTCTCTTTTCTCCCGTTTTTAAGCCTTTCAGGTTCAAAAAAGCATATTCTTCCCTTTTCAGTTTCAGCACTTCATGGCCGATCGCATCAAACATCCTGCGGACTTGGCGGTTTCGTCCCTCATGAATCGTGATCTGGACGATGCTTGTCTGTTTTTTCTTATCGATGGACAGCAGCTTGACCTTTGCAGGAGCGGTTTTACCTTCTTCAAGCCGGATTCCGCGCTCCAGTTTTTTCAAGTGTTCTTTTGCGGGAATTCCTTTTAGTTTTGCCACATACGTTTTATCGATCTCATATTTCGGATGCATGAGCTTGTTGGCGAATTCGCCGTCATTCGTTAAAAGGAGCAGTCCGCTCGTATCATAATCGAGACGCCCGATCGGATAGATGCGCTGCGGGATCTCTTGAAAAAAGTCGGTTACCACTTTCCGCCCTTTATCGTCTTTGACCGCTGAAATCACGCCTCTCGGCTTATAAAAGAGAAAATAAACGGGTTCTTCGCTTTCCAGCTGGATTCCGTTCACTTCAATGCGGTCTGAGCTTGTCACTTTGATGCCGAGCTCTCTGACCGTTTTGCCATTGACGGTCACTCTCCCTTCTTTTATCAGCTCTTCCGCTTTTCTTCTCGACGCAATTCCGGCGTGAGCGATCACTTTTTGAAGTCGTTCCATATCTTTCACCTCATGTATTATCTTACTTTTTTCCATACGAACAAACAAGCATGCCTTTTGTGCAGGCAGCATGTCTTAAAAAGCACAGCTTCCGCACTTAAATGTATCCTTTCTGGCGCAAAAAGTAAAACGGTTTTAACAAAGAAAAAAAAGCGCCCTTTTTCAGGCGCTTCCAAACAGCAGCGTCACGATGATGACGGATGCGATAATCCCCGCTAAATCGGCAAGCAGTCCCACCTTTAAAGCATCCCCCATTTTTTTGATTCCAACCGCTCCGAAATAGACGGTCAGGACGTAAAGGGTCGTGTCCGTCGATCCCTGCATGACGGAAGCAAGCCGGCCGATAAAAGAGTCCGGTCCGTGGACAGCGATTAAATCGGTCGTCATGCCAAGAGCGGCCGTTCCCGATATCGGACGGATCAAAGCAAGCGGCACGACTTCCGTCGGGATTCCGATGGCTGAAAAAACCGGCTTTAAGAGATCCATAAAAAAATCGAGCGCTCCGGAAGCCCGGAAGACCGTGATCGCAACGAGCATTCCGACCAGGTACGGGATGATGGAAAACGCGATTTGGATCCCTTCTTTTCCCCCTTCGACAAAGGCCTCATACGTCGGAACTTTTTTCCACGTGCCATATAAAAGAATCGAGGCGATGATAAACGGAATAAGGGCTAAAGAAAGCCAATTGATGAACTCCAAATGCTCACCCCTTTTTATTTCTTCGATAATAAAAATACCTGTCGATGATGATGGCGAAGATTCCTGAAATGAGCGTGGCCAAAATCGTCGGACCGACGATATCTGTCGGCGCTTTTGCATCGTACGTCATCCTCACGGCGATCACCGTCGTCGGAATGAGGGTGATGCTTGAAGTATTTACCGCTAAAAACGTAATCATCGAGCGGCTTGCCTCAGGCCGGTTTTGGTTCAGCGATTTCATTTGCTCCATCGCTTTAATGCCGAGCGGCGTCGCCGCGTTTCCCAACCCGAAAAAATTGGCCATTAAATTCGATAGAATGTACCCCATCGCCGGATGATCCGGAGGAATCTCCGGAAACAGCTTCGAGATGAACGGCCGGCACATGCGGCTGAATTTTTCGAGAAGGCCGGCCAGCTCGGCTATTTTCATCAGCCCCAGCCAAAATACTAAGACGCTCATCAGTCCGATCGCGATCGTGACCGCCTCTTTTGCACCTTTGAAGACGGCCTCATTGACTTCCTGAACCGTTCCGTTTAAAAGCGCGAAAACAAGGCCGATGACGGTTAAGGCTACCCAGATTATATTGACCATGACGGACCGCCTGCGGCTTTTTTAAATACGGATTGAAAGGTTTCCATAAACGATTTTTTCGGTTTTTTGTTCCGCTCGTTTTCGTAATAAACCGGCAGTTTGGCGATCGTTTCCCCGCCCAGCTTCACATTCATTTCGCCGACGATGTCCGGAATCGCCCGTTTGTCTTTACGCCACTTTTTTTTCGGCTCAAGAAGCTTTGTCTCGATTTTCACGTCTTCTTTTTCATCATCATTCAACAAATATGTAACATCCCTTTTAATGAATGCTTTCGTTCCATAAAACGTATCCTTCAGTTCGGGGATGTCGCCTTTTTTGGCGAGTACATAGGTTTTATAATGATCGTACACATAGTTGAACATCGCGATGTGATCGTTCCAATCGTCCGGTGCGTTTATCGTGACGGCGATCAGATCTGTTCCGTCTTTGGATGAGGTTGATACGAGCGTCCGTTTCGCAAGTTTTGTATAGCCCGTCTTGCCCCCGGTGCTATACCGGTAAAGACCGGTCAGGAGCTTATTTTTGTTTTTCCAGATGCCTTGCATCGTTTCCGCTTTATAACGTTTCGTGCCTGCGATCTTCCGATATGTCTTATTCGTCATCGCGTATTTCGTTAAAAGCGCCATATCGTAAGCGGTTGAATAGTGATCTTTATGATCATCAAGTCCGTGCGGGTTATGAAAAACGGTGTTTTCCATGCCGAGATCTGCCGCTTTTTGATTCATCATATAGACGAAACCTTCCAGGCTTCCGCCGACATGCTCGGCGATCGCCACGGCCGCATCATTTCCGGACCTCAGCATCAAACCGTATACGAGGTCTTTGAGCTTTACCTTTTGTCCGCTTGTTAAATAGATGGAAGACCCTTCAGTCCGGACCGCTCTGTCACTGACCGTTACCGTCTCCTCCATTTTTCCCGACTCTATCGCTAAAATAGCTGTCATGATTTTCGTGATGCTGGCAATGCGCCGTTTTGTATGCTCATCCTTTGCAAATAGCACCCTTCCGGAGTTCCCGTCGATGATAACCGCGCTTTTTGCGCTGACATCGATGAAGGGCTCTGCTTTACTGTTTTGATGCGAAGAGAAAAAAAGAGAAAACGTGATGAACACTGCTGCAGCTTGTTTTAGAAAGCGCATCTTCTCACGTCCTTGCCTGTGGTTTGTACAAGTTTATGCGCTTGTCTTACGGTTATGAACACCAATTGTCCGATTTCCGCAAAAAAACTCCCCCGCAAAGGGAGAGTTTCTTTTTATCTGGATTGAACCATCTTCATCCGATAGTCCGTCCCGTAGTATTCCAATTCTTCTCTCATCGATTGATATCCAGTTTCAAGAGAAGCCATCAAATTCTTTAATGAGGCTGGTGCCGGTTCGCGAAAGCGAATGGCATTTTTCCCCGTATACGCTGCTCTAGAGTCTTCGTACCACGTATCTTTTTTCGGCGTAAAAAATTCTTCTATGCATCGATGATAAATCTGATAGAGCATCCTTTCGGCGGCAGCATCCTGAAAAGGCTCCTGCTGCAGCCTGATGCGGCAGGCCTCAAGCCCTTCTTCACAGTAAACCGAAAGCCTTCTTAAATTGCTGAGGATCTCGCGGTAATAATCGCCACGCCCCGGCTCTTCCTTTTCCAATGATGCGAGCGTTGTATCATTTAAAAATGCGCTCAACGTCTGAACGGCCTGTGATAAAAATTCTTGTGCCTGCTCGGTTTGGGCTCTTGCCATTGAATGTTCCATTGGTGTCGGCAACCTTCCCCTCATTGCTTTGTTACAATCGTATTCAAATAAACATAAAAAATACGATAATATATATTATCATACTTCAGATATAACGTGAATCTATTTTATATCTTCAAACGTTTGATTGAAATTCTCGAAAAACAAATCGGCTTCCTCCTGAACCCCGTCTTCTTCGACGTTTTCAGGCAGAGGCGGAAGCTCCTCGATCGCTTTTAAGCCGAACTGCTCAAGGAATGTCTCGGTCGTTCCGTATAAAATCGCCCGGCCGGGACCATCCGCACGTCCGACTTCGCACAAAAGCGCTTTTGCGACAAGGCTTTGGAGAATCCGTTCTGATTTGACTCCTCTGATTTCTTCTATTTCGGCTCTTGTAATCGGCTGTTTGTAGGAAACGATCGCCAGCACCTCGAGGGCCGCCTGGGATAGTCCTTTTGACGGGGCTTCGATCAATTTTTTTAAATAGACGGCAAAGTCTTTTTTTGTCGAAAGCATGTACGTATCTGCATATTCGACAAGCTCTATGCCTCTGTCTTCTTTTTCGTAGCTTTCTTTGACGTCCAGCATGATATCCCGAAGTTCGGTTTCATCAACCTCCAACACGGACAGCAGCTGTTTTTTGGTGAGGCCTTCGTCTCCCGCCGCATACAGCAAAGCTTCGACGATAGCCTTCCAATTCACGATATCAAGCGTCATGAATCGCTTCACTCCCTGTTATGTAAATATCAGAAAAATTGCGTTCCTGTTCAATGATGACCAGCTGATTTTTCATCAGCTCCAAAATCGCTAAAAATGTCACCACCAAATGCTGTTTTTGTTCGAAAGGGAACAATTCCATAAAGTGCATTCTTTTCCCCGACGATCTCAAACATTCGACGATCTGGGTCATCCGTTCTTCGATCGGAATCTCTTGCCTGGAAATTCTCGTTTCCGAAGGACGGCTGATTTTTTTTCGGTTCAGCACCTTTTGAAACGCGCCGAGCATGTCGTATACCGTAACAGAGAGCTTCTGTTCGGTTAATTTGACTTCCTTGGCGTATTCGCTTAAATCGCTCGGCGGTTTGGCAAATGATTTTTGTCTCTCTTCTTCGCGTTCTTTTAAAGCCTGTGCGGCGCTTTTATATTTTCTATACTCTATCAATTTTTCGATTAATTCGTCTCTCGGATCCTCTTCTTCTTCCAGCATCTCTTCATCAAACAGTTCCTCCTCCTGTTTCGGGAGGAGCATCCGGCTTTTAATGCTGAGGAGAGTGGCGGCCATCACCAAATACTCGCTTGCCACGTCAAGCTCAAGCTCGCGCATCGTGTGCACATATAATAAATATTGCTCGGTTATCTTCGCAACAGGTATGTCATATATGTCGATTTCGAGCCGGTTGATTAAGTGCAAAAGCAAATCTAAAGGTCCTTCAAACGCCTCGATCTTCACCTGATATTCCATGATCATTTCTCACCATTTTCAAATCGCTTCTAAGCCGGCTTCAAACTGGCTACCCTTAAGTATAAATTACGCGTCTGCATGAAGTCCAACATAATTTAAGAAACGACGGCTTCCGCCTATACAGATTGAGATAAACGCACATAGAAAAGCCGGATAAAATCGTTGATGGAATAGGAGAAAACAGCATGGGAGGCATCGCTTACGGCGGAAGATTCGCTTTGATTGTCATTCCGTTATTGCAGGAGCGGCCTGGATCTGTTAAATCGGTTCGTTCATGCTTTTCGTCTGCCGCCTGCCGGGGTGCAGGCATGATTTTTCCTCCGTCTCTTCTCTGTGATACACTTGAACGGAAGGGCAAAAGGAGGATGTCAGATGTATCCCGAAAGCTATATCGATTACTTAACCGAGTTTCACGGCGCGAGAGATTATTTTGAGTGCCATGAAATTTTGGAGGAGCATTGGAAAAAGGATCCTCCGGGAAAACGGAAAATCTATTGGGTCGGCTTGATTCAGCTTGCCGTCGCCCTCTATCATCAGCGGAGAAACAATTTCACAGGAGCGAAGAGGCTGATGGCAAACAGCATCCGTATTCTTGAAGCCGAAAAAGCTGCCGTCGAGTCTCTCGGCTTAGATCATGAGCGCTTGGTCAGCCTTCTGCGGGAGACTCTTCAACATATAGAAGCACATTCGCCTTACGAAAGCATCATGCTCCCCGTCACAGATGAAGCGCTGATCGAAGCCTGCCTGAGAGAGTGCGAGCAGAAATCCTACCATTGGGGGCAAAACAGCCGAATGACGGATGATTTCCTAATTCATAAACACAGGCTGAGAGACCGGACAGACGTGCTTGCTGAAAGGGAGAAGGAAATCGCGCGGCGAAAAAAGAGCAGAGGCTAATGAATTGCCTCTGCTCATTTGTTATATGTGATGTCTTCATTTTCGTGATCCTGACAGCGTTTAAAGAATCCTTTTGTTAATTCATTCGGAACCAGCGGTTTAGGTTCAAACATTTGTGAAAGGGCGGAAACCATCTTTTTGCCGATTCCTTGGTGACGGTGAGACGGATTGACACTGATATGCTTGATTTCAACTTCTTCATCTTTTTTTTCAACCCCTACACAGCCGACAATGTCCTCTTCTTCTTTCCAAAGGAACAGCTGTCTGTCAGTGTCCGTTTCATAGTCTTTCATTGTCTGCTGAAGCTGCTTGACGTCCTTCTCATTCGGCATGAACGAAAGGAGACCCATCGCAATCTTTTCGAATGACTTTTTATAACGAATTAACATAAATACCCCTCAATATATCAAAATGTGGATCTTAACGAAGGCTGGTCGCTTCACATCACATTATAAACATTTTTATAACCTTTTTAAACTCTTTTTCGGGAAATTAATGAAGCGACCGGGTCAGGTTCGCCATCTCAATCGCCGCTGCGGCGGCTTCGGCGCCCTTATTTCCGGCTTTTGTTCCAGCCCGTTCAACAGCCTGTTCGATCGTATCTGTCGTCAGCACGCCGAAGATGACCGGAATGCCCGTTGACATGCTGCTCTGCGCAATTCCTTTTGCCGCTTCGTTGCACACATAATCATAATGACTTGTCGCACCTCTGATCACCGTTCCGAGGGTGATCACGGCGTCGTACTTTTTCGTTTCAGCCATTTTTTTTGCGATCAATGGAATCTCAAACGCGCCGGGAACCCAAGCAACATCAATGTCCTCTGATTTGACCCCGTGTCTGATCAGCGTATCTTCCGCCCCGCTTAACAGTTTGCTCGTAATAAAATCATTGAATCTTGAAACAACGATACCGATTTTCAAATCTGTTCCAATTACATGACCTTCAATTTTATTCATATGAATCCCGTCCTTTTTTGTGAATGTTTTTATATTAAAAATGAAGCAAATGACCTAATTTTGTTTTTTTCGTTTTCAAATAGTTTTCGTTATCTTTATTCATTTCCATCTGCAACGGTATTCTGTCAGCAATCGTCAAGCCGTATCCTTCAAGCCCTGCGATTTTTCTCGGGTTGTTCGTCAAAAGCTTCATGTTTTTCACGCCGAGATCCCTCAATATTTGGGCGCCGATTCCGTAATTTCTTAAATCGGGCAGAAAACCGAGCTGTTCGTTCGCCTGGACCGTGTCATACCCTTCTTCCTGAAGCTTGTACGCCTTCAGCTTATTGATCAGGCCGATGCCGCGCCCTTCCTGTCTTAAGTAAACGAGCACACCGCGCCCTTCTTTTTCAATTTGCGAAAGCGCTGCAGCAAGCTGCGGACCGCAGTCACAGCGGTGCGAACCGAACACATCGCCTGTCAGGCACTCTGAATGGACGCGGACAAGCACCGGCTCATCGCCAAACGGGACATCGCCTTTTACAAGGGCGATATGCTCTTTTTGATCGATGTCGTTCGTGTAGCCAAACACTTTGAACGTCCCGAAATCCGCCGGAAGTGTAATGCTTACTTCGCGGTTGATCAGCGTTCCCTTGCTGTAGCGGTACTTAATTAAATCTTTGATCGTAATCATTTTCAAACCGTGCTGATCGGCGATTTTCTTCAATTCGGGAACCCTTGCCATCGTGCCGTCTTCATTCATGATTTCACAAATCACGCCTGCAGGTACGGAACCGCATGCCTCGGCGAGGTCGACCGCCGCTTCCGTGTGCCCTGCTCTTTTTAATACCCCGCCTTTTTTCGCAATCAGCGGGAAGATATGGCCGGGTCTTTTAAAATCTTCGGGACGCCCGTGTCTATCGATAAGGGCTCTTACGGTCAATGACCGTTCCTGGGCGCTGATTCCTGTCTTTGTATCGCGGTGATCGACGCTGACCGTAAAAGCGGTGTGGTGGGAGTCGGTATTCTCGTCCACCATCGGATGCAGGTCGAGCCTTGAAGCGATCTCTTCATTGAGCGGCGCACAGATCAACCCCCTGCCGCAAGTCGCCATAAAGTTGATTACCTCCGGTGTTGCGTGTTCAGCCAGCGCGACGAAATCGCCTTCGTTCTCTCGGTCTTCATCATCGACGACGATGATGACTTTACCTTGTTTCAGTTCGTGTATGGCCTCGTCAATTGTATGAAACATAAGCCGCTCCTCCTTTCGTTTAAAACCCGTTTTCCTTTAAAAGCGTTTCAGTGATTGTTTTCGTCTGTTTTTCTTCCTTTGCCCGATGGAGAAACCGGTAGATGTATTTGCCGATCATGTCGCACTCAACATTGACGATGCTTCCGACCTTTTTTTCGGAAAAAATCGTTTCGTCAAGCGTATGCGGAATGAGCGAAACTGTAACCTCATCGTCCGTCAAGCCGAATATCGTCAAACTTACGCCGTCAACAGCGATTGAGCCTTTCAAAACGAGCATTTCGGCAAGCTCGGGGTCCAGTTTTAAATCATAGTATATGGAGTTTTCCGCTTTTTCTATCCTTACAATGGAAGCTGTGCCGTCAACATGCCCCGACACCATATGCCCGCCGAAGCGGCCGTTTGCTGCCATGGCTCTTTCAAGATTGACGGAGCTTCCGATTTTTAAAGCGCCGAGCGATGTTGCTTTCAGCGTTTCAAGCATGACATCTGCTGTGAACTGATCTTTTTTGTAGCCGGTGACGGTCAGGCAGACTCCGTTGACCGCAATGCTGTCACCAAGCTTGACATCCTCGGTCACTTTTCTCGATGCAATGACTAAAGACATGGCGTTTCCCGTCTTTCTCATGTCTTTGATCGTTCCGATTTCTTCAATGATGCCTGTGAACATGGGTCACCACCCTATTCTGTTAAAGGTTTTGCCGAAAGTTTCAAATCCCGGCCGATTTTGGTTATGGATGTGAATCGTAATAAGGGGACATCTTTCATCGATTGAAAGCCTTCACCGGAGATGGCGCTGGGAGAAGAGAGCCCTCCGATTAATTTTGGGGCAAGATAGAAGATGATTTCTTGATAAAGCCTTTCTTTGACAAAGCTTGCGTGAACGGTTGATCCTCCTTCGACATACACCGATGTGATGCCGTTTTCCGCCAGGTGCAAAAGCACATCCCGCACGGAAATCGTCTCCGTGTCCAGCACAGTGACCCGAACGCCTTTGTCTTCCAGAGACCGGACGGTTTCGGGATCGGCATTGGCGCCTGCATAAATCCAAGTAGGCGCTGCTTTGTCATGAATGACTTTCGCGCCAGGCGGGATCGTCAAATTCGTGTCAAGGATTACACGGACCGGCTGATGTGCCGTATCGGGCAGGCGGCATGTCAGACTCGGGTCATCCGCTTTGATGGTGCCTACGCCGACTAAAATGCTTTGATGATTTTTCCGGTATGCGTGTGCATCCAGCCTGGCTTCTTTTGAGGTGATCCATTTGCTGTCACCGGTTACCGTGGCGGTTTTGTCATCGAGGCTTACCGCGGCTTTCAGCGTGACATACGGCATTCCCGTCCGCATAAAATGCATGAATTTTTCATTCAGCTCTTCCGCCTGTTCTTTGAGAACGCCTGTTGCGACTTCGATCCCCGCTTCTTTCAGCATGCTGATTCCCCTTCCCGATACAAGGGGATTCGGGTCTTCGGCTGCAACAACCGCTCTCTTCAAACCGGAGCGAATAATCAGCTCGGCACAAGGCGGCGTTTTCCCGTAATGGCTGCACGGTTCAAGCGTGACGTATATCACCGCTCCCTCTGCATGCCGGCCCGCCATTTGAATGGCATGCACCTCGGCATGCGCTTCGCCGTATTTTAAATGCGCGCCCATTCCGACGATCTGTCCGTCTTTGACGACGACCGCTCCGACAAGCGGGTTTGCGCGCGTCTGGCCCTCGCCCTGCTTTGCAAGCTCTAATGCGAGATTCATATAGTGCTCATCAGTCATCGTATTCCCTCCCTTCTTTTAAGCATCACACAAAAAACCCCGGAATATTCGTTCCGGGGTCTGATTTTCATGCATGAGAAATAAAACTATGCGCTACAGTTTTTTTACATAGTTTTCATCATCCTTCTCCCATCCAGACTTTCACTGTCGGCTTCAGCTTTTCACTGAATCCACCGCCTGCATAAGCAAAAGCGGGTCACGGGCTCTAAAGCGTAATCGCTTTACTACCGCCGGTCGGGATTTCCACCCAGCCCCGAAGGATACAATCGATATTTTCTTGTCCTTATGCGTATTATAGCCGCAGAAAATTCAAATTGCAATGAAAACAAATCTGCCATATAAAAACTCCCCTTGCGGCAAGGGGAGTTAATTTGTGACTTTGACGACTCTGATCAACCCGTCAATTCTGTTAGCATTGCTGAAGTAAGCCTTTACCTTGTCTCCTTCTTTAATGTCGGACAGCTTTTGATCAAGATTTTTTGAATTAAAGATAATCTTTGTGCCGTTATCCGAAATTCCTTGATACTCCGTTCCATCGATCTTAGTGATTTTATATTCGTAAACGGTATAGTTTTTTTCTTCAGATGAAACCGTTTGGCTGAGCGCCGTCGAAACATCTTTCATACTTCCGTTTTTTAAATAATAAAAGCCTCCTGCCAAGACAGCCGCCAACACAAGCAGGATTGTAAGCTTGACTCTTATTTTCCCCATGATCAAAACCTCCAGAACACGTTCTGAACTATCTATATGTTTTTCCCCTTCAATTGATGAAATCAAAACATATTCGTTTCAGACGGAAAATACGTGGTTTTTAAGTATAACGCAAAATGAAGCCAAATCGTTTCATTTCCCCTCGAAATACTCCTAATAACCTACGAATGTACATTCTGTTTTCCGGGGCACATGGTAAAACAAGATAAAAATCGCGACAAAAAGATGATATAATTTCCAAAAATAAAATGAACGGCTTCATCCCCGCCTATATAGGACGGTCCCTTTTCTGACGGTTACCAGGAATCTTTAAGAACTTTTCTTGCTCATCAGAAACGGCCTCCTTTTTCCGATACCTAAGCATGCCAAAAGACTCATCGATTTAATTAAAACCAAAGACCTATGTCGTTTGCCGCTTTTCGTTTTGATTTATTATAAACATGATTCGGTTTCTTCTAACAATATACGAGTGTTTCTGCTATTTGTTTCAAAAAAAAGATTTCTGACTCAAGGGATCTCATCTTAATGAAATTCGACGTCTATTCTTTTTTTCAGCTCCTGCGTGTCTTTCGGCATTCTTACTTCCAGCACCCCGTTTTTATAGGACGCTTTGATCCCTTCAGTCGAGACGGGTTCAGGCAGCGTGACCGACCTGTGAAAACGCCCGACAAACCGTTCTTTCCGGTGGATGTTTTCCTCTTTTATTTCGTTTGATCTGTTTACTGAGCCGCTGATATGCAGCATATTGTTTTCGACATCAATATGAACATCTTCCTTGTTTTCGAGCCCGGGAATATCGCAGGAAGCTACGATTTCACTTTCAGTTTCGTGCACGTCTACCCGAATATCGCCAAAGCCGTGTTCCCCTCCGAAAGTTGCCGGAAAATCCGCAAACATCCGATCAAATTCCCTTCTGACGGTATTCAAATGTTTAAATGGATCATAAGGGACTAATGCCATTCTCTTTCCTCCTTGATCTTATAGTAACTTTATAATGTTCTCACACTTTATGAATTATGCGTGTCGCGCCGAAAACTGAAAGCGAAAAAGCAGTGCTCCGCCTGCGAAGCACTGCCGTTTTTTCCTGTCAAATGCCTTTATGTCACATTTCTTTCTGCGGTTTGAATCTGTGCAGACGGTTTCGATGTTACGTTTCTTTCCGCTGTTTGAATCGGGGCGGATGGCTTCGATGTTACGTTCCTTTCAGCGATTTGAACCGGGGATGTATTAGATGTCACATTTCTTTCTGCCGTGTTCACATCTTCTGTCTTTGCCGATAGCGCAAGACTTGTTAAAGACAATCCAATGACTGAAGCAGCGGCGGTTAACAACAGCTTAGACTTCATACGACCAGTCCCCTTTTTTGATTTGTTTGCGGGCGTTGAATACGATTTGATAGAAATAAACCGAATCGCTCAAACGCCCAATTTCATTATAGTATTCAGCCGCTTCTAAAGCCAGGTCTTCTATGTCCGGATACATTTTTCTTGACTCCATCAGCTGAAAAGTCTCCGATAATGAGTCCATACCGTCTTCATTTATATATATAGCTTGTAAGAAATGAAATTTTGATATATATATCGGATCATTTGATTGTTGAGCGATTCTAAAGCCTTCGTTAAACATGTCATGAGCCTGTTCGTTTTGCTTTAGCTTAAAATACGCAAGGGCAAGACTGAAACATGCTTTTGGGAGAATATCAGAAGTCTCTTCTTTATAAATCACAACAGCCTTGTGAAAGTATTCAGCTGCTTGATCTGCTTTCCTCATCTTGTAATAGCAGTTTCCCAAATTATAAAAAGTATGTCCTTCTAAAATCCGCTGGCCTTCTTCCCGGGCAAGCTTCAGGGCGTTTTCAAGATGCGGCAGTGCTTTTTCGCTCGATTCCAAATCGTCGTAGTTCCCGGCAATCACAAATTCACATTGAATTCTCCGCACTTTGTAAGTCTCATGCGCCTGATACGTCTCAATGGCTTGGAGCGCATAGTTCATTGACACATGGCTTTGCTTCATATGATAAAAGATTTCAGCCATTTTAAAATGAAATTCCGCTCTTTCGATTTCGTCTTCCACATGCAGGAGCTTCTTTTCTGCACGCCTGTAGAAGGAGATTGCTTTAATATAGTCATGGTTATTATATTCGTACATCCCTCTGAAAAAGTTAAAATAATAGTCAAGCAAACCCGTCAGCTTGCCTTGTTTATCTTCGATATCTTTTAATATTTCAGAAAATTCTGATGAAACTTTTTCTTCTTCCAGAGGTCTAATATAGTCAAGCATGATTCTATGTCTGAATTCCATTAAGGCGTAATACAATAATAAATCCTGATCTTCTTCCATACGGAATATGTCGCGCTCAATTTCTGCCTTGAGCATTTCCGCGTCCGTTACATTGAATTTGCGTATTGCATTATACCAATCATTGATTTTAACCCCTACTGACGCCGATGGAATTTTTACAGCCAATCCTTCCGCCCCTTTCATTTAGCAAGTTGACGTTCTTTATGCAGCGCATCGATGAATATATTTTACATAAAGGGACATTTTTTTACAATTGTTTTTTGATAAGAATTGTTTTTATTTACGAGGCTGATCAAAATCTGTTCGGTGAGGGTACATAGAGCCTTATTTGTCAAGGCAACTTGAGAATCCGCCGTTCATCAGCAAAAAAACAGCCCGCAACCTGCGGACTGTTTCTTACCTTATGCGTCGAATACTTCGACTTTTTCCATTCCTTGCCCCTGCTCCATTGAAGTGACCGCTTCAAAGCCGGAGGTGACTTTTCCGAAAACGGTGTGAACGCCGTTTAAGTGAGGCTGCGGTTCGTGCACGATAAAGAATTGGCTGCCGCCTGTATCTTTTCCGGCATGTGCCATAGAGAGAGAACCGGCTTCGTGTTTATGGGGATTCCCTTCTGTTTCGCATTTAATCGTATAGCCCGGCCCGCCAGTTCCGTTACCGTACGGGCAGCCGCCTTGGCTGACGAAGCCCGGGATGACGCGGTGGAATTTCAGGCCGTCATAGAAGCCCTCGTTTGCAAGTTTTTCAAAGTTGGCGACAGTGCCTGGAGCTGCCTCCGGATATAATTCAAACTCGATTTTTTTGCCGTTTGTTAATTGTATGTATCCTTTTTTAGCCATCATGATTCTCTCCTTTCGTTTTCACAAGGCTCATTATAGCATAGAAGGGAATCACTGAGCCAACTTCAAAAGGAGCATGGCTAAACCCCGGACTCTCAATCTATTAAAAAGGCAAATTTTAATTGAAACCTCCCGCTCTTTTCATCCGTCTATATTGTCGGAACGAATCGCGAATAAAGGTATCGTTCCGGCAGGCTTCTCCCCAAAACGAACAGCAATCTTCTGCCTGAAGCCTGCATTTTTAAGGAGGGCATACAGCTTGAAAAAATCAATACTTGGAATTTGTACAGCATTGTTTCTGCTTATCATGCCGCAGATAAGCTATGCTGACTCCGCAGTTGGAGACGTGATCATTACACTCGGTAAAGACTTGTCAGCTCAAGACAGACAAAAAGTGCTGAACGAAATGAATGCGCCTGAAAATGCGACAATTATTGAGGTGACGAATGCTGAGGAGCATAAATATTTAGGAGATTATATACCAAAAGCAGATATCGGAACGAGAGCGATTTCTTCTTCATCGATTACAGTCGCAAAAGAAGGCAGCGGTTTGGAAGTCAAAACAAACAATATCGGCAAGATTACGGATGAAATGTATTTAAACGCGCTGATGACGGCCGGGGTCAAGGATGCAAAAGTTTACGTGACCGCTCCGTTTAAAGTATCCGGAACGGCTGCGCTGACCGGGTTAATGAAAGCTTATGAAACATCATCTGATCAAAAAATTCCGGACGACGTTAAAAAGGTCGCCAATGAAGAGCTTGTCACCACGTCCAAGCTCGGCCAAAAAATCGGCGATGAAAACGCGTCAGCGTTAATGGCAAAAGTCAAAGAAGATATCGCGAAAAACGGCGTCCCGCAATCCCAGGACGAATTGGAGAAAAAGATTGATCAGGCTGCTTCCGAATTAAACGTAACACTGACGAACGACCAAAAGCAGTCGCTTATCTCTTTATTCGACAATATGAAAAACATCAATATTGACTGGAATCAGGTTGGAGACCAGCTCAACAAAGCGAAAGACAAAATTGCGAACTTCATCAACTCTGATGAAGGCAAAAACTTCATTCAACAAGTGATCGATTTCTTTGTCTCCCTCTGGAACGCGATCGTTTCCATATTTACCGGAGGCGGAACAACAGAATCAAACGGGTAATGAACACGGAAAACACCTCCTCTCATAAGGGGGTGTTTTCTTCATTGGCGGGCGTCAGGCGTGAAGGGGGTCGTAATGGTCCTTGATAAACCGCGACAGAACCTCCGTAAACCGGTAAAAGTCCTCATTTTGCGTCAAGGCTCTGTCCTTTAATGTAAACGTATCAAACAGAGACTTTCGAAAACCTGTGCTCATTTCGAGCTGAATGCTTAAACCTGTTATCGATTTGTTGGCAATATTATCAGGGCTCGTTCCCGCATATTTGTCACCTGGCCCAAGCATTTCGGCGGCAAAGCCTGCTTGATGCAATTCATCAACCAATTTGCTCATTTTATTGCGGTCTGTGCCGCCCACTTTGATATTGCGGTCTTCAGCATAGTATCCGTGAAGCGACAAAATATACTGATGCCCGGCGGCCATCTCAAGCGCCCCCGGTTCATCAAAATGGGTACTCGTAATATGGAGGCTTGAATTCCCCGATAATTTCAATCCTTCAAACAAATACATGGAATACGTGCGCGAGAGTTCGTTTGCAATTTCGCTTGTTCCAGGCTCGATTCCGCCGCCGTGAATGGCCAAGATCAACATCGTGCTGCCTGCTTGCTTTGTCGCGATTCGGTATACTGAAGGATCTTCATTTTGTTTTAACTCCTCGAAATTTGCATATTTATCGTCGGAGAGCACAGTCGGCCCTCCGTCATGAGCCAGTGCAAAAGACGGGATCAAAATCACAAAAGGAATTAAGAAAATATTCACAAAACTGTTTATTGATGTAAAACAGTTTGCTGTGTTACAATCAACACATTGCTTCAGGCATTGGAGCATACGGCGGGGTAGGGATACTTTGGTCGGTTTCATCTACCCCGCCTCTACTTCGGAATACACAGCATCTTGCTTCCTTTGAATCATAAGTTGAACCATCTCCTTTATTAAGTTTTTGTTAAATTCCCAATATTATATACAATTATCCTGTATGCTGTTCTATACAGAACCTGTTCTTTTTTCATAAAAAAAACACTTCCTTTCCCCAGGAAGTGCTGAATTCTTTTGGCAAGCGGATTTGAAAGAACGTGTCCCAAAAAAACAAGTCGCCATTTCAAAAACAAAAGCCCATTCCATCACTTTAATGAAATGCAAATCTGCAGAACTTAAAAACGGGGTTTATCAACATCCTGGACAAGACGGCAATGCGCATTCTGTAAAAGTAAACGGCGAGAGCGGCAAAGTGGTGAAACAAGACATACAGCTCATTCAGTCGCGCTAAAAACATGCAAAGGCACGGTGAAATCATCTGAGCTGAAAAAAGAAAGCGGCCGGTATATTTACATCATTAAAATTACCGATCACAGGCAAAAAGAGCATACAGTAAAAGCGAATGCGCCAAGCGGAAAAAGTTGGTTCATAAATAAAGCCTTGCTGCCCGAGACTACGATCCCGGCAGCTTTTTGATATAAAAAAAGGCGTTCCATCAGCCCGCCAAATTCCGGTCATCATAAAAAAAGCCTGCAGGATTTGTCCCTGCAGGCTTTCACTATTCTTTTACGATTGTTTCACTTTCGATTTCAGCGGCAAGTCGAGTTTGACCAAATCCTCATATGACTCCCGCTGAATGACAAGCTGCGCTTCCCCGTCTTCGACAAACACGACGGCAGGGCGCGGGATGCGGTTGTAGTTGTTGGCCATGCTGTAGCCGTAAGCGCCTGTACAGAATACGGCCAGAACGTCGCCGTCTTTTGCTTTTGGGATTTGCAAATCCCAAATGAGCATATCGCCGCTTTCACAGCATTTACCCGCTATAGATACCGTGTCATCACAGGCAGCATCCATTCTGTTCGCCAGCGCTGCTTCGTACTTCGCTTCGTAAAGCGCCGGTCTGATATTATCGTTCATGCCCCCGTCGACCGCCACATATTTGCGAATGCCTGGCACTTGTTTTTGCGAACCGATCGTATAAAGCGTCGTTCCTGCGTCCCCGACAAGCGATCTGCCGGGTTCAATCCAGATTTCCGGCATGTTAAAGCCGAAATGCTCGGCGTTTGCTTTGACCGCTTCAATGATTTTTTTGACGTAATGATCGGCGGCGAGCGGTTCGTCCTCTTTTGTATAGCGGATGCCGAAGCCGCCCCCGAGGTTCAGCACTTTCGGAGTATAAGAATAGGCGTCTCTCCACTCCGCAAGCTTTTCAAATATTTTGTCTGCCGCAAGTACAAATCCCGCGGTATCAAAGATTTGCGAACCGATATGGCAGTGCACGCCGAGCAAATGGAAAGCAGGTGACTGAAGAACCCGCTCAATCGCTTGTTCCACCTGTCCGTTATGCAGGTCAAAGCCGAATTTCGAATCTTCCTGCCCCGTCGTAATATAATCGTGCGTATGCGCCTCGACACCGGGGGTGATTCTGAGCAAAACGTCCACAGTTTGTCCCGCATGCTTACAGAGCTCCTCCGTGATCGAAATCTCATGGAAATTATCCAGCACAATGCAGCCTATGTTATGGTTAAGCGCCATCTGCAGCTCTTCCGGACTTTTGTTGTTTCCATGAAAGTGAATCCGTTCCGGAGGGAACCCTGCTTTGATCGCTGTAAAAAGCTCCCCTCCTGATACAACGTCCAATGACAACCCTTCTTCTTCGGCCAGCTGAATCATCGCAACCGAAGAAAACGCTTTGCTTGCATATGCGACTTGCGCCTTCAAATCGGCTTCCCTGAAAGCTTCCTGGAACTTTCTGGCGCGTTCCCGTATTAAAGCGACATCGTATACGTAAAGGGGAGTTCCATATCTTTCTGCCAATGATAAAACATCGACACCTCCGATTTCGAGATGTCCGTTTTCATTTTGTCTGCTTGTACCGTGTAAAAACAATTGTCATTCCCTCTTTCTCTATCTACAAAAGTGGAAGGGACAGTCCGGATCACTGCCCGATACATCTTTTTCGCTTAATGTATTACAATTTCTTATTGTGTATTATAACATTTCGTCCAAAAATCTAAACCATCATTTTGTTCAAATTTTCTTAATTTACATTTGACAGTGAATCTGCAGCCAACATCTATTTTTTATAGCATAACAGAAAACCGCAATTGATAGAAATAGGCATCAGCAACATTCCTGCACATGAAAAAATAAAAGCGGCTGACCTAGGACTTTGCCTATACGGCTGGGCATTAACCTGCATATATACATAAGCATAAAGCCAAGAAAAACGATGAAAAGAGGTTTTTCGTATGTATCAAGATTTTTATCCTTATACACATTCTGATGTTACGGACCATTCTTATGATGACGGCGCGTATGACTATAGAATTTATGAGCCGTTCGAAGGGCAAATCATTACGGCTCCGGCGAATACGAGATACTGGCGCAGAGGAACAGAAGTTTTCCTCCATTCATCAGCCATTGACCCTTACGGCCGGGAAATGCTGTATATCGCCTATCCCATCAGAAGGCCAAACAATGTTTGCAGCCTGCGTGCCGTTGCTATATCGGCCAATGAATACAGAGGCATGCAGCCTTATACGCAGAGATATCACCCGTAAACAAGAAAAAGAGGCTTGATTAGCCTCGAAAGATACGACTCACTGTCTGACCCTGTTTTTCGGATGAACGATGCTCGGTCTGACTTTGGCTCCCGGAACAGAAGTGCGCACGAGAACGTTCCAAAACGCTTTGCCGTTAAACGGGAGAAACGGCCAAAGATACGGCGTCTCCAAAGAACGGATCGAGACCATGATCATCGTTAAGATCGTAAATCCAATGACAAACCCTTCCACTTTAAACAGCGCCACCAATATGAGCATAAAGAGCTTCACCATTTTGTTCGCCAGGCTTAGCTCATAGCTTGGCGTCGTATATGTTCCGATGGCAGACAGCGAGACGTATAAAATGACTTCAGGAGAAAACAGGCCGACGTTGATCGCGATGTCTCCGATTAAGACGGCGGCGATCAAGCCCATGGCTGTCGAAAGCGGCGTCGGCGTATGGATGGCCGCCATTCTTAAAAATTCGACCCCAAGGTCAGCTAAAAAAATCTGCATAATAATCGGGATGTGGGAGTCCTTGTTTAAGCCGATATATCTCAAATTTTCCGGTAGAAGCGAAGGATCAATGACAAACAGCATCCACAGCGGCAGCAAAAACGTCGATGCCAGAATGCCGAAAAAGCGGACCCAGCGTAAAAACGTTCCCACGGCCGGTACCTGTCTGTACTCTTCCGCATGCTGGACATGATGAAACAGTGTAGTCGGCGTAATGATGACGCTCGGCGACGTATCAACAATAATAATGACGTGCCCTTCCAAGATGTGGCTTGCGGCAACATCGGCTCTTTCCGTATACCTGACGAGCGGAAAAGGGTTAAAGCCCTGCCCGACGATGAATTCTTCAACCGATTTGTCAGACATCGGCAAACCGTCGATTTTTACATTTTCGATTTCTTTTTTTAATATGCCAACAAGATCGGGGTCTGCTACATCTTCCAAATAACAAAGGCAAATATCCGTTTTGGAGCGTTCTCCGATATGAAGCATTTTATACCTGAGCCGTTCGTCCCTGATTCTCCGTCTGATCAAGGCTGTGTTGACGATAATGCTTTCGACGAGTCCGTCTCTTGCTCCGCGGACGACTTTCTCTGTGTCGGGCTCTTCCGGCGTCCTTCCGGGATAGCTTCTGACATCGACGATAAAAGCAAAGCCCGCATCCTCGACGATGATAGCGACCAGTCCTGACAGTACTTGGTCGACCGCTTCATCAAGCGTTTTCGCTTTTGACACCTGTTGGTTCAGCAGCCTGTTTTCAACGATATCTTCGGCTTCGCCTGATTCTTTTTCCGAATCGTTCAAATGAACCAGTTCCCTCAGCAGGTGAATGATGTACTGCGTATCACACAATCCGTTTACATAGTAAATCTGGATTTCCCGGTCGAGGACAAACACCTTCCTGACTCCGAGGTCAAAACTTTCTCCCATCCCGACCCGCTGTTTGAAAAATGACTCATTCTTAGAAGGATCATGGAATACTCTTGTCTTCTCTTTTTCCTGTGCACTCATCATACCCGCTCCTTTCTAAAATGAGCTCGACCGCCTTCATTGTGATCGGCGACCCTTTTTTTACATCGTCTTTCCTGCCCATTTTTCCGATATCGCCGATTCCGACGACGATTGGCACATCAAGCTGGTCAAGGCAGTAAACCGTATCTCCGCTCATTCGTTTGACATCAAATTCCCTGACTCCGTACTTGTCGACTCCAAACTCCGTCAGCTCCCCTTCCGCATCAATCGACACATCTACTTTTGTCCACTCCGCGTAGTGGGTTTTCGAAGCGACGGCGATGACGCCGAGCACCTCAATATCAGGGTGTGCAGCCACATACTTCATCGCCGTCTCTCCAGGTCCTTCCCCTTGGAGGCCGGAATCGTCAAACATTACAAACACGGGATCATGCGGCGTTTCAAGAATCATCGATACGAGCTCGGGGCCCGTTTTCACGCTCGGGTTTCCCATCGACTGGGAAATCGAGCGGCCGCCGATCTGCCTTGCCGCATATTCAATCGATTTTGCAGCATAGATATCGCCGTCTGTTACCAAAATGACTTTGCGTTTTGCTGTCATTGTTCCTTATCCTTTCGGTTTAAAAATCACAGCCACGAGAAAAGCGAATAAAATGGCAGCGGATATACCGGCGGACGTCAGCTCAAATATCCCCATTCCGATTCCGATAAAACCGTGCTCTTCAGCCTGGTGCATCGCGCCGTGCAACAGGGAATGCCCGAAGCTGACGATCGGCACGGTCGCGCCCGCCCCGGCAAACTCGATGAGCCGGTCATAGATGCCGAAGCCGTCCAGGATCGCTCCTGCTACGACAAAGGTTGACATGACATGCGCCGGCGTCATTTTGCATACATCGAGCAGGAGCTGTCCGACCACGCAAATCAAGCCGCCGACGATAAACGCAATGATGTATTCCATTACGCGTTCCCTCCTTCGGCCCGTTCGAATACAACGCCGTGGGCGATGCACGGAATCGACTCCTTCTGCTGAACAACGGTCGGGCTCAAGAGTGCACCCGTGGCTACGACAAGCACCCTGTTTAATCTTCCCGCTTCGATTTCTTTAAAAATATGGGCGAAGGTGACGACAGCCGAGCAGGCGCATCCGCTTCCTCCTGCAAACACCTGCTGATCGGGCGTATAGATCATTAGCCCGCAGTCATTGTGCTTTGTGCCGACACGAATCCCTTCTTCTTTTAACAGATCCCTTACAATCGGGCTTCCTACGCCGGAAAGATCGCCGGTAAGGATCAAATCGTAATCATCCGGAGTGCGCCCGAGATCCTCGAGATGCTGTTTGATCGTATCGGCGGCAGCGGGTGCCATCGCTGATCCCATGTCCTGCGAATCGGTGATTCCAAAATCGATGACCTTTCCGATGGTCGCGCTCGTGATTTTGATCCCGCCCGGATGTTGGCTGAGCACCACCGCTCCGCTTCCCGTTACAGTAGAGGTTGAGGTGCCTGGCTTTTGCCCGCCGTATTCCGTCGGATAGCGAAATTGCCGTTCAGCCGTTGCATTGTGGCTGCTCGTCGCAGCAAGGGCGCGTTTTGCAAAGCCGCCGTCAATCAGCGCCGAACCGAGCGCAATCGCTTCCATTGAAGTGGAGCAGGCCCCAAATAAACAAAGAAACGGAAGCTTCAAATGCCTTGCCACAAAGTTGGCGGTCACATTTTGATTGAGCAGGTCGCCTGCCAAAAAGATGTCGATGTCATCCTTTTTCAGGTTTTGTTTAGTCAATGCTGATTCGATCGCATCCTCCATCAGCTTGCGCTCGGCCATTTCCCAATTTTTTTGGTTGCAGTGCATGTCATCGTATGTTTGATCAAATAAATGTCCTAAAGGACCCTGCTTTTCCTTTGGACCAACCGCTGTGCCGCTTGAATTGACAAACAGCGGGTTTTGGAACACCCATGTTTGCTTTCCCGTTGTTTTCATGACATCTTCCTCCTAAAACAGCTTGTCAAAAGCGTAGCGGATAATTCCGACAATATACGCTGCGACAACGCCGAAGACGATCACGTTTCCGGCGAGTTTAAACATGTTCGTGCCGACGCCGAGGACATATCCTTCGCTTTTATGCTCGAGCGCCGCGCTCGCCATGCTGTTGGCAAATCCCGTCACCGGAACGGCCGAACCGGCGCCGGCGAACTGCCCGATTCTGTCGTAAACTCCGAGCCCTGTTAACAGGGCAGATATTAAAATAAGCGTGGCGACCGTCGGATTTCCCGCTGTTTTTTCATCAAAATGAAAAACGGCCATGTAAAAGTTTTGGAACGCCTGGCCGATCATGCAGATCAGCCCGCCGACGAGAAACGCTTTTAAACAGTTCAGCACATAAGGCGGAGTGGGCTGATACGTTTTCACTTTAGACTGATAATTATCTTTTAAGCTTGACATGAACATCCTCCTTTTATGACAAATGAACAAAGATCAGCCATTGAAATAAAGATCCGATAATCTTTCCGAAGACAATGGCCATCAATAAAATTAAAATCCTGTCCCCCATGCCGATCCGTTTGACCAAAATCGGCAGCACGTTCAGCACTTCCGTAAGAGCGGCCGCAAGCATTCCGATAAACAAGCCCGCGAAAAGACCGATCGGAATCATGAACCATTTCGATAAAAAAAAGCGGTTCATATTCAGCGACTCCCATCCTCCGAAGACGGCGCCGGCAATGACGGCCCATTCGTATGCCTGGATATACACTCTCGTTTTTGTCAGCTGCATCAGCCTCGGAATGATGCCCAGCACCGTGAGAAAAGCGACAAAGCCGGAACCTACTGCAACCCCTCCCGCAAGACCGAGAAAGATGATCATTATGGCGTTAATGATCATGGATATCCTTTGTCGTTTCTTTATTTTCGTGCAGGGCCACATATTGGTCCAAATCGAGCTGATATTTAAACATCTCAACTTCAAGGGGGCTGGGCTCTTCGTTGAAGCGTTTTTTAAATAAGTGGTTAAAAAACAAAATCATCCCGAGGCCAAGGCCAATGCTGTATGGAACCTGCAAAAGATAGGGGTAGCGGTTTTCTTTTCCCGTTATCATTTCATAAATCCGGATGTGCACTTCCCTCATGCTGACATCTTCATGAAAATTCATCACGGTAAGCCCCGCACCGACGAACAAAAGCAGCCAGACAGCGATGAATAACACGGGGGATAAGCCCCGTTTTGGATATTGAACCTCCACGATGGTTTCGGCACCGCCGACGGTTTGGACATCAAGGTCTGGAAACGACTTATGTATGGCTTCAATCACCTTCATCACGTCCAATACCACCAAGTTTTGATCCGATTTGCTCACCTTGTATACAGGCAGCTGTTCAAGCTTTTTTTTGCAGCGCCGGTCGCCCGCCACCTGTGCGATATCTCCGAGCTTGATCAATTCATCCGGATCGGCCACTAGACGGTGGCGGAGCCTGATAAAAACTTGACGTTCCATCTGGGTCACTTCCTATATGATGGTTATAATTGTAGTATGAGGTTCATTTCATTTATCATTCAGTACGGAATGAATGACCATAAATTACCACACCAAAAAAGCCGGCCCATCGCGGGTGCCGGCTTGTATCCGGGACTGCCTGTTTAGCTGTCGTTGTGGTCCATCTGGTTTTTGATTTGCTTTAAGATTTTTTTCTCAAGCCTGGATACCTGAACCTGGGAGATGCCGAGGCGGTCGGCAACTTCTGATTGCGTCTTGTCCTTGTAATACCTTAAGTAGACGATCAGCTTTTCTCTTTCGTCCAGGTCCTTGATTGCTTCTTTCAAAGCGATTTTATCGAACCATTTGTCCTCCGACTGGTCGGCGATCTGGTCGAGAAGCGTAATCGGGTCTCCGTCGTTTTCATATACCGTTTCATGAATGGACGAAGGCGAACGGACGGCTTCCTGGGCCAGCACGACCTCCTCGGAAGAGATCCCGAGATGTTCGGCGATTTCCTGAACGGTCGGAATTCGTCCGTTCGTCTTGGAGAGCTCGTCTTTCGCCCTCCTGATTTTGTTGCCGAGCTCCTTCAGCGAACGGCTCACCTTAACCGTTCCGTCATCTCTGATGAACCTCTGAATTTCGCCGATGATCATCGGGACGGCATAGGTGGAGAACCGGACGTCATAGGAAAGGTCGAATTTGTCAACCGATTTCAAAAGGCCGATACAGCCGATTTGAAAGAGGTCATCAGGCTCATACCCTCTGTTCAAAAAACGCTGAACGACGGACCAAACAAGACGCATGTTTTTTTCTATGAGGAGGTCTCTTGCTCTTTGATCGCCGTTCTGGCTGTTTTTAATCAGTTCTTTTACCTCATGGTCTTTAAGCTGGGTATTCAGTTCTTTTTTAACCTCCACATCCATAACAAATCTCCCTTAATTGCAAAGCGCTTTGCTTTTCGATAAGTGCTTTGTTAAGTGTATTGTGGTGCCCATTTCAGGCGAGGAATCGATCGTGATATCATCCATGAAGTTCTCCATAATGGTAAAGCCCATTCCCGATCTTTCGAGTTCTGGCTTCGTTGTGAACAGCGGCTGGCGTGCTTCTTCCAGATCCGTGATCCCGATTCCTTCATCGCGGATCGTCAAATAGACGATATGGTCTTCCAGTGTGACAGAGATATACACGGTTCCTTCGCCTGAGTTTTCGTATCCGTGGATGATCGCGTTTGTGACCGCTTCTGATACAACCGTTTTTATTTCGGTTAGTTCATCCATCGTCGGATCAAGCTGAGCGATAAAAGCGGCGACCGTTACCCGTGCAAACGATTCATTTTGGCTGAGCGCTGTAAACTGGATGTTCATCTCATTTTTCATGATGCCACCCCCAATGTTTGAAGCGCATGCTGTTCGGATTGTTCAAGGCGGATGATTTTAAACAGCCCTGACATATCGAATAATCGCTTGACGGCCGGGGAAATCGCGCAGACGATCATTTCTCCGCCCAGCTGCTGGATTTCCTTATATCGGCCCAGCACGACGCCGAGCCCTGAACTGTCCATAAACGAAAGTTCTTCAAGATTTAAGACGATATGACGAATGTCGTATCGTTCCATATGTTCGCTCACCTGGTTTCGCAAGGTTTCAGCTGTATGGTGGTCGAGTTCACCTGTCAACCGAATACAAAGCACGGATTCTTTGACGTTAAAATCGATTCCGAGGCTCATCCTCATTCCTCCTTGATATAAATCGGATAATGAGTGTTTCGATTCAGGCTTTCTAAATTCCTTCACCATGACAAAACTAGTGACCGTTCGGCATTATTCATTCCACTTCGTCCAGTTTGTCATCGTCCGCTTAAACAATGTCCACATTCCCGCTTTGTCCATGTCTTTTTCCGCGACAAGCGGGCTTTCATGCAGCACTTTTCCGTCCTTTTTCAGTACGAGCGTGCCGAGCTCGGTCCCTTTTTTGACAGGAGCCTGGATATCCGTTTTCTTTTTGATTTCCTTCTTGACGGCTTTGATGTTTTCGCCCTTTTTCGTCAAAAGGGAAATCGGTTCTGAAGTAACGAGATTGATTTTTTGCTCACTGCCTTTATTGACCTTTAATTCGGATATGACTTCATTCCGCTTATACATCGGATGGGTATTGTATTGGCTGAACGCATAATCGAGCATTTTGGTGACCTGCGCATTTCGCTCTTTCGGCGTACTGGCGCCAAAGACGACGGCGATCACACGCATATTTCCTTTTTTCGCGGAAGCCGTCAAACAGTACTTCGCTTCATTTGTGAATCCCGTTTTAACTCCGTCGACTCCCGGATAAAATTTGATCAGCCGGTTTGTATTGACAAGCCAAAACTTTTTATCGGTGTTTTCCCTTAAATAATCCTCGTACGTTCCCGTAAATTTCGTGACTTGATCATATTTCAACAGCTCTTTCGCCATGACGGCCATGTCGTAAGCCGTGCTGTAGTGACCTTCTTTAGGAAGTCCTGTCGTATTTTTAAAAGACGTGTCCTTGAGGCCGAGCTCTGCAGCCTTTTCGTTCATCCTTTTTACAAATTCCTCTTCAGATCCGGCGATATGCTCTGCCATCGCGACAGAGGCATCGTTTCCGGAGCCGATGGCGATGCCTTTCAGCATATCTTCGACGGTCATCTCTTCGCCGGGTTCAAGAAAGATCTGCGAACCTCCCATCGATGCGGCATATTCGCTCGTTCTCACCTTATCTTTCATTTTAATTTTTCCTTCATCAAGAGCTTCCATGATCAAAAGCATGGTCATCACCTTTGTCATGCTGGCCGGAGGAAGCTTTTCATGGCTGTTTTTGTTATACATGATCTTTCCGGTGTCCCGCTCGATCAAAACGGCGGATTTCGCTTCATGGGCAAGCTCCGATGTTTTCGTATCGCTTTTTTCCGCAAATGCGGCCGGCGCTGTCATAAGAATTATCGTAAAAATCATCAATGTGGATAAATGACGTTTCATCACCCAGACCTCCATTTCGTAATCCTCTCTATTTTTTCCAATAGAGGTGGATTTATACGAATGGATTGGTAAAAATTTCTCCCCACACAAAAAAGCCAATGCATGTCCTTGCTTCGGCCATGCATTGGCTTTCGTACGTGTACCATATGTTACGCTATCTCGCCGATTTTCGCGACTGCGGCTTTGATGAGGCGCAAAAAGTCTGACTTTACTTTTTCGGTTACTTCCATGACTTCATCATGAGACAGCGGCTGATCCAAAATGCCGGCTGCCGCATTTGAAATGCAGGAAATGCCGAGCACGCGGAGGCCGGAATGCCTTGCCACGATAACTTCCGGAACGGTTGACATTCCGACGGCATCAGAACCGATCGTTCTGAGGAAACGAACCTCGGCAGGCGTTTCATATGACGGACCGGAAACCGCGGTGTATACGCCTTCCTGAACCGGAATGTTCAATTCCTCGGCCGTTTGCTTTGCCATGCGGCGAAGCTCTTTGTCATAAGCTTGCGACATATCCGGGAATCTGACGCCGAGCGCTGAATCATTCGGACCGATCAGCGGGTTTGTTCCCATATAGTTGATGTGATCTGAGATGATCATTAAGTCGCCCGGACGGAACGATTCATTGACACCGCCAGCGGCGTTCGTCACGATCAGCGTGCCGATGCCCAGCTCCTTCATGACCCTTACCGGGAACGTGACTTTATCGAGTTGATAGCCTTCATAAAAATGAAAGCGCCCTTGCATCGCAACGACCGGCACACCTTTCAGCGTTCCGATGACGAGCTGCCCTGCGTGTCCTTCAACCGTAGAAACCGGAAAATCCGGAATATCTTCATATTTGATCCGGACGGCATCTTCAATTTCATCGGCAAGCACGCCGAGTCCCGATCCCAATATCAGACCGACTTCCGGTTCGTGTTTTGCCTTGCTTTTAATATATTGAGCAGCGTTTGAAATCATCTGTTTCACGTCGTATCCTCCTATTTAAGCAGGGATAAAAAGCTTTTTCCGTACTTTGGCATTTTCGTTTTGAAATTGTCGGCGATCGTTGCCCCGATATCTGCAAACGTATCAGCGGTCGGAAGCTCTGCCGCGTTTTCGTTCTTTTTGCTGTATACAAGCAGCGGAACATATTCCCTCGTATGGTCCGTGCCGTGGTGAATCGGATCGTTCCCGTGATCGGCGGTGATAATCAATAGATCGTCTTCACGCATCTTTTCAAATACTTCCGGAAGGCGCGCATCGAACTCTTCAAGCGCTTTTCCGTATCCTTCGGGATCGCGGCGGTGTCCGAACAGCGCGTCAAAGTCGACGAGGTTGACGAAACTGATGCCGGTGAAATCCTGGCCGAGCGTCTGAATCAGCTTATCCATCCCGTCCATATTCGATTTTGTTCTGAGCGCTTCCGTGATTCCCTCGCCGTCATAAATATCTGAGATTTTGCCGATCGCAATGACGTCAAAACCGTCATCCTTCATTTCATTCATCACCGTTCTGTCAAACGGCTTCAGCGCATAGTCATGGCGGTTCGGCGTCCGCTTAAACTCGCCGGGATTTCCGACGAACGGACGGGCGATAATGCGGCCGACCATATATTTTTCGTCAAGCGTCAGCTCGCGAGCGATTTCGCAGATGTGATACAGCTCTTCAAGCGGAACGACTTCCTCGTGAGCGGCGATCTGCAGAACGGAATCAGCAGAGGTATATACGATCAAGGCCCCCGTTTCCATATGTTCTGCGCCCAGTTCGTCCAAAATCGCCGTCCCTGAAGCCGGCTTGTTTCCGATTACTTTTCTTCCGGACCTTTTTTCAAGTTCCTGGATCAATTCATCCGGAAAACCGTCGGGGAATACCCGGAACGGTTTGTCTATGTACAGCCCCATGATTTCCCAATGACCGGTCATCGTATCCTTTCCGTTTGAGGCTTCCTTCATTTTTCCGTAGTAGGCGAGCGGTTGTTCGGCCCGCGGCACTCCTTTGATCTGGCGGATGTTGCTCAGCCCGAGCTTTGCCATGTTCGGCAGGTTGATGCCTCCCATATGTTCGGCGATGTGGCCTAAGGTATCCGCCCCTTTGTCGTTGAATTTTTCAGCGTCCGGTGCCTCGCCGATTCCGACGGAATCCATGACGATTAAAAAAACGCGGTTATATTGATATGCAGGCATTCTGACGGCCTCCTTTTTTCTTTCATATGATCTTTAAGCTGACCAGTTTTCGCATACTAGAAATAAATGCCGCTGTTAGTCAAGTATAAACCGTTTACACAACGGTTGACAATACGAACGGAAATAGTGAGAAACTTCCCGCAATTTTTCCGGCAAATGAAAAACCGCGCTTCGCCTTTATGCGGCTATGCACGGGGATGATATTGCTTATAGACGTCTTTCAGCCTTGTCTTTGTCACATGGGTGTAAATCTGCGTCGTCGAAATGTCGGCATGTCCGAGCATTTCCTGGACGGCCCGCAAATCCGCTCCGTTTTCAAGCAAATGCGTCGCAAACGAATGCCTTAGCGTATGAGGGGTGAGTTCCTTCTGAATCCCTGCTTCCAAAGCGATTTTCTTTAGGTTTTTCCAAAATCCCTGCCGGCTCATCTGTCTGCCGTGATGGTTCAGAAACAGGGCGTCTTCCGTGTTTTTCTTAAGAAGTTTTCCCCTTGCCTTTTCGAGGTATTCCCCGATCGCATGCGAAGCCGCTTCACCAAGCGGGACAATCCGCTCTTTTCTTCCTTTTCCGAAGCAGCGGATGAATCCCATCGATAAATGCACATCGGCAAGCTTCAATTCGATCATCTCGCTGACGCGGATTCCCGTCGCATAAAGCAATTCCAGCATCGCTTTGTCACGATAGCCGAACGGAGTCGCAAGCTTAGGGGTCTCAAGAAGGGTCTCCACTTCCTGCAATGACAGCACCTTCGGCAGCGTCCGCTCCGTTTTTTGCGATTCGATGTGGACGGACGGATCCTGCGCCGTCACTTTTTCCCTCAGCAAAAACTGGTGAAAGGCCCGGATGGAAGCCAGGTGTCTGGCGATCGTCCTTCCGGATTTTCCGGAGTCTTTCAAATGCTTTAAAAACTGGATGATATGCAGCCTTGTCACTTCGTTGAGGGAGCTCAAACCCTCCTTTTCTTCCAAAAAGGCGGCATAGCTGTTCAAATCCCGTTCATAGCTCACGACCGTATTATGGGAAAGCCCCCGCTCTACCACGGCATAATGGATAAAATCTTTAATATGAACTTTCACGCTATCCTACTCCCCGTTTAAATAAAAAAAGATTAACCGGTTAAACCAGCCGTCCCGTTCGTCCCCGTCCATCGAGGCGACCTTGAGGGCAGCTCCTTCGGGTTTATCGTACCGATGATAGTTTTCATACTCTGAATTTATCCATATCATAGCATAATAAAACAAGACGGTAAAACCGGTAAACAGCACAAACACTTTGATCATGTCAGCGGCCGTTTTCAGCATTTTCATTCCTTTTCAGGTCCCTTCTATCGATTCGATTACTAAAACCTATGCCAAATGAGACAAGTTTTATACGTATGAATCAAAAAAGAACCCGTTCAGGAAAGATTGAAGGGGTTCTCGCACATCCGGTTTACTCGGCTTCTTTTTGCTGACAGTCATGGCAAATTCCGTGAAAGGTCAGCCTGTGATCTTTTATTTTAAATTTCCAATCCTTTTCAATGATGTCTTCAACGTCCTCAAGCAAATCTTCTTCGATTTCAACGACTGACCCGCATTCCATGCAGACGAGATGATGATGGAAGTGGGCGGCCCCTTCCTTGCGAAGGTCATACCTTGACACGCCGTCGCCGAAATTGATTTTATCCACTACTTTTAATTCGGTTAACAATTCAAGAGTTCGATATACTGTCGCAAGACCAATTTCAGGAGATTTCTCTTTTACGAGGAGGTATACATCTTCTGCGCTTAAATGGTCTTCCTCATTTTCAAGCAGCACCCTTACAGTAGCCTCGCGCTGAGGGGTGAGTTTGTAGCTGGAAGAATGCAATTGTTTTTTGATTCGATCAATACGTGTTTCCATTGACTTTCCCTCCTACGCCGCATTACCTAGCTTATTATAACAAAACGAACGCGGAGAGCCAACTATAATTATTATAAATTGATAAACAAAATGAATATTTTTTAATAATGATTACAAATTAATTTGATTTGGCCTGAATCAAATCGATCACCTTCTCCATTAACAGCGGCGAAAGGAAAGCTTCAAGAAAAGACGATATAACCGACATGACAAGAATCAGAACGAGTACGAAAGCATATCTGCCGAACCAGTGAACAGGCGCTTCCGTAAGGCTCCTCTTCACAAACAGCTGTCTGATAAGCCTCATGGAAAATGCGATGGCGCACGTGCCCATGATCAAGTATGCCGGAATCAGGAGAAGATTTTGCGGGAGCACGGAGACAAACGACAGGAAAAACCCGTTGATCCCCATTTGATTCACTAAAAAACCGACCGTAAAACCGACAACGATCCCTTTTAAAAAGACCATGATAAATATGACGGGCAGGCCGATGACCGAGATTCCGAGAATCCACATCAATCCAAGATATTTCATATTGTGAAGAAGGCTCTGCAAAAACATGTCTTTTGAGCTTGCCGCTTTTCCTTGTGAGAGTTGTCCAAAAAATTGGTTCAAATAATAAAACAAATCTTCCTTTTGGCTGATCGTCATGCTGTTGACAATAACCGCACCGAAAATCACACCCATTAAAAATAATACGGAGACGAATAAATAGATCGACAGATGGTCTTTCATATGCTGAAATATAAGCTCTTTCATCGAGTGCTTCCGCATGTATCTTCCTCCCAGACGCGCTTTTGATTTTAATAGATTGTATGAGAGAAAAGAGAGCGGCATGACTGTTTTATCTAAAAAAGGAAGGCAAAAAAGCGTCTGCCTTCCCAAAACCGTTTTCAGATGTTCCGCTTACCCGCCGCTGTCGGTTTTCACCGTCTTATTAGCGGCCATTACAAACGGCAGGTAAATGATCGTTGAAATGGCGAGGCAGAGAAATCCGACGGCAAGCGCGGCCCAGTTCCCGCCCGTTCCGAGAAACGGAATCAGCGGTCCCGGGGTCGTCCACGGAACGGAATAGGCGATCGGCGGAATGATCTTAAGACTAATAAACATATACCCGACTGACGTATTGACGGCCGGCACGATGATGAACGGAATCATAAAAATCGGATTCAACACAACCGGCAGGCCGAAAATGACGGGTTCGTTAATATTGAACAGCCCCGGGCCGATTGAGAGCTTACCGATGTCTTTATAATCCCTTCGCTTTGAAGCGATAAAGATCGCAATCAAAAGGCCGAGCGTCATCCCTGAGCCGCCGTAGTTGGCAAACGCATCATTCAGCGCCCATGTCGCCGGAAACGGAGCGTCCCACGCAGATCCTGTTTTCGCTGCAAAAGCAAGATTATCGAGATTTGCTTCTGCAAAAATCGTTTCTCTGATTGCCGCGATCGTATTCGGCCCATGAATGCCGAAGAGCCACAAAAAATTGGCGACAATGCCGAGAAAAACAACCGTGAAAATGTTGGTCCCCATATCCCGTAAAGGCGCCTGCAGCAAGGTATAGACGAGTTCATGAAGCCCGTTTTTCGTCACGGACGTAAGAGCGAAGCTTACGATCGCAAAACCGATCGTGATGAAAATAATCGGAAACAGCACTTTAAACGTTCTGGCGACCGCCGGAGGCACCTGCGGAGGCATATGAATTTGCAGGCGTTTCGAATTGGCGAGCCTGCTGAATACTTCGCCGACGATGATGCCGATGATTAAAGCGACGAACAGCCCTTGGGCGCCAAGCCATTTCATCGTTAAAAAACTTTCATTGTCAATGATCCGATACGGCGGATAGATGATAAAGTAGCATGACACTGCCGTCAGCCCCGAAAGAAGCTCATCGGCTTGAAATGAAATGGCGAGATTGCGCGCGACAAGGAATACGACAAAAACGGACATGACGTCAAGCGATCCCCGCAGAACGGGCGTAAAAACCGTCTGGTAATCGGCTAAATTCGGAAACAATTTATCGAGAAATAAAATGTTGGCGATAAAACCGTCCGGAGACAAAATCGCAAAATTGAGCAACGTGATGATCGAGCCTGCCATGATGATCGGAAAACATAAAATAAAGGCGTCTCTGATTGCGCAAATGTGCCGCTGTGCATTCAGCCTGGCCGCAATCGGAACCAAGAATCGTTCAACGGTTCGTTCAAATTTCTCCATGAATCCGCTCAAAATGACCCCCTCCTTTTATTTGATCAGCTGCAAAGCTTTTTCCAGTACAGCTTCGCCATTCATGGTTCCATAGTCCCTCATATCGATCACGGCCACGGGAACGTCCCCGGCCATTGATTCAACCTGTGATTTTTGGTAGCGGACCTGCGGGCCCAACAGAACGATGTCGGCCTCGGCGGCTATCGTCCCGGCTTCCGCAACAGGCAATGCCGTAATCTCAATTTCCTCTTCGAGCTGCTCCGCATGCTGTTTCATTCTGTTGACTAAGAGGCTTGTGGACATGCCTGCCGCGCAGACCAATAAGATTTTTTTCATTTACAATCGATCCCTCCTTATGTTTTACCGGGCTGCCCGATATAGAAAACGCTTTCATTTCCTTTCGGGAAACTTGTAACCTGGTCTTTTATCCTATGATCAAAAGGGACGGGTGTTTCTTGCAAAGCAAAAAATTTTTCGGGCACCTTGTAATGAATGTTGGGCAGCCCCGGATCAATTGTTCAGTTTATCCGATGCCATGTCGGGGCGACCGGCGCTGCAATATGCAGAACAGGGGATGACACGGAAGCGGGATACCCCTATGCTGTTGATAGATGGAGCAGCTTGAAAGACATTGGCGGGGATTGGAACTTGTCCGGTCATTACCTGCCAGGCTTCTGTCGCTTTTTTCTTTTCGGATTCGAATCCATTTATTTACTTTTTTATATATTTATAGGATAATAGACCAAAATCGATATGGGAGGAGTCCAATGAATCCGATATTGCTGGATTTTCCGGACAGCTTTCAAACCAGGCGTCTGCTTGTCAGGGCGCCGAAGGCCGGTGACGGCATAGCCGTTTGCGACGCGATCCGGACATCTTTGCCTGATCTTAAACCGTGGATGCCGTTTGCAAGAGAGGAACCAAAAGAAGACGAAGTCAAAATCAACATCAGGCGTGCGCAGGCTGATTTCATTTTGCGCAAAGACTTGAGGATGCACATTTTTCATAGGGAAACAGGCCAATTTGTCGGCAGCACAGGGCTCCACCGCATGAACTGGGAAGCCCGGAGGTTTGAGATCGGCTACTGGTGCAGCACCGCACATGCGGAACAAGGATACATGACAGAAGCGATTCAGGGACTCATTGATTATGCCCGTCGTCATCTCGGTGCAAAGCGGCTCGAAATATGCTGTGACAGCCTCAATCTGAAAAGCAGAAAAATGGCTGAGCGCCTCGGTTTCGAGCTTGAGGCCGTGCTGCGAAGCGATGACCTGTCGAACGATCGAAGCGAATACAGAGACACGTGTTTATACGCGGCTGTATTTTAAATCATCTTCAATATAAAAAAGGCTCGACTTTTTGTTGAGCCTCTTGTCGTTTGATTATGGTTTTCGCCAATATACCGAATAAGGATCGATGGAAACGAGGATCGATTCATCCAGACCTTGTTCTTTAAGGAAATCGAGCACAGCAGCATGGCAGCCCTTTAAAGAGAAATCATCGATGATGACAAAACCGCCCTTTGATACTTTTTCGTACAAATTGGACAAACTGTCCATTGTCGATTCATACATATCGCCGTCCAGCCGTAAAATGGCGAGCCTCTCAATAGGCGCCCCAGGCAGCGTGTCTTTAAACCAGCCTTTCAAAAATTGAACGTTTTCATCAAGCAGATCGTATTTTTCAAAGTTCTGCATCACTTCCTCCAGAGACACCCTTAAAAAATCAACTTTATGATGGCGGTCTCCCGTATCCTGGGGATATTTTTCGATATCCGGCGCCGGCAGGCCTTCGAACGAATCGGCCACCCATACCGTACGGCCGTCTTCTCCATGAACTGTTAAAAAGCCTTTCATAAAAATGCAGGCTCCGCCTCGCCATACGCCTGTTTCAATAAAGTCTCCCGCTATGTTTTCCTGTAAAACCGTCTCCATGCACTTTTGCAAGTGATTCATCCGCACCCGGCCGATCATGCTGTGTGCAATCGGCGGCCAATCTGTTCCCGTTCTCCGCAATTCCGGATTTGGGACGACACAGCGTACGATTTTCAAATCGTTTAATCCGGTTTCTTTTTGCAGCGATTCGGGGACAGGCACATCGATCGGAATATATCGTTCATGCTCCTGCCAAATTTCGAATAAGACCGTTTTTTTTAACAGTTCAAGATACATTTGCTTTGCCTGGTCCATTCCATTTATGCCCCCTCGTGTTCAACATGTTCTTAACATGTTATGCCAAGGGCAAAAAACGCGTTCTGATGATGGCATCCAAAATACGAAAAACCGTTGTTACCTTGGGGCGCCGGAAAAGCTTTTGACCATGTCAACGTGAGGGATGCCGTCTTCCAGATAGACTTCCGATACTTCCTGAAACCCGAACGACCTGTAGAATGAACGCAAATAGTCCTGACCTTTAATCTTGACCGCCGTTTCTTTCCATTCGTTTTCCAAAAAGCTGAGCGCTTTGTCCAGAAGGGCCTTTGCATGGCCTTTTCCCCTGTCCCGGCTGCGGACGATGACGCGGCCGATCGATGCTTCATCATAAACCCAGCCGCTCCGAAACAGTCTGCAATAAGCCAAAATCGCGCTTCCTTCGGCCAGAAACAAGTGATGCGCCTTTTGATCCATATCATCAAGCTCGTGGTAAGGACAGTCCTGCTCGACGATAAAAACGTCGATTCTAAGCTTTACGATTTGATACAGCTCTTCTTTCGACAATTCCTCAAACGATTTCAGTTTCCAGTCCATCTCTCTATCCCCTTTTTACTTTTCCGTAGGTTCCGCCGCCTCCGGCCTCAAGCTCCATGTCTCCTTTTCTCGCTTTGATCAGAAGCTTGGCCGTCTGCGGACGCAGCATGCCGAGAAGATCGTCTTCGGCCACATGATGAAGAATGTTCATCTCGGTTCCGAAGACCTCCTTCAGCTTCTCGATCGTTTTCGGTCCGATGCCCGGAATCATCTGAAGCGGCACCTGGTGGACATACGGCGGCCGCTTGACCGGGCTTTCGTCCTGATCATAAAGCTCCTCAAGGCGGGTTTTGACTCCTTTTGTAAATTTTGCGCTGCCGCACCCTTTGCACGTCCCGTCATCCGCCTCTTTCAGGCGGCCGCATGATTCGCAGGCGGTTTGATAATATTTGCCCAGCTCAGGATTCATCCCGTAGTTTGCGGCAACTGAGCGGCCCGCTTCGCCCTTTAACGCGAGCGAAAATTCTTTAAAGCTCGCGTGCTTCATCAGCAGCTTGTTGTACTCCCTGCCGATTTTTCCAAGCGAATGGGCATCCGAATTGGTCAGGAAACAATAGGCGTTCAGCTCTGACACGTGCGACGCCATGTGCGTATCGCTGCTCAGCCCGAGCTCGACCGCATCAATCAGACGTTCATCAAATACCTCTTTCAGTGACGACTTAACTCCTTTTCCGTACAAACTTTTATGGGGGGTAAAAATATGGGCGGGGATGAATAAGCCGCCGAGTTCTTTTACCGTTTGCTGAAGGCGGAGCCCTGTCTCATAGATGCGCTGTGAGCTGAGATGAATGTTCGTCACTCTTTTTGAAAGCCATTCGGAGAAGCGCTTCATTTTTTCGATCGTCGGCATGAATGCCAAAACGTGAATCGGACCGCGGCACTTCTCGTCATAAATCTCGATTTCCGCCCCGCAAAGCAGCACGGTTTCTTTATATCTGATGCCGCCGTCGGCAAGTTCCGCATAACGGCCGCTTGCCACCCCTTTTTCGATTTCGGCCAGCACTTCCGGCGAGTGGCAGTCAATAATGCCGATCAGCCCCATTCCTTTATGTTCGCTTGCTTCTATCAAAATCTCGTCAAGCGTAAGCGATCTGGCCGCCGTGATTTTAACTGGCCGGCCTGATTCGGTCTGCCCGATATGGATATGCATGTCTGCGAATATTTCTTTCATTTCTTCGCCTGCAGTGCTTCGCGCAGCTCTAAATACTGAATGGCATAAGCCGTTTTCGCATCGTAAATATCCCGGCTTTCCACAAGCTTCCGCGCGTCGGCAAGCGACACCTCCATCACTTCGACAAATTCGTCTTCGTCAAGCTCCCGTTTTTCTTCAAGGCGGGTCAGCTGTTCGGCCAAATACAGATGGACCAATTCGTCCGCAAACCCGGGAGATGTATAAAAAGCGGTGATTTTCTCTAGTTTCGCCGCCGTGTATCCCGTTTCTTCCTCAAGCTCTCTGAGCGCGGTATACTCAGGCTTTTCGCCCTTTTCGAGCTTCCCGGCGGGGATTTCAACAATCGTCCGTTCAAGCGCTTTTCTGTACTGTTTGACGAAGATGATGTTTCCATTATCCGTCAGCGCCAAAACCGCCACGGCACCCGGATGCTTCACGATTTCCCGCTTGCCCGTTTTGCCGTTCGGCAGTTCGACATCCTCAAGATAAAGATCGATTACCTTGCCTGAAAAAAGCTTTTCCTTTGAAATGGTTTTTTCCTCTAAATGTTTCAGTTTGATCATCTCCTACGTTCTGTTGCTGCTCTTTATCCCATACATTTTATCATACACCATCAAGGGAGGTGGCGCCATGAAGGTCTATCGTCTGCCGAACGGAATCGTGATGTCCGGCAAAGCGTGGGAAATCCGCGCCAAACTGAAGGAATACGGCCGGACTTATCGATATGTGAAAGATTGGGTCACTTCCCCTTAGGCCAGGCTTTGACAAACATTGGGGCGATATGAAATAATACTCGTGAGTAATATTACTTTCGAGTATTATTTTTGAGGGGGGATTCTATTTTGAAATCCGGAAAAGGACGCAAAGGACAGGAGAGCCGGAAACGATTGCTTAAAGCAGCCGCGAATGAATTTTCGCTTCACGGATTTCACGACACCAAGGTCAGTACAATTGTGAAAAGAGCCGGACTGACGCAGCCCTCCTTCTATCTTTACTTTCAAAGTAAAGATGCCATCTTCGAGGAGTTAATGACCGATTTCCGCTCTCATTTAAAAAAACTGACAAAGTCATTCCGCCTGGAACAGGGAATAAATCAAGAAGACGTGTCAAAACGGGTTTTGGCTGCGGTGGAAACCGTTTTTCAGTTTCTTGCTGCTGACCCGGATTTAACCCGGATCGGCTTTTTTCTCAATCCAGATGCTAAACAGGTGAAAAGCGATTTGGCAATGGCTTTGAAAGAAAACTTGGAAGCCGAACAACAGCTTGGCTATTTTCGCTTCGGACTTGAAATGGACACTGTTGCCGAATGTTTGATCGGCATGATTGAACATCTGACAGATTTTTATTTGCTGACCGGAAAGAAAGATCCTGCAAGTCTTGCGGTGCAGGTTGTGGATCTTATGATGCGCGGATTGCTGCCTGGACAAGCTTCAGAAACGGAGTGAGACAATATGATATCGATTATTATGAAAGTCTGTTTGGCTGCTTTTATGTTCGCCGGAGGCGTGATAAAAGTTTTACATATCCCCTTTCAAGTAGAACATTGGCGCCATTATCAATACCCTTTATGGTTTCTTACGCTTACCGGCTGTCTCGAAATCGCCGGGGCGTTTATAATGGCATGGGGAATATGGAACCCTAATTTAGCTGTCGCAGCAGGGATATTGTTCTTCCTTCTTATGATGGGAGCGATCCATGCGCACATTTTCCGGGCCCGTCAATCTGTTTTCACGGCGATTCCTGCGGCGGTTTGTTCCATTGTCTCCGTCATCATCGTGATGCTGGAGTTGTATGCAGGCTTTTAACGGTTGTTTCAAGTGCCGATTAGTTGAAAACTTCGCTCCTTTATATTACGTTCAGGTAGAAGGAAGAAAGGAGTGAAGCGCGATGAAAAAACGGACGCTTGGACAATCTGATTTAAAGGTGAGCGAAGTCGGCCTCGGCTGTATGTCTCTCGGCACGGAAAAACAGCGCGCCTTATCCATTTTGGATGAAGCGCTGGAGCTTGGCATCAATTATTTGGATACTGCCGATTTATACGATTTCGGGCTTAACGAAGAAATCGTCGGGGAAGCCATCAAGTCGAGGCGCAAAGACGTCATCCTTGCCACAAAAGCGGGAAACCGCTGGGAAGAAGGAAAGCCGGGCTGGTTTTGGGACCCTTCAAAAGCGTACATAAAGGAAGCGGTCAAACGCAGCTTAAAGCGCCTGCAAACGGATTACATCGACCTTTACCAGCTTCACGGCGGAACGATCGAAGACAATATCGATGAAACGATCGAAGCTTTCGAAGAATTAAAAGAGGAAGGCGTCATCCGTTATTATGGAATCTCTTCTATACGCCCGAATGTCATTAAAGAATATGTCAAAAAATCAAGCATCATCACTGTCATGATGCAGTACAGCTTATTGGACCGCCGGCCTGAGGAATGGCTTCCTATCCTTGAAGAAAACGGAATCAGCGTGATTGCAAGAGGACCGCTGGCTAAAGGACTCCTCACGGAAAAGCCCGTCTCAGAGGCGAACGCCAATATAAAGAGTAACGGCTATTTATCCTATTCGTATGAGGAGCTTGTCAAAACAAAGGCGGATATAGAAAAAACGGCGCCGGATCTGACCGCGACCGAAACCGCCATGAAATATATCCTCGCCCAGCCGGCTGTCGGCGCGGTGATCCCCGGGGCGAGCAAACTCGAACAGCTGAGGGAAAACGTCGAAGCCGCAAGCGCTCGCCCGCTGACGGAACAGGAAATCAAGGCGCTTCGTTTTTACACGAAACGCGATGTGTATACGGCCCACCGCGAATAACAAACGGAAAGCACCGTCTTCCTTATAGACGGTGCTTATGCTTTCATTCGCAACCGGGAGTTCCCTGTTGATGTTGGCGGCTCTCGTCATGAATAGGGTCGTATTGTTCGTAAACGAGAGCATATATTTCGTTGCCGATGTTGAATCGGCGCGCTTCTTCTTCCCGAGCTAATCTGAAGTTATCTCTAACTAGCCGGGGAAACCATCGACCATATTAATGTGAAGATGATCTATTTTTAGGCGGGCCAATAACTTTTTTCGCTTATACAACGGTTTAGGCATAACCGAAACGGCAGTCAAAGGCGCATACTAATCGGATGAGATCGTCTGCGAGACAGAAAGCGTTCCATCATAGCTTAGAATACCGCCGACGCCACACTGACCAAGGACGATGGGTTCTCCTTCTACAATAGTTCCATCCGGTATACCGGTCGTTAATCGTTCTGGAAACTTTTCGGCAACTTCATTTCTGATCAAGACCTTACTTTTTAAAAAAATATAGATAAATTACAGGAGATCACATATTTCCGCTAGTTTCACAAAGCAATCTGACTTAATTTTTTCCTCCACGAGACCATATCACCACTGGAATTAGGAATAAGGATAAAATCCCTCCAGCGAAAGATAAAGTCAGATAGCTTGAACCTGCCACAATCATTCCGGACAATGCTCCGCCAGCAGCTCCTGACAGCGCAATCAAAACGTCCACTGTACCTTGAGTTTTAGCCCTCGTGGAAGTTTCAGTTGAATCAACAATAAGTGCAGTCCCGCTTATCAAACCAAAATTCCATCCCAATCCTAGTAAAGAAAGAGCAATTACTAGAAGAACCATAGAATCTCCTGGTGCAAATGCTGATATTAAACCTGCAAGAAGCAACGTAGTTCCAGAAGCAACAGCCATCGCAGTACGCCCCAGCTTATCAACAAGGACACCTGTAACCAGTGAAGGGAGATACATGGCACCTATGTGAAAACCGATAACAAGACCTACTGCACCCAGGCCATGTCCATTATGCCTCATATGAACCGGTGTCATTGTCATAATAGCCACCATTACAATTTGAGTAAGAACCATAATCGCGGCACCGACGATTATGCCTCTTTTGTTTTCTGAATGATCAGTTGTTGCTAAATGTCCTTTATCACTAGGCTCTTCGATTGTTCTTGCTATTACTAATGGATCTGGACGAAGCATGATGAAAAGGACAACACCTGCCAGGATATATGCTGCTGCTGCTAAAATGAAAGGACCAGCAAGTGATGGAACACCAATAGAAAGAGCGAAATTACCCATCACATTCACTAAATTCGGACCTGCAACTGCACCAAATGTTGTAAACACCATCGTAATACTAACAGCAGTCGCCCGCTGTTTATGATTTGCTAAGTCCGTACCTGCATAACGCGCTTGTAAATTTGTCGCTGTTCCTGCACCATAAATAAGCAATGAGGCAAATAACAGAAAAACGCTATTTATTAGTGCTGCAATGATGACCCCTATTGCTCCAAGTCCGCCAATCATAAAACCAGCTGATAGACCTGTTCGACGACCATAACGTTGAGAAAGTCTCCCAACAAATAACGCAGCCCCTGCTGACCCTAAAGTAAATAAAGCAGAAGGTACACCAGCAAAGGCATCTGTACCAAGCATTTGCTGTGCAATAAGTGCACCGACAGTAACGCCTGCTGCTAAACCTGCACCGCCAAAAATTTGTGAAATACTTACAATGAATAATGTACGCTTGTATAACGTTTTTTGTTTTTCAGGAGAATTAATAAAGCTTTGTAGCGATGCCGTATCTTTGTGCAACATACTCTAACCTGCCTTTCGAAAAGCCTCTTATAAACTGCTGAATAGATTTGGATCATCATAACACGCACAAAAAAACCACACAATATTATAATTGTATGGCGAACAATATTAGGTAAGATCGTTTAGCAAACGTTTAAGGATCATTAATCCCTGCTCCAGCTCTTCGAGCGTTTTTGGTGCGCATACAGAAATCCTTACAGCCCTTTCCGGACAGCTGTTTCCAACCACAAAGCGTTCAGCCGCATACACTTGGACTCCATGTTGTGCAGCTAATTTTTCAAATTCAGCACCTGTCATTTTACCCGGCAGCAGCAACCAACGAAAGATGCCTGTTTCAACACCTAAACATGTATATTCCGCAAAATATCGATTTACAATTTGGTTTCTGCGAATGGTTTGTTCCCGATGACCTTCAATTAAGACTTCAAATTGATTCGATACAATCGTACGCGCTGTAAGTTCTGCTAATAGCGGAGAAACTGTTATATTTAAATTATAAAGCGCCTTCGAAATCGGCTCCTTAAATTGACTCGGCACCGCCACATAGGCTAGTCGCAACCCGGGTGCTAATGATTTAGATAAACTTGCAATATATATAACCTGTTCGGGGGCATATGATGCGAGTGCCGGAAGTGGTTTTTTGCCCAGAAGATGGTACGATGCATCTTCAATAACGAACTGTTTATACTTTTTGGCAATTTCTGCAATCATTCTTCGATTCTCAACAGACATAAAGGAAGCTGTCGGATTATGATAATCCGGGATCAAGTAGATGCCTTTAATATTTTCATTTTTACACGCATATTCAAAGGCCGTTGGACTCATTTCATCATTCTCTGATTTTATCGGTACGATTTGCACACTAAGCATTGCTGCAACAGTTTTTAAGCCGGGGTAAGTATGATGGTCAACCCCAATGCGGTCTCCAGGCTTACAAAGACTTGCCAATATAGCAGCAATCGCATTTTGGCCCCCGTTTGCAAATAAAATGCGATCAACGGTTGTTTCAAATCCGCCTCTTCGGATCAGCTTTACAGCTGCATCCTTTTGCCAGAGGCTTTCGCCTGCCCGGCCATAACTAAACCATTTTTCATAATCTGTCTCTTGCAGCATACTTTTTAGTTGGAGTAGCAACGGCTCGTAAGAAGCATGATCTGGTAGTGTTGCTCCCATTTCAATTAAATGCTTCGGCTTTGTATCTTCAAGTAAATACGCATTCGATAGTGCATCGTAAGATACAAATGTACCGCTTCCAACAGATGCACTTAGCAGGCCCTTTAACTCGCAAACTTTAAAAGCTTTTGAAATGGTACTTACATTTAAATCCAAATAATCAGCCAGTTCTCTCTGTGGAGGAAGTTTTGTTCCAGGTAATACAACTCCGTCTAATATATCCTGTTCCAATTTCCCTGCAAGTGCTTTATAAATGGGTTTTTCATTTTTATCAATCGATGGCTTCCAGCTCATTGGATAGTTTTCAAAAGAATTAAACGGCATGATACGCATCCTTTTTCACTCAATTATATGATTGTGTCGTTTATAAAACAATTATAACTTTCTTTAATATTATGCCTTGTAGCGATTCTTTTCACTTTCATTTCCCGAAAACAGCTAAGCTAAAATAAGGCGCTCGGCTTGTTTCCTCCCCTCCTTCAAAACACGTTAAGATTCTTCAGAATTGATATGCAGCATCAATTGACCAAGCTTGGATGGCACCGCGGCATTCTTTCGCATTTTTGCGATGGTTTTCCATATATGGATCATTTATAATTGTGCTGGCAATCTATTTTAAATAGAAAGGAGAACTGAGTTTGAGAGTATGGTATTTTATTTTGTCGGCAGGCATTTTAACTTGCATTATCGTCGCCTCGGCTTTCGATAAGACGCAGGCGAATGAAGAAGAACCGGTAAACTGCTTATATGTTTCTCCAGATGGAAATGATCAAAATGAAGGAACGAAAGAAAAGCCGTTCCGTACATTGGCGCATGCCGCGAAAGAAGCTGTTGCCGGCACAACTGTGCTGATTCGGGAAGGTACGTATAAAGAAACGCTTGACGTAAAGCACAGCGGTACAGAGGGAAAACCTATTACGTTCCGCAACTATCAGAATGAACAGGTCGTGATTAAGGGAGACTTTGTTACGGGCGCGAAATACGAAACACCGTTAGTTCGCGTTCACAATAAACATTACGTCACAATCAGCGGTCTGACGATTCAGGATCTTTCTGTTTCATCTGAAGAAGCAACCGCCATGGGAATTTACGTTTCAGGCTCAAGCAGTCATATTACCATTAAGAACAACCATATCCGGGATATCAAGACAACGGCGGATGAAGGCAATGCCCACGGAATTGCGATCTATGGAACCGGCAGTATGAAAGACATCAGCATCCAGGGCAATACGGTTGAAAAACTGACGCTCGGAGCGAGTGAAGCGGTAGTGCTGAACGGAAACATCGACGGTTTCACGATAAGCGGCAATGTGGTCCGTGACAATAACAATATCGGTATTGATCTTATCGGCTATGAAGGAACTGCGGATCAAAACGATTATGCGCGAAACGGCGTCATCGAAAACAATACGGTTTACCGCAACTCGACTTACGGAAACCCTGCTTATGGGGATGATTACTCAGCGGGCGGAATATATGTCGATGGAGGAAAAAGCATTGAAATTAAGAACAACACCGTTTACGAAAACGATCTCGGTATTGAAGCAACGTCTGAACATAAAGGGAAATACGCTGAGGATATTCATATAGCCGACAACAAGGTGTATCGGAACGCTTATACGGGCATTTCAATCGGCGGATACGACAAGGACCGGGGAGGCACCGTCAATTCAGTCATCGCCCACAATATTGTTTACCGGAACGACACCAAAGGGCTGTATGGCGGACAGCTGCTGCTTCAGCACGATACAAAAAACAATAAGATTGAAAAGAATATCTTGACGGCAAGTGATTCGCGATTATTTATCGCAAACGAATTTACGACAAATGAAGGGAATACGGTCAACCATAACGTCTATCATAAAGAAGCGGATAAAGACGGTCTATGGATGTGGAAAAAGAAGGAGTACGACTCGTTTTCCTCTTATCAAAAGGCTACAAACAATGACCTTGGTTCTATCTATGCCGATCCGATGTATCGCGACGAGGAGTCTTATGATTTTACATTAGATCCAGATTCACCGGCTCGATCTGTCATTGAGTAAAGCGCTTGTAAAAAAACAGCGTTCGATTCCGTTACACGGAGCGGGACGCTGTTTTTTCTGAAACTCCTATACTCAACAGAAAGGCTGGAGATTTTATAATGCGCCCCGTCTCGAGACACATATAAGGGGCTCAGGCAAAATCGTTGTCTGCCGCCGGAAAACGTTGCCGATTCAAAACAGCTGCAAAGGCTGCGCTGCTGCCGTTAAGGGAAAAACAAAATGTGAGTGAACAATTCTCCTCACAGCCGCTGCCACACACCCAGCAAGCTTGGCTGGATATGCGGGAAAGCTTTTTCTCTAAAAGGCTGTCTTATTTATACAAAACAAGGGAACTTCCTTTGTTTAGAAGGTCCCTTGCTTATACCATTAAAGTCCCCGTTTTAGTTTTGCGTTTTAAATGATAATCCATTTTCCTTCAAGGCTGCCCTTAATTTAGGCAAAGACGCTGGTCCCATACCGTGAATTTTCAAAATCTCTTTTTCGCTGTATGTTGATAGCTGTTGCAAAGACGTTATTCCATTGTGTTCCAAGCCCCGTCTTGCTGGTGCGGAGAGCAATGAAAGAAATCCGCTGTCAGGTTTGCGTTCCTGCTCACAAATCGGGCAAACCGGACAATCACTACTTTTATAATACTGGTGTCCTTTGTTGCAAGTCCTTAAATTTTTATTTGAAGTTGTCATTTATATATCCCTTTCTCAAATATTGTTGTCAACCTTTCTATACTATACAAACTTCCAATGTAATTTGGTAGTACCTCTCGTTTTCAATCATGACCGTTTGTTAGGTCACACCCATTGAAAATAAACAAGTTATTTCGATGCCAGATCATATAGAGGAATTGACACCAACTCAAGTAATGCGGGATATCTTCAACTATGCCGCCAATAAAAGGATGTTCCATGAATTGGATATCCATTTTCACCGTTTATTTGCCGAATGGCCATGGATACAGGTGTAACCCTCTTTGGTTCCGAAATCTCTTAGAAGACAGGCTCACTTGCTTAATAGGACGACAAAGAATTCGGACAAAACATTTTATTTATACTGCTTCCAGTCAAGCGCACTCTCATTCAGCAGCTCTTCGAAGCTCTTGTTTTTCTCCTTTTCTTTTCGTTGCTTGATGAGGCGTTCCCTCTCACACGCTTGCCTCTTTTCGTCTTCTTCCTTTAATTCCGATTTCATTTGCTGAAGCTTTTGCTTTAAATCATCGGCGAGCGCGTCCTTCAGCTGCTGTTTATCTGGCGCTTCCTGTTTTTTCTTTCCCACGTCATTCCCTCCGTTCATCCGATTTGTGATGTTAGTGTATCAGGAAGAAACGGATTTTCTCAAGCAGAACACTTGTACATCAGCGCCTAAAGCTTGGGCTTTTTCACTTTTGATGTGCTAAGATAGACGACGGAAGCTTCATTTTAAGGAAAGGAAGAAAAACAGGGATGTTCATTTGGCTTGCTGCTCTCGGAGCGGTGCTGCTATTTCTTGCTGCACTCGGAATATTTTTTACGAATCAGATCATGTATATTAAAAAACGGACCGATCAATTCATTATCGAGCGGGAAACGGCGGAAGGACATTATGCCGAAGAAGCGTTTCAAGCCCTGCCGAAAGAAGAGATTACCCTCTCCTCACCTTTCGGCTACGAGATTAAAGGGTACTATGTCCATCCGCACAAGACGAAACATACCGTGATTATTTGCCACGGGGTGACTATGAATCTCCTGAATTCAGTCAAATATATGAATCTGTTTTTGGAACTCGGCTGGAACGCCGTCATCTACGACCACAGAAGACACGGGATGAGCGGCGGGAAAACGACGAGCTATGGATATTATGAAAAAGAAGATTTGAAAACGGTCGTCAATTGGCTGAGGAAACGGAATGGAGATGAGGCCGTCATCGGGATTCACGGCGAATCAATGGGTGCGGTGACAACGCTTCTGTACGCGGGAATGACTGATGACCGCGCCGATTTTTATGTGGCAGACTGCCCGTTTGCCACGTTTGAAGACCAGCTGATTTACCGGCTGAAGGAGGATTTCCGCCTTCCGGGGTTTATCTTGCCGCTTGCCGACGTCTTTTTGAAATTCCGGGACGGCTATCGCATCAAAGATGTCTCTCCTATGGCTGTCATCGACCGGGTCGAAAAGCCCGTTTTATTCATCCACAGCAAAGACGACGATTATATCCCGGCACAGTCAAGCGAAATGCTCTATGAGAAAAAAAGAGGAAAGAAAAAGCTGTACATCGCGGAAAAAGGCGCACATGCGATGAGCTATTCGCAAAACCGGGACGACTACAAACAAGCGGTGCGGGAATTTCTTCAGGAAGCGGCACCGGACGCACATAAAAAAGGCGAACTGGGATAACAAGCCCGTTCGCCTTTTTCTGCGCTACAAAACATCCGTAATGTCGCTCATATTCTCGCCGATCCAGGAAATGGCCGACTCAAGCTGGTCGAATTCCTTCGTTTCAAACGTCATTTCATCCTGGATGAGCCAAACATCCTTCTGGACGGCTTCCGTTCCTCCGATCGACCAATGAAGAAGGCTGTACGGATGATTTTGGTGAAGAAACGACACCCACGTTTTGTTTTGAGCGGTTTGCTTTAACGATTTCATCTTTTGATTCAAAAAGAACGCCACCCTATTTCACTAATATGCCCATTCTCGGGGAAAGCACCTGTGCCGGACTTTTCAGCATCAGCGTCCCCGCTTTCTCATGATAATCGACCGTCATCGCGTCATCAAAGAAAACTTTTTGCGATGACTGGATATACACCGGAACGCCGTTTGTCTCCAAGAGCTCGCATTCCCCTGTCAATTCATCCGTCAGCCAAATGACGGGAATCCCGTTAACTGCGCACCCGCAGCCATCGATGTCATAGCGGAGCTGAATTTTTTTATCGGGATAAGCCGTCTTTGCCCGTTGAATGGCTTGTTTCGCCTGTTCAGTGATGTGAAGCTGCATGATATCATATCCTTCTTTTGTTTCATTTACGGACATTGTACCACATGATCCGCCAAACACGCATCGTTTCTATTCATTCATCATACATATGAAGAGATTCGGAGGTGGGATCTATGTCTGAAAAAGTGCAGATCAAAGTAATGGACAACGGCGGATTTCGGGTCACCGGAGATGTGGAACTGATCGATATGGAAGGAAATCCATTCCCTAAAAAAGCGGCTTTTTCTCTTTGCAGATGCGGAAAATCGCTGAAGATGCCTTACTGCGACGGAAGCCATAAAGGAGCATTCGACTCCTGCGTAAGGACCTAAAAAGCCGGAAGGACATTATTTGTCCTCTCCGGCTTTGCCCCACCGTAAAGCCAATCGCTCGGTCTCTTTTACCCATTCGTTTTTGCCTTTTATGTAGCCTTCGATCTGAAGCGGGAACCTTTTCGCGAGCTTCTTTTTCAGTTCCGCATACTCTTTCGCCCGCTCCGGATGGGCTATGAGATAATCGCGGAAAAGCAGGTGCCTCTTAATATCCGGATGCCCGGCTTCATACAGATGGACGTGGTGCGTATGCCGGCGGCCGCCTTTTTGAAAATATCTTCTCCCCGGAAGGCCGTTTTCTCCTTTCGGCGTATAGCCCATCGTTTTCATTCCGTTTTCATGCCTTGCGGCGGCGCCGAGATCCTTTACTTCAAGCAGCATATCGATGACAGGCTTTGCGCTCATTCCCGGAATGGACGTGCTGCCGATATGATGGATATGGAGCACTTCATCCTGAAAGAGCGCTTTAAGCCGTTGTTTTTCTTCTAAAAATTCGCGCTTCCACTCCGGCCGGTATGGAACGACTTCGAGCTTCCGCGGCGCTTGCAGGATCAGTGTTGAAAGAACGGCGCCTTCTTCGGGTTCAAATTGTCCAATCTCAGAAAATCCCAACTTTTGATACAGTGCTTTTGCCGGCTTATTGTGAACGCCCGTCGTCACTTCAAACATATCCGCTTCCTTCTCAAGCAAAAACTGCAGAAGCGCCGTTCCAATGCCTTTTCGGACATGATCAGGATGGACGGCCAGCCGGCAAATCGTCAGCACTTGCGGCGTCGCTCTATAAGAAGCAAGCCCCGCCAATTCGCCGCCTTCAAACCAGCCGACGAACGTTTCGCCTGAATCCATGACATCGCCGGCCGTCTCGTTCAGCTGGGGAATGCCCTTAAATTGAATGATGTCCGCTTCCCTTTCATAAGCAGGCCTTTGAACGTGTACAATGAGGCGTGCCGTATGCGGATCTGTATGATCTAATAATCGAATCATCGCGATTCCTCTCCGCTAGCGTAGTCAGCCGGAGACTGGTCCCGTCCGCTTCAAAAAACGGGCGGCTTCCACCTTTGTTACGCGCACGGCAAAGTCAGCATACCACTCGTTTCGGCCTCTTTCTTTCGCTTGCCGGCGTTCGCCGTGATGCTTCCGCTTTTCGATCGCTTCAAGGCTTTCCCAATAGGGAACGGTGATGCCGTTTCCGTGCTCATTCCGGACGGCTTTCCGGCGAGCTTCAGCATCTTCCGGAGCCGTCTCTCGGCAGCCATCTCGCCGTCCGCTTTGACCGATGCAAAAATGACTGCATCATACGGCGGCTCAGGCGTTTTTGAAATCATGTTCATCCCCCTTTTATTCACAGCTCTTTGACAAACAGCACACGATCTTCATTTGGTCCGTCGTAATTCGAAAACACGCGGACGCCGTCTGTTGTTTTATCCCCTTTTTCGATCGAGAACCCCATTTTCCGATGATACGCGATCGATACTTTGTTGACGGGCGAGGTGATGCAGCGGACCGTCTTGCAGCCCGCCTCCTTCGCTTTTCGATAGAAGGCTTCATAAAGCTGTTTGCCGACCTGGACTTTTCTGTAATCGGGATGGACGCCGACAAAATGAATATACGATTCCGCAGGGTTGGACTGCGATAAAAAGCCGCTGAGGAAACCGATCAGCTCCCCGTCTTTCTCAGCGATAAAACTCGTATTTTGAAAATGCTCAAAAAATAGTCTCGGCAGCTTATCTTTCATTTGCCTCCTGCCCCACCAATCGTTAATGACCGGGACGATTCTTTCATAATCCGGCGCTTCGGCATGACGAATCATCATCTCCTGCAAACTCCCCTCTATCAAATGATTTGAACGCCTCGTACAGTCCTACTTCAGGACTTTAATGACTTCCTTTGCCGCCTCTGCAATAAGCTTGTCGTTATAGTCGGCGTCCTTTTTGTCGCGGCTTGATAGTACCGCGAGCACAATCGGGTCTCCTTTCGGCGGCCAAATGACAGCAATGTCATTTCGCGTACCGTATGACCCCGCTCCTGTTTTATCCGCTACTTCCCATCCTTTCGGCACTCCCACACGGATTAATGCATCGCCGGTGGTGTTTCTTTTGAGCCAATCTACTAACATCTCGCGCTTCTCCTTCGGGAGAGCGTCTCCGACTGTGAATGCCTGAAGGCTTTTAGCGAGCGCTTTCGGTGTGCTCGTATCATGCGTTTCTCCCGGTTTCACTTCGTTTAGATCCGGTTCTATTCGCTCCGGATTGGTCACGTTGTCGCCAATTTCCCTGAGCGATTGTTTAAACCCGCTTGGTCCGCCGATCTGCTTCAGTATGAGATTCCCGGCTGTATTGTCGCTGTACCTGATGGAAGCATCGCAAAGCTCCTTCAGGGTCATTCCTGTATCAACATGCTTCTCTGTAATCGGATTATAATTGACAAGATCATCCCGGGTATAGGTGATTCTTTGATTCAGATCTGCTATTGATGTTTGCTTCAGCAATGCCCCCACGGCTAAAGCTTTATGAGTAGATGCATATGCAAAACGCTCATCTGCCCGGTAAGTTACCGTTTTGTTCGTACCGGTGTCCAGCGCAAAGACTCCCAATCTTGCATCATATTGATCCTCAAGCCTGGAAAATTGATTTGACTGTCGATCGCTTTGTTTAGGCTGTGCTGAGTGGGCGCTGTCATTTGAACACCCTGCAAGCGCTGCGCATGTAAAAAGCAGTGAAATTGCAGTTTTTTTAAAAAACTTTGTTTTCATTTGGCATGTAACCTCTTTCTAAAAAATTGTTTTTTCTTTTTTCGGCTTATCTTTCATATGCCCGCCAATCGTTAATGGCCGGTGCGAGTCTCTCATCATCGGAAGCTTCCGCATCCCCTCCCCGGAAATAGATGGTATCTGTTTTATTATACCGTTTTTTCCACTCTGTTTGCCATTTCAGTACAGCACTGGTTTAATAGGATAAAGTTCTTAGATCTTATTCAACAGAACAGGATTTTCCTCCATCTCTCCAAAAAGCCTCAAACTCCTTTTTTAATTAGGGACCGCCAGGCTCATAAGCAAAAAGGCGTTTCATATATTACTCTTTTTTCGGGTAGAAAAATAGATAGATTTACACTTCGTTTTCGTATTTTCCTTTTATAGAATTGTCGTTGTGAATTTATTACATCCAGGAGGAGAAACAATGCGCCTTTATCGATTTTTATCCATTCTATTCATTTGCATGCTGTCCGCCGTTTCCATGTTTGCCGTTCAAACTTCCAAAGCTTCAGCCGAATCCCGCAACCCTGTCGTCATGGTTCACGGAATCGGAGGCGGCTCTTATAACTTCATGGGGATTAAAACGTATTTAGAATCCCAGGGCTGGCCTCGCAAGGATCTTTATGCTATCGATTTTTTAGATAAGACCGGAAACAACAGGAATAATGCACCGAAGTTGTCGGAGTATGTAAAAAACGTATTAAACGAAACGGGAGCCGAGAAAGTGGACATTGTCGCCCACAGCATGGGCGGAGCCAACACACTTTATTATATTAAAAACTTGGGAGGCGGTGACAAAGTAGAGCATGTCGTCACATTGGGAGGGGCAAACGGTTTGGTCACAAATTCCGCTCCCAGCGGCACCAAATTTACTTCGATTTACAGCACGAGCGATTTCATCGTTTTAAACAGTCTGTCTAAATTGGATGGCGCTGAAAACATCCAAATTTCCGGTCTAAGCCATGTCGCCCTTTTATTCAGCAGCAAAGTCGATGCTTTGATCAAAGAAGGGCTTACCGACTGAGGAAGCCAAAAAAGACAAAAACCTTGGGGGATAAGCCTCTCCAAGGTTTCGCTTTATAAGCAGGCTGCCGGATTGAACGTCTGCATCCGTGAAAAGGAGCCTGCCTCCCTGTTCATTTCGCTCCGGAAATAAAAAGGACTCTAAATAAACGCATATGAAATCGTTCATTCAGTGTCCGAGAGACCCGGATATATTTTATTCTACGATAATTTCAAAGACTCTTTGCTCAAGATTGTATTTGGCATCCTGAAAGGAAAACTTATAGTCATCTGCATCGGCATCAGGTGAAAGCCAAGCTCCGTATTTTCTGATGGTCTGCACAATATTTTCAATCTCAGCGGGAGTGAAATCTCCTATATCCGTGCCTTCGCTTTCAGCAGTGTGGCGTATTTTGACTGTAATCAGCATCACTAATGACCCCTTTCACTTGCTGTTTCAGCATCTTATGAACAGTATATTTTTTCCCTGTGCAAATCGTGCCACTAACCCCTTTGTTTCACATTATTCGGGCTTCCTTTTTTGCAGACCTATTTTATTTGGAAAAGCTGTTTTGCAAAATGAAAATGTGCAGTTATACCGTCCCCTGTACCCTTTTCTGAAAAATTGTTGCAAGGGTCGGATTATATGTAGCGACATCCGTACCATACATGGCAAAACGCTTGATTGTGCCTATTGTTTTCCTATTATGCCTTTCTTTCTGCTCCTTGGAACGTAGCTGTTTCCTGTTTGCGGAAAGCTTTAACATTTTCCTCATTGCCCTTGATGTTTTGACCGTCGCCGTCTTCCTAAGTCCGCTTTTTTCAATGCTGCCCACGAGCTGCGGCCGCTTCCTTGCTGACCCGCCGGCTCTTCGGAGAGCGGAAGGATAAAGGCTGAATCATAAAACAACCCGGCTCGTGTTTCCAGCCGGGTTGTTCACGTTAATATTTCGTTACTTGTGCGACGAATTTGTTCAGATGATCCAGCGTCATCATATTTTGGTTGCATTTTTCACTGTCATAGCAAATGTAATTGCCTCTGTCCGTGTAGGTTTCTTTGCTGCTTTTCACCCGGGCCATGAACAGTCCGAGCTCTTCGATCCTGTTACATATCGAGCAGACTCCTTTTTTATTGCTGGATCTGATCGTGCCGTGTATTCCTGTCAGTTTTCCGTCGATATCGACAATCATGTATTTCCTGCCTGAGCCTGCATCATTCCATCCCAAGTAGGAATACCTCCTGAAATCAATCTCCCCAAAATCGGGAGTCTTTAACTTTTTCACTTTAGAAAACAGCTTTTTGGCCTTTTCTGCCGTTACCCGCTGAAATGGAATCACATGATGCTCTAATTCAGCTGAAAATCTCGCGGCTCCGCTGCTGTCCTTCACCTCAACCATCTTGCCAAGCAAAGCCTTTTGGTCACTGCTGAGGTCAGGGAACAGATGTAATACTTGGCCTAAAGCATTGGATTTCAAAGCATCAAGCACGTTTCCGTCCTTGATGTTCGCATGTCCTTTGACAAGACTGTCCGTTTGAAACGTAATAAAATGATATTGATCATTTCTGATAAAAGGGTCCATTTCTGCCAGCTCCTTATTTATATATATATTTTGAAATAAGGTGCAAAGCCGGATGATCAGAAATGATACCTTACAATCAGGCGATTCGTTTAACGTTCCGCCTCATGCAAAGTATCGCCTTTCAAGATAACAGGCTTTGCATGAGACGCTGCAGCCGGCAAATGAATGTCATTTACCATTTTATCCACCTCCGAATACTGATTTCATTATACACGGAAATCATATTCAATCTCAATCATGTCATCCATCTTTAAAATGCGTATTTCATCCGTATGGCTTACGATGCGCAGCTCGCGTTTAAGAACGTCAACATAGTGGATGCGGCCGGCAAGCGTTTTGACCTCCCCCTGCCGGTAATAGGCAAATCGCAAAGGTGCGTTTTCCGCCATCGCTTCACAAATGATTTCATTGAATTCTTCATATTTTTGTTCGTCCAAAACCGGCTTTTTCACTTTATCAAGACTATCATAATATTCTTTAAGCAATTCAACGTGTTCCGGTAACATCATAGACACCCATTTGATATTGCCTCTGTCTTTCAGCATACATCATTCTCCTTTCTATGCCTGATGTCCGCCGACAAGCTTTGACCGCAGGCGGGCGGTTCCGGCGCTTGTATAGGAAACGGCGCGCAGAAGCGCAGCTGAGCCGTACTGTTCCCTGATGCCGTCCATGACGTACCCGAGCGTCCGCTTTTTTTCCTGATCCGGACGAAAAAGATCGAGCTGGATGAGGTTGTCATCCTGAATATTGGAAAGAGAAACGGAAATTTTCCGAACCGTTTTCCCTTCATAAAAGCGGTCAAACAATGCAAGGCATGTGTGATACAGGTCGAGCGTGACATTTGAAGGACTTTCCATCGTTTTCGAACGGTAAAATCCCCCGCCGAACTCATCGCGGCTGTATTCAATCCCGAGGCTGACAGTCCTGCCCGCCTGCTGATGGTCACGGGCCCTTTTGGCGACCTCTTCACACATTTCAAGGATGACGCGCTTGACTTCATCCGGATCGGGATAGTCCCTGAGCAAAATCTGGCTTTTCCCATAGCTGATCTGCCCGTTCATGATCGGTGATCCGATCGCTGAAAGATCGATGCCCCAAGCGTGATAGTAAAGCTGGTTTCCCATGATGCCAAATGCTTTCTCAAGCCGCTTGAGATCATACTGCGCCAGCTGGCCGACCGTAAAAATCCCCATGCGGTTCAGCCTCTTTTCCAGTCTTGAACCGATTCCCCACATTTTCCGGAGGGGGGATAAGGGCCAAAGCTTCGTTTTCACGTCGTAATAATCCCATGCGGCGATTCCGCCTTCCGTTTTCTTCGCTTCAAGGTCAAGGCAGAGCTTTGCCAGCAGCATATTCGGACCGATTCCGACGGTGCAGGGCAGGCCAAACTCCCTGTTCATGTCGTCTTGAATTTTTTCGGCAATCGTCTGCGCGTCCCCCCACATGCTTTCAACGCCGTCCACTTGAATAAAGCTTTCATCGACGCTGTAGGTATGGATGGCATCATGCGGCACATAGCGGCCAAACAGCCGGGTCAGCTCTGTTGAAACACGGACAAATACCGCCATTTTTGGATTGACCAGCTGAATGCGCGGATCGTCCGGAAGTTGGAACAGCCTCGTCCCCGTTTGCACGCCGAACTCTTTTTTTAGAGCCGGGGAAGCGGCCAGAACGACGCTCCCCTGCCGCTCTGTGTTCCCGACCACCGCCAGAAAACAAGTCATCGGATCAAGCCCGAGCAAAACGGCGGCACAGCTCGCATAAAAACTCCGCATATCAACGCATAAAATCGACCGCGCCGGATATTGACTGTAATCCATATCTGCATCCTCCCGAAAAAAGAACTAACGTTCGCATGTGTATTGTATGATTACTATACTGCGAATATACGTTCGGTTCCAGGCGTAAATTTATCCAAAGAAAATCCTGGCTGAAAGCAGCAAAAAACACCTTCTTTGGAAAGAAGGCGTTTTGCATGCTTCCATCGCAAGTCCCTGGAAAATAGGGTGATGGATTGAAACGATAGCATCTTGCTTTATAAAATCAACTTGGAACTGAGCATAACGTATAGCCTGCGAGTGCAGCAGCAAGTGTCTGAAGCCCGCGGTGATAACCATAAGCCGGCGGCCTGGCAACAGTGCATGAGCCGGAGACCGAACCAGCTTCCTTTCAACATCTTTATTTTTCTTCTCTAAAAACGCCATAACAGCTTTTGTCATGTCCTGCGCTTCTTGTGGTGCATCCGGAGAACCGAACATCTTATTTAAACCGCTGTGGGACAGATTCTTGACTTGATAAACAAAATCAGATCCCTTCGCTTTGTTTGAGGCTGCTGCAAATTGATAAAGAGAAGGATCTGCCCAGCGCGTGACCAAATAAGCCGGCGGCAGGTTTTGATTGTTCATGTAGGTGAGCGGTGAAGCCTCTGTCCACACCTTTTCGTCAGGGCCAAACACCTTTTTGTAAGACGGGATCGCTTCGATAAATTGCTTGAGATTCAGAGGTCCGTCTAATATAACAATCGAATTGAGCGATGCGGATTTTAGACCAACGCTGTTTAAATATTTTGCATCTGCGGCAATTAAGCCCGCCAAGTGCCCTCCTGCCGAATGCCCCATTATATTGATTTTCGATTGATCCATTTGATACTCGTCTGCATGATCCTCAACCCATTTCACCGCCTTGGCAACATCATAGGCCATATCATCATACTGAACATCAGGATGAAGCCGATAGTTTACAGACACGAAAACATAGCCTTTTTCTGTGAAAAATGCCGGCTTTGAAGCAGCATTGCTCTTGTCTCCGCCCGTCCATCCTCCCCCATGTATATAGATGAGAACGGGATGTTTTTCTTTCTTGGCCGTCTTCGGTGTATAAATATCCAGTGTTTGCTGTTCTGCTTTTGCATAATGAATATTCTTTGTATTCCCGTTTGCAATACATGCGAATAAGCCCATACAAAGCGTGACTAATACTGTCCATTTAATAATTCGTCTCAAAACTAAAACACCTTTCTTCTTTAGAGCCTGCGGTCGGCAAAATACGGACCATGTCCAAGATTAACGCGCGGTTAGAAAGCTCCTGACATTCTATTATAAAAGATGGGTTAGCAACTCCAATTGGCTTTAGAGAAAGCATGTTTAAGTGCTTTCTTCATAAAAAACAAATAGACCATCCCTTAAGATCGGGGAATGGTCTTGCAGGCCGGAACGTTACCGTATTCCGGCTCTCTTTCATTTTTGTGGCTGTATTTACTCATTATACTATACGAAGAAAAAGAACACAATTTATAACAATGCTTAAATCTTCGATACGAAAACTCCCTTGAGCACGGCGTTTTTTCTTAGTAAGATAAAAGAAAACCGCTCCTAAAAGGAGAAGACAAAATGGATGAGAAACTGATTGAAAAAATGCTGGGACAGGCGCTGCGGCAATACGGCCGAAATGTTGCGATCGATCCCTTGAGCCCCCACGAAAAGGAGATCCTGAAGCTCGCTTTGAAAGAAAGGCGGATCGAGGAGCCGGACGAGGGGCTGCATGCCCATATTGAAGATGTCATCTATGATTATGTTACAAACCAAGGCATGTTTTCATAAACTTGACGGGGCTTCCTTTCTGGCAGGGAAGCTTTTTTCATTTCTCCTTATCTCCTGAATATCCTCTATTCATTACCGTTTGTTTCATGTATGATATACAATAAAACGATTGCAAGTGTGGGGAGTTCATCATGAAACCAAAATGGAAAGAGATCCACCCGCTCAGCTGGACCATCATTGCCGGAACGATTTTCGGGCGTATGGGAACCGCGATGAGCATTCCTTTTTTAGCAATTTATTTAACGCAGGTGAAGGGCGCTTCCGCCGGTTTTGCAGGAGCCGTTATTGCGGCAAGCTCCCTCGTCGGGATTGCCGCAAGCTTTTATGGAGGATATGTATCAGACCGGTTTGGCCGGAAAACGATCATGCTTTTGTCGATTTTCGGCTGGACGCTTGTGTTCGTGGGCTTTGCGCTCGCTGACAACGTCTGGACTTTCTTTTTGATGAATGCCTTAAACGGATTGTGCCGCGCTCTCTTTAAGCCGACTTCAAGAGCGCTCCTCTCAGACGTATCCAAGCCTGACACCCGCCTCTTCGTCTTCAACCTCAGATATACAGCCATCAACCTCGGCGTGGTGTTCGGACCGCTTTTAGGACTGTATCTCGGCTCTTCAAAAACGACGATGCCGTTTTTGATTGCGGGTTTGATTTATTTCGTCTATGCGGCGGTTTTGGCCGTTCAGTTTAAAAAACACACCGTTCCGGTGATTGAGACGAATAAGCGGATCAAGATGCAGGAGGCCTTTCAGGTGACAAAAACGGACCGGGTGTTTTCGTTGACGCTGATCGGCTCGATTCTTTGTTTGTTCGGCTACTCCCATTTCACATCGACGCTTGCGCAGTACATGTCGGCAAGCCCATTTATTGAAGGCGGAACTGAGATATTCGGGATGATGCTGACGCTGAACGCCGTAGCCGTGCTTGTAACGCAGTATCCGCTCGTTCATATCGCAAAACGGTTTTCCCCCATTTTGTCATTGATGACAGGGAACGTGCTGATCACAGCAAGCCTCTTCAGCCTCTCGTTTTTCCATGATGTTTTGTCAATCGTCTTCATTGTTGTATTGTTCACAATAGGAGAAGTGCTGCTGTTTTCAATGCTGGATGTATTGGTCGATCAAATCGCGCCTCCGGAACTAAAAGGGACTTACTTCGGAGCAATGGGCTTTACCCAGCTCGGAAGCGTTATCGGGCCGTGGGCGGGCGGAATGCTGCTGGATGTGTTCGGGGCAGAAAAGCCTTTTTTCACCTTTTCCATCCTGTCGGTTGTGACCCTTTTCGGAATCCCTTTCCTCGCTGCAGCCTTCCGAAACGTCAAAAACGCAAAGTACGGAAGGCCTGCCGGAAAAACGTTGCATCACTAAAGGAGGCTTTAAGACCTGCCGTGTTAGCAAGGCGCCACAAGCTCGACTTTGATGCGGTCCGGATCTTCCGTATACAGCGCATAATGTCCGCTGCCGCCGGCAAACGGATGTCTGTCTTCATAGAGCAGCTGATAGCCCCGTCGGGTCAGCTGCTCTGTTATTTCATCGACCTGCTCCCTTGAGGCCGCTTGAAAGGCAAGATGGTTTAATCCGACCCGGCGTCTGTGGTAGCCCGCCTTTAAAAACTCTCCTTGAGCTTGAACGAATACGATGTAAGCGCCGTTTGCTTTCCAGCTGATCCCCCCTTCCCACCGCTGATAGACCTCATATCCGAGTTCTTCTAGAAACCATCCCCAAAAATGCTTGGATCTTTCTAAATCTGATACATACAGCTCAATATGGTGAATCATCGGTTTTCCCCCGCTTTCTCTTTAGACGCTTATACCCGTCTGACTAAAACCTTTTCGACTTTGTGACCTTCCCCTTTTTTCAAAATTAAGTCCGAGCGGAATTTCGTAGGCAAAATGTTTTCATACAGGTTCGGGCGGTTAACGGTCTCCCAAATCGATTTCGCCATGTAATCGGCTTCTGTATCCGAAAGGTCTTTATATTTATGGAAATACGACGTCGGGTCTTGAAACGCCGTCTCCCTGAGCATGCGGAACCGCTCAAGATACCATTTGATAATGAGGTCTTCCTCGGCATCGACATAAATCGAAAAATCAAAAAAATCGGATACGAATACGCGCGGTTTTGTTCTGTCGTCTTCAATCGTCGGCGTTTGCAGCACGTTCACCCCTTCAATGATGACAACATCGGCCTGCTCGACCGTTTCAAAAACGCCTTCCATCCTGTCGTACGTTAAATGGGAATAGACCGGTGCTTTGACGGTTTCCTTTCCCGATTTTAAATCGTTTAAAAACTCGAGCAGCGCCTTGACATCATAGCTTTCAGGAAAGCCTTTCCTTGACATGATGTTCTTTTCGATCAGAACCGCATTCGGATACAGAAAACCGTCCGTTGTGATCAAGCTGACTTTCAGCCGTTCCTGTAAACGGGACAGCACCGTCTGAATAATCCGTGCCGTCGTGCTTTTTCCGACGGCCACGCTTCCGGCAATCCCGATGATAAACGGAATTTTAGCTGCGTGGGGATGATTCAAAAACCCGTTCACCCGAATATTCCGCTCATATTGGGAATTCCGGTGCAAGTAGAGCAGCCGTGCCAGCGGAACGTAAATCGTTTCGACTTCTTCCAAAGACAGATAGTCGTTCAAACCTTCAAGTTCTTTCGCTTCCTCTTCCGTCATCTCGACTGTCATATGTCCGCCCAGATTCGCCCAGGCGCCGCGGGTATGACTCGTATATAGCGTTTGTAAATTCAAATCTTGATTCGCCACATTTCTCACCTGTCCCTCATATTCATACGCTGTTTAATTGAACATCTTATGACATCTGTTCTAAGCCGTCTTACTATTATATAGAATTTTCCGAATTTTTACGAGGGATCAAGATTTTTTCAAACCCGAAAAAAGCCGCCCAAGCTGAGACGGCTGCCAGTGATTTCTTTTTCGATCATACAACATATTTGCTTTGCCTGTGTGCCGCATAATAGGCGACAACCGAAAACACGCCGGAAAACACGAGCAGAATCAACATGATCGGAATGAATTCCACTGTCTCGGGCGTAAACAGTTTAAAACTGCCGTTGAAATCGAACACCGCATGCCCCAGATTGGCAAGCAGGTTTTTCAAATCAAATTTGCCCAGAACGGGAACGAGCAGGGCGTAAATGATATAAAGCAAAGCCGGCGTAATAAAGCTTCTGAATAATATCCCCAAATAAAATCCGATCGTTGCAAAAATAAAGCTTACTGCCAAAACGACGAACCATTGACTCAACATATTGCTCTTAGAAGGAACCGAAACCGCGAACTGATCGACCGGTATCGTTCTTGCCGCCAATGCATAAAAGAAGAGACCGGCCAAATAAGCCAAACATAAAACGGCCGCTGTTGTGACAAGCATAACGATGTAGACCGAACATTGCTTGGCGAGAAGAACCATCTTCCAGTCATATCTTGCCGCCTTCACCTTCACCGTCCGGAATCTGTTGTCATACGTCGAAATATAAATGGCGTAAAGGGTGAACGCCAAAGGTAAGGCAATAAAGCCCATCCATTCCATAGCCGCAACGACCGATTGTTTCGGCTGTATAAGATGAAGGGACAGGATGAGCTGCTCATAATCGTACCTTAAAATATTTTCGACGATCTCCCCGTCCCCATCCTCGCTCTTTAATGTCCCTTCCGTTACGTTAACGGGTGAATCCAACGCTTTTTTCACTTCAATTCCGAGTTCCCGGTATTCCGATTCCGTCTTCAAAAACTGCTGGTAGCTGCTTTCGGCATTTTTATATTGAACATATATAATCCCTGAAGAAACGATGAGCAGCGGAATGACTAATATAAAAAATACTTTTGCATGATACTGGTAAGCAAGCTCCTTCTGTAAAATGCTATAAATATTCTTTATAAACATCGCCCAATCCCGCTCCATTCGTCTTAAAGTATTCCACATGCAAAGCCGAACCGTTTTTCAGCACAAATAACCGGTCGACGATTGAAGAATAAAATTCAAATTGGTGGCCCGCAGCCACAATAGTCATCTCGTTTGACCAGCTTTTGACGATGTCCTGAAGCTCCATCATCGAGCGGTAATCGAGACCGTTGGATATTTCATCCAATAACAGGTACTCGGGTTTGTTTAAAACGGCGATGATGAAGCTGAGCTTTTTCCTTTGCCCGTAGGAGTACGTCTTCACCTTCTTTTTAAGCAGGGCATGGCCGAGAAACTTCGTTGCCGCCTGTTCCAATTCTTCTTTTCCGACACGTTTGTTCAGCAGGATGCTGATATTTTGATATCCCGTCAGATTAAGATAAAACGGAGAGTCGTCATAAACGACGTGCACTTTATGACGGACCGCACCAAGAGGTTTATCATCGTACAGAATGTCGCCTTTGAAAGGCTCAAGGCCGAGGAGGCATTTCAGCAAAGTCGTTTTTCCGGCGCCGTTTTCCCCCATCAGGAAGTTGACTTTATGTTTTTCGATATTCATATTGAGCCGGTCGAAAACCGTCTTGCTCCCATAAGCTTTCGTCAAATTTTTAATTTTGATCAATGTCAATAATCCTTTCTCTATAGCAGGATGTGATGTCAGCATTTTCAATTATACAACGCTGCCAAAATTTCCAAAATAGTCTTTTAGCAGCGTTGTATGCCATTTGCCTAATTAATCGTTTCCGTACTTTCCTTTTTTATTGACCCATCTTCTGTCCGTAAAGGAGGTGCTGGTGAGCACGACGTCCCCCCACGGTGTGACGGTTCCGATGCTGTGCGTTTTTTTGGCTCTCCATTTATGAAGACCCGAAGATTTATAATACCTGTTAATCCCTTTCGCTTTCACGATGTTTGGAAACACGTACCCCACATCCTGTGAGCCGTTGCTGCTCGAAATTTTTTTGCCGTTGTAATACCATTCGATATAATCTTTTGACCAGGCAAGAAAACTGCCCCTTTTAATCGTCAGCCTTTTCCCGGAATAAGCGGAAAGGCCGCTTTGGATGTTCATCTGCGCAGGAAGCGACCTGACATATTCTGTTTTTGCTTCAAGCAGCGCTTTCTGCTCGTTTGTCAGCTGGACGCTCTCCGATGCAGCAGCAAATGAGGACGGGACCAAAAGGACTGCTGACAAAGACAACCCTAAAATCGCTTTTTTCATTTGATATCCCCCCGTATTTTAATATTTTATGTACCTCTAAGCTGACACCCTAAAAATCATCCCGAATCACAACAACGGTCCTGCGGTCGCACATTCTTAGTTTAATTGATGAAAAACTAGATTCGTAGCAAATCAGACTATTTTATCATTGACTAATGGAAATTATCACCTCCTATCACAATTAATAATATAACATATTTTTCCTTTACTATCAAAATAGTTTATCCCTATTTTTTACATTCTTTTCCTTCAAAAATCATTAAACAGGCTTTGAAGTCTCTTTCTTGTACTGGAAAGCTGGGACCGCCCTGAAGCTCTTCCGTTCTCCTCTTTAAACATTGCCGCCTCTCTTCAAAACAAATTCGCCACGCGCACCATTGAAAAATGAATGGCATGCATATTTGGCTGTTTTTTTCGCAGACCGGCTAAAACCTTTTGCTATGTACTGGGCGAGCAACCGGTTGATGAACGACAGCTTTGGCGCTGCAAAGAATACAAACAGAGCCGAGAACATCCCCAAGATCGCTCCGACCGCAACGTCAAAGGGATAGTGAACGCCTGACCAAATGCGGGAAATGCCTGCGGCGAATGCGAGGATAAGCCACAGCCAGCCCGTGTTTTTGTGAAACAGGAGGAATAAAAACCGATTGAAAAAAAACAAAATCGAATGGTCGTTCGGAAGCAAATTTCTATTTCATGCTCGATCAGCTTATTGACATGGGGAAGTTCTGCAAAAGGCTGATAGTTGGAATAAAGAAGCTGTATACGGAATACTGATCCAAATGCTCGGCTAAGCCCATGCAGGCAATGCCCATTGAAGCCGCCGGCGGAAAACAGAACAACGTTTTGCTGTTTGGCTGCCCACTGCTCATCTGTATAATCTTTTAACAATTGCTGCGCATTTTTTAAGAAGCCCGCCAGTTTTTCGATCGCCGGCTTGGCGAAAATGTCCTTAAACGGCACTCTAAAGCCCAGCTCTGTATAGAGTCTTGACGCAAATGATATGACGTGTAAAGAGTTTCCCCCGATATCGAATGAATTGGCGCTTATGCTGATCTGTTTGATGTTTAAGATGTCTTCTTATATGGCAGCAATTTTTTCTTCAAGTTCAATTGCCGGAGGCACGTAATCCGGTTCCGCTGCTGCATTCCGGTCCGCCTCAGGAATTGCCTTCAAATCAACTTTTCCGTTTGGCGTAAACGGCCATGCATCAAGCGTCGGCAAACAGGACAAACCATGCAACCCGGAAGCTCTTTTGACAAAAACTCTTTTATTTCCGCTTGGCTGATTTCTTTTCTGCCTTTTTCCAAAACGACGTATGCGGGATGCTGATGTGATCCGTTTTTGCGGCAACAGCCGTTTCCTTTACATCCTTATGCCGTAATAATCTATTTCTTCAAGCTCGATGCGATACCTGCGAATTTTGACCTGGTTGCCGATCCGTCCTAAAAACTTGATATTCCCATCCGGCCGCATCCTTGCGAGATCTCCCGTCCGGAACATCCTTTCGCAGGGCAAAAACGGGTTCAGCAGGAACCTTTCGGGCCGTCAGCTCCGGCTTATTCAGATAGCCTTTCACCACTCCATCTCCGCTAATATACACTCTCCGGTGATACCGATCGGCTGAACCATCCAAAATGTAAAGCTTGACTTGGCGGTGCCGTTCGGCATCATATTGATAAATCATGCAGCCGACAACCGTTTCTGCAGGCCCGTACTTTTTAGTTTGGACCCTTTCAAAGGATTAGATTTAGCATGTCGGCAACTCCTGGTAAACAGTTAACGCCGGTCTTAACAGATGACGGAAATGTCTGAGACGAAGAAATCATCTGCAATATCGAAAGCCACATCAAAAAAGCCGTTGAGCTAACAAATGAAAATCGTAAGATAAACGAAATCGCCCCCGGAAAAAACGCTTTTCTTCTGCTGTTTTAAACATACAACACCTCCGCTTTCCATTTTCTTTCCCCAGCAAAATGAAAGCGGAATTATTACATCCCCCATTTACAAATGATCTAAAAATGAAAATAGATTCGGTTCAATTCAACAATTCGATTTTTTGCAAAATGCTAAAAAGGCTTCCGTCATGCATTCTACTCTAACGCCAGGTGTTTTTCCTGACGGAATGCATGACGAAAGCCTATTCTGCACGTATAAGGCTAGTCGGTAAAACCGTTATCAAGCACTTCAATTAAAGAAGACGTCATTTTGGCGTGATTTTTTGTGCGCTCTACCAATTTGATAACGTTTTGATAGGATTGCTGTGCACCGAGCACCAATAAAGGAACACCGATGAAATCGATCTTCAGTCTCCTTGAAAACAAGCCCCCGAAAGTCATGGCCACCGGCACGGTAGGGGATGTGTTTGAAAAGATCACCCTATCGTTTAGCGTCCCGTTTTTTTCAAACATCTCCAGAATTCCGAGCATTGCCGGAATAACGGCTTTTGATGATCCCCTGCCGATGGTGTATACTTTGCTGCCTTCTTCATCAAGACCGTGAAAAACGAGTTTTCCCATTTCTTTTGGACTTAATTGATTAAAAGCATCCGTATTTAAAATTTCGTCTTTGGTCGGCTTTCTGCCGAACGGAAGTTTTTTGAGATGATAGGCGGCTGCGAGGGCTGATGAATGGGTGCCGCCGTAGCAATTATAAATATAGATCAACAACTTCACCTCTAACCTGACGTCTTTCTTTTAATGTGCGACAAACATTCCGTTCTTATTTATATCTTTCGTTCAGTACCTCTTTTATGGCGTCGACATATTTAGAAAACACTTTATTGTAGGATTTTGCCCTCGTCACCAGTCCGAACCGCGAAAAAAAAGCCTCCCGTTGAGAGGTGCTGATCTCCAATTGAATGCTCTTGCCTGTTTTGCATAGATTATTCAGATTATCCGGATCCGTACCTGAAAGCCGGTGACTTTGATCCACCAGTTCAGCAGAAAACCCTTGCTCAGACAGCGCATCGACGATCGCTTGTCCGCCTTCTGTGTCCGTTCCTCCCACAATCGTGTGCTTTTCGGTATCACTATACCCATGAATCGCTAACACATAGCTGTGATCACTAATTTTTTCCAATGCTGTCGGTTCATCAAAATGACTGCTTGTAATGTGCAGATCCCAATTATTCGATGGTTTAATTCCTTCGAACAAATACGTTGAATACTCTTCGCCGAAGGCGCGCACCAGTTCGCTGACTCCCCCTTCGATGCCGCCGCCGTGCGGGGATAAGACCAGAAGATCAGTGCCCATGTCCGTATATTCGATCCTGTAATCCTCGCCTTCTACTTCGTTCTCTGCCAACTCCGCAAAATTCGCGTACTTATCGCCTGAAGCCATGATCGGACATTGCCATAAGACTGCAATACACACTGCCGTGATCAACGATATGATACATCGTTTTTTCATCAACTGGTTCCCTTCTTCCTGTTCCTTCGCGTTAATATGCTGCCCATCATCCTCTTCATATAATTGGTAAAAAATTACTTTTTATATTCACTCATCTGCTATTTTATATAACAAGAACTATAGCGTGAAAGCGACCTTTACCTTATTTTTCACAGGGTTCCCTCACGTGTTTCCAGAGACACGGAAAAGCGCATTGTATATTGTTTTTATAACGATCGCCTTACACTGTCCAAGTGCCTTCAGATCACGGGAAGGTAAAAGTATGAACAAGACCTTGAGGCCAAAATTTCCAAGAGGGACAAAGTCTCCCTGCTTTTATATGAATTTTTACGCCGTCAAGTTTTTAAAAGCGGGAATAGCTGACCATATAAAAGAAGAATAGAAAGCGTTATCAAAAAAAAGGAACAGACTCGCTTTAAGCAAATCTGTTCCTTTTCGTAAAAAACCGGTCTTCCTATTTTTTATAAAAAGCACCGCGTCCTATTTTTTCGACAACGGCCGGACACAGCTGATAGAGCTTGCTGACTCCGCTCATCCAGACGGGCAGATTGATTTCGCGCTTGTTCGTCAACATAATGGAGACGATTTTCTGTGCCACTTGATCAGGATCGAGCATCCATTTGCCGATGCTTTTGACGTAATCCCCCGTTTTATCGGCGGCATTGAAAAAATCGGTTCTGATCGGTCCAGGATTTACCGTTGTCACATTGACTCCTGTTTCGGCAAGTTCCATTCTCAGACTGTTTGAAAACCCGAGAACGGCATGCTTTGTCGCGGCATACAGGCTCGACTTCGGCGTTGAAATTTTGCCGGCTTGTGAAGCAATGTTGATAATGTGGCCGCTGTTTTGCGCGGTCATATGGGGCAGCGCCATTTTCGTGCAGGCGATCAGACCGAAGACATTGACTTCAAACATCGATTTCATGTCTTCAAGAGACGCTTCAAGGGCGGGCTCAAAAATTCCAAAGCCGGCATTGTTGACAAGAATGTCGATCGGCCCGGCCGCTTTAAAAACCGATTCGATTTCTTCTGTCCGGCTGACATCCAATACAAAAGTGCGGCACGCTGCCCCAAGATCAGAAATGATTTTTTCCCGTACCGTCTGAAGGCGTGCTTCACTGCGGGCAGTGAGAATCACCTCGGCCCCCTCCGCTGCCGAATAATAAGCGATCCGTTCGCCAAGCCCCCCGGATGCGCCTGTAATGAGAATGTTTTTGCCTTTCAATCTGTCTGCCATTTTTCCACCTGCTTTATCATATAGTAAACGAGTCCGCCAGTTTCGCCGCTTGTAATGAGTCCGCGCGTTTCCAAATCGTCGAGCTGTCCGACCGTTTCAGACATTGTCAAAAACAGCTCTTTTTCGTATACGGCGGGAAACAGCTTCCGGCATATTTCAAATGCGGTGAGAGGGCTATCCGCTATCATGCTGTACACCTCGCTTGCCCTGTTCCGCTGTTTTTCCAGGCGTCTTTTGATGAGCTCCCGTATGGCGGTTATGCTTTCGCCGTGACCCGGAAAGACGACCGAGAGCGGCAGATCAAGCAGCCGTTCGAGTGATGCAAGATAATCGAGCAGCGGAGCCGGACGCTTTTCCCCTTTTTGCGGCATTTCCAATAAAGGATTTGACGAAGACGGCTTTAAGAGTAAATCTCCGCCGAGCATCCTTCCGCTTTTTTCATGATAAAGCGCGATATGCGACGAAGCATGTCCAGGCGTCTCAAGCACCTTCCACCCTTCAAGTCCGTCGATCCGGCTGCCTTCTGTCACCGCCTTTGTCAAAGAACGTTTGCACGACAGGCGATAAGACCGCTTTACCGTGAGACTTGCCGATTCCATATCGGCGGGGACGCCGAACCGTTTGAACAAATATGTAAAAAACGTTTGCTGTTTTTCGATAAAAACAGGGTCCTGGCTGATATACGGCTCATTGAACGGATGGCCGATAACGGCTGTATCTATAGGAAATTCATCAAGCAATCCGGCGTGGTCTGCATGATGGTGAGTCAGAACAACCTGGTCAATATCCTCCAGGGTCAGGTTCAGCTCAAGAAGCTTGCTTTTTAAAACAGCGGCTGCTTCCTTTGTTTTCGGGCCGGCATCGATCAATGTCAACGCTTCTCCTTTTAGCAAATAAATATTGACGTCTCCGACTGCAAACGGAGTCGGTATCGAAATGGGAATGACCTTTTCATCTTTCATTACGTTTTTCTCCTCATCCAGCAAAATGATGTTGATCATATTTTACCGTTTTCTCCGGCGCGTGTCATTTTTGCCAAAATGCCTGTTGACACAGGCTTGTTCTCCGTAGCATAATGAACAACAAATAAATGATCGATCATTTTGAATGATTAAAGATGCGATGAAGAGGAATAGTAAACAGGTAAATGGCGAAAAGAGAGTGAAATTCCAGGCTGAAAAATTTCACAGCCCGCTTTCCTGTTGAACCTGCCCTCAGAGCGCTTAGACAAACCTAACGTTTCCCTCGTTACGGGTCAAGAGCTGAGCATGCTGAATGCTAATGTAGGTGGTACCGCGAAACCTTTTCGTCCTATAAGATGACGGAAGGTTTTTTTGTTTTTCAAGAAGGAGGAATGACGAAATGAAACATATAGGCTTTATCGGAGCCGGTTCAATGGCGGAGGCGATGATCAAGGGACTTGTCAAAAGCGGTGCGGTTGAGCCCGGACAAATTATCGCGACAAATCACTCCAACAGAGCCCGGCTCAAGGAGCTTCAAGAGGCATACGGGATTCGAACCGAACCTGATACGGGGAAGGTCGCGGAAGCGTCCGACACGATCGTTTTAGCGATAAAACCGAAAGATGCCGAAACCGTCATCACTGAAATCGGGCCTTATTTACAAAAGGAGAAGCTCGTGGTTTCGATACTTGCCGGCATTCCGATCGATACGATTCAACACTACGCCGGAGGAGAATTGCCTGTTGTCAGAGCGATGCCGAATACGTCCGCTTCGATCCAAAAATCGGCGACAGCCTTTGCGGCCGGGCGGCTCGTGACAGAAGCCCAGATTCGTGAAGTGACCGGCCTTTTTCAAACGATCGGCAGCGTCACGGCTGTTGAAGAATCCGCACTTGATGCCGTGACAGCGGTGGCGGGCAGCGGCCCGGCATTTGTGTACCGGTTTGTTGAGGCGCTCCAGGCATCAGCCCTTGAATTGGGTCTCGACGAATCAACGGCGAAACGGCTGATCATCGACATGATGTCAGGTGCTGCGAAAATGCTTGAAACCGGAAAGGATCCTTCTTTGATGAGAAGGGAAATCACAAGCCCGGGCGGTACGACCGAATCCGGACTCCGCGTTCTCGATGAACTTCAATTTGAAAAAACGGTAGCCGCCTGTGTCAAAGAAGCGGCGAAACGGTCCGCGGAGATCAGAGACGAGTTTACAGCCAATGTATAAGAGCCGGAAGCCAAGGATGGGTCCGGCTTTTTTGCCTTCATCCGCTAAATACGCTTGCGCGCTGCCTCCCGCGCTTTTTATGCCAGCAATCTGCGAATCGCAAGCTGGAGCAAATCAGGCAGCGTTCCGAATGAAAACGGAACATGAAGGCGCTCCGTCCACTTATGGGGATCTTTTCCGACAGGTCCGATATTGATAACAGGTACATAAAGCGTGTTTTCCGCACCGCTTGGAAGATAATAGCCCTTGTCAAAAAGCGGCATGTTCGCTGTAAAGACATCGACCGACTGCTTTTGCAGCTGGAGATAGCTTAAATCCGAAAGACCGGGAAAATAGTGGATTTCTTCAAACTCGAGACCGTACCGGCTGCCGGCATACCGTGTCACATCGCTGACCGTCTTCCGAATGAGCGGTTCGTCTTTTGAAGAGACGGCCGGATAAAAAGGGGGACTGTAAAACAGGACGATCATCGGTGCGTCTTCTTTACAAAGCGAGGCCAGTTCAGACACGATTAGAGTTGAAAAATCACGGTCTCCCGTCTCTCCCCTGTTTGCAAACGCAAAGTTGAGGATACGCTCCGCTTCCGCCTTTCCTGCTTTTTCCTTCGCCCTGTTCCACAGCTCCTCAAAGGTCATAACGCTGATGTTCCGCTCAATTGGCGTGAAGGCATCAAAACGCTGATAATCACGGGTTTTATGTTCAATATTGATTTTAATGTTGATAGCCGCTTTTTTCGCGGTGTCCAGCAGCATGCTGTGCAGCTCTGCCGCAGATCTCTTCATCATCAGAACGTTAAACATCGAAACCGCGGCATGCGGAGTCTGCACGGAGTAGGCTTTCTTCAAATCTTTTTGCATCAGATTGACCGGCGGAGGCGCACCTCTCCGTCAACCTCCTCGCAATAGCCGACATGCAATTCGAGGAGCCGGTTGATTTCCGATACCATGAGGTTCGCGTTCAAACCGGAAAACGGCTCGCCCACATGAGTCTCAATCCCTTTGCAGAAAAAGCCGGCAAGCGCCTTGCCGATGCTGCCCGAATATACGTACAGCTTCGAATCCCCGGGGTATTTTTCAAACATCGGCTCGCAATTTAAACAGGCTGTAAATTCGAGATCGAACTCCTTTTCCCACGCTTTTAAGGCCGGAACCGCTTCAATCATTCCCTGTGAATTGACTTCTTCATCAGGTACTGAGACCAAAAGAAGATTCCCGTCAAATTCGCCGTTCATCGCCCGCTCAAGCATCGAAAATTGAACCGCAAGGCCCGCTTTCATGTCCATGCTGCCTCTTCCGAACAGCCATTCGCCGCTTTCTAAATCCTGTTTTGCCCGATCAGGCAGCAGCTCTTTTTTGGCAGCTAAGGAATCCATCAGCTCAAGCGGTCTGCACGCCAGTTGTTTAAATTCGCCGTAATCTGCCGTATCGACGACGTCAAAATGGCTGAGCAGCAGCACCGTCTTTTTTGCCGCGGACTTTTGAACGAGCGCGGTCACCACATAACGGCCGTCTTTCATCTGATGAAGCTTCACATGTTCGGGATGCTTTTGAAAATAGGTGCGGCCTTTTAGTAAATGGTACATATATTCAGCGAGCGCCACTTCCCCGCCCGTGCCTGATATGCTTTCGTATTGAATGAAGGAAATCAACAGCTGTTTCAATTCTTCCTCTGTCTGCCATGTCACAACGTGGTCCCCCTTGATCATGTATTGTGCAGCGCGTTTTTACCAAAAATAGAATACACCTTCATTTTACTGAAGATTTTATATTTGAAAACAACTTGAGCAGTTTATATGACGAGAATGGTCATAATTGGTATAATCGATTCGAAAACTTACGGGAGGCGAAAAAAATTGAGTAATCGAAAATTGTTTACACCCTGGAGCTTAAAAGGAGTTACACTAAAAAACCGCATTGTCATGTCACCGATGTGCATGTACTCCTCCCATGAAAAGGATGGAAAAGTTCAGCCTTTTCATCTGACCCATTACGTATCCCGCGCTGTCGGACAAGTCGGGCTGATTATGATCGAAGCAACGGCCGTCACGCCGCAGGGAAGAATTTCCGATCAGGATTTAGGAATTTGGGATGACGCACACGTCGAAGGCCTGGCGTCTTTAACATCACAAATTAAGCCTTACGGCAGCAAAACGGCCATTCAATTGGCGCATGCCGGAAGAAAAGCCGAAGTAGAAGGCACGATCTACGGCCCTTCAGCGGTTCCTTTTGACGAAAGTTCACGGACGCCCGCCGAAATGACAAAAGAAGACATCAAAGAAACGGTACAGGCCTTCAAAAAAGGCGCTGAGCGAGCGAAAGCGGCCGGCTTTGACATCATCGAAATTCACGGTGCCCACGGCTATTTGATCAACGAATTTTTATCACCGCTTTCCAACCGCCGCGAAGATGAGTACGGCGGATCGCCGGAAAACCGCTACCGCCTGCTCCGCGAAGTGATCGACGCAGTAAAAGAAGTGTGGGACGGTCCTTTATTCGTGCGGGTTTCGGCTTCTGATTATAAAGAAAACGGACTCGATGTCTCAGACTATGTCGTGTTTGGCAAATGGATGAAAGAGCAAGGCGTTGACTTGATTGACGTCAGCTCAGGCGCAGTCGTACCAGCCGATATCAAAGTCTTCCCTGGCTACCAAGTAAGCTTTGCCGATACGATCCGTGCTCAAGCCGATATCCAAACAGGTGCGGTCGGATTAATCACAAACGGCTTGCAGGCTGAAGAAATCCTTCAAAACGGAAGGGCCGATTTGATCTTTGTCGCAAGAGAGCTGCTGAGAGATCCATACTGGCCGAAAACGGCCGCAAAACAGCTGAATACAACAATCGAAGGCCCTGTTCAATACGATAGAGCCTGGTAAGATTGTTTCAGAAATACCCCGCATGTTCGGGGTATTTCTTTTTTTCGAGAAACGTTACCCCGTATTCATCCGTCTTCCCTAATAGAACACCATATATAGAGAGAGGATGACCTCCATGAGTTCAGATATTGCAGAAAAAACATATACGGTTGAAGGGTGTACGTTTTATACGAAACATAGACAAGGAAAAACAGACGCAACGATTATTTTTGAAGCCGGCTACGGTTTTTCTTCAGATACGTGGGAGCCGATTTTGCCTGATATAGACGAAGAGCTGGGTCTTTTTGTATACGACCGCGCCGGTCTCGGAAAAAGCGGACCCGCCGGAGAAACAAGAACGGCTGACCAGATGGTGAAGGAATTAAAAGCGCTTCTTCAGGCAGCCGGTGTAAAACCTCCTTACGTCTTCGTCGCTCACTCGTTCGGCGCCGTCATCGCCAGGCTGTTTGCCAGCCGGTACAAAGGCGACATCATCGGCATGGTGCTGCTTGACCCCGCTTGTGAGGACCAGGAGCAATATGTGCTCCCGCTTTTGCCAAATGATGCGCAGGACGATTATTTCAGGCAGTTTTTACTCGAGGCTTCCCACGGAGAGTTTATCCAAAGCCTGAATATGCTGAAACAGGAGCAAAAACATTTGGGGGCAGTTCCTTTGCTTGTGCTCTCTTCCGGAAAATGCTCGGAATCTTTCAAAAAAGCGCATCATGAATGGCTGAAGCTTCACGGCAGACTGCTTTCTTTATCGCATCAAAGCGGCTGGATTCAGGCCAAAAACAGCTCCCACCTGATCCACCATGATGAGCCGCATATCGTCCAGCTTGCGATATATGATGTATGGTATGCCGCCCGAAAGCAGCACAGTTATGTATATCAAACCGCCAACTAAAAGAAAAACCAGCAGCCTTTAACAGGCCGCTGGTTTACTTTGTTTCACGGTGAATCGTGTATTTTTTCAGACGCGGAGAATATTTTTTCAATTCAAGCCGGTCCGGATTCGTCCGTTTGTTCTTTGTTGTGATATAGTTTCGGTCACCTGTTTCGGTGCAAGCGAGCGTAATTTTTACTCTCATGTTGATCCTCCTCTTAAATCGTAATAATTACGTTTTATTATACAGCATCTTTCATCCGTGTCAACAAAAAGCTTCCCGAGCCTCGTTGGACCGGGAAGCTTTTTGTTATCTCCGCTTCACTTCATATTCGTAAAAATCATAGGCAGCCGTGCTGTTCGGGAAGATTTCCTTCGCTTCGTTTATCAGTTCATTCACGCTCTCGCCTTGATACCGTGCGCTGATATGGGTTAAAATCAGCTTCTCCGCCCCGGCTTCTCTCGCCGTTTCGGCAGCTTGTTCAGTCGTGCTGTGGTAATAATCGCCGGCAAGCTCCCGGTCGCCTCCTGCAAATGTCGCTTCATGAACGAGGACATCTGCATGTTCCGCCAGGACCTTCACGTTCTCGCATTTCCTCGTATCACCGGAAATGGCAATAATCCGCCCCTTTTTCGGAGGACCGATAAAGTCGGCACCATTGACCGTACGGCCGTCTTCCAATGTCACCGTTTCCCCGTTTTTCAGCTTTTGATAAACCGGTCCGGGGGAAATCCCGATCTCTTTTAAAGCCTCTGCATCGAGCGCTCCCTGAACATCCTTCTCCTCCACCCTGTAGCCGAAAGCCGGAATTCCGTGAACAACGCGTTTAGCCGTGACGATGAACTGGTCATCTTCGAATACCGTCCCCTCTTCGATCTCTTCAATGACTAAAGGATACGTCAAATGCGTTCCTGTTGCCTCAAGCGCGGTTTCGAGGAATGCTTTGATTCCTTTTGGCCCGTAGACGGTGAGACAGCTTTCCCCGCCTTGAAAAGAGCGGCTGCTGACGAGCCCCGGAAGGCCGTACACATGGTCTCCGTGCAGGTGCGTGATAAAGATTTTTTCGATTTTTCCAGGTTTAATCGATGTATGTAAAATTTGATGCTGTGTGGCTTCCCCGCAATCAAACAGCCAGACAGACCGCCTTTCCTCTAAAAGCTTGAGCGCAATGGACGTTACATTCCGCGTTTTCGCCGGAATGCCCGCTCCCGTTCCTAAAAATAATAATTCCAATGTCGTTCCTCCTGTAACTGATCAAACATGATATATGTACAAGCATACAGGAAGTCTGAAAAAAAAGAAATGGAGGCGTTTATGATATGGTGTAAGGAAAATTTCCCGGCTTTTCGAAAGCAAATGGTCTCAAATGTTTGCTTTAAGGGACTATTAGCTTTAAAATGAAGAAAATAAACTTATGCTTCGAGTAAAGTGAGGTACGTTTAGTTGAAAAAAGAACACATTGAACCAAAAGCTGTAATCGTTATATTTGGCGCAACAGGGGATTTGGCAAAACGAAAGCTTTACCCGTCTATTCACAGGCTTTACGAAAACGGCCAAATCGGCCGGGAATTCGCTGTCGTCGGGGTAGGAAGACGGCCTTGGACAAACGAGGACTTGCGGAGCACCGTCCAGCAATCGATTTCAAAATTTCCGCTAAATGAGAAGGATGTCGAGGAATTTACGTCTCACTTTTACTACCATCCGTTCGATGTCACAAATCCAGGCTCATACAGCGAGCTGAACGAGCTGATCGAAAAGCTCGAGCATACATATAATATTCCGAATAACCGGATGTTTTATTTGGCGATGGCTCCCGAATTTTTCGGAACGATTGCCAAGTTTTTAAAATCGGAGGGTGTCACATCGACAAACGGCTGGTCGCGGCTTGTCATCGAGAAGCCGTTCGGCCATGATCTGCCGAGTGCAAAAGCGCTCAACCAGGAGATTCGCGAAGCCTTTTCAGAGGATCAAATCTATCGGATCGACCACTATTTAGGAAAGCAGATGGTCCAAAATATCGAGGTTATCCGGTTTGCCAACGCCATATTTGAACCGCTTTGGACAAACCGCTACATCTCCAACATTCAAATCACCTCAAGCGAGGAATTAGGCGTTGAAGACCGTGCGAGGTATTACGAAACCTCTGGCGCTCTAAGGGACATGGTTCAAAACCATATTCTGCAAATGGTCGCATTGCTTGCGATGGAGCCGCCGATCAAACTGAACACCGAAGAGATCCGCAGTGAAAAGGTCAAGGTGCTCAGAGCGATGCGGCCGATTCAAAAAGACGAAGTCGACCAATATTTTGTCCGCGGTCAGTATGACGCCGGCGTCATTGATGATCAGCCGGTTCCCGCCTATCGCGATGAGCAGAACGTTGCGGAAGATTCGAACACGGAAACATTCGTTGCCGGTAAACTTTTAATCGACAACTTCCGCTGGGCCGGAGTACCGTTTTATATCCGGACGGGCAAACGGATGAAGAAAAAATCGACACAGATCGTCGTCCAATTTAAAGACATTCCGATGAATCTGTATTACGGAAACGGCAATACGATGCATCCGAACCTTCTCGTGATTCACATCCAGCCAGATGAAGGGATCACCCTTCACCTAAACGCGAGAAAACTCGGCGGCGGCACATTTGCCCAGCCGATCAAGCTGGACTATTGCCACAACTGCGGCGACGGCATCAACACGCCTGAAGCTTACGAAAAGCTGATTCTCGACTGCCTGCACGGAGACGCGACAAACTTTGCCCACTGGGATGAAGTGGCTCTTTCCTGGAGCTTTGTCGACGAGATTTCGCGATACTGGGAAGAGAACAAAACATTGTCACCGAACTATGAAGCGGGCTCAATGGGACCGAAAGCCGCTGACGACCTGCTCGCAAAAGACGGTTTTCATTGGTGGCCGATCTAATATTCATGAAAACCAGCCTTCAATTTCGAAGGCTGGTTTTTTGCGGAATGGATGACAATACCGCTACTTTCGAATATGGACGCTGGAAAACACAAATTTATCATAGCGGTGCCGCGCAAACGAATATTCGAACGGCTCCCCGGTATTTAAAAAAGCGACCTGTTCGACTTCAAGCACCGGGTCGTCACTGGCGCACTCCAAATACTTTCTGTCCAGCCCGTTCGATTTATCGGCCCTGATTTTCCGGTGGGAGCCGGCGATAGTCAGTTTCAGCGTTTCGGTAATATGCCGGTAAACGGAGCCGTGCAGCACCTCTTCATTCAATTCCGAAATCAGGTTTGAAGGCATATACGTTTCCTCGATAACATACGGTTCGCCTTCCACTTTCCGCAGCCGGATAATATGGTAAACCGGAACGCTTTTTTCGATTGATAATTGCTTTGCCACTTCATCTGCCGGAAATTCGACATCGAATTGAATGACGGTGCTTTCGATTTGTTTGTTGGCGAGAAGTTTTGTCAGGCCGAGGTTTTCGCGATCTGTCACACTGACGGGAAGGTCTTGAATGGACGATTTGATGATGAAGGTGCCGTGCCCCCGTTTGCGGTACAGCATGCCTTCTGACACGAGGATATCGAGCGCTCTTTTCATCGTCATTCTGCTGCAGGAAAATTCTCTGGCAAGGGACAGCTCATCAGGTATCGGCTGATCGTCCGGGTAATATCCTTCCCGGATTCTTTTCCTCATTTCATTTGAAATATATTCGTATTTTCTCATGTTTTAACCACCAGTACTAAGGATTCTGTTTGATATGAAGCGCCTTCTTTATCATTATATCGATTTCCTCAGGGAAATAAAAAGATGGCCGAAAAGACCATCTCTTTTATATTCGTTTTGCCTCCAAAACCCTTAGCAGCCGAATGCTAAAAACCGCCCATCTCTGTCATGCGTTTGAACCAGTATCCGCTTTTTTTAACCGTCCGTTCGCCGTCTTTGTCAAGGTTGACTGATACAAAGCCGTAGCGGTTTTTATAAGCGTTCGTCCATGACCAGTTGTCCATAAAGGTCCACAGATGATATCCCTTTACATTTGAGCCTTCCTGAATGGCCTTGTGAACCCATTTTAAGTGATCTTTTATAAATTCAATCCGGTAGTCATCATGAATCATCCCGCCTTCGCCGCGGAAGCGTTCCTCCCCTTCGACACCCATGCCGTTCTCCGAAATAAAGCATTCAATATTGCCGTAATTGTCTTTGAGATTCATCAAAATATCATATATGCCTTTTTCATAGATTTCCCATCCGCGGTGGCGGTTCATTTTCCTGCCCGGCATTTCATAATGGTCAAAAAAGCGCTCAGGCGTAAAAGGCGCGTTCGGGTTTGGCAAATGTTCCTTCGCCTTCACCCGTCTCGGCTGATAATAGTTGATCCCGAGCAAATCGACCGTATTGGCTTTGATGAGCTCCAAATCGCCGGGCTTCACGTCTGGAAGGAAGCCTTCCTCTTTTAAAATATCGGTTAAAAGTGAAGGAAACTCTCCTTTAACCGCAGGATCGAGAAATGATCGATTAAAGAAGGCGTCTGCTATTTCAGATGCTTTCACATCTTCGGGATGCCGGCTTCGCGGATAAGACGGCGTTACATTCAGGATGATGCCGATTTTTCCGTCTCCGCCGAGTCTGCGGTAAGCTTCAATCGCTTTGGCATTCGATAAGATCTCATGATAGGCGACCTGAACCGCTTTTTGAAAATCGATTTCGTTCGGGTAATGAAAATCGTATAGATAACCGCCTTCTACAGGGACGATCGGCTCATTATGCGTAAACCATGTCTTGACCCGGTCTCCGTACAGGAGGAAGCAGGTTTCCGCATAGGAGACGAAATGGCTGACGACTTCCCGGTTTTCCCAGCCGCCGATGTTCTGAAGGGCGAGCGGCATATCGAAATGGTAAAGGTTGACGAAAGGCTCGATCCCCGCCGCTGTCAGCTCATCGATTACGTTATGATAAAAGGAAGCGCCTTCCTGATTTAATTCGCCTTTTCCCTCGGGAAAAAGCCTCGACCATGAAATCGAAAAACGGAACGAATGGTGTCCAAGCTCCTTCATCAGCTGGATGTCTTCTTTATACGTCTCATAAAAACGCGAGGTCTTCTGAGGACCCGTGCCGTCAAAAAAGCGGTTCGGCTCTGTTTCGTACCAGTGATCCCAAATGTTCTTCCCTTTTCCTCCTTCATCCGCCGCCCCTTCAATTTGGGTGGCGGAGGCTGCCGATCCCCACCAAAAGCCTTCTGGAAAACGGTATTGGACCGGCTCTGTTTTTGCTTCTGTCTTTGACATGTGATCAATCTCCTTTTACAATCCTATCGTCTTGTTTTGATCAGGAACGTTGATTTCCTGCTCTTTCTTCAGATTCATGCGGTCGATGAATTTGAGGAACGGAAACCATATCGCAAAGACGACGGCTAAATTGACGATTTGCAGGATGCCTCCAGCAAGGGAATTGGTCGCCATCATGCCGCTGATAAAAATCGGAACCGTCCAAGGAATCGTAACGCCTGTAGGCGGAGGTACAAGGCCTGAGGCCATGGCAAAATACGTAATCAGCGTGACGACCATCGGTGATACGACCCACGGAATGATAATCAGCGGATTCATGACGATCGGCAGCCCGAAAATAATCGGCTCATTGACGTTGAATATCCCAGGAGCTGCTCCAAGCTTTGCCACCTGCTTCATCTGCTTGCTTCTCATAAACAGCAAAATCGCGATGATGACGGCTAAAGTCATGCCGGTTCCGCCCATTCCGACGGTATATACTTCCATAAACTGCTTATTGATAATGTGCGGCACTTCCCCTGTGGCCGTATAGCTGTTCAAATTTTCCAGAGAAAGCGTATTCCAAATCGGGTCCATGACAGAGTTGATGATGATTTGGCCGTGCAGCCCGAAAAACCACAGCAGCTGGGTGAAAAATATCGCGATCAAAGTCGGAATAATGCCGCTTCCCAGACCGACAAGCGGAGCCTGAACGAGATTGTAGATCAAATCGTGCATATTCGTGTTGAACGCCTGAGTGATCATGATATTGATAATTAAATAGACCGACAGCGTCATCACGGCCGGTATGAGCGCCGCAAAGGATTTTGACACGGCTGGCGGAACGCCTGCAGGCATTTTGATCGTATAATTTTTTTGGACAAAAAATCTGAAAATCTCGGCTGATGTAAACGCGGTGATCATTCCGAGAAACATCCCTTTTGCGCCAAGCCTGTCGACCGGGATGACATTGGCAATCGTTTCTCCGCCTTCACTGTTTAACATAAACGGCGTCAAAACGAGGAAAGATGCCAATGCGACGACTCCCCCGAACACGGCCTCGACCTCATAGCTTTTCGACAGGTAGTAACCGATTCCGAAGACGACGAAAACGGACATGATGTTAATCGTCGCACTCGGCGCGATGCTTAAAGCGGATTGAAACGCTTCAAGCGCAGATTTGCTCATCATTTTATCGAGGAACGGCAAATTGGTTAATACGACGATGATCGACCCGAAAATCGTAAGCGGAAAAGCCAGCATGAACGCGTCCCTAAGCACGCCTAAATATCTGTTGTTATTGAGCTTTCCGGCAATCGGAACCAAAATATTGCTCAGTTTTTCAAACACGGCCTTCTCTCCCCTTCTATTTTTTTGATTCTGTCATTTTATCTTTAAAGATTTCCAGCAGCTCATAAACGAGCTCCTTCATCGAAAGCGTCGACATGAAATGGTCCTCTGCATGCAAGAGAAGCAGGGAGACATCCTGCTTTTCTCCGCCTGCTTCCTTCTGAACCATTTGGAAATGGATGTCGTGGGACTGCTGCAGATCGTCACCGGCCTGAACGAGCAGCTCTTCCGCTTTCTCGATGCTTCCTTCTCTATATTCCCTCAAGGACTGGATGATTTTGCTGCGTGCGTTTCCGCTGTGAAGAATCAGCTGAAAGCAAATTTGCTCATGCGTTAATTCGCCGAATGTTGTCTTTTCCATCACATTCAATCTCCTATCAGGCTTATGGCCTGTTCATACGCTTTTTTTCCGTCTGCCATTCCATAAGCCGCCATATCGATCACATCGACCCGAATTCCGTATTTGTCCGCTTCTTTTTGAAGCTCGTTTTTTAAAAAGCTCATCTGCGGCCCGATTAGCACAACATGCGCCTGGTCCATTTCTTTTTTCGCCTGATCTTGTCCGACCGCCCAAATTTTCGCCTCGTCTCCGATTGATCTTGCATACTCCTCCATTTTGGTGACGAGAAGGCTGGTCGACATTCCTGAACTGCATGCCAACAAAATTTTCTTCATGTTTGATCCCCTTTCTTTTTTAAAAGCGCTTTCATTATCTATTATTATATCTTTTTATTTTTAAATGTCTATACATTTAAAAATAAATGTTTGTATTTATTTTGACTAAAAAAAGCCCTCTCAGATGAGGGCTTTTGCATATATTTACCGTGCTTTTTTTTGAAAGAGGCGGACCGCCTCTTTCGGCACATAGAACGAGCCGTCGCTTTCTACGATCACGCTGTTTAATTCGTATTCTTTGCCTTTGATCCTGATGATGTTTTTGTTGACCGGCATTTCTGCTTTGACGTTTTTGCGTTCTGCGATAACAACCGGATTTGCAGGGTCTTTTTTATCAACTGTGACTCGCGCTCCGGCTTTCTTAAACGCCTGGCGTGCTTCGCTGAAGATGTCGTTTGTCAATCTGTCCAAATTAAAGCCCATCGCTTTTGCCATCGTTTTGGCTATGTCGGTATTCTCGAGAAGCCCCTGCGGCTTTTGGGGTCCGTAGGAATAAAGGAAGACGTCTTCCCCCGTATGCCCTCCTGTCGTAAAGCCGAGGTTCGCTCGGTTTGCCAGCAGCTTAACAAAAACCGAGGCAGCCGCTTTTTTGTCTTTTGCACCTTTCAGCTGTTCTTTTTCAGATGCCGTTAAATTGTCGAGGCCGTAAAGCTGTGCGGCTTCTTCGATGTTTGATAAATCGTCTTTTAATTTGCCTGTCGCACCCTCAAGCGTCATTTTTGCTTTTTTCAACGGATCGATGTACGCCGACACAGGCGTTGAATCATAGCCTTTCGTCGTATTGCTGTTGCCGATCGATATCCCGCTGTTTCCATGGTCGGAAACGGCGATAACCATCGTATTCTTATCTTTTTCAGCGAATTTCAGCGCCTCTTTGACAGCATGATCAAATGCGAGTACATCGCTTATGATGCCGATCGGATCATTCTGGTGCGCAGCCCAGTCCGGCTTGCTTCCTTCAACAAATAAGAAGAATCCGTCTTTATCCTTTGATAACGTCTGAATCGACTTTTTCGTCATCTCGGCAAGCGTCGGCTGCTCGGGATGCGTCCTGTTTCTATCCATGTCATAAGCCAGATCGCGCTGGGAGAAAGCGCCCCAGATTTTTTTCGATTTTGAACGGACGAGCTCATCCTTCGTTTCAACAAAATCGTATTTTTTATCTTTAATTACGTTCACTAAGTCTTCATTGTCCTTGCGGCTTTTTTCCTTCGTTCCCGGCTGAAGCGATTCCTTTCCTCCCCCGAGCACGACGTCAATGTTTTGGTAAACCTGCTGCTCGCCGAGCACTTCGAAATTATTGCGGTCCAAATGGTGTGCGGAGTAAGAAGCAGGCGTAGCGTGCTGAATTTCAGATGTGGCGATAATTCCGGTTGCTCTGCCGGTTTGCTTCGCCCCTTCCAATACGTTTGCTAATGGCCGGAAATGATCTTTCTCACTGATGGGTTCTGCTCCCGGCGAATTTACCACTGAAGGCAGTACTCCGACATATGAAGAGTTTGATTTGTGCCCTGTTGCCATCGCCGTTCCTGCCGGTGCTGAATCCGTAATCGCCGATTCTGCTGAATACGTTCTGACCCCGCCGGTGACGATTTTGTCAAGCGCAAGAGGCTCACCTTTATACCAGCGGGCCAAGGTTGTCGCCGTAGAGCTCGTTCCATCCATCACCATCATAATGACGTTTTTGACTTTGCGATCTTCCTTTTTTTTCGCTGTTTCCATTGCTGCGCTGCCTGTACCCGCAGAACCTAACGCCACGGCCCCCGCCAATGCGATGCCTGTGATCCTGTTTCGTAAAGAGCCCATATGTACTCCCTCCATTACTGCATTATTTCCTGACAACCTTACACTATCAAACCATTGTAAACAGGTTTTATATTTTCTATTAATCTTATGTTTATTTTTTTGCGTTATGATAAAAGAAGGCTTGCCGCCTTCTTTTTGTCTTACCCTCTTCCAGCCTGAAATCCGGGATATTTCGTCATTCCGCCGTCAACATACAGCGTCAGCCCCGTAACATAGCTCGCTTCATCTGAAGCAAGCCAGGCGGCGCACGCCGCGACTTCTTCCGGCTTTCCGATATAGCCGATCGGAATCAGTTCGATGACCCCTTTTTTTAATTCCGGATCAGCGAATTTTTCGGCGTTGATCGGCGTGTCGATTGCGCCGGGCCCGATGGCGTTAACCCGGATGCCTTTCGGAGCGTATTCGAGAGCGAGCGTTTCCGTAAGCAGCTTGGCTCCCCCTTTGCTTGCCGCATAATGGACGAAGTGAGGCCACGGGATCTGCTGGTGAACGGACGACATATTGATGACCGATCCTTTGATTCCGTTATCAAGCATATAATTGAGCGCTTCCCGGCACCCTAAAAACATTCCCGTCAAATTTGTTGAAATGACGCGGTTCCAGTCTTCAAGCGACAAATCTTCCGAAGGGACTTCGTTTTCAACTCCCGCGTTATTCACCATGACATCGACAGAGCCGAACGAATCGACCGCTTTTTGGATCAGCGCTTTGACGTCTTCTTCTTTTGAGACGTCTCCTCTGAGAGCGACCGCCTTTGCACCGTTTTTTTCAATTTCTTTTACCGTTTCCTCAGGGTTTTCTTCTTCTTTAAAATAATTGATGACGACATTTGCCTTTTCCGCACCGAACCGCAACGCCATCGCTTTTCCAAGGCCTGTTCCGGCACCTGTGATCACAACCGTTTTTCCGCTTAGACTCGGGTACATGTTTTTGATTCCTCCTTATTTAAAACGATGTGTGTTGATAGGTTGCCACAGAACAGCTGAAAGAATGCATGAAAAAACCGCAAGCCATAGGCTTGCGGTTTTCGTTTATATACGTTTATTTCATCCACTCGGTATGGAAGATGCCTTCTTTGTCTGTGCGCTCATACGTATGGGCACCGAAGTAGTCGCGCTGAGCCTGAATCAGGTTGGCAGGCAGCGTTGCTGTGCGGTAGCTGTCAAAATAAGCGAGTGCGCTTGAGAAGCACGGCACCGGAATTCCTTGTTCAACCGCAAGGGAAATCGTTTTGCGGAGCGCTCCTTGATAGCTTTCCACAATATCCTTGAAGTAAGGGTCGAGCAGCAGATTGTCAAGCTCCGGATTACGGTCATACGCATCTTTGATTTTTTGCAGGAAGGCTGCGCGGATGATGCACCCTCCGCGGAAAATCATCGCGATATCGCCGTATTTCAAATCCCAGCCGTATTCTTCTGAAGCTGCTTTCATTTGGGCAAAGCCTTGCGCATAAGAACAGATTTTACTCATGAAGAGAGCCTTTCTGACCGCTTCAATTAATTCTTCTTTGTTTTCAGTTACCGGTTTCGCTTCAGGACCTGTAAGCAGCTTGCTCGCTTTGACGCGCTCTTCTTTCATCGCCGAGATAAAACGGGCAAACACGGATTCCGTAATGATCGGAAGCGGCACGCCAAGGTCAAGCGCGCTTTGGCTTGTCCATTTTCCTGTGCCTTTTTGGCCTGCTTTGTCCAAAATCACGTCAACCATCGGCTTGCCTGTTTCTTCGTCTTTTTTCGTGAAGATATCGGCGGTGATTTCGATCAGATAACTGTCAAGCTCTCCTTTGTTCCACTCAGAGAACACTTCGTGAAGCTCATCAGATGATAAGCCGAGAAGATTTTTCAGAATGAAGTAAGATTCGGAGATCAGCTGCATGTCGCCGTATTCGATGCCGTTGTGGACCATTTTGACGTAGTGGCCCGCGCCGTCCGGCCCGATATACGTTGTGCAAGGTTCACCGTCAACTTTTGCGGAAATCGCTTCAAGAATCGGTTTGACGAGCTCGTGCGCTTCTTTTTGTCCGCCCGGCATGATAGACGGGCCTTTCAGCGCGCCTTCTTCACCGCCGGAAACGCCGGTGCCGATAAAGTGAATGCCGCTTTCGGCAAGCTCCTGGTTGCGTCTTTGCGTATCTTTATAGTATGTATTTCCGCCGTCGATCAGGATATCGCCTTTTTCAAGATGAGGAAGGAGCGACTGGATCGTAGCGTCCGTCGGCGTTCCCGCTTTAACCATCAAAAGGATTTTGCGAGGTTTTTCAAGAGACTCGACAAACTCTTCAATGCTGAATGTGCCGACGACATTTTTGCCTTTGGCTTCTTCCAAAAACTCTTCCGTTTTCGCGCTTGATCTGTTGTATACAGAAATCGAAAATCCGCGGCTTTCAATATTTAAAGCCAAGTTTTTTCCCATTACCGCTAAACCAACTACACCTATTTGCTGTTTTGCCATGTCTAACGTCCCTTCTAAAGCGCTTTGCATAGATTTTTATTTTGTATTTGTAAGATGAAAATACCATACTTTGACCCACATTTTCAAGCTATTGATCCTGTCTCCGTTCCTGGAAAAAATCTTTATTGAAGCTTGTTCCGCTTGTATTGCTCTCTTTTTTGACGACTCTGATCCCTTTTTTGATGAGGTCAGTACCGTACTTTTCGTTCAGCTCGTTCATCAGCTTTTGAATCGGTTCGTCTTTGGCATCCTCCTGAAATGAAAACAAATCGAGCTGTTTGAAGGCTTCATCCCGTTTCACGAGGCCTGTGCCTGTCACTCCGAGCAGCCTGACCGCATTCCCCTGCCAATGCTGATGAAAAAGCGCTTTAGCTGTGCTGGCAATCTCATCGGCCCGATCTGTCGGGTTTTGAAGGGTCTTGCTCCTCGTGATGTTCGTCCAGTCGGCATAGCGGATCATGATAAAGATTTTCGAAGCCATGACGTCCTTTCGCCTCAGCCTGTCGCTGACCGAGCCGGCCAGTTTGTCAAACAGCCTGCCCAGCTCCTTTTCATCCGTGCTGTCGTGCGGAAGGGTCGACGAATTGCCGACGCTTTTAAATTCGTATATTCTGTCGGGATTGACCTCGCCGTTATCGATTCCGTTCGCCCTTCTTTTTAGCCTTGGGCCGTTGATGCCTAAAAGCCGTTTTAATGCGATTTCATCCGCGGCTGCCAGATCCCCGATCTTTTCGATGTTCAGCGTTCTTAGCTTTTCAGCGGTTTTTTGGCCGATCCCGTACATTTCGCCGATATCCATCGGCCAGAGTACGTCAGGTACCTCCCGTTTTCGCAAAATGGTAATGCCGAGCGGTTTTTTCATATCCGATGCCATTTTGGCCAAAAATTTATTCGGCGCAATTCCGATGCTTGACGGAAGCAGAAGCTCTTCCTGCAGGCGTTTTTGAATCTCCAAGGCGGTTTCGTACGCTTTTTCCCGATACGGCGTATCGGTAAGATCCATGTATCCTTCATCAATCGAAACGGGCTCGACGAGATCGGTGTATTCCCTTAAGACTTCAAACATTTCTTTCGAGGAGCTTCTGTAGCGGTCGAAGTTCGGCGGTTTGACAATCAGGTCCGGACAGAGGCGCTTCGCCTCCCAGAGCGGCATGGGCGGTTTTACGCCGCGGGCTCTCGCCTCATAGCTGCAAGTCACGACAATCCCCTTTCGTTCTTTTGCATTGCCGGCGATGGCGAGGGGCTTTCCGCTCAAGGCAGGATCGAACGCCGTTTCAACAGACGCGTAGAAGCTGTTCATATCGATGTGAAAAATGACTCTTCCTTTTTTCAAAACGGCTCCCTCCCTTGCTCTGATTAGACATACGACCGTACATATAGTAAGATGTTATTGAAACGGAAGTGATAATCATGATTCTCGAATCCTTTAACGATGCTTTTTTTCTGTTTGAGTTTTTCACAATCATTCTGCCCGCGCTGACGGCGATCGGAATCGCCCTTCTGCTCAAGCATTGCAGCACGGGGGAAAATTGGAAAACGAAACGGATTGAAGAATATAAAACGATTCATTTCATTTATCGAATCGATTTTCTCGTTATCCTATATCATCGCATTACCTTATGGATTAGTAAAGTCATTCGCATGAAGGCTTCGTCGAATGATGATGAAGACCATCGTTTCCTTCTTCTTGCCATTTAAATGGAGACAGGGCTCTAAAAAGCCCTCAAATGAAGAAGGAGGAACATGTGTTGAACAAGAAATTAACGCGAATAGTTACGATTGCAATGTTTTTGATGATGACCTTATTTGTAGGAGAGCACGCTTCTGCCGCCGGAACGGCTGCGGCAGACAACGGAAATATATTCCAACATTATATCGTGCTGCCTTTTTCAAATCTGATTAAAGGAATCGCCGGTTTTTTCCACGGCAGCTACGGACTTTCCATTATCGTTGTAACGATCATCGTCCGCTTTCTCGTGATGCCTTTGTTTGCCAATCAGTATAAAAAGCAGCGGATCATGCAGGAAAAAATGGCGCTGGCCAAGCCTGAAATGGATGCCATTCAAAGCAAACTGAAAAAGACGAAAGACCCCGTTAAACAAAGGGAGATTCAGCAGGAAATGATGCAGCTTTACCAAAAGCATAACATCAATCCGCTGGCGATCGGCTGTCTGCCGATGCTGATTCAATTCCCGATTTTGATCGGTTTTTATTACGCCATCCGTTCGACGCCTGAAATCGCGTCGCATACTTTCCTTTGGTTCAACCTGGGACATTCGGACATTTTCATGTCTTTATGCGCCGGCTTTATGTATTTTATCCAGTTCTATGTATCTCAAAAATTAAACGCCCAAAACGCGGCGCAGTCCAACCCTGCGGCACAGCAGTCGGCAAAAATCATGGGCTTCTTTTTCCCGGTCATGATGACGATCTTTTCAATCAACGTACCGGCTGCCCTCCCGCTCTACTGGATGACGAGCGGATTGTTCCTGACGGTTCAGAACGTCGTCTTTCATCAAATGTATAAAAAGGATAAAGGAATCGAGCCTGCGGGTTCGGCTTCAAAATAAAAAGGTTGCGCCAAATGCGGCGCAGCCTTTTTTGTTGTGTTTATGATCCGGCTGCCGTTTCCTCGCGTTCAAAGCGTTCGGAAATCGCCTCAAAGCCTTCGATTTTTTCCACGATGACGTCGGGATCTAATTGAATGATCAGTTCACCGTTCCGTTCAAGAACGCCTGTGAAGCAATCGGCCTGCATGTGAAATGGCTTGATGTCGCCGCCATTGATCGGAATCATCTCTTTTGCATCCGAGACAAGCAAGCCGGCGGGTCCTGTTTGTGATGAAAAAATCAGCAGCTTACTTTTGTCATCGATCGAAAGCGGCTTATGATGCAGGATGACGCCCGTGTCTATGACCGGGACCATCTCCTCTCTGACCTTGGTAATCCCGCGGACTTCCGGCGGCAGCCCGCTGACCTTTTTCAGATGTCCCATCCGTTCAATTCCTAGAATGTGACGGATGTCTGCCCCATAATCTTCCTGATGCACTTGAAAAAGAATGGCGTGTTGATTTTCCACGTAAAACCCCTGCCTTTATGATGGATTTGCAACTTCCTCAATAATCGCAATGACCATTTCTGCAGTCTTGACAAGTTCCTCAACCGGCATTTTTTCGTTTTTCGTATGGATCTCTTCATAGCCCACGGCAAGGTTGACTGTCGGAATGCCGTGTCCTGCGATGACGTTGGCATCGCTTCCCCCTCCGCTCGTCAGCAGTTTATGCGGGCGGCCGATTTTTTCGGCTGCTTTTTTCGCGATTTCCACCACGAGGTCGCCGTCCTTGTATTTAAAGCCGGGATACATGACTGCAATCTCAACTTCGGCGCGGCCTCCCATTTCAGCGGCTGCCGTTTCAAAAGCCGCTTTCATTTTCTCTGTCTGCTGTTTCATTTTTTCGGGAACGAGCGAGCGGGCTTCGGCTAATATTTCAACCTGGTCGCAGACGATATTTGTTTGGGTTCCGCCTTCAAAGCGGCCGATATTTGCCGTCGTCTCCTCGTCGATGCGGCCGAGAGGCATTTTGGCAATCGCTTTTGATGCGATCGTAATGGCGGAAACGCCTTTTTCCGGTTCTACCCCTGCGTGCGCCGTTTTTCCAAAGATCGACGCTTTTATTTTCGCCTGCGTCGGCGCGGCCACGACGATGTCTCCGACCTTGCCGTCTGAATCAAGGGCATATCCGTATTTAGCCGTAATGAGCGAACGGTCCAAAGCCTTCGCTCCGACAAGTCCGGACTCTTCGCCGGCGGTAATAATAAATTGGATCGTTCCGTGCGGAATGTTCTTCTCTTTCAGAACTTTGACCGCTTCAAGCATAGCCGCAAGCCCAGCTTTATCATCTGCTCCCAGAATCGTCGTGCCGTCTGTTTTCACGTAGCCGTTTTCAACGACGGGCTTTACACCGTTTCCGGGAACGACGGTATCCATGTGTGACGTAAAATAGATGGTATCGGCTTCTTTTGTTCCGTGAAGCGTACATATGAGATTGCCGGCGCCGTGCCCGGTTCTTTCCGCGCTGTCGTCCTCAATGACATCCAGTCCGAGAGCGGTAAATTTTTCTTTCAGCACTTTGCAGATGGCTGCTTCGTGTTTTGTTTCAGAGTCGATTTGCACAAGTTCCAGAAACTCTTCCAACAGGCGTTTTTCATTCATGGTTGTTCCCCTCCATTTTTATAGCGGTATGTTTCCGTGTTTTCTTTTCGGCCGGATGTCCCGTTTGCTCTTCAGCATGTCAAATGTCTGAATCAGCCTCTTCCGCGTCTCTTTCGGATCGATGATATCATCGATCATCCCATGCCGGGCCGCCGTAAAGGGACTTGCGGCTTTCATGCATTCCGCGATAAGCCGCTTTCTGTCGGCTTCCTCTGTGTTTTTACCCTTTGTCAGCAGAATATCGGTTGCTTCTTCGGCTCCCATGACTGCGATTTCAGCGTTCGGCCAGGCGAATACGACATCAGCTCCGAGCGCCTTGCTGTTTAAAGCGACATATGCACCGCCGTATGCTTTTCTTAAAATAACCGTCACCTTCGGAACTGCCGCTTCAGCGTAAGCATAAAGGATTTTGGCGCCGTGCCTGATCACTCCGCCGTGTTCTTCGCGTATTCCCGGAAGGAAGCCAGGCACATCCACAAGCGTCAAAATCGGAATTTGAAACGAATCACAAAAACGGATAAATCGGGACATTTTATCAGATGCATCAATAGTCAAGCTGCCTGCCAAATACTTCGGCTGGTTGGCGACGATCCCCGTCACCTCTCCTGCAATCCTCGCAAAACCGATCACGGCGTTTTTCGCAAAATGCTGCTGCACCTCAAAAAATGTACCGCTGTCAGCAATTTCGCGAATGATGTTTTTCACGTCATACGGCCGTTGGCCGTCTTCGGGCAATAAGGTCAAGAGAAGCGGCCTCATATCATCGTCTTTCACAGGTTTCGGCCCGGCAGGAGGCTTCTCTTCATGATGCTGGGGGAGATAGGATAAAAGCTTCCGCACCTCTTGAAGGACGGCCTCATCCGAATCCCCGGAAAAATGAGCATTGCCGCTGATTGAATTATGTATGGACGCACCGCCCAGTTCGCAGGGGGTGACATTCTCTCCCGTTGCAGTTTTTATGACTTTTGGACCTGTGATGAACATCTGCCCCGTTTTTTCGCTCATGAAGACAAAGTCTGTCAAAGCCGGCGAATAAACGGCACCGCCGGCACAAGGACCGAGAATGACAGAAATTTGCGGAATGATGCCGGAGCAAAGGACATTTCGATAAAAAACGTGGCCGTACCCATCTAATGATAGCACACCCTCTTGAATTCTCGCACCACCTGAGTCATTAAGACCTATGAAAGGCGTCTTATTTTTCAGGGCAAGATCCATGACGGCCGCGATTTTTTTCGCGTGCATCTCTCCGAGCGCGCCGCCTGTGACGGTAAAGTCCTGGGAAAATAAATAGACCGGCCTTCCATGAATTTTTCCAAATCCGGTGACGACGCCATCGCCTAAGGGACCTCCAGGCTGTCTGCTTCTCACAAAAGCGTTCAGCTCGACGAAGCTTCCCTGATCAAGCAAAAGCCCGATCCGCTCCCTGGCAGTCAGCTTTCCTTTTCGTTTTTGTTTGTCGATCTTTTCCGTTCCTCCGCCAAGCGCGGCGATTTGGCGGCTTTTATATAAATCATCGACTTTATCAAACATATTCATCATCTTTTAGCTCCTTCGTTTACGAAATGGTGTTCCCCCGTAAAACTTGTCCGCTGATCAAAAGCAGGATAAAATGGAAGGAGATCAATCGAAACAGAGGTGAAAAGCTTGTCTCAAAAAATGATTAAAATCATGGTTATTCTAATGATCGGCGTCATGGTGCTGACGAGCCTGCTGACGGGAATCAGCATGATTTTCTAATACAGATGCGGTGCTTTTTGTGACCGGAAAACGGCGTGTTTTCATAAAAAAATAGCATGAGCTCCTCCCTTTTCATTAGATTGACCAATGAAGGGGGAACTCATGCGATCAAGCAGGAGATTTAATCCCTTTAAAATAACTTTTAATCACCAAATATTGCTCCATTTCACCGAGAAAATAGAAGAGGGCTGCGCGCGCTTCAAATTCTTCGCGCGTCGTCGGCAGCTCCATCTCTTCGATCTCCTCTCTCATTTTCACGAGGCGCTTTAAAAATTTATGAGCCGTATTCCCCGGGTGGATGGCTCCTCTCAAATCATGAATAAATGCTGCGATCATATGCCCCTGTTCAACCGTCATCGAAATCGACGTAATCTTCGGAAGAGCCCGTTCAATGATTTCAAACTGTTTTTCCCGCATTTTAAAGTAGTAGTAATAAAGGTTTTCATGGCGCAAAAAGTGATTTTCCACATCGCGGTACGCCAGTGTTTTTGCTTCATTGATCAGGCGGTGCGTCTCAGGAATTTCCTTTCCCGTCCAGTCCTGCTCCCCTGTCAGCAAATAGCGCTCGATCTCTTCGAAGATTTTGGCGAAATTGTCTTCGATTTTCTGCTGGTACTGTTTGAGCTGCTTGTCCAGGCTCGGCATATACAAGTTCATGAGCAGCGCAACCCCGATGCCTGTAATGATAATGAGGAATTCATTCCAAACGAGAGGCAGCGTGATTCCTTCAGACATATAGAGATGAAGAATGATAACCGAGCTTGTGACGACTCCTTCTTTGATTTTCAGAATAACGGTTGTCGGAATGAAAAACAAAAGCATGAGACCGATGACAGCCGGATGATAGCCGATCAGTTCAAAGAAAATATACGAAAACCCAATCGCAAGGCAGCATGCGGCAAAACGGGCCCATGACGCCAGGAGAGACCGCTTTTGCGTCACCTGAATGCAAAGGATGGTAATAATGCCTGTTGACACAAAATTGTGCAGGCCCAAAAGCTGGGCGATATAAATCGATAGTGCCGTTCCGAGTGCTGTTTTCAATGTGCGATAACCTATTTTAAACATCGTAAACCCCAATCTTTTTTTCTATCGTTGGATCAAATGAACCAAAAAAGAAGAAGATCTATGTCTTCTTCCGCTTATTTTATAGTATTTTCTCCAAAAAGTCTTGAGCTCTTTGCGATTTTGGAGAAGAAAAAAATGATGTCGGGTCGGCGTCTTCGACGATCGTACCTCCGTCCATAAACAGCACTCTGTCGGCGACTTCTTTCGCAAATCCCATTTCGTGCGTGACGATCACCATCGTCATTCCCGTTTTCGCCAGGTCCTGCATAACCTGAAGCACTTCCTTCACCATCTCGGGGTCGAGCGCCGACGTCGGTTCGTCAAACAGCATGATCTCCGGATTCATCGCCAAGGCCCGGGCGATGGCCACCCGCTGCTTTTGCCCGCCTGACAAACGGTTCGGATAATCGTCTTTTTTATTGAGAAGCCCGACTTTTTCGAGCAGCTCTTCCGCTTTTTTGACAGCCGCTTCCCTGCTTTCTTTTTTGACTTTAACAGGCGCATATATGATGTTTTCCAAAACGGTCTTATGCGGAAACAAATGAAAATGCTGAAAGACCATTCCGATGTTCTCTCTGATTTTCAGCACGTTTGTTTTCTTGTTCGTAATCTCCTGATCCTTGATGAAAATGCTTCCGTCCGTCGGTTTTTCGAGCAGGTTCAGGCAGCGCAAAAACGTCGATTTTCCTGAACCGGACGGACCGATAACAGCCGCTACTTCTCCTTTTTCAAAGGAAACGGAAATATTTTTCAGCACCTCAAGTTTTCCGAAAGATTTTGAGAGATTGCTAACATTAATCATTTGCATTCAGCTTCCTTTCAATCGCTTTACCGGCAAACGTCAGTATCAGAACGAGCACATAGTAAATCAAGCCGGCAAACAGCATCGGTTCAAGAGGGCTGTAGATCGCCGCTCCCGCCTGATAGCTCCGTCTCATGATATCGCCGAGCCCGATGACCGTGACAACCGCTGACTCCTTCGTCAGCGTAACCGATTCGTTGACAAGGGCCGGCATAATGTTTTTGAAGGCCTGGGGCAGCAAGAGATCCTTCATCATTTTCCAGTATGGCACGCCAAGAGCCATCGCTGCTTCTTTTTGGCCTTTGTCGATCGCATTGATGCCGGCTCTGATGATTTCCGACACATAGGCGGCCGAGTTTAACCCAAATGCAACAACCGCTGCCCAATAGGCGTCGATGTCAAAACCCAGAACCTGGGGCAGGCCGTAATACACGATCATTAACTGCAGAACGAGCGGCGTCCCCCTGAATATTGAGGTATAAAAATCAGCGATCCATGAAAGAACCTTGATCGAGCTGATTTTCAGGAGGGTAATGAAAACCCCCAGCAAAAATCCGAACACCGCCGCAGCGACGACTACTTTTAATGTAACCCCGAGACCTTCCAGAATAAAAGGCATTTCAGGTATCGTACTTGAAAAATCAAGAAAATTCATAATGACTCTCCTTCTCCCGCCTCAAGTAAGAGAGGCGTCCAATCACTTTTAGCAAAAAAAGTTCAACAAAAAAGTTGAACTTTTCGTGCTTACTTTTGTGTTTCTCCGCTAAACCATTTTTCTTTCAATTTGTCCAGCTCTCCGCTTTTCTCCATTTCTTTAAGCGCCTTGTTGAACTTTTCCATCAGATCGCTTCCTTTTTTGAAAGCGATCGCCGATCCGGCTTGATCGCCCGGGTCTTTCGGAAGATTGAAAGCGGTGAGTTCTTTGTTTTTATTTAAATATTTTTCGGCAACGATGTCTTCGATAATAGCTGCGTCAAAACGGCCCGCTTTAATCTCTTCGGTCAAATCGGAAATGCGGTTGCGGTTTTCAACCTTCAAATCGTACTTTGACGTCAGTTCCTTCGCTTTTTCTTCCTGGATGGAACCAAGCTGCACGCCGACAGTTTTCCCTTTCAGGTCATCAAGCGATTTGATGCCGCTCGATTTCTTCGTCACGATCATATTGTGAGCCGTATAATAAACGTTTGAAAAATCGACTTGCTTTTTGCGCGGAGGAGTCGGCGTCATGCCTGACAGCACGATGTCTACTTTATTCGTTTTAAGGGCTGTCACCAATCCGTTAAAATCCATATCCTGAACTTCGAGTTCATGGCCCGTCTTTTTGGCAAGCGCTTTGGCCAGATCAACGTCAAAACCGACGATATTGTCTCCATCCTTCGATTCAAAAGGCGGGTAATCTGCAGAAGTTCCCATCACCAATGTTTTTTTATCGCTTGAGCTGCTCGTCCCGCAAGCAGCCAAAGAAAATGCGGCACAAACCGTCACTAACAGTAAAAGCCATTTTTTCATGTTGTATCCCCCTGAATCCATTTGAATATTTATTCGTTGATATGTATTTTAAACATTTTCTTATCATGATGCAATACTATTTTAAAAAAATGCATAAAAAACCTTTAGAAAAGCTTGTATAAAATAATAGAATCCTGTCGTTTTTACCCTTCAAATTGCATATTTATTAAATTAATATACAAAAAGCCTGCCGTTCATGCCGACAGGCTTTTGTTCATTATACTTCTTCACAGTACTCCTCAAACATTCCCTGAAGCTTCGTGATGACGGCCATCGGTTCATAGCCCTCAATCTCATGGCGCTCGACCATTTTCAAAATCTTTCCGTCCTTCAGCAAAGCAAATGACGGGGAAGACGGCGGATATCCTTCAAAATATTCGCGCGCCCTTGCCGTGGCCTCTTTGTCCTGGCCCGCAAACACCGTCACGAGATGATCGGGCCGCTTATCATAGTGGACGGCGTGGTAGGCGGCAGGCCTTGCAATTCCGCCGGCACAGCCGCAGACGGAGTTTACCATCACGAGCGTAGTCCCTTTTTTCGCCAATGCTTCGTCTACTTCTTCAGCCGTTTTTAATTCCTTGTATCCGGCCGCTGTGATCTCCTGCCTGGCCTGGCGCACAACATCGTTCATAAACAAATTAAAATCCATGTTCACTTTGAGTCCTCTCCTTTTTCATCGTCTTTTTTAATGATACTTTGAAACCGTTCATACCGCAAATCACGCGTCTTAATGGTTTAGTGCGGGGAACAATCGGGGAAACCTATAAAAAGAGACGAAAGAGACAGGTGAGCCATATGAACAAAAGGAAAGCCATGCTGATTTACAACGGCAATGCCGGACAAAAAAACATCAAAAAAACGCTCGGCACAGCCGTTCCGATCCTTTCCGAATACATAGATGAGCTGATCATCAACCCGACGAGGCAAAAGGGAGATGCTTTCCGCTTATGCCGGCACATCGGAGAAGGCGTTGACGAATTATATATTTTAGGCGGGGACGGCACAGTCCACGAATGCATAAACGGCATCAGCCCGCTTCAGACGAAACCCGCAATCGGGATATTGCCCGGCGGAACCTGCAACGATTTTTCAAGAACGCTTAAGATTCCGCAAAACATCGAAAAAGCGGCCGAAGCGCTAGTACACGGAGACAAAGCCTCCGTAGACGTGCTGAAAGCAAATGATCATTATTGTTTAAATTTTTGGGGCGTGGGCTTTATTACAGAGGCTTCAAGCCACATCAATCAAACCGAAAAGGCGCTCCTCGGAAGAATCAGCTATTTTACGAGCGCATTGCGGACGATCCCGAAGCTCAAGCCTTTCCCCTACAAACTGACCATCGACGGAGCGGAACTGACAGATGAAGCTGTGATGGTGTTGGTGCTGAACGGACAGTTTATCGGGACGAACCGTCTGCCCCTCCCCAAAGCCACAGCTTCTGACGGAAAAGCGGATGTACTCGTTTGCCGGAATACCAGCCTCTCGGCATTAAAGGAACTTCTCTCCATGGATCAGCCTGAATGGGAAACCTTCGAAGGAGAGCTGTCTTATTTTCAGGGAAAAACGATCAAAGTGGAAACTGCTGAAGAAATGGACGCCGATACAGACGGTGAAATTTATTCTAAGGCGCCGGCGGCCATCAACGTGCTGAACGGACACCTCCGCATGCTCGTGCCGGGCGTCAACAGAAAAAGCTGACCGGAAAGGCCAGCTTTTTTTATATTCAATAAACAGATGTATTTGCATCGATGTGTTCAAGGATGTCTTTCACGCGGGCAAGGAATCTTCCGCAAATAAGACCGTCAAGCACTCTATGGTCAAGCGATAAGCATAAATTGACCATATCCCTGACGGCGATCATACCGTGGTCCATCACAACGGGACGCTTGACGATCGATTCCACCTGCAAAATCGCCGCCTGCGGATGATTGATGATGCCCATCGACTGGACAGAGCCGAATGAGCCCGTATTGTTAACGGTAAACGTTCCGCCGGTCATATCATCGCTCGTCAGCTTGCCGCTCCGCACCTTATGGGCCAAATCGGCGATTTCTCTTGCAATTCCTTTAATCGTTTTTTCATCGGCATGCTTAATAACCGGCACATACAATGCATCTTCCGTCGCCACGGCAATCGAGATGTTGATGTCCTTTTTCTGAATGATTTTATCGCCGGCCCACATGCTGTTCATTTGCGGGAATTCTTTCAGCGCTTGGGCAACCGCTTTGACGAAGAAAGCAAAAAAGGTCAAATTGAAGCCTTCTTTCTTTTTAAATTCGTCTTTGATGTGATTGCGGTAGCTGACAAGGTTTGTGACGTCGACTTCCATCATCGTCCAGGCATGAGGGATTTCATGCTTGCTTCTGACCATATTGGAAGCAATCGCATTGCGGATGCCTGTGACAGGTATTTCAATGTCGCCGGCCGCCGTTTCCGGCGCCTTCGTTTCAGCAGCTTTCGGCGCGCGGGCCGGAGCCGTTTTCTGCGGTTCTGCCGGCTGTTTTTCCGCTGCCGCGCCTTGAACCGGAATGCCGCCGGATGCAATGATGCGCTGGATGTCCTTGCGGGTGATCCGCCCGCCGGCTCCGGTTCCTTCCACTTGGTCCAAATCGATGTTATGCTCACCGGCCAGGCGCAAAACCGCCGGTGAATAGCGCTTTTTGTTCGGCGCGTCTTGCGTCTCTGCTTTTGGCAGTTCCTCCGCTTTATGTTCCTCTGTATCTGAAGAGGTTTCCGGCTTTGATCCTTCATTTGTTTCGACGTTGCAAATGACATCACCGACCTGCAAGGTCTCTCCTTCTTCTGCAACAAGCTCTTTGATCGTCCCCGTAAACGAGGAAGGCACTTCAGCGTTGACTTTGTCCGTCATAACTTCGGCGATCGGGTCATATTTGTTGACGCGATCCCCGACGCTGACAAGCCATTTGCTGATCGTTCCCTCGGTTACGCTCTCTCCGAGCTTGGGCATTGTCATCTGTTCCACTGCCATACGATTGTCCTCCTTATCGTGTTTTTAAAACTCTGCGAGTTCTCTCATCGCCGCTTCTGCTTTTTCCGGATTGACCATAAAATATTTTTCCATCGCCGGCGCATACGGCATTGCCGGTACATCAGGCCCTGCCAGCCGCTTGATCGGCGCATCCAGATCAAAGAGGCAATGCTCGGAAATGATCGCGGCGACTTCGCTCATCACGCTGCCTTCCTTCGTATCTTCAGTCATAAGGAGCACCTTGCCCGTTTTGGAAGCTGCTTCAATGATCGCTTCCTTATCGAGCGGATATACCGTTCTTAAATCGAGAATATGAGCGGAAATTCCGTCCTTCGCAAGCCGTTCAGCCGCCTGAAGGGCAAAGTGAACGCACAATCCGTAGGTAATGACAGTGATGTCTTCGCCTTCCCGTTTGACGTCAGCTTTGCCGATCGGCAGGACGTAATCGTCATTCGGCACCTCGCCTTTTATGAGGCGGTAGGCTCTTTTATGCTCAAAAAACAGCACTGGATCCTCATCGCGAATGGCCGCTTTTAAGAGCCCTTTTACATCATAAGGGGTAGATGGCATGACGATTTTCAGACCAGGCTGATTGGCGAACACGGCCTCAACGGACTGGGAATGGTACAGCGCTCCGTGAATGCCTCCGCCGTACGGCGCCCTGATGACGATCGGACAGTTCCAGTCATTATTCGACCTGTAGCGGATTTTTGCCGCTTCCGAAATAATTTGGTTGACAGCGGGCATGATAAAATCAGCAAACTGCATTTCCGCTACCGGTCTCATGCCATACATGGCGGCACCGATTCCGACTCCGGCAATCGCCGATTCGGCGAGCGGCGTGTCCATGACCCGCTCTTCCCCAAACTGATCATAAAGGCCGGCTGTCGCTTTGAAGACTCCGCCTTTTTTTCCGACGTCCTCGCCGAGAATAAAGACGCGCGGGTCTTTTTCCATTTCCTCTTTTAAAGCCAATGTAACAGCATCTATATACGACATTACAGGCATTGGTTTTCCTCCCTACTCCGCATAAACATGCCGCAGCGCCTCTTCAGGATCGGCATACGGAGCATGTTCAGCATAATCTGTTGCTTCATTGACGATATTCGCAATCTCGTCTGCTATCGCTTTTTCTGACTCTTCGGTAAGAAGTCCGGCTTCTGTTAAATACTGCGCGTATGTTATGATCGGATCCTTTTTCTTCGCTTCGGCCACTTCTTCCTGGCCTCTGTAGCTTCTGTCGTCATCATCGCTGGAGTGAGGGGTCAGCCGGTATGAAATCGTTTCGATCAATGTCGGGCCTTCGCCTCTTCCAGCCCGTTCCCGCGCTTCTTTGACCACCTTATACACTTCGAGCGGGTCGTTTCCGTCAACCGTAATCCCGGGCATTCCATAGCCTACGGCACGGTCGGAAATCTTCTCGCAGGCGACCTGCTTTTCGTACGGAACGGAAATAGCGTATTTATTGTTCTCGCACATGAAAATGACAGGAAGCTTATGAACCGCGGCAAAGTTTGCCCCTTCATGAAAATCGCCCTGATTTGAAGAGCCTTCGCCAAATGTCACAAATGTAGCGATATTCTTGTTGTCCAGCCTTCCCGCGAGAGCGACGCCGACGGCGTGCGGAACTTGTGTCGTCACCGGCGAAGAGCCCGTGACGATCCGGATTTTCTTTTGCCCGAAGTGGCTGGGCATTTGTTTTCCTCCAGAGTTTGGATCTTCCGCTTTCGCGAAAGCGGAAAGCATTAAATCCTTTGCCGTCATTCCAAACGCGAGCACGACGCCCATGTCTCTGTAATAAGGCAAAACATAGTCATTGTCCCGGTCTAAAGCGAAAGCCGCGCCGACTTGGGCCGCTTCCTGACCTTGGCAAGAGATCACGAAAGGGATTTTGCCTGATCTGTTCAACAGCCACATCCGCTCGTCGAGCTTTCTTGCCAAAAGCATGGTTTTGTACATATCGATTGCTTGTTCATCTGTTAACCCCACTGCTTCGTGACGATTATTGCTCATTTTTTTCACTCCTTTATGCTTTTTAAAAATGAATCGCTTTTCCATCAACCGCAAGGGCGGCTTCTCCGATGGCTTCAGAAAGCGTCGGATGCGGATGGATCGTCTGGCCGATTTCCCACGGCGTCGCATCAAGCACTTTTGCAAGCCCCGCTTCGGAAATCATGTCCGTCACATGCGGGCCGATCATATGGATCCCTAAAATATCATCCGTATCCTTGTCAGCGACGATTTTTACGAAGCCTTCCGTTTCTCCGTAAACGAGCGCTTTTCCGATCGCCTGAAACGGGAATTTGCCGACTTTCATATTACGTCCCTCAGCCTTCGCTTCTTCTTCCGTTAAACCGACCGACGCCGCTTCAGGACTAGAGTAAATGCATTTTGAAACAAGAGAGTAATCCATCTGATGAGGCTCTTCGCCGGCGATATGTTCGACAGCGGTTATGCCTTCATGGGAAGCGACATGGGCAAGCTGCAAACCGCCGATGACATCGCCGATCGCATATATATGGGACTCTTTCGTCTGATACATGTTGTTTGTCGAGATAAAGCCGTTTTTGACTTCAATGTCCGTATTTTCAAGGCCGATTCCTTCGATATTGGCCTGCCGGCCGACTGAAATGAGCATTTTTTCAGCGGAAAGCGCAAGTGTTTCACCGTCTTTTTCGGCTTGAATGCTGATTCCCTCTCCCTTTTCGAGGCTGTCAGGCAGCACTTTTGCTCCCGTGATGATCTTGATGCCTTTTTTCGTCAGGCGGGTTTGCATTTCTTTTGATATGTCGGCGTCCTCGGTCGGCAAAATCCGCTCCGCGTATTCAATGACCGTGACGTCAACGCCGAAGTCGTTGAGCATGGAAGCCCACTCGATGCCGATGACACCGCCGCCGACAATCACGATGGACGCCGGCAGCTTCTCGAGTTCAAGGGCTTCGTCAGAAGAGAGGACGCGTTCACCGTCCGGCTCGAGTCCTGGAAGCGGGCGCGGCCTTGAACCGGTGGCAATGATGACGTTTTTCGGAACGAGCATTTCGTTTTCGCCCCCGTTTGCCATCTCAACCGACACTGTTCCCGGCATCGGGGAAAAGATCGACGGTCCGAGAATCCGTCCGATTCCTTCGTATACATCGATTTTTCCTTTTTTCATCAGATGCTTCACACCGTTGTAGAGCTGGTCGACAATCTTTTGCTTCCGGCTTTGAACCCGGGAAAATTGAAGGTTAACTTCGGGAATCATCACCCCGAATTCTTCCGCTTTTTTCGCGGTTCGGTAAACCTCTGCACTTCTCAAGAGCGCCTTGGACGGAATGCAGCCTTTGTGAAGGCATGTGCCGCCAAGCTTTTGTTTTTCGACAACCGCTGTTTTCAATCCGAGCTGTGAAGCTCTGATTGCGGCTACATATCCGCCCGTTCCGCCTCCGAGAATCACGAGATCATATTCTGTTGCCATGACTTTCCCTCCTCTGGTTCGGATACTCTTTCGCTTCTTCTTCCCCGTTTAGCACCCGAAAAGCGCCTTCGGCCAGAGCTTGAAGCTCGTTTTCGCCGGGGTAAACGACGACATCCGAAATCCAGTCTATGTATTTTCTGATCGAGGAAACAAATGTTTTTCCGTAAGCCAGTCCGCCCGTCAGAATGATAACGTCTACTTCCCCTTTTAATACCGCGCTGGCCGCACCGATTTCCTTCGCAATTTGATACGCCATCGCTTCATAGATAAGCGCCGCTTTTTGGTCGCCTTCCTGAATCATTTTTTCGACTTTCACAGCGTCGGTCGTGCCGAGATAGCCGGAAAGCCCCCCGCCGCCGACGAGCATTTTCATCAGCTCATCCCGCGTATATTCACCGGAAAAGCACAAATCGATAAGGTCACCGGCCGGAATGGTGCCGGCCCGCTCAGGACTGAGCGGACCTTCTCCGTGAAGGCCGTTGTTGACGTCGATGACCCGACCATGGCAATGGACGCCGATCGTAATGCCGCCTCCCATGTGCGTAATGATCATTTTCATATCTTCATAGCGCTTGCCAAACTGCCAAGCCGCTTTTCGGGCAACCGCTTTTTGGTTGAGGGCATGAAAGATGCTCCTTCTTTCAATAAGCGGAGTGCCGGAAATTTTAGCGACATCCGACATTTCATCGACGACAACGGGATCGACGATAAAAGCCGGAATATTAAGGCCGTCGGCTATTTCCCTGGCGATGATCCCTCCGAGATTTGAGGCGTGCTCGCCGGCATAGCCGTTTTTTAAATCCTTGATCATCGCATCATTCACTTCGTATGTTCCGCCTTCGATCGGCCGGAGCAGGCCGCCCCTTGCGCATACGGCATTCAGCTTCGAAATATTGATGCCCTGTTCGTGCAGCGTTTCTAAAACGGCCTGTTTTCTGAATGAATATTGGTCAGAAATCGTCTCATACTGCTTCAGCTTTGCCTCGTCATGGCGGATTGATTTTTCAAAAATGGAACGGTCATCGTGAAAAACGCCGATCTTTGTAGATGTTGATCCCGGGTTAATGACGAGAATACGTTTTTCCTGTGCCTGCATTTTATTTAAAACCTCCAGTGATAAGGGGTATTGATATTAGCGCCTGCTTAAAATGTGCTGCCCGTTTTGCAAAAATTGGCTTCTTGAACGACGCATCCGCTCAATCCGCTCTTCGGCAAGCCGGTCTGCCGCTAAGTATGTTGGAATGCCGTCCCGTTTTGAAATATCAAGGACCCTTTCGATGTTTGCGTAAATTCCTTCGACTTTTTTGAGGGCACGCTCCGCATTGTAGCCGTAAAGCTCATCTGCGACGTTGATGACGCCGCCGGCATTGATGACATAATCCGGCGCATAGACGATGCCCATGTCGTGAATCAAATCGCCGTGGCGGGTTTCTTTCAGCTGATTGTTAGCCGCCCCCGCTATCACTTTTGCTTTGAGCTGCGGAATCGTATCATCGTTGATGGTCGCTCCAAGCGCGCATGGCGCATAGATATCGCAATCCTGTGAATAAATATCGTCAGGGTCGACGGCCCGGGCGCCAAAGTCAGCGACGGCCCGCTCAACCGCTTCTTTGTTAATGTCTGTCACGATCAGGCTTGCGCCTTCTTCATGAAGGTGGCGGCAAAGATTGTACGCCACATTTCCGACGCCTTGGACGGCAACGGTCTTGCCTTCAAGGGAATCCGTTCCGAACGCTTCCTTCGCCGCGGCTTTCATGCCCTTATACACACCGTACGCTGTGACTGGAGAAGGATTACCCGAAGAGCCGAAGGCAGGGGAAATTCCCGTTACAAAATCCGTCTCATCATGAATGATATCCATGTCTTCAACGGTCGTCCCGACGTCTTCAGCGGTAATGTATCTGCCGTTCAACCCTTGAATGTAGCGGCCGAAGGCACGGAACATTTCCTCATTTTTATCTTTGCGCGGATCTCCGATAATGACCGTTTTGCCTCCGCCGAGGTTCAATCCGGCAGCCGCGTTTTTGTAGGTCATCCCCCTTGCAAGGCGAAGCGCGTCTTCGATTGCGGCTTCTTCGCTATCGTATGTCCACATTCTCGTACCGCCCAAAGCCGGCCCGAGCGTCGTGTCGTGGATCGCGATGATCGCTTTTAATCCGGATTCTTTATCCTGGCAAAACACCAATTGTTCATAATCGTACTGTTCCATATATCGAAATAGTTCCATGTCTTATTCCTCCTCTTGTCGTGCTTCAGACGTACAAAGCGCCAAAGCAATTGAATACAATTTGTTTTCGGCGGAATCGGCCCTGCTCGTTAAAGCGATGGGCGCTTTTGCACCTGCCAAAATAGCCCCCACTTTTGCACCTGCAAAATGAATCAGCGATTTGTAAAGCACATTGCCCGTTTCAATGGAAGGAACGAGCAGGATGTCAGCCTGGCCTGCCACGATTCCGGAAATGTTTTTGTGCCTGGCGGCAAGCTCGGAAATCGCATTGTCCAAAGCAAGGGGTCCATCGACGATGCAGTCTTTAATTTGGCCCCGATGATTCATCTGCGTTAAAGCAGCCGCGTTTAATGTGGCTTCCATCGCGGGATTCACCGTTTCAACAGCGGCAAGGCAGGCGACTTTCGGCATTTGTACACCGACCGCTCTCGCCACGCGAACCGCATTTTCTAAAATCTGTTTCAATTCTTCAAGCTTCGGATGGATGTTCATCGCCGCGTCTGTTACACATATCAGCCTGTCAAACCCTTCCACTTCAAATGCCGCGACATGCGACAGCACATGTGAGGAACGCAAGCCGTATTCCTTATTCAAAACGGCTTTCAGAAGAACTGCAGTCGGGACGTGTCCTTTCATCAGGACATCTGCATTGCCGCTCTTTACGGATTGGACCGCGATTTTCGCGGAAGCTTCCGGCGTTTCCGAATGGATGATATCGACGTGCCGTTTTGGAATATCCAGCTCTTTCATCATATGCCTGATCTTTTCTCTGTGCCCGATCAGCAAAAACCTGGCAAATTGCTTGTCAACCGCAAGTTTGACGGCTTGAAGCACTTCGTCATCTTCTGCATGTGCGACGGCAACTGTTTTATTTTCCAGTTCCGCCGCTTTTTGAAATAGTTGTGTCAGCTTCATAGTACCCACCTTTCTAAGCAAACATCCGCACTCTTATTCATGCAAGTTTCGTGCCAGTCTGAAAAAAATGATCAGAATGGCGATCCCGCCTAAAACCCTGCACAAGTTTGCAGTGAGAGATGCAGGTTATTGCATGCTGTCTTTTGCAAGATGGTATTTATCCATTTTGTAATAAAGGTTCCGGATGCTGATGCCCAGCGCTTTTGCCGTTTTCGTTCGGTTGTATTGATGTTTTTCCAGCGTCTCTTTGATCACATGCGCCTCAAAACGCTCAACAGCATCCGAAAGCTTCTCGTTCTCGACTTCGGCAAAAGCCAGGCCGGTTTCGGCCTTTTTCCTCGGACTGTCCGCTTCGGGGAGATGTTCAAGGTCAATCCACTCCATCTGCGGCTTTAAAAAGATCATCGCCCGCTCGAGGACGTTTTCAAGCTCCCTGACATTTCCCGGCCATTTTCTTGCAGTCAGCGATTTAAGAGCTTTTTTCGTAAGCCCCTTTACATTGCGGCCGTATTCTTGATTGATCTTTCCGATCAAATGGCGGCTCAGGGCTTCAATATCCTCTTTTCTCTGCCTAAGCGGCGGAATCGAAATCGGATAGCGATTGATGCGGTAGTATAAATCTTCGCGGAATCTCCCTTCGGCCAGCGCTTTTTCAATATTGACATTGGTCGCGGCAATAATTCTGACGTTCACGGGGATCGGCTTTGTCCCGCCGACCCTGACGATTTCTTTTTCCTGAAGAACGCGGAGCAGCTTCGCCTGCGTACTCGGAGACAGCTCGCCGATCTCGTCGAGAAAAATGCTTCCGTTATTGGCCTCTTCAAAAAACCCTTTTTTCCCGCCGCGCTTTGCGCCGGAAAAGGCGCCTTCTTCATAGCCGAACAGCTCTGATTCAAGCAAAGATTCCGAAATAGCCGCACAGTTTACCCGGACAAACTTATTATACTTTCGGTCACTTTCGTTATGTATCGCATGGGCGAAAAGCTCCTTCCCCGTTCCCGATTCACCCCTGAGCAAAATCGTGGCAGGCGTTTTCGCCCCCAACTTCGCCTGTTCAAGTGCCACAAGCATTTGCTCGCTGGACCCGATAATGTCGGCAAATGTGTATTTCGCTTCAAGCGTACGGATGATCTGGCGCGCCCTGTTCAATTCCTTCGTCAGCGACTGGATTTCGGACACGTCCTGTATGACGCCGACACTGCCTTTTAAAATCCCGTCGACGATAATCGGCGCAACGTTGACGATCACTTCTTTCTTATTCGGGCCGACCTTCATTCTGGCGCCTCTGACAGGCCGCCTTGTTTCGAGCACTTTCAAATGCATGCTTTCGCCTTCGGATATATCGGTATTGGCCGGCTTTCCGATTACCTCATCTTTTGTCAGACCGGTCATTTTTGTATACGCCCTGTTGATCATCATCCCGATTCCGTTCTCATCGACGACGGAAATCGCTTCATCAGACGACTGAATGATCGCTTCAAGCATCGTTCTGACTTCCTTCAGGTTTGTCACTTCTTCGGCCAGTTCAACCGCGTCCGTAATATCTTTAAAAATGCTGAGCGCGCCTAACAGCGTTCCACCGTCATCAATAATCGGAATCCTAGTCGTTACGATCTGCCTGTTCGGCTTTAAAAACTGTTTTTGATTGTATTCCGGCTCTCTCGTGTTGAGAATGCGGGGAAGCTTCGTCGTCGGGATGACCTTTTGAATGTGCTGGCCGATCGCTTCCTCCCGTTTTGTACCTGTCATCTCCTCGGCCATTTTGTTAAACAGGATGATTTCTTCATTGATATCGATAAAAATCATGCCGTCATTCATCGAATTAAAAATCCGGTCGTGTTTGTATGTCTGTTCTTTCAGCATTTGGATCAGCTGCTGCTTTTCATTCATCAATTGAGAAATGATATAAGCGAGCGAGCCCGGCACAACGATCGTCCTGTCCGGTTTTTTACGAACGAGCTGCTTCAACACGCCGGGATCTCCGGTCGTTTCAATGATGATATCGATCTGCTGATCGATGTAAGGCAGCCAGTCCAAAGCCGTTTCAATACCGTTTTTTTCGGCAATGAACAGTCCCGGCGCTTTCGGATTTTTGTCGATGACGGCCGCGATATGCATCGTTTTCGTCTTCAGCAGCAACTCTAAGAGAGCACTTCCCCCTTTTCCAGCACCTACAATCAGTACTTTTTGCTTCATCCCTTTACCCCTTTGTATGAAAAATTTTGCACACTTAAACGTTCTCTTGCAACAATTTGCACAACACCTATGTTATCACGTTTTCCTTTCTTGACAAACTTTTTTTTCAAATAGACAATAAAGGAAAATGATTGGTAAGGGGATTAGGTGTATGGGGAGACTGGTCGCACTGCTGATTTTGCTGATTCCGGGATGCTTGGCAGCGTTGGGGATTAAATTGATGAGAGACACTGTATTCGGCGTACTCATCAGCCCGTTTCAAATTCTTTGGCTCCAGGGGCTGACAGGACTAATATGCTTCTGTCTAGGGCTTTACCTGTTAGGAGGCTTCATCCTTTACAGAGACAGAAAACGAAACCAGGTAAGCGCGCGCTTTAGAAAAAAACAAAACGGCCCCGGGGCATAAAAAACCGCAGATCAACATCTGCGGTTTTTTTCATGACATGCTTTCCTTCAGTTTCATCGCTTTTTCGGGAAAATCGGTAAAAAATCCGTCGACCCCGGCCGCAATCAGCTCCTTCATATCCTCCTCGCGATTGACGGTAAACGGCCTGACCGCTATGTTCTTTTTATGGGCATTTGCGATCGTATCCGGCGACATCGAGCGGAGATACGGATGGAACCCGGATGCCGGAATCATGTCTACGTATTGTTCAGGCTTATAGATGACATCCATGTAAAGCGCAGCCAATTCGATCTCCGGGTTCAGCTTCCGGCAATGGGCGAGGCTTTCGTGGTTAAAAGAAGAGATGATGATCCGGTCCTCGAGCTTATAATCAGAAATAAGCCCCAGCACTTTTTCTTCCATTCCATCATAGCGTACAATGCTGTTTTTCAGCTCAACATTGACGAGAAAATCGCCTTTTGCTGCCCAGTCTAACACCTCTTCAAGAGTCGGCACCTTGACAAATCCGGTCTTTTCGGAAAAGCGGAAGCTCGCATCCCCCTGCCTGATCTCATCGTATGTAAAATCTTTAATATAACCCTTTAAAGAAGTCGTCCTGTCGAGCTTTTCATCGTGAATCACGACAAGACGCCCGTCTTTCGACATCTGAACATCAAGCTCGATCCCATCGGCGCCTGATGCAGCTGCGCGTTCAAATGCCGTCATCGTATTCTCAGGGTACGTCCCTGAAGCGCCTCTGTGTGCAAATATTTTCGTCATGTAAGTTCACCTCTTAATGAATTAACGGTCCACCCTCATTATGAAGGTCTTATGATGTTCTTTCCACACTTAGGCCTTTTTTTAACATAAGCATTACAAAACAGTTCCTTTTTCCAAGACAGCCTCAATTACCGCCCTAATAGCTGTTTTCAGATTGACGCTTTCATTTTGAAGCGGGTGGTTTACTAGATTTGACAAAAAATAAATCCTTATACTCCCTTGACAAAAAAAATTATTTGTGCTACAATTTACTATTATAATATTTCTGTATATAATAAGATTCTCCTGGCCGGGGGAATCTTATTTTTTATGCAGGAGGAGCAGGCATGAAGCAAAACGAGTCAAGTTTAACTTCCCTAATATCAGCATTTGGCCGAGCCTATCACAGTCAATTTGATGAACCAAAAATTTTCGATGATTTCATTGCAAAAGATCTCATTTCCGAAAAAGAGTTTTTAGACATCAGCGAAAATATGATTCAAGGAATACAGTTTTTCAACAAAGGCATCGCCCAAAAATTTCAGGGCGAACGTAAAAAAATATTAAAATGGATTACACAAGTCCAGCTTTCGCCGACGCCATTGGCACGGGCAGCGTATTGCGAAAGCGTGCTGCTTCATGAAGTCACGCTGGGACTAAAACAGTACGTCATCCTCGGAGCCGGGCTGGATACGTTTTGTTTCCGGCATCCAGAACTGAAAAACAGCTTGCAAATCTTCGAAGTGGATCATCCATCCACACAGGAATTCAAAAAGAAACGGCTGGAAAATACCGCTTATGACATTCCGGATCATCTTCATTTTGTCCCGATGGACTTTACCCGGGAGTTTTCGTATCAAAGTCTGATAGATGAAGGATTTGAAAACGAAAAAACGTTCTTCAGCCTTTTAGGTGTTTCTTATTATTTAACGAAAGAGGAAAATGCAAACTTGATCAGCCACTTATTTTCCAAAGTCCCATCAGGCAGTTCCATCGTGTTTGATTATGCGGACGAACGGCTCTATGAAGAAAAAGGAATATCCAACAGAGTTGAAAATATGGTAAAAATGGCTGCAGCAAGCGGAGAACCGATGAAATCGTGTTTCTCTTATGAAGAAATCGAGAAGCTGCTGGAAACTTCAGGCTTGCTCATTTATGAGCATCTAGCGCCTGACGCGATAAACGACCGTTTCTTTCGCAACCGAACGGATGATTTATCTGCTTTCGAATCGGTTCATTACATTCATGCCGTAAAAAAATAAGGACTTGGTTTTACTACCGCTCAATGATGCATTGAGCGGCTTTTCGTTTATGAAATTCTGCGGTTTTTGCAGGAAACAGACAACGCAATGAAACTTTTATAACGGTTAATCGTAAAAATATTTGATTGAAAAAATGACTGATGGAGGAGTTTACAATTAAAAAGGTATTTCTATCATTTTTGTTTGTGATCTGCATTTCGATTCTTTTAGCCGGCTGTAATGGCGGCGATAAAAAATCTGATTGGGCTGACGGTTTAGAGAAGACGCAAAAAATTGAAGTGATATCACCCGGGGAGTCTGAACCTGCTTCAAATATTACAGATCAACAGGATATAGCAGACTTTGTTCAAGCCCTTAAACTGGATGAGTGGGAAGTAACGGAAGTTCCTTCAAATGCGGTTAAAGGGAAAGAATTCAAAATGTATCAAGAGGAAACTGATACAATAAGTGATTCAAACAAAGACAAAAAAGACCTAAAGGAGATTGGAAATATTACGACATACAGTAATGCTTCTTATATTGATTTCAACTTAAAAAACGTAAAATTCAGTTTCAAGATACCTGAAGATGCGTTTAAATATCTGTCTGAATATCAATAGTATAGGAGATTTGTAAAATCGCTTTGTTTCGGCGTGCTCATACGCAAACGAGCGATTCTTATTTTTCGTTCAAGCTGTTGAAGTCTCAAAGGGGCCGTTCCTCTCCGTTTAATCCACAGGAAGACAAAAAGGGGGTGATCCCCCCTTTCGTTTAATTTCCTTCGTAAAAACCAACATACGTTTTAAATACATCACTGTAAAATTTCCCTTTAAAATACCACGTTCCATCACTATCAGTAAATACGTTACTAAAAACTCCTGAAGAAGACTTTACACATTTTGACGATTTGTTGCTGTTTTTAAAACTATTTGGTAAGTCACTAGGACAGTTGATATATTTAGCTGCCGGATGTGCAATAGGCTCAGAAGTATGGGATGTAGCAAATACAGGTGCCGCAGAAACGAGCAAACCAAATGCCAGAGTTGTGCCAGTTAAGACTTTTGTCAGTTTCATTTTAAACCAACTCCATTTCCATATATTGTATTACAATTACATCATATCGTTTTTAGGCTTGTATTTATAGTGAAAAATTTACAATATTTTGGTAAATTAAAGTGGGACATTACGATTAAATTAACAAATTTGCCATTAATCATATAGAAGCATTCGACATTGAATGAATGACGAGATAGACGTATCCGAATGAGAACAAACGTAAATTTAGCAAAGAACTCGAACACATTAAATTCGGGCCAAAAAATAACCCCGTCTATAAAGACGAGGCTAAAGACCTTTTGTTATGAATAAATTCATCCAATTAAGAAACCACGGGTACAGCACGCTTAAGAAGCCTTATGCTCCAACCTCAGCTTATCTGCGACCATCGCGATGAACTCGCTGTTCGTCGGCTTTGCTTTTGACATGCTGACGGTGTAGCCGAACAGAGAAGAGATGGAATCGATGTTGCCTCTGCTCCATGCGACTTCGATGGCATGGCGGATCGCCCGTTCGACCCGGCTTGCGGTCGTGTTGAATTTTTTGGCGATGTCCGGATACAGCACTTTCGTAATGCTGCCGAGCAGTTCAATATCGTTATACACCATGGAGATGGCTTCTCTTAAGTATAAGTACCCTTTAATATGGGCGGGAACGCCGATTTCGTGGATGATGCTCGTGATGCTGGCGTCCAGGTTTTTCTTCGGCGATTCAGGCTGCGGCCGAAGGACGCTGCTTTGAACCGAAGGGGCGCGGTGTGTCATTTGAGAACCGTTTCCGCTGACTTGGCGGATATGGCCGACGAGATTCTCCATATCAAACGGCTTCAGAATGAAGTACGATGCGCCTAAATCCACGGCTTTTTTCGTTACGTCTTCCTGACCGAAAGCAGTCAGCATGATGACGTTCGGCTGTTTTTTAAGCTGAGATTCCCGCAGCCTTTCCAAAACGGCCAATCCGTCGAGATGAGGCATGATAATGTCCAGTACGAGTACGTCAGGCTCCTTGTCTTTAAACAGAGAAAGACATTCCTGTCCGTTATATGCCACGCCGATCACTTCCATGTCGTTTTGACCCTCGATATATTCACTTAATAGGCCGACAAGCTCCCTGTTATCATCAGCAACACATACTTTAATTTTCTCCACGTTTCTTCCTCCCCAAATGTGTATGTTGATAAAATTCATCAATCTTTTTCTAATATGTTTAATTCGACAGCGCCGCATTATTCCCTTTTAAAAAAATGATTTTTCCAATATTAGTGGTATATCTTGCTTTTTTTCGGTTTTTTTTAGATTTTCTCGTTTTTTCGACTTGAAATGAAGCTTGACAAACAGAGGAACGTGAATTTGTCGAAAAATCTTTTCATCCCTATTTTAACCTACGATGATCAAGAATTAAAGGTGTAATCAAAAACTGCCGGGGATCCCGGCAGTTCAGCTCGCTTTATCCTTTTTGTAAATATCGATCCCCGCTTCAGAAAGCATCCATTCGATGTGAACGCCGTAGCCGCTTGTCGGATCATTGACGAAAACGTGGGTAACCGCTCCGATGATTTTCCCGTTTTGGATAATCGGGCTGCCGCTCATACCTTGAACGATGCCTCCGGTTTTATTGATCAGTCTCGGATCGGTAATTTTCAGCACCATTCCCTTAGTGGCGGGAAATTTTTGCGGAGTGGTGCTGACGATTTGGATATCGAATTTCTCAACTTTGTCGTTTTCGATGACCGTCAAAATCTGTGCCGGTCCTTCTTTGACTTCGTTTGAAAATGCAATCGGAATGGCTTTGTCTGAAATGCGGTTTTTGATTGGCTGGTGAAGCGTCCCGAATATTCCAAAAGGACTGTTTCTGTTAATGTCGCCGATGACCTTTCGTTCTGATGCAAAACGGGCCAGTTTTTCTCCCGGATTTCCGCCTGTTCCTTTTTCGATTGATGTGACGGTTGATTTTACGATCTGGCCGTTTTCAACGACGATCGGCTTTTTTGTATCCATGTCGGAAATGACGTGGCCCAACGCCCCGTATTTTTTCGATTTCGGCTCATAAAAGGTCATCGTGCCGATTCCGGCAGCCGAGTCCCTGATGTATAAACCGATTCTGTATTTGTCTTCAGCCTGATCCTTTTCCGGAACAAGCTTTGTCTTGAGCTCCTGTTTATCCCTTTTGATCAACAGGTTCAAGGTCTCTCCCGTTTTCCCCGCCTTTTGAATAAAAGGGGTGATGTCATTCATTTTTTCGATTTTCGTTCCGTTGATTTCGGTGATTATGTCGCCTACCGCGATTCCGGCTGCTTCACCGGGTGATTTTTTTCCGTCGTTTGTATTGATTTGATGAAAGCCGACAACCAATACCCCTACAGAGTGAAGCTTGACGCCGATCGACTGCCCGCCGGGCACGACTTTAAGCTCGGGTAGAACATTCACTTTCGTTTTTTTGACAGGAAATCCGGCAAAGTCATAAACAAGCTCTGCCTTTCCGTTTTGTTCGCCTTTTATTTCCACTTCGCCTTTATTTTCTTTTAATGTGAACGCTTCTGATGATTCGTCTTCGGGTATGCTGACGGATAAGCCTGTGTGAACGGCACGCGAATCCGCCTCAAAAATGTTCATGTTTTTTGGTATTTCAATGTATTCTTTCACCGGTTTGTAAAATCCTACACTTATTAAAGAAACAAGGAGAATTATACCCACAGCTTTTCTGATTTTTTCAACATCCACCTTTTCACTCTCCTCGCACCTAACCCACACCATAAAAATTTCTTTCGCTACATCCATTACTTTTGCCTTTCTGACGGTGATTTATAACTGTGAGCGCGAGAAAAACATTGGATAAAATGATAAAGAAACGTTTGTATAAGCAAAATGCGGATCAAGTCAGGCAAACATGGAAAGATAAAAAATAAGCTGTTCGTGTTGAACAGCTTATCCGGTCGTTTTGACGAGTTCGGCCTGCTGCAAAAGCTCTTTTGCGTGGCGTTTCGTCAGATCGGTAACTTCGACGCCGGCGATCATCCGGCCGATTTCCGATATTTTTTCCTGTTTTGACAAAGGGGTAACGCTTGTCGTCGTTCTCCCGTCTTTGGACTGCTTCATAATCAAAAGGTGCGTGTCCGCCATTGCGGCGACTTGCGGCAAATGGGTGATGCACAGCACCTGGGAGCCGATCGATACGCGGTGGATTTTCTCGGCGATCGCCTGCGCCACCCTTCCGCTTACACCAGTATCCACTTCGTCAAAAATGATCGATGTGACGTCCTGCTGTGCGGAAAAAATGCTTTTCATCGCCAGCATAATCCTTGACAATTCGCCGCCTGAAGCGACTTTTGACAACGATTTCAGCGGTTCTCCCGTATTGGTGGAAATCAAAAAGCGGACGGTGTCAACGCCTTGCTTTGTCAGGTGAACGGGCGTTCCGTTGACAACAGGCGCGACTTCTCGGGCATCGGCTGTTTTGATCTCAAATTCGGTATCGAACGTTGATTTTTCCATGTACAGCTCTTTTAGTTCGCGGTGAATATCTTTGGCGAGTTTTTTCGCCCATGCTTTTCTGATCTCTGACACATTCATCGCTTCGATCGCGACATCCTGGCCGACCGACTCAAGCTCCTCTTTTAAAGCCTGCAAGTGGCTGTCCCGGTTTTGAATGCGGTCGATTTCTTCTTCGACTTTAGCCGAATAGGCTTGAATATCTTCCACTGTGGCGCCGTATTTCCGCTTCAGCTGTTTTATTTCGTTCAGGCGGGATTCAATGAAGTCGAGGCGTGCAGGGTCGTATTCCAATTCGTCGAGCATGTTTCTGATTTGAAACGTCGAGTCTTCCAGCGTGTAGTAGGCGTTTGCGACGGATTCGGATATTTTCTTCAGTCCGTCATTGATGCCTGACACATTTTCGAGCTCGCTTGAAGCCATGCCGACCCAATCTAGGCCCGCCTGCTCATTGCGAAGCGCATTGTAGGCATTTTGCAAAGCTTCGTATATTTTCTCAAAGTTGGAAATCTGCCGGCGCTCTTCTTCTAAAAGCTCGTCCTCTTTCGGCTCGAGATTTGCAGATTCGATTTCGTCAAGCTGAAATTGGATCAAGTCGAGTCTGTGAGCCATTTCCTGTTCGCTTTCAGAAAGCTGCTTGACTTTTTTCATGACGTTCATATAGCGGGCGTACACTTCCTGATATGCTTTCAGCGCTTTTTCGATTTCATCTCCGGCATACCGGTCCAAAAGCTCAAGGTGATGATCGTCTTCCATCAAAAGCTGGTTATCGTGCTGACCGTGGATGTCGAGTAAAAGCCTGCCGACTTCCCGCAGAGCGGCGATCGTTACGAGCTTTCCGTTGACACGGCAGATGCTCTTGCCGTTGGCGTTGATATCACGCCTCATCACGATCATGCCGTCTGATGCTTCGATGCCGAGCTCTCTGCACATATCAAAAACCGGATGTCCCTCGTCCAGCAGAAAGAGCCCTTCCAATTCCGCTCGTTTTTCTCCGTATCTGACAAATTCTGATGATCCTCTGCCTCCGACGAGCAGCGAAATCGCATCGATGATGATTGATTTTCCGGCGCCGGTTTCACCGGTCAAAACCGTCAGTCCTTTTTCAAAAGAAATCGTTAGTTCTTCGATAATCGCAAAGTTCTTGATCGATAATTCAGTTAACAAGCTTTTATCGCACCTCTTTTCAGGCTTTCTTTATAAAAGCTCCAATATTTTTTTCTGCACGGTCTCCGTATCGTTCGGTGTCCGGCAGATGATCAAAATGGTATCGTCCCCGCAGATCGTCCCGAGGATTTCCTCCCAATCCAAGTTGTCCATCAGCGCGCCGATTGCCTGAGCGTTGCCCGGCATTGTCTTGAGGACGATCATATGGCTTGCCGAATCGATTTTGACAAACGCATCCATCAATGCCCTTTTTAATTTGGAAAGGGGGTTAAATCGCTGATCGGCAGGCAGACTATATTTATACGTGCCATTGTTTGTCGGAACCTTGACCAAATGGAGCTCTTTAATATCGCGGGATACGGTAGCTTGTGTCACATTATAGCCGTCTTTCTTTAAAATATCGACGAGTTCGTCCTGCGTCTCGATTTCATGTGCGGTAATAATCTCCCTGATTTTAATATGCCTTTGACCTTTGTTCATATAGCACCTCGGTTTATACAGGTATTGTGTATGTTTATACAAATATGTTATCTGATTTTAATGAAAAAGTACACGATTACAGTCAAAAAGGAATAATAGCCCGCTATTATTCCTTTTCATCCGACTTTTTCGCTTTTAATGTCTTGTGGGCTTCTTCGACAATTTGATTGACCATCCCCTCCGGAATCGCCGCACCGGGCTCGTCCTGTCCGGCCCACTGCAGATGAAGGAGAAATTCGATATTGCCGTCACCGCCGGTAATCGGGGAAAACGATGCATTTTTGCAGTCATATCCTTCCTTCGCTGCAAACCCGCTGATGTCGTTCAGCACAGCCTTATGAACGAGGGGGTCACGGACAATCCCCTTTTTCCCCACGGATTCGCGGCCTGCTTCGAATTGCGGTTTGACGAGCGCCACGCAATCGCTTCCGGGAACTAAAATCGTCTTTAGAACCGGCAAGATAATTTTCAGCGAAATGAACGAAACGTCTATCGTCGCAAATTCCGGCAGACCTTCCGCGAAATCGGCAGGCGTGCAATACCTGAAATTGGTGCGTTCCATGACGATGACCCGTTCATCCTGCCTCAACTTCCATGCGAGCTGGTTATAGCCAACATCAACGGCATACGAGCATGCGGCGCCGTTTTGCAGGGCGCAGTCCGTGAAACCGCCGGTTGATGAACCGATGTCAATCATCGTTTTGCCGCTGACGGACAGGTTAAATTCCTTCAGCGCTTTTTCGAGCTTTAAACCGCCCCTGCTGACGTATTGCAACGCCTTTCCTTTAATCGTCAGCGGAATGGTGCGGTCAACCTTTTCGCCCGGTTTGTCCAGCCTGTTTTCATTCGTATAGACGATTCCGGCCATAATCGCCCTTTTCGCTTTTTCGCGGGTTTCGATTAACCCTCTTTCTACAAGTAAAACGTCGAGCCGTTCTTTTTTTGCTGTCATGATCCAATTCCTTTATGTGTCTTTACGGGTGTCAACAGTCTGATTCGTCTGATGACATCTTCCTTTGTCATGCCAATCTCTTCAAGAAGCTTTGCAACGCTTCCGTGTTCGATGAAGCGGTCAGGTATCCCCATTCTGTCAATCATCGGACTGTATGATTGATGGTCATGGGCAAATTCAAGGATCGAGCTGCCGAATCCGCCCTGAAGAACGGCTTCTTCGATCGTTAAAATCGGAAGACCTTCATTTAAGATGCCTTTGAGCATGGCTTCGTCAAGCGGCTTGATAAAGCGGGCATTCACCACTCTGACGGAGCGGCCTTCTTTTTGAAGGTCTTCTGCTGCATCAAGCGCCATTTGAATGGTCGTGCCGAACGTTAAAATCACCGCGTCAGTTCCGGGCCTCAGAACTTCCCATGTTCCGATCGGAATCGTCTTCAGCTCTTTATCCATTTTAACGCCGAGGCCGTTTCCGCGCGGGAAGCGCATGGCGATGGGTCCGTCATCGTAGCGGATCGCCGTGTTGACCATGTGCTGGCCTTCATTTTCGTCTTTCGGCATCATCAGCACAAGATTTGGAATATGCCTTAAAAAAGCGATATCAAATACGCCTTGATGGGTTTCGCCGTCAGCGCCGACGAGCCCCGCCCTGTCAATGCCGATAAACACGTTTAGGTTTTGCCGGCAAATATCGTGGACAACCTGGTCATAGGCGCGCTGAAGAAATGTCGAATAAATCGCGAGAAACGGCTTCATATCCTGTGTTGCAAGGCCGGCCGCCATCGTTGCGGCATGCTGTTCGGCTATCCCGACGTCAAACATTCTGTCGGGAAATTCGCTTGCGAACCCTTCAAGTTTGGAACCGACCGGCATGGCCGGGGTGATGGCAACGATTCGTTCGTCTTCCCTTGCAAGCTTCCGGACCGTTTCGCTGACAAGAGCGCTCCACGACGGAGCGGCGGCCTTCGGTTTGACGAAGTCTCCCGTATCGATTTTATATGGGCCTGTACCGTGCCATGTCCCGGTTTTGTCCGCTTCGGCAGGCTTATAGCCCTTCCCTTTCTTCGTAATGACGTGAAGGAGTACAGGCCCCTTCGTTTTCTTCGCATACTGCATATTTTCAAACAACTCTTCATAGGAATGGCCGTCTACAGGCCCCAGATACGTAAAACCGAGCTCTTCAAAAAACATCCCGGACACTAATAGGTATTTCAGACTGTCTTTGACGCGCTCAGCCGTCGCGGCCAGCTTTCCGCCCACGGCCGGTATGCGCTTGAACAAGTATTCAAGCTCATCTTTCACCCATTGGTATTTTCCCGCCGTGCGCAGCCTTCCGAGCATGGAATGAATCGCTCCGACGTTCGGGGCGATGCTCATCTCATTGTCATTCAAAATGACGATCATATCTTTTTGTTCGTGTCCGATGTGGTTTAGCGCTTCAAGCGCCATTCCGCCAGTAAGAGCCCCGTCGCCGATGATCGGGATAATATACTCGTCCGTACCTTTTAAATCCCTGGCAACCGCCATTCCCATCGCTCCGGAAAGAGAAGTTGAGCTGTGGCCTGTTTCCCAGACATCGTGTTCGCTCTCGTTCCGCTTCGGAAAGCCGCAAAGGCCTTTATGCTGGCGCAATGTCGCAAATTCCTTTCCGCGGCCGGTCAAAAGCTTGTGAACATAAGATTGATGCCCGACATCCCATAAAAATTTATCTTTCGGGCTGTTAAATTCCCGATGAAGAGCGATCGTAAGTTCGACAACGCCAAGGTTCGGACCGATGTGGCCTCCCGATTCAGAAAGCGTTTCAATTAAAAATCGGCGAATCTCAGCGCTCAAGCTTTCCAGTTCCTGAATGGAAAGATGTTTTAAAAACGTAGGGTCTTTTATAGATAACAGATCCAATCGGATCAACTCACTTTCAGATGATTTCTGCAAGTATGCGCCTTGCTTCATTGATTACAGTTTATTTAAAAAGGATACCATCCCTTTTTATCAGCTTGAATTATTATATGATGAACCCACCCTTATGCGCAAACTTGCATATGCGGACGCTTCAGTCTGAAAAAACAGCCGCTAACACATCGTGATAACGGCGCGGCGTTTTAAAGTTCAACTGTTAACATTTTATCACAATCACTCTTTTATACTCAAATGGGAACCGCGGCATCAGTGGTCACGGTCTGCGATCATATCGCACAGTTCATACAGCAGCTCCTTTTCAAGCGAGAGCTCTGAGATCAGCCGCTTCGCTTTTTCGATATGCTCGTTGAGCTTTTGTTTGGCGCCTTCCACTGACAGAAGCGACGGATAGGTCGATTTTCCGTTCGTCGTATCAGATCCGGTCCGCTTGCCGATTTTATCCTCTGATCCTTCAAGATCCAAAATGTCGTCCCTGATTTGAAAGCCGATCCCGATATGATGTCCGAATTCGCGAAGCTTTTCAATCTCTTCTTCCGGCGCGTCCGCAAGAATCGCTCCGGCAATTACGCTGAAGCTGAGAAGTTTGGCCGTTTTTCCTTCATGAACCGATTGAAGCTCTTGTAATGACACGGGTTTTGACTCCGCTTCCATATCCAAAATTTGGCCGCCGACCATGCCTTCCGCTCCCGCGGCGGAGACGAGCTCATTCACAATTCTGAGCCGCTTTTCAGCCGGGACGTTAAAAGAGACGTGTGTGGTAATCATTTTAAAGCTTTCCGTCAGCAGAGCGTCGCCTGCGAGCACGGCCGTCGCTTCGCCGTATATTTTATGGTTTGTCGGTTTTCCCCTTCTTAAATCATCGTCATCCATGCAAGGAAGGTCATCGTGGATCAGCGAATACGTATGGATCATTTCAACCGCACAGCCGACCGGTATACCGTCCTCTTCATGCTTTCCGTATGCATGAAGAAGAGCAAGCACCAAAATCGGCCTGAGCCTTTTTCCTCCAGCTTCCAGGGAATAAAGCATGGATTGTTTAAGGGTTGCCGGCGCTTGCAGCTCTTGAATATATAAAGGAAGACGCTGTTCGATTAACGCTTTTCTCGTTTTTAAAAATCCTTCTAGCTTACTGGTCACCTTTTTCCTCCTCCCGAACGCTGAAAGGAGCCAATTCCCCATTTTCCCGCAAAATGTAGTCCATCTGCTTCTCTACATGTTGCAGCTTTTCGTGACACATCTTCGAAAGAAGCATGCCTTCCTGGAAATAATCGATCGCTTTTTCCAAAGGCACGTCCCCTTCCTCCAGTTTTGATACGATTTGTTCAAGACCTTTCATGGCCTCTTCAAACGTTATTTCTTCCTGATTTTTTTTCTTTTCTTCAGCCATTTGTTTCGCCTCTCTTCTGACGTACTTCACAGGCCAGCGTCCCGTCTTTTAATTTGACTTGGATCTCGTCTTTTTCCTGCACCTGTTCGATACTTTTGATCAATTCGTCTTCTTTATATGTCAGACTGTACCCTCTTTCCATGACTTGAAGAGGGCTCAATGCATTCAGTTTACCAAGAACCGTCTGAAACTGCGAATGAATCTGCTTGAGCTGCACGCTCATATTCCGCTTCAGCCGTTCTGTCTGTTCCCCGTGCCGTCTTCTCGCCTGCCTGAGCTGTTCTTCCGGATGGCGCATCTGCAATTTGTACGTCTGCTCGCTCAGCTTCTGCTTTTTCCGGTCCAAGGTCAGGACAATCTGCTTTTGAAAGCGGTCGAATATAAGATCAAACTCCTGTTCCTTTTGGGCGTACAGCCTTTTCGGATAACGGAAAGCATATGAGGATTGAAGGTAATTCATATGCTCCTGCCGCTTTCGCAAATCCTGCTGCATCGCTTTTGTCATTCGGACATCGAGCGTTTTCAGGCGCTCCATCAGATCAATCATATTCGGGACGGCAAGCTCGGCGGCTCCCGTCGGGGTTGCCGCGCGCAGATCGGCCGTAAAATCGCTGATCGTAAAGTCGGTTTCATGTCCGACGGCTGATATAATCGGGATGTCGGAGCCAAAAATCGCCCTTGCGACGATTTCTTCATTAAAAGCCCACAGCTCTTCTATCGATCCCCCTCCGCGCCCGACGATCAGCACATCGCACAGCTGTCTGCGGTTGGCCTCTTCGATGTTTCTGACGATGGATTCACTCGCGTTTGTTCCCTGAACAAGGGTTGGGAGGACAATCACTTTTACGAGAGGATATCTTCTTTTAATAGTGGTGATGACGTCCCGTACAGCCGCTCCTGTAGGGGAAGTGACTACACCGATGACTGACGGAAAAGCGGGGATGGGCTTTTTGTGCGCTTCGTCGAACAGCCCTTCTTGCGACAGCTTTTTCTTTAGTTCTTCATATGCCAAATGAAGCGCCCCGATTCCGTCGGGCTGCATTTCTTTAGCGTAAAGCTGATAATTGCCGCTCGGTTCATAAACCGTAATGCCGCCTCTTACCAGCACCTTCATTCCGTTTTCGGGAGTAAAGCCGAGGCTTTTGTTTTGTCTGGCGAACATGACGGCCTGAATGCGGGCGTTGTCATCTTTCAGCGTAAAATAAATATGGCCCCTGCTATGTATTTTCACATTTGACAGCTCCCCCTTGATCCAAAGGTCATCGAGATGGGGATCGACGTCAAATTTGCGTTTAATATATTTTGTCAATGCCGTAACCGTGACAAATGCTACTTCACTCATGGCGAGAGCCTCCTTTCCTGCCGGCATCATAAAACGTTCATCCGCCAGGGTTTCTGACGGATGAACGGCTGTCCGTTACAACGAACGTTTCGCTGATTTAACCGTATTATGGGCAAGCATGGTGATGGTCATCGGACCGACCCCGCCCGGCACAGGCGTGATGTAGGAAGCTTTCTCTTTCGCCTCGTCGAACGCCACGTCCCCAACAAGTTTTCCGTTTTCAAGGCGGTTGACGCCGACATCGATAACGACGGCTCCCTCTTTAATTTGATCCGCTTTGATAAAATTAGCTTTCCCTACCGCTACGATGAGAACATCGGCTTTTTTCGTATGCGCCGTAATATCGGCCGTTCTTGAATGGCAATATGTGACGGTTGCGTTTTCGTTCAGAAGAAGCTGCCCTACAGGCTTTCCGACAATATTGCTTCTGCCGACGACAACAACCTCTTTTCCTGACAAATCGACGCCGGTTTTTTTCAATAGCTCGACGATGCCCGCAGGTGTGCAAGGCAGAAATATATCCTCGCCGAGCAGCATTTTCCCGACGTTCAACGGATGAAACCCGTCGACATCTTTATCAGGGGAAATTTTTTCGATCACCGCTTGTTCGGAAATATGCTCCGGAAGAGGCAGCTGGACAAGAATTCCGTGAAAGTCGTCATTATTGTTGTATTGATCGATCACCTCGAGCAGCTGCTGTTCGGTGAAGCTTGAGTCGAAATGATCCAATTGAAAACGAATCCCCATAGCCTCAGCCGCTTTTTTCTTGCCGCGCACATACGAAAGAGACGCCGGATCATCGCCGATTAAAATAACGGCCAGCCCCGGGGTAACTCCTTGTTTTTTCAGTTCTTCAACTTCCTTGGCCAGCTGCCCTCGCTTTTCTTTTGCTGTTTCTTTCCCGTCGATGATGGTTGCTGTCATTTGCTCTCCTCCTAAATTATTCAAGATCGGACTTAATGTTAGAAAGAACACCGTTTATAAACTTCGCCGACTTGTCATCCCCAAATTGCTTTGCCAGCTCAATCGCTTCATTCATAGAGACGCTGGCCGGTATATCGTCTACAAACGCCATTTCATATGCTGATAAACGCAAAATGGCGCGGTCGACATTTGCCAGTCTGTCAAGCTTCCAATTGACGAGATGACGCGTGATCATCTCATCGATTTTTTCCTTATTCTCTAAGACCCCGTAGACAAGCTGTTCGAAAAAAGCGTCGCTTTCCAGGCCGTCCAGGGCATGGGCCATCGCTTCTTTTGGTTCAATATCGCTGACGTCAATTTGGAACAATGACTGCAAAGCCTTTTCTCTTGCTGTTCTTCTTTTCATTCTTTCTTTTTCTCCTTTAACCCTCTTTGCTGCTAACCGGTTAAGCCACAAAGAGATCATATCATATTTTTAGTCTTTCCGCATGCAAAAATCGTGGTTTTATCGGTTATAACCGAATAATAAATGAAATCCTCCGGAAATCATTCGTTTTCTGTGCGCTTTCTCTTGGATCCTTTTTATTTTTCATCGCAATGGTCAGAATGATGCTTGTTTTTTAAAGGCTGGACACGAAAAAACCAAAGGGCCGCCGGGTCCCCTTGGTTCTTCCATTCAACCGCGCTACATCTCTTGATCAATTTCAACTTCATGCGTTTTTGAATCAAATTGAATTCCAACGATGTGAATATTAATTTCATTAATCGAAAGAGCTGTCATATTGAGGAGCGTCTGGCGGATGTTGTCCTGGACAGCATTTGCGACCTTCGGAATCGACACGCCGAATAACATGACGCAGAATACATCAATCGTAATCCCGTCATCAGACAGATCGACTTTAACGCCTTTGCCGTGGTTCTTTTTGCCGAAGCGCTCCACAACGCCCGTTGCAAAATTGCCGCGCATTTCGGCAACGCCTTCGACTTCGGAAGCTGCGATTCCGGCGATCACCTCAATGACTTCGGGAGCGATTTCCACTCTCCCCAAATGGTTTTCTTCCTGGCTCATGTCCAATAAGCTGTTATCGTCTTTCAACAGATTCACCTCCGTAATAATTACGATCCCATGACATCATATATTTCTAAAAACTTCGTGTTGAATTCTCCGCTTACAAATGTTTCATGATCCAATAATTTTAAATGGAACGGGATTGTCGTGTGAATGCCTTCGATCACGAATTCGCTCAAGGCCCGCTTCATTCTTGAAACAGCTTCATCCCTCGTCTTTCCGTAGGTGATCACTTTGGCGATCATGCTGTCATAATACGGCGGAATCGAGTATCCGGGGTATACGGCCGATTCGACTCTGACGCCAAGGCCGCCCGGAGGAAGATACATTTCGATTTTCCCAGGTGACGGCATGAAGTTTTTCTCAGGATTTTCGGCGTTAATCCGGCATTCGATCGCCCATCCGTCAAATGTGACCTCTTCCTGTGTAAGGCTCAATTTCTCGCCTGAAGCCACTTTGATCTGTTCTTTAATCAAATCGACGCCTGTCACCATTTCCGTCACGGGATGTTCAACCTGAATCCGCGTGTTCATTTCCATGAAGTAAAATTTCTGTTCGCGGTAATCGTAAATGAACTCAACCGTTCCTGCGCCCGTATATTGAACCGCTTCAGCCGCTTTTACAGCTGCTTGGCCCATCCGCTCCCTGACAGATTCATCCAGAGCAGGTGAAGGCGTTTCTTCAAGAAGCTTTTGCAGCCTTCTTTGGATCGAGCAGTCGCGCTCACCCAGATGAATCGTGTTTCCGTGCGTGTCGGCAAGCACTTGAATTTCCACGTGTCTGAAATCTTCGATGTACTTTTCAATATACACGCCTGGATTTCCGAATGCTGTGGCCGCTTCCTGCTGGGTGATCTTAATGCCGTTGATCAATTCTTCTTCCGTGCGGGCGACGCGGATTCCTTTTCCGCCTCCGCCTGCGGTTGCCTTGATAATCACAGGATACCCGATATCACGCGCCAATGAAACCGCATCTTCGACATTTTCGATAATTCCTTGTGATCCCGGCACGATCGGAACGCCTGCCTTCTGCATCGTTTCCCGCGCGACGTCTTTCGTCCCCATCTTAGAAATGGCATCTGCTGTCGGTCCGACGAAGGTTACGTTTACCTCTTGGCAAAGCTCGGCAAAATCCGCATTTTCCGCAAGAAAGCCGTAACCCGGATGAATCGCGTCCGCGCCGGTCATCTTGGCGACGGTGACGATGTTGGTGATGTTCAAGTAGCTGTCTTTTGAAAGCTTCGGCCCGATGCAGAATGCTTCGTCTGCCATCTGAACATGGAGCGCCTCTCTATCTGCTTCCGAATAGACGGCCACCGTTTCGATCCCCATTTCCTTACAAGCTCTGATAATTCTGACGGCAATTTCTCCCCGGTTCGCAATTAATAGCTTTTTAATCATCTTACTGCTCCTTACTCTGCTTTTACTAAAAATAGAGGTTGTCCGTATTCAACAAGCTGTCCGTTTTCTACTAAAACTTCAACGATTTCGCCTTTCACTTCGGCTTCGATTTCATTGAAGAGCTTCATCGCTTCGACGATGCAGACGACGGACGATTCTGTAACTTTTGATCCAACGGTTACATATGGATCAGCTTCAGGCGAAGACGATGCATAAAACGTTCCGACCATCGGAGACGTGATTTTATGCAGGTTGCCGTTATCTTTCTCTTCCTTTGCCGGCGCCTCCTGAACAGGAGCCTGCTGCTGCTGCGCGGCTTGAGCGGCCGGAGCTTGAACAGGCGCGGCCGGAACCTGCTGAACCATCTGCACGGAGCCGCCGGCATTCTTCTTAAGCTCGACCTTAGATCCTTCGTTTTCGTATGTAAATTCATTTATCGAAGATTCATCAATTAGTTTTATAAGCTGTCTGATTTCATCAATATTTAACATGCTATCGCACCCCTAATGAATAGATTTCTCATGATTATCAGTTAGTACTAAAAGTACATACTATATATCATCTTACAGGAGAGGGGTGCCGAATTCAACTCCTATCATAAAGCCGCTGAACCTGACAGCTTCTTCAGTAACGAAAAAATCCCGCTTTATTCCAAGCGGGAAACGTTTTATTCGGAAGGCTCAAATGTAACGGCCACATCGTTTAAGTTTTTCACTTCTTTTCCGACGAGGTCGATGATATCGATTGCAGCGGCTTTTGAATGGTCTTTTGATTTAACCGTGATATTGACTTTATCTCCTTCAGCATTGACTAATGCATCTTTGTACCCTTTTGTTTTAATCAGCGTTTCAAGCGTTTTTTCCGTTCCTTCCGCATCGCTCAGCTCTGTCATCTTATCATAGGCTTCGCTTTTTTCTTTTGCGGTCGCCTTGTCGCTCATAACGATCTCGTTTAATTCTTCCCTCATTTTGCTGCGCTGATCGTCCATTTCCATCCGGTATGTCGTAAAGTCGTCTCCCTCAGACGTTTCCTCTGTTACAACCTCACCTTTTTCAGCGCTTTGCTCGCTGGCGGACGTTTCTTTATCTTCCCTTTCCTTTCCATCGGTTTTGCCTTTTTCAGATTCCGTGTTTTTTTCTTTTGAAGGCTCCTCTTTCATCGGCTGTTCCTTCACCGGCTGTTCTTTTTCAGCAGCGACTTGTCCTTCGTCATTTACGGACACGGCATTTTCTCCTTCAGGCGACATGATATAGTAGACACTCAGCACAACGACAAGACTTAACATGGTTAAAAGCCAGACCGTTTGTTTTTTCAGCATCATTTATGAATCCTCCTTCATTTTTTTAGGGGCAACAGCGACGCGGTGGCTCGGAACGTCAAGAACCCTTGTCACTGCTTCAATGATGGTTTGTTTTATTTGAACGTTGTCGACTCCCTGAGCGACAACGAGAACGCCTCTGATCTCGGGCTTTTTCGTCTGGACGACGACCGGCGTTTCTTCCTCGCCGTGCTTGATCATCACAATTTCTTCATCGGAAGATGTTTCGGTGACGGTCCGTTTTCCGCCCTGTTTGTCCGTTTCATCAGTTGATGTCTCTTGCGTTTTCTGATTTTTTTCAAACACCTTCAGGGAAGTCGCATCAACGTTGACGACGATCGATACATTCTCAACGCCGATGATCGTTTCCAAAATCTCCTTGAGCTGGTTTTCGTAATCCCTTTCATAGTCTTGGATCGAATCCTTTGGTTTGTCGCTCCCGGCAGGCTTAAACACTTCCTTATCACGGCTTTGTTCCTGGTTTTTTTCGGATGTCGATTTCTCAGATGATGCAGGAACTTCCGCCTTCTGCTGCGTCGGTTCGGAAGAAAAGATCTGGCTTACCAGCATGAAAGAAACGCCGAGAACGAACAAAAGCAGAAAGTAGTGGTATTTCGTCAGCTTCGCTTTTCCTTCTTTCCCTTCTTTCGGGACCAAATGACCGATCAGCTTCCCGATCCAGCTTCTTTTATTCATTGCCGCTTTGTTCTCCCCCTTCGATATGGACTGTGATCTTGTCGGGGTTCATGTCCCATATGCCTGCCAGCTGTTCTTTGATTTTCTCGGCTTCCTGATGGTCTCTTGTTCGTTTTGTCTGATAGGCTTCCCCTGTATTGATGTCGACAGGTTTGACGGCTTGGACCGTTTTTTCGGAAGCTGTTTCCAAATAAACGGACGCTTCGATATGCCGGGCGACATCCTTTTCGGATTGCAGGCTGCCCGTGGAAGATATTTCCACTTGAGCTATCTTGTAATTGTCATGACTCAACCTCTCCTCTGCACTCTTTTTTAATTGAGCAGCCATCTGTTCTAAAATATATGCTTGTTGTGAAGCTTGTATTTCTTTTTTTTCTGAATTCAGCTGATTTTTTATTTCTTCTGGCCGGACTTGTCCGTTTTTGGTCAGCTGCTCGATGATTGCATCCGGATCGGCGCGGAACAGCGTAAAAATCGGATTCAGTATGACAACGATCAATAGAAGGCTGATCACCATTTTTGCGTACTTCTGCATGCTCGAGTTCGGCAAAAGCATATCGATGATGATCGCAAGCAGAATAAACAAAATGATGTTTGTCAGCCACTCTGTCAAAAAAGCCACGTCAGACCCTCCCTACTTCATCATCATGGTCAGGTTCCCCGCTGTAATAATGACGGTTAAGCTTAAAAAAAACATGAGCGAGACGATCGCCATCGCAGCGAAAATATAGATGACGCTTTTGCTGATTACATCAAGACAGCTGATGACAGGGCCGCCTCCCAAAGGCTGCAAAACAGCGGCGGCAATTTTGTAAATCAGCGCAAGGGTGAGGATTTTGACAGCCGGGAATGCGGCGATGCAAATCAGGATGGCCACTCCGAGAATCCCGACGGTGTTTTTGAGCAGGAGGGAAGCGCTGATCACCGTGTCCGTTGCCTCCGTAAACATTCGGCCTAATACGGGAATGAAATTGCCCGTGATGAATTTGGCCGTCCTTAACGTAATGCCGTCGGTGACTGCGGCTGATGCGCCCTGAACCGAAATGACGCCGAGAAATACGGTTAAAAATGCGGCCAGCGTTCCAATCGCGGCATTGCGCAGGAGCTGGGAAAGCTGCGTGACTTTGTACTGTTCGGTCATCGTGCTGACGATGCTTAAAATCGCGGATAAAAATAAAAGCGGCATCACGATATACTGGATAAACAGGCCGCTCGTGTTCATTAAGAAGAGAATCACAGGATGAAAGAAAGCGGCTGAAACGGCTCCTCCCGAGGTCGCCATCAGCGCGAGGAGCAGGGGGACGAGCGACAGGATGAAGCTTGTCATCGACTGGATCGCTTCATTCGCGTAGGTGACGGCGACCCGAAAGCTGTTCAGCGCGAGGATGATCAGCACCATGTAAACGATCGCATAGGCCACTTTGCTGACGGTGCTTTGCTGGAACGCATTTTGCAAAAGCTGGAGCAGGACGCAGAATATCGTCAAAAGGATCAGGGTTCCCAAAAGCTTCCCGTTTGCCAGCACTTCATGAAACAAATAAGAAAAAAGCGCTTTGACCCACTCTTCCGGCGAAAAATGCTTCTCTCCCTTGATGAACTCCAATAAGCTGCCTTTTTGGCTCTCCGGAAGATGGCCTCCGTATTCCGTCATAATGTTGTTCCAAAACTCGCCGACCTTGTCGATCTCCAGCGATTCGGCCTGCTGATCGGCCATCTCTTCCGCCGATGTTGCAGCAGCACCTGCTTCCCCTTCTTTTTCAGAGGCTTGTACCTCCCGAGCCCCCGCGAAAACGAAGCCGATGACCAAGAGCCAAAACAGTAAACGCTTCACACCAAAAATCCTCCTTTCTGACTAAGACATGGAAGGGATCAGCCCGATGATGGTCTCGATTATGACGGTTAAAATCGGAACGGCCATGACTAAAATGAGGATTTTGCCTGCCAGCTCGATTTTCGAGGCAATCGCCCCCTGTCCGGCATCCTTTGTCAGCTGTGCACCAAACTCCGCAATATATGCGATCCCGATGATTTTTAAAATCGTTTCGACGTACATCATGTTGATGTTTGCATTAACGGCGATCTTTTCGATCATACGGATGATTTCGTACACCTGGTCGACCAGGAATAAAAAAATCGTGCAGCCGGTAAATACGATAATCAAAAATGCAAATGTCGGCTTTTGCTCTTTGACAATCAAGCTGAGGAAGGTTGCAATCATTCCTAATCCTACGATTTGAACGATTTCAATGAGTAAGCCCCCCCTATCCCTGGAATAGAAAGACAGCTTTTATCTTTTGGAAGAGATCATCGACGACAGTCGCAACCATGAATAAAATATAAATAAATCCTAAAAGCGTGACCCATTGGGCATATTCTTTCTTTCCCATTTGATCAAGTATGGTGTGAAGAAAAGCGACGACGATTCCGACGCCGGCGATTTGAAAAATAATATTTACGTCTACTCCCATTTCGTTTGCGCTCCCCTCTTCATTACATCAATAGAAGAACCAGTAACAGTCCCGCCAAAAATCCAAGGCTTTTCACCATTTTTTCGTTTTTCGCCTGGGCGAGGTTCGCTTCAGCTTCCTCTGTTTCCAAATGGGTCAGCGCCAGCTTGATATGCTTCTGCTGTGAAACGAGGTCATGCCTGCCGAGCGTTTCTCCAAATTGCCTCAAAATATCAAATTCCTTTGTTTTGAGAGCCGTTTCGGGCCACACTTTCCTCAGGCTGTCCTCCCAGGCTGCTCCGGCTGAAGCGGTGCCTTCTCCAAGCTTATGCGAGAACGTCTCAAACAGGGACGAAACGGGTTCAGAAAGCTGTTCGGCAATATGTTTTGACGCCAGGCGGAGCGGGGTATGCCCATACATAATTTCAGCCTCCAGCGACTGCAGAGCCGCCAAAAGCTGCCGAATTTGCTTCGGCCTTTCGCTGAAGGGTTTTGCCATTTCAAAACCTGTCCAAGTGGCAGCCGCCAAAATCAGCACAGCCCCGAAAAGCTTCAGCATGATAACACCTTCTCAGCCGCTGTGAGCGGCTCCCCGTCAGCGCCGCAGATCCGGCTTATCGTGCCCGGTCCGTTTTTCCGCGACAGCTCAACGATTCGCTGAAAAACGCCGTATTCCCGAAGCCCCTTCAAGGAAGGCCGCTTCATGACGTCTCTAAAGGAAAATCCGTGGGCTGACACAATAACCGACACCCCTGCATGCACCGCTTCTAACAGGGCTTCTGCGTCTTCTGTTCTGCCAATCTCATCGGCGATTACCACCTCCGGGCTCATCGACCTGATCATCATCATCATCCCTTCCGCCTTCGGGCAGGCGTCGAGAATATCGATGCGCTTCCCGAACTTGTACTGCGGGATGCCGTTTACACATCCGGCAATCTCAGACCTTTCGTCAACAATGGCGACCTTTTTCGCGGGAATGTTGCCGCTTCCCGTGCTGATCAGCCTGCCAAGATCCCTGAGCAAAGTCGTCTTGCCTGTTTGCGGAGGACCGATGATCAATGTGTTCAGCCAGGCGTTTTTAAAGAGATACGGCACATATGGCTGTGATATGCCGATCTTTTCTTTGGCAATGCGGATGTTGAAAGAGGAAATGTCCCTGATTCCCTTGACCGCCCCGTTTTCGATGACGACCCGGCCGGCAAGGCCGACGCGGTGGCCGCCCTTTATCGTGATATACCCTTTTTTCAGTTCCTCTTCGAGCGTATACATGCTGTAATTGCCGAGCCTGTTCAAAAATATCGCCGCATCCTCCGGTGTTGCCGCATAATCCAAAAAAAGCGGCTGGCCTTTTTGAACCAATTCGAGCGGACGACTTGTCCTGATCCGAATTTCTTCGATCTGGTTCATGCCGTGTTCAGTAAGCCCGGCAAGCGCCCGTTTAATCGTGTCAGGGAGAATCTCTGTGATGTGCTGCAAAAACGCTCCCTCCTCTTTTAGCTTGTCTTCTATAAAAATGTATGTTTAAAGGAAGACTTTATGACAAGAGAGCCTACTTCGTTATTTATAGATTCCTGCAATAATGAAAACGACGCCCATGAAGATAAGGATGAGCTTCGCATAGGAGAGCTGTCCCGCGATCTGATATATTCCGATCGTCATCGTGATAATAAAAATAAGCGGTCCAACCATAGCAAGCACGCTGTTTACGACAACCGCCTTGCGGACATCGTTCAAAAGAAGCATCACGACCGCCGCCGTCAGCTCGATCAAAGAGGAAACAACTCTTAAAGCCGCCATTGTCAAAACAGTCGGATTGACTTGTCCAAAGAAAAACTTCATATCATAAACCTCCATTAACGCTTTCCGGCTTTTTTACAATCTATGCTCTCTCTTGAAAAAGTAGTCTTCTGATTTTCTATTTGAAACTTGCAAAACAAAAAAAGAGCCGGCTTCATATGAAGCCGGCTCCTGTTCGCATGACCTACGCTCTGGAAACGTAAGAACCGTCAGAAGTATTGACAACGAGTGTATCGCCTTCGTTCACGAAGAATGGAACGTTGACAACTAAACCTGTTTCTGTTTTTGCTGGTTTTGTTCCGCCTGATGCTGTATCGCCTTTGATGCCCGGTTCTGTTTCAACAACCTTCAGCTCGACCGTGTTCGGAAGTTCGATACCGAGCGTTTCTGATTGATACATCATGATGTGAACGGACATGTTTTCAAGCAGGAATTTAAGCTCGTGCTCGATTTGCGAAGAGCTCAGCTCAAGCTGCTCGTATGAGCTCGTGTCCATAAATACATGCTGATCGCCGTTGGCGTACAGATACTGCATCGTTTTTGTCTCGATTTGGGCGCGGGCTACTTTTTCGCCTGCGCGGAATGTTTTTTCCTGAATCGCGCCTGTGCGGAGATTTCTCAGTTTTGAGCGGACAAATGCCGCACCCTTACCCGGTTTGACGTGCTGGAAATCAACAACGCGCCAAATGCCTCCGTCCACTTCAATCGTTAAACCTGTGCGAAAATCGTTTACTGAAATCATGCTTATCCTCCTATAGCTCCAATCAAACGGATTATAAAATAATTAAATCTTTTGCGGAATGGGTGAGAGATTCGTTCCCTCCCTCAGTAAGGACAATATCGTCCTCTATTCTGACTCCGCCCTTGCCCGGTATGTAAATTCCCGGTTCGACCGTTACGACCATCCCTTTTTCAAGAAGCTGGTCAGAACGGACTGAAAGCGCGGGGCCCTCATGGACTTCCATGCCGAGGCCGTGGCCAGTAGAATGGCCGAAATAATCGCCGTAGCCTTTGGAAGCAATATGGTCCCTCGTATAGGCGTCAGCCTGTTTGCCGGTGATTCCCGGCCTGATATTCTGCATGCCGAACGCCTGCGCTTCAAACACGGTTTGATAAATGCCTTTCAGCTCATCACTCGGTTCTCCCACGGCGATCGTGCGCGTAATGTCCGAGCAGTATCCTTTATAATAGGCCCCGAAATCCAATGTGACGAAATCGCCTTTCTCGACGGTTTTATCGCTAGCCACTCCGTGCGGCAGGCTTGAGCGGACTCCAGAGGCGACGATCATATCGAATGAAGAATGATCCGCTCCCTGGCTCCGCATGTAAAACTCCAGTTCATTGGCGATTGAAATCTCTGTCATGCCGGGCTTAATCACCGTCAGAATATGGCTGAATGCATCATCTGCAATCTTTGCAGCTTCCTTTAATATCTTAATCTCTTCACTTGACTTAATCAAGCGCAACTTTTCAACCGACTCGGAAACCGGAACAAGCTCCGCCGGGCCGAGAAGATCCTTGTATGCGGCATACGTTCCGTATGTCATCTTATCCTGCTCAAAACCGATTTTATTTAGTCCCATTTCCTTGATCGCATCAGCCGCTTTTTTGATGATTGAGCCGGTATGCTCAACGATCTCAAATCCCTTGATTTGCTGTTTGGCCTGCTCCGTATACCGGAAATCCGTAATGAAGACCGCTTTGTCCTCTGAAATGACCGCAAGGCCCGCAGAGCCGGTAAATCCGGTTATGTATCTCAAGTTGACGCTGCTCGTTACCAGGAGCCCTTCGATTCCAAGACCGCCAAAAAGCTCTCTCAGTTTTTTCAGTTTCATTGTTCAACGTCCCCCTTTTGTTATTTGTTGTTCAAAAAATAACAGACGGCAAGCTTGTAGCCTTCAAAACCGAGTCCGGTAATCCGGCCCTGAGCCACGGGTGCAATCACCGATTGCCGCCGAAATTCTTCCCTCGCATCGGGATTGGAAATGTGAACTTCGATCACCGGTATGCTGATGGCGGCCACTGCATCGCGAATGGCATAGCTGTAATGCGAAAAAGCGCCCGGATTTAAGACGACGCCGTCATATTGATCCTCAGACTCATGAAGAGCGTCGATGATATCCCCTTCATGGTTTGACTGGAAAAACGTCAGCTCAGCCTGAACGCCTTCGGCAAATTGAAAGAGCTTCTGCTCTAAATCGGTCAGCGTATCTCTTCCGTATATTTCAGGTTCGCGCTTCCCAAGCCGGTTTAAATTCGGTCCGTTCAAAATTAAAATGTGCGGCAACTCTCTCCCCCCTTTTTTCATTAAACAAAGCCACCGTTTGCTTCACGTTAAAAAATGTCCACTTACAGTGAACATTTTATCATAATGATTCAGATATCAACACTTTTCCTTCGATTCTCCAATCGCCTTTGAAAGCTTTTCGGAATTTAATTCATTGTATTCAAACGAAATCGAATAGCCGACAAATAATCCGTACAGCAAGTAGATGCAAAACGTCGTGATGACCGTTTCCCTTTTCAGCTCGGAAACAGTCTGTACATCCGGAAACATCGGATTAAACAGATAGAACACGATGCCCCACAAAACAGCTCCGTATAAAATTCCAGGCCACATACCCTTGATTTGCTTCAGACAGCCGAAGTACAGGAGGGCAGCGCCGATTGAAATCACCCCGATCAGCAAAATGCTGATCACCGTTCCAAGAAAACCGGTTTTCCATTCGCCGACAGCAACAGGCTGAAGAACCATGTTCGGCGTGACCTCTGAAAATTTAAACAGGTATGCAAGCTCTCCCAGCGCACTCCAGAGAATGCCGCCGATAAACCCTGTCGTAACCACCCTGCCGATGAAAGATACCGGTTGTTCGCGTTTATTCTGTTCAAGTTCTTCGGGCTGTTTTTCATTGTCTTCACTGCTCATGACATCAGTTCACCTCCATTTCCAGTATGTCCAAAAACAGCTGTGCCAACAGTATCTTTCCAAGTTTTTTTGAACGGAAGTGTAAAAATCAAGAAAACGGGTATACTTGAATTAGATTTGACGATTCGCTTCTCTAATTTCTAAAATTTTTAGGCACGTCAACCTAGAGGTTTCAGTACTTTTCCTGTACAATAGGTGTAAGGAAATGGTTAATGTAATCATAGATTGATACAGATAGGTTGATGCAAATGTCAAATCAAAAAAAGCCCGCATACGGGGGGCAGGCCGTCGTCGAAGGCGTAATGTTCGGCGGCAGGCGCCATTATGTAACCGCGATTCGCAGGAAGGATCAGAGCATTGAATTTTTCAAGCTGCCTCGCACATCACATCCCACGCTGGAAAAGCTGAAGAAAATTCCGTTTCTCCGGGGGATCATCGCGATTATTGAAGCGAGTGCGAACGGTACCAAGCATTTGAATTTTTCAAGCGAAAGGTATGATCGCGATCCTGCTTTGGACGATCAATTAAAAGAAGAGAAGCAGTCAAAGCTGACGATGATCTTTGGGCTTGCCGCTGTCGGGGTGCTGTCATTCCTCTTCAGCAAATTTGTATTTACGCTTGTTCCCGTCTTTTTGGCGGAGCTTACCCGGCCGGTATTCCAATCTGATGTCGCACAGATTATGGTCGAAAGCTTTTTCAAGCTGGTCCTGCTGTTGGGCTATATTTACGCGATATCGTGCACTCCTTTCATTAAAAGGGTTTTTCAATATCACGGAGCCGAACATAAAGTCATAAACTGTTTCGAACAAAACATGCCGGTCACGGTGGAAAATGTTCAGCGTCAGTCAAGGCTTCACTACAGATGCGGAAGCAGTTTTATTCTATTTACGGTGATCGTGGGCATGTTTGTTTACTTGCTTGTTCCTGCTGACCCTCTCTGGGTCCGTATTTTAAATAGAATCGCGCTGATACCAGTCGTTCTTGGCATTTCATTTGAAGTGCTGCAGCTGACGAACAAAGTGAGAAACATACCCGTGCTGAAAGCGCTGGGCTATCCCGGCCTTTGGCTGCAGCTCTTGACAACAAAAGAGCCGTCGGACGATCAGGTGGAAGTGGCAATCGCAAGCTTTAACGAGCTTCTTCATATGGAGACCAAAGCAGAGGGCGAACAGAAGGAACCTTCTATATCGTAATGTAAACTTTAACGAATCGGTTAATTTTTTTGGGAGGTGGACAGTTATGAAGCAACGGGTACATCCAGTCTCAGCTTTAGTGATTGCGCTTGGAATTTTTGGTTTCGTTTATTTTGCTGTCACAAGTCCCGGCCGCTTGCTGCAATATTTGTTTGTTTTCGCTGCGGTCGGCGCAATTGTCTATTTTGTGATCAGACATCTTATAAACCGCGACGCGGGCGGCGAGGGAGCAGCATTTAGAAAAGCAGCCAAACAATCAAACAAGCGTTTTCAGGATCATAAAAAACGCTCAGTCAGAGGCCGGGTGAATCATCTTAGAAGCGTGCCGTCTATCAACAAATCAAAGCCTGTCTTGGTCAAGAAAAAAAGCCAGACTCAGCTGACGGTGATCGAAGGCAAAAAAAGCAAAAAGAAAAACAGAGCTTTCTTTTAATACGTCCACTGTTTCAAAAATAATTCTGTTCGTTTTTTTCCTAGCTCAATCAGAGCTAGTTTTTTTTCTGCCGAAATCGCAAATTCCGTCGACAGGACCTCTTCGACGGGCAGGAAAATAATGTTGCGTTCGTGTTTAGTAGCGATATGCCTGGCATCATGCGCTTCTTTCATCGTCTCAAAAAGCGCCCCGAACAGTTCAAACGCATTGTTGATCACCTTCTTCGGCCTTTCTTTTTCACTCGGCATCAAAGTAACGCCTAAAACCGGGCGTTTTTTTTCGGCAGTAAACAGCCAGATCGGAAAATTGCTCAGCACCCCGCCGTCGACGACCGTGCTGATGCCGTCAGAGGATTTCAGTTTGACAGGCTCAAAAAAATAAGGAATGCTGCAGCTCATCCGCACCGCTCTTGCAACGGAAAACCGCCCGGGATTCAGGCCGTAGCGGGTCAGATCGTCAGGCAGGACAAGCATTTTGCCATTCGTTAAATCCGAAGCGATCAGTTTGAGCTTCCCTTGTTCAAAGTCGCCGAACACGGAGATTCCTTTTTCCTTTAATTTCTCGGATACCCAGTTTTCCAGTTTTTCTCCCTTATACAAACCGAGGCGCCAATAGATCGAAGCCCATTGCAGTATTTTTAAAGGCAAAAAAGTAAATCTCGGGTCAAGGAGCTCGCGTTCATTCAATTCCTCCAGCATGCAGCGGATCTCCATGCTCGTATACCCGGCCGCGATAAATGCTGCGATGATCGATCCGGCGCTCGTTCCGGCCAGTCTTTTAAATCGGAAGCCCCGTTCTTCGAGCGCTTCGTATGCTCCTGCGAGCGCAATACCTTTCATTCCTCCGCCAGAAAAAACCCCGTCGATGTACATCCGTTCTCCCCCCTTAAAAGATTGGCCCTATCACCATTTTAGGAAGGGGACAGAAAAAAAAGACCATCAGAAAAAGCTGCCGTTTCTAGCGGCAGCTTCTTTCTATTGATTTTCCTGTTCATTTCGTTTTTGGACGCTTCTCAGATCATCGACCCTTTTGCGGTCATCCTCAAAATACTGCACAAGGTCGCCGATCCGGTCGATGCTGTTCCAGCTTAAATGATGTTCAATCCCTTCAACATCATCGTAAATTTTCTCTTCGTCAACACCAATGATTCTTAAAAACTGTTCCAGTAATTCATGTCTGTATACTAAACGCTTGCCTATTTTTTTTCCTTTAGGCGTCAGCACGAGACCGCGATACTTTTCGTAAATCAAATATTCGTCTTTGTCGAGTTTCTGAACCATTTTTGTAACCGAGGAGGGATGGACGGCTAAAGCTTCTGCTATATCTGAGACTCTTGCATATCCTTTTTCTTCTATCAGCATATAAATTTGCTCTATATAATCTTCCATACTCGGTGTTGTCATCTAATCCCTCCAAATCACACCTATTCAAATCATTACAAGTTTACACTATGTGCTTGTAAAAAACAAGCAGTCAGATAACGTTTACATCGATGTCCTATCTTTTATAATTCCATTCGTCTGTCGCGTATTTCGTCCTGGCCAGCTCCTCGACGAAGGCGATTTCTTCTTTTGTCAGTTCATAGGGCTCGAGGTTGATGTTAAGCCCTTTCTCAAATCCTTTTTTAAATGCTTTGCTCGCTTCTTCAATGGTTACCTTTTCGGAGGTCAGCTGATTGATGGCGACCGCCTTTTGTTTAAAATTCCGCTGCATCCGCTCTCTGATGCGGTCGTTTTTATAGATGAACAAATCAAACAGCTTGTCTTCATCCAAATCAAGGAGAATCGAGCCGTGCTGAAGAATGACTCCTTTTTGCCTTGTCTGGGCGCTTCCGGCGACTTTTCTGCCCTCGACAACGAGCTCATACCAAGAAGGCGCGTCAAAGCAGACGGATGATCTCGGGTTTTTCAGACTTTGCTTTTCTTTCTCCGTTCGCGGAATTGCAAAATACGCGTCAAGTCCAAGCTCTCTAAAGCCTTCAAGAATCCCTTCGGAAATCACCCTGTACGCTTCCGTCACCGTCTGCGGCATGTCGGGATGGTCTTCTGATACGATCACGCTGTAGGTAAGCTCTTCGTCATGAAGGACGCCCCTTCCGCCGGTCGGCCTTCTCACAAAGCCCAGGCCGTGCTTTTTGACGGCTTCCAGATCGATTTCCTTTTCGATATTTTGAAAATAGCCGACCGAAAGCGTCGCCGGGTTCCATCCGTAGAAGCGGATGGTAGGCGGAATCTGCTTTTGGCTGTGCCAGTAAAGCAGCGCCTCATCAAGAGCCATATTAAAATCGGGAGCCTTGCGCCCCGAATCGATAAAACGCCATGTTTCCTTTTCCATAACCTACCCTCTTTTTCTTTGGTATACACCTAAGTCTACCATCCCCTATGAAAATTGAAAATAAATTCGGCTAATCAGATGACAGATTTCCCGCCCTTTACTATAATAGTATTTGTCTTAAACATTTCCCGCCTTAGGCGGGACGATCTTAAAAAGGAGTCGGATCAGATTGTCTACCAGCAGCATTATCGTTCTTATCATTTGCGCCGCACTGATCATCTACATGGTCGTTTCATACATTTATCAGCAGCGGATTATGAAAACCTTAACAGAAGAAGAATTCCGGGCCGGCTACCGGAAAGCGCAGCTCATCGATGTGCGCGAGCCGAACGAATTTGAAGGCGGCCACATCCTCGGCGCGAGAAACATTCCGCTCTCTCAGCTTAAACAAAGAAAAGCGGAAATCCGCCCGGACAAACCCGTCTATCTTTACTGCCAAAACAGCGTCAGAAGCGGACGAGCCGCTCAAGTGCTCAAAAAACACGGCTGTCAGGAAATTTACAACCTGAAAGGCGGCTTCAAAAAGTGGAGCGGAAAAATTAAAACAAAGAAATAAATGAACGCTGTCTCATGACGAGGCGGCTTTTTTCATACAAAAAACCGGCGGAATCCGCCGGTTCTCTTTATGTTTATCCTCTTTCATAGCGAAGCACAGGCTTGCGCGCCGCTTTTGTTTCATCCATTCGTTTCACAACGGTCGTATGCGGGGCTTCCTGAACAATTTCAGGGGTTTCTTCCGCTTCTTTGGCGATCTGGATCATCGTCTCGATAAACGCATCAAGCGTTTCTTTCGATTCGGTTTCCGTCGGTTCGATCATGATGCATTCCTCCACATTAAGCGGGAAGTAAATGGTCGGCGGATGGAAGCCGAAATCGAGCAGGCGCTTGGCGATGTCGAGCGTCCTGACGCCGAGCTTTTTCTGGCGCCTGCCTGACAGCACAAATTCATGCTTGCAGTGGCGGTCATACGGCAGATCATAATACGACGCAAGCTTCCTCATCATATAGTTCGCGTTTAAAACGGCGTTTTCCGTAACTTCCTTCAGCCCGTCAGGACCCATCGAACGAATATACGTATAGGCTCTCACATTGATGCCGAAGTTTCCGTAATACGGCTTGACCCTGCCGATCGATTGCGGACGGTCATAGTCAAACGTAAAGCGGCCGTCTTTTTTGACTAAAACGGGCTTTGGCAAATACGGGATAAGCTCGGCTTTGACGCCGACAGGACCTGAACCCGGCCCTCCGCCGCCGTGCGGCCCTGTAAAGGTTTTATGAAGGTTTAAATGGACGACGTCAAACCCCATGTCGCCAGGCCTTGCTTTGCTCAGCACCGCATTGAGGTTGGCTCCGTCATAATACAGCTTCCCTCCTGCTTGATGGACGATTTCGGCCATTTCTAAAATATGCTCTTCAAAAAGACCAAGCGTGTTCGGATTTGTCAGCATTAATGCAGCCGTTTCGTCGCTTACGACCCGTTTTAAATCTTCCAGATCGACGAGCCCGTCGGCATTCGACTGAACGGTGACCGTTTCAAAGCCTGCAACGGTCGCAGACGCAGGATTCGTTCCGTGCGCAGAATCCGGGACGATCACCTTCGTTCTTTTATGATCGCCGTTTGCCTCATGGAACGCGCGGATCATCATCAGACCGGTCCACTCTCCGTGTGCCCCGGCCGCCGGCTGAAGCGTAACCTCATCCATGCCTGTAATCTCTTCCAAATGCTTGCTCAGATCGTAGAGCAGCTCCAGCGCCCCCTGCACCGTACGTTCGTCCTGAAGCGGATGAACCGCCGCAAAGCCGGGGATTCTCGCGATTTTCTCATTCAGCTTCGGATTGTATTTCATCGTGCAGGAACCGAGCGGATAAAAGCCTGAATCAACGCCGTGATTTCGCTTTGACAGAGCGGTATAATGCCTCATGATATCGAGCTCTGACACTTCCGGAAGCTCAGCCGGCTCTTTCCTGATGTACATCTCGTCGAAAAGGTTTGACACATCTGTTTCAGGGACGTCAAGCTCAGGAAGGCTGTAGCCGACCCGGCCTTCTTTCGATATTTCAAAAATAAGCGATTGATCCTGATTATGCATGGCGATCCCCCAATTCCTTGATGAGTGTATCGATTTCTTCTTTTGTCCGGAGCTCGGTAACAGCGATCAGCACGTGGTCTTTTAAATCCTTGTATGACGCACCGAGGTCATATCCGCCGATGATCTCCTTTTCAAGCAGGCGTTCATTCACCAAAGAGACAGGCTCCTTCAGTTTGACGACGAATTCGTTAAACATCGGCCCGTCAAATGCGACTTCAAGACCCGCCCGCTTGGCGGCTTCTTTTGCATAAGCCGCTTTCTGCACGTTCTGCCAGGCGATATCCTTAACGCCTTTTTTGCCGAGGGCCGTCATTGCAACAGAAGCAGCAAGCGCATTGAGCGCCTGATTTGAGCAAATGTTCGAGGTCGCTTTATCCCGTCTGATATGCTGCTCCCTGGCCTGCAGCGTTAAAACGAAGCCCCGTTTCCCGTTTTCGTCTTCCGTCTGTCCGACAAGGCGCCCCGGAACCTTCCGCATCAACTTTTTCGTCGCGGCGAAATATCCGCAGTGCGGTCCGCCGAACGCAGCCGGTATTCCGAACGGCTGGGCATCCCCGACGACGATGTCCGCCCCGAACACCCCAGGCGGCGTTAAAATACCGAGCGCCAGCGGATTGGCGGAAACGATGAACATGCTTTTTCCTTTATGAGCGATCGGCTCGATCTTGTCCAGCGGTTCGATCTGTCCGAAAAAGTTCGGATACTGGACGATCACGGCTGCCGTCTCGTCACACACTGCGGCGTCAAGCGCTTCGAGATCTGTCGCCCCTCCACCTGCAGGCACTTCAACGACTTCGATGTACTGCCCTTTTGCATACGTTTTCAGCACCTCGCGCGATTCCGGATGAACCGTTTCAGAGACGACGATTTTTTTCTTTTTCGTATGCCCTGATGTAAGCATCGCAGCTTCCGCCAGGGCGGTCCCTCCGTCATACATCGACGAATTGCTGATGTCCATTCCCGTCAATTCGCAAATCATCGTCTGGAACTCAAAAATCGCCTGAAGCTCCCCTTGCGAAATTTCCGGCTGATACGGGGTATAAGCCGTATAAAATTCGGATCTTGAAATGACATGGTCGACAATGACAGGCTGGTAATGGTCATAGACCCCCGCTCCCAAAAACGAGGCGTACGATGCCGTGTCCTTATTTTTTGCCGCGAGCTTTGTCAGCTCTTTCGTAAGCTCCGTCTCTGACTTTGCTTTTTTGATTTGGTATTCGCCTTTAAATCGAACGCTCTCGGGAATATCGGAGAATAAGTCGTCGATCTTTTCGACTCCGATCGCCCCGAGCATCTCTTGTTTATCCTGTTCTGTCGCAGGAAGGTAGCGGTGCTTCATCTTTTCGTCTCCTTTCATGATCGCAAACTTATGACTGCCGTTTATAAAATGGCGTTTTTACAACTTTCGCTTTCAGCCGTTTCTTCCTGATTTCAACCTCGACAATGGTGCCGATTTCGGCTGCTTCTTTTTTCAGCAAGGCAAGGCCGACGTTTTTTTTCAAAGTGGGGGACTGTGTTCCGGTCGTCACCTCGCCGACTTGCTCGCCTTGATGAAAAACGGCATACCCGTGCCGCGGAATCCCTTTATCGATCATTTCAAGGCCGGCGAGCTTTCTGGCAGCCCCGTGTTCTTTTTGCCTTGCCAATGCTGACTTTCCGATGAAATCGGCTTCTTTATTCGTTTTCACGGCAAAACCGATCCCCGCTTCAATCGGCGTAATCTCATTTGTGAGCTCCTGCCCGTATAACGGCAGTTTTGCTTCAAAGCGGAGTGTGTCCCTTGCGCCGAGTCCGCACGGAATGAGACCGTCATCCTTGCCTGTTTCTAAAAGAAGCTTCCAAATATATGGTGCATCTTCATTCCGGCAGTAGATTTCAAAGCCGTCCTCTCCCGTATACCCTGTTCTTGACACAAGCGCCCTTACATTTCCTACTGCGGCTTCATCGCGGAATGTAAACGGCTTTAGAGCCTCGAGATCAAGATCTGTCACCTGCTTTAAAATCTGTGCTGCTTTCGGTCCCTGAAGGGCGAGCAGAGAGATCTCGCCAGACACGTTTTGAATCGTGACATCCCCTCCGGCGTGCCGATTCAGCCAATCGATATCCTTCGTAATGTTCGCTGCATTAATGACCAAAAAATAGCGGCCGCTTCCCTTTCGATAAACCAGGAGATCGTCGATCGTCCCGCCGTTTTCGTCGCACATCGCCGTATACTGGGCGCCGCCTTCTTTCAATGCGGCGACATCGTTTGTTAAAAGCTTCTGCAAAAACGGAAGGCTTCCGGCTCCCGTTACCTCGACTTCCCCCATGTGGGAGACGTCAAACAATCCGGCTTTCGTCCTCACCGCTTCATGCTCTTCTTTGATCGATGAAAATTGAACAGGCAGCTCCCAGCCGCCGAAATCAATCGTCTTTCCGCCGTATTCCTTATACAGGTCAAATAAAGGCGTTCGTTTAAGCATCCTCTTTCCCCCTTCGTTTTTTTATCACCATAAGTTTGCCAATCATCAGAAAACGCGAAAGATTCCAATATTAAAAGCTCTTTATAGACGGCACAAAAAAGGACAGAGAACCCCCTTTGTCAGTTCGGAGGTTCTCTGTCCTGGCACCTGAAAGTTTACTTTGCACGAAAGCAAAGATGTCCCCTTTGGTGGTTTGCTAAACATGATAATGGTGCAAACTCTCTCCAGAGTTGCGTCAAGCAAGAGTTCTTTTGCCTGAGAGATTCGCTTATTTCAAGAGCTTGCTCCTTCGGCGCCGTCATAAGGCATTCCTTGCCGGTCTCTCCCCTTGCCGTCATTCGCTCATATTCGCTTCATTTCTGGACATACTACATAAGGACTTTCGATTTTTTCGCTGATGATCTACAAATATCCTACCATCATCAAAGCGTTTGGGCAACAGGAAAAATTATTAACAATCCATTATTTTTTCTCTAAAACGTTCGTATTTTATCAATTTGATTATAACATCAGCCCAATTTACAAATGGTGATCTCCGGAAGAAAAGAACATTTCGTGTGAGAGGAAAGGCGGCGTTACGATGATACCAGACATTCATTTTGACCATGAGTGGCCGGAGCAGTTTGCAAAACACCTTGACCAGGACGGCCCCTGGGCAAACTGGGAGCTTTACCAGCTGTCCTGCGAGGTGCAAAAAAGGCTGGCGATACCGAGCTTTGAAGGGCTGCAGGCGCCGAATCACCTGCCTGACTTTACTCCGCTTCCCCATCAGCTTGAGGTCGCTCAAAGAGTGGTTGAACAAATGAACGGAAAAGCCATATTGGCCGATGAAGTAGGTCTCGGGAAAACGGTAGAAGCCGGCCTGATATTAAAAGAATACATGATTCGCGGACTCGCAAAGAAAATTTTGATTCTCGTGCCCGCTTCGCTTGTCTCGCAATGGGTCAAAGAGCTGCGCGAAAAATTTTTGATCCCGGCCGTCGAACAGAAAAAAAGCTATGTATGGGAGCAGTGCGACGTTGTCGTCTCCTCTCTCGATACGGCGAAACGATCGCCGCACCGGGAAACCGTATTATCAATCCAATACGATGTAGTCATTATTGATGAGGCTCACAAACTGAAAAACAGCAAAACCAAAAACTACGAATTCGTCCGCAATTTAAAGAAAAAATATTGCCTAATGCTGACGGCGACGCCGATCCAAAACAAGATCGACGAAATTTTCAACCTCGTCTCCCTGTTAAAGCCGGGACATTTGGGCAATGAAAGCAATTTTAACAAAGATTATTCAAAACAAATCGATTCGAGAGAGGCGCATGAACGATTGAAATCGCTCATCAATAAAGTGATGATCAGGAACAGGCGCCAGGATACGGGCATTACATGGACGAAGCGCCACGTCGAAACGGTGCCGATCTCCTTTTCTCCGACCGAACAGGCTTTATATGACGAAATCACAAGCCTGAAAAAAGATCATCGCCAATCTGCAGGCATGTTTTCGATTATGACATTGGAACGCGAATGCTGCTCAAGCAGAGAAGCGGTCTACATGACCTTAAAAAACATGCTTGACAAAAAAGACCGCGAAGCGCCCGTCATCGGAGAAGCCGCGATTCACCGGCTGATCAACAAGGTCAATGAGGTCGCGCAAAACTCAAAGGCGCTTAAGGTCGTTGAGCTGATTGAAGAGCTGGATGACAAAGTCATTATCTTTACGGAGTACAGGGCGACGCAAATTTATCTCCAATGGTTTCTCCAGCAAAACGGAATCAGTTCCGTACCGTTTAGGGGCGGCTTTAAAAGAGGAAAAAAAGACTGGATGAAAGACTTGTTCAGGGGCAAGGTTCAGGTGCTGATCGCCACAGAAGCGGGCGGCGAAGGGATCAACCTGCAATTTTGCAACAAAATCATCAACTATGACCTTCCGTGGAACCCTATGCGCCTTGAACAAAGAATCGGACGGATTCACCGGCTCGGCCAGGAGCGCGATGTGTATATCTACAATATGGCGACAAAGCACACGGTAGAAGAGCATATTTTGAAGCTTCTCTATGAAAAAATCCATTTATTCGAAAAAGTCGTCGGCGAACTGGATGATATTTTAACAAAAATAGAGGTCGGCAATTTTGAAGAGCACCTGCACGACATTCTCTTTTATTCGTCATCAGATGAGGAAATGAAAATTAAAATGGAAAATCTGGCATCGTTCATCTCCTATGGACATGATCATAAACAGATTGGAGGCTAATGCATGAGACAGGAGGAAATTCAAAGATTTTTGGAACGTTTTTTCACCGCAAACGGGTGTGACATCACCGGCAAAAGCCCCGGCCACTTAACGGTGCAACTGACGGCTGACGTCGATAAGCAAATCATGAACAGGCCATTTTATTGGCACTGGCTTGAAAAGACGGGCGGGGTGCCGAACCCGATGAAAATTACGCTGATTACAAATGAAGAAGCAGCGCCAGCAGATATTGACGGCGAATTTATTCACTTCGGATCGCCGCGGCTGTTTCAAATATTTCAGGCGGTCAAAAAGAACGGAAAATTTATCCGCCTCTATGAAAAAATCAGCTCCGCGGGGGGGCATATTCCGCTTGAGCCGTGGCTCGGTTTGAATGTAACGATTTCCTACCAGTCCGACTTGAAAAAAGACAAGCTTTTGTCCCTCGGCCTCCATTTAATCAGCGGGCAGCTTACAGAAAACTTTCAGGAACGAATGGAAGCAAGGGCGCTTTCTTCGCACATTTCCGACTACTGCTACACGGTGTCGCCTTTAATCAAACCGGAAAGCGGCATCAAACGGCTCGAACGCTATATCGAACAAGCCGCGAGAGCCGAACCCCTCGACTGGGCCGAAGCTTCTCTTAAAAGATGGAACAACGACCTTTTCCTTCTGAATCAATTTTACGAAGAGACGGAAGAAAAGCCCGAGGAATACGAAATTGAAAAAAAAGCCCTTCAAGCGCTCTACGAACCGAAAATCGAAATTAAGATCGAAAACGGCGGATTGTTTTATTTACAGAAAAAAATTTCAGGATAAATTTTCCGATTCGACACCGTTCTTCTTTTTATTCAGAGTCCTCCTATTATAATGAATGTAAGGAGAATAACTTTTGGAACATCAATTGGACAAGTTTGGAAAAGTGTTGAGACTAGAGATCGATCTTTGTTTATCACAACACGTTTAACTGAAATACATAATGAAGTATTTTGGGGGGAAATGCCATGAATAAAGTGGAACATGAGAAAGAAGAATTGGACAAGGAGTGGGAAGAGCTGATCAAAAGTGCTCTCAATGAAGGCATTAGTCCGGAAGAAATAAGAATATTTCTCAATTTAGGAAATAAGACTTCCGAAGCTTCCACACCAATTGAAAGAAGTCATTCAATAAATCCCTTCTGAATGTGCTATAATATCGAAAGGAAGGTGATGACATTGATTGGCCAGCGTATTAAACAATATCGAAAAGAAAAAGGCTACTCACTATCTGAACTAGCTGAAAAGGCTGGGGTAGCGAAGTCTTATTTAAGTTCAATAGAAAGAAATTTGCAAACAAACCCCTCCATTCAATTTCTAGAAAAAGTCTCCGCTGTTCTGGACGTCTCGGTTCATACCCTGCTTGATGAAAAAGATGAAACCGAATACGATGGTCAATTAGATAGTGAATGGGAAAATCTAGTTCGTGACGCGATGGCATCAGGGGTTTCTAAAAAACAATTTCGAGAATTTTTAGATTACCAAAAATGGAAGAAGAGTCAGGAAAAGGAGTAAGTGCCGCATATCTTACTCCCTTTGGCATTGTAAAAATAAAACGGCGCCGATCAAGTATACATAAAAAAACGGATCATACCAGATCCGTTTTTTCATCATTCGTTTATTTATCTTCACTGTGCGCTCTTTCGTTCTCTTTTACATAACCTTTTTCATCGGCATGTTTATTTCCGTCGATGGTCAGGCCGTTCCATTGAGTAGCTTCAAACGAGAAGTCGAGCTGTACAGAATCTCCTTGATATTTGTTCTGCACCATGTTGCCGTTGCTGTCTGTTGTTGTGTCATTGACAAATTCAATGACCATTTCGACTTTGTCAAAATCGTACGGATCTTTTGGAATTCCGTCGTACTCAGGCGCAGTCTTTCCGTTGATTGTCGCTACATTGATTTTGCCGTTGTCATGCAGGAATCCAGGCTCGATCAGCTTTTTGACTTTGTCCATTGATGCTTTATCTTTTTTCACAGACATATTGTACAAGTCATAGAGGTTTGCGGAATCCAGGATGATGTTTTTAGGATAGCCGTTTCCGCCTTCAACACCGACCGTCAGTACGCTCACCTTAAACTGTTTCAGGAAATCCTCGGCAGAGTTTTTCCCGCCGTTTTTCGCGTTTCCGTCAACGAAATTGCTGAAACCCATTTGCATTAACACTTCTTTAATAGCCAATGATCCGTCATTTTTAAAGGTAAATTCTTTTTTGAATTTATCACCCGGTTTTAAGTTTGACAGGTTCACTCTTGCAGACGTTTCTTTTGCATTTAAGTCAAGCGTTCCTGCTGCATAAGTAGCATGAGTCGATTCGATATCGTTAAACGCAGCCCAAGTTCCTCCTCCTACTAATGCCAGTCCAAGAGCAGCGGATGCAACTCCCAATCCGATTTTTTTCTTTGTACCCATGATAACTCCTCCTTTTATAATAAGAAAATCTATATATGGAGACCTGAATAACAGGTGACCAACGAAAGTTACATTGAAACCCGGTCTTTGCCGGCAGTTTCGATCGCTTTTGCTTTTTGCTCAATCTCACGCAATGCCGCCGAGACAGTGATGACCGCATAAAGGATTAGCAATAGGCCCGGTACGATCAATAAGATGGCCGTGCCGATCGGTTTGCCGGCAAAGTCCAGCAGATATCCGGCATAAGGAACCGTAATTCCGGAATATTTGGCGACAACATTTTCCGAAAGAACTGGATCGGAATCAGGATTTTGGTTGTTGTCCCCTTTTGTCTGAAACATGAGATTTGATTTATTTTTTGTTATACCGATAATTCGGTGAGTAACCATTGTGTTCTGGTCTTGCATGAATGTAATAATGTCGCCCTTTTTCAATGCCTCGGGATTGTCAACCTTTTGAACGGCGATAATCGACCCCGTTTTAAATTCGGGCTCCATCGAACCCGATAAAACCGTCTTCAATTGATACCCGAAGAGCTGGGGCTCCCCGCCGGACGATTTTGTCGAAATCACGACGATAACCGTCGCAATGATCAGCGTGAAAATAATCACATATAAGATATTGCTGACCCATTTCATGATTTTTTTCATGACTCATCCCCGCTTTCTAATGAATGTTTCTCTTTATTTTTTTCCTCACGAACAGATTGGCTGGCATCTGTATCTTTTGTTTGTTCTTTCCGCTCCATCTTGTTCGTTTTTTCTGACTCAGACTTACGATGAGACTCGGCCTTTTTTGGAGGCTTCAGCGTTTTTTCCTTGCAGTCGTTCAGCTTCATCGCCTTTGACCAAATAAACGGCTTTCCCCGTTTGTGATCGGGATGCCCTTCAGGTTTGATCAATTTAAAAACGTAAGTTCCTCCCTTTGTCGCGCGATTTGACTCTATCCTGTATACACGGCTTTTTGTTTCTTTGCCAATCGTACCTTTATCGATGACAGTCCCGTCTTTCGGCTTTGAAGAACCATCGATTTTGTGCAGCTCCCATTTCCATTCAGAAGAAGTAATGTGTTTGCCGCTGTTTTTAAATTCAGCAAATAAAACCAATGGCGCACAAGCGTTTCCTTTTGTTTTTGTCTGTTTATGAAGCTTTAAATCGCTTCCGTCCCACACCTTATCATCTATGTCCTTAAATTTTGCAGACGCTTTCATCGTCAAGCTGTATGTTTCCACATCATGAAACGATGCGTTCGTATAATGATTCAGCTGACTCCCCAATCCAATCAAAAGGTAAATGATCAAAATTATTTGAAAACCGATGACTGCCTTTTTGCTTCTTTTTCGGCATCTCCTAGTTCGAGATAATCGAATCATGACTACCCTCCTAGCAGCTTTTCGTTCGTTTTAAAGAACCTTACAGTTAGAGTATAAAGAACAACCCATTGAATTGAAAACTGCCGAAATGGTCGATTTAGTTCGTTTTACAGAACATTATCGTTTAAATCCTCAAAAAATCTCTCAAATTCTCATCTTTTTGAAAAATATGAAGTTCTTTATAAAGTACGAATTTTATTCTTATTTTTCCGTATAAACCAAATGAACGAGGAAAAAAATAGGGGAGAAAGGATGATGACCCATGCTGAAAAAAATCATCGTGTCATGCTTTTTTTTACTGCCAATAATCGCCGGACCGCTTGATATACAGGCGGCAGAGAAAACAACAACCGGCATGACAAAATGGGAAGAAAAAGCTGTCCAGGCAGCGAAAAAAAGATACCCTGCAGCTGAAGTCCGGCTCACTCAAAAAGTATGGGACCGAAAACGAACCGATGAAGCAGTAGAGCAATATCATGTAACATTAAGCGAAGGAAATCGAAAATTTGGCGTATTTGTCACCATTTCATATGAGCCCTCAACCCATAAAATAAATAAAGTGGTAGTCGTCGAAGAATATAAATAAGCCGCTTTCTGTTGAAAAGCGGCTTCATTTTCGGTATGCCCGGACCATGTCTGTACCTGGGCGGAATAACGGCCCTTTGCTTCGCTATTTATGACGTTTAAAAAACATCATACAGCCGAGCGGGAGAATGCCGAACCACCGAAAAATGCGGGACGGCGGTTTGCCTTCCCTGCGTCTTTCTTTCATTTCTTTTCTTTCTTGTTTCGGCGTGTCCATATATTTGACAAGCTGTTCTGTCATATATTTCACATAATCGTTCGTTTTCATCAAATCACCTCATGAGAGAGTCCTCTTATGATGAAGTGTTGTCAGCCCCTCTCTTTTTTATACACCAAACCGTTTTGATCGCTAATGCTCTTTCCAGTGACTGATGGTCTTTTTCCTTAGATGGAATTGAAAATCAGCAGTCCTTTCAGATTCTGCTGCCGTCTTCACTTTTAGCCTGACTTGCTTCGTTTTCTTGCCGGCTGAAGTAATGGAATACGTCACAGAGCCATACGCTTTGTTCTCCTCTCCAGCTTTTTCGTCTTGCATATGCCTGATGGAGTGAAGGATTCCATTTTGCAGAAGATTTTGCTGAATGTAAAAGTCTTTCGTCTGTTTGATAAAAGCATGCTTCGTGATAAAAGCCGCTGCCGAATGAGCGGCGCAAAGCATGCAGATAATCGCCAAAAAAACCGCTGCAGGGTAAATAAAGCCTCTGGAATTAGTCACATGAACCACCTTTATGAAGAATGATAGACCGGAAATGCAGCTCGGTATTGTGTGCCGTTAAGGCTGATTGCTTCAACGATGACTTGGTGATCTTGAAGCCTGAATGTGACGCGTTTGACATGCTGCAGCATCGGCACATGGCCTTTAGAATTCACTCGTTTTCGAATGAGCGCCTGATACGGTTCATAACGAACGGCATCACCTGAGGAATTCGTCATTTCAAGCGCCTGTCCGTTGTCTGCCACTTTAACGGCAACGGCTTCTTTGCATTCTTTCTGCATTTGTTCAGCTGTGATCGTCCATTCTTCCGGGCGAATTTCATTTTTTTTGACACCCGGGGATAAAAACAGCTGAAAAATCGTGGCAGCCGTTCCGGCGATAAACATGTAGACCGTTAATGAAAGCAAAACATTAAGAAGGGTAAAGCCCTTTTGTTTTGAGAATCGCAAGGCAATACTGACGGTCATGCCTGTTTTCAACAGAGATGCAGACTTCATATTCTTCTCCTTTTTCCTCCCATTCAATCAAGTATGCGGCTCCCTGATAAAACACGGTTTCAGCGGGCTTGTAGCGACCGGTCAGCATGTAGCTGCTGATCTTCTCATCTAATATGCGGTACCCGGCTTCTTCTTTTTTTGCCATCTCGGCTTTTAATTCAAGCTGATGGTACACGGGAATCATTAGAGCCGCTATCATCACCCATATACTGAATGCAGAAACAGTTTCGATTGTCATAAAGCCTCTATTTTTTTTGAACATTGATCTTACCGCTTCCTAAATAAATCGTCAGTTCAAAGGAGGCACGGTTTGCTTCAATCAACATCTTTCCTCCTTGACTCGGAGCCCCGTTTGGGCTGTATGTGAAATGTTGTCTGAGCGTCGACTTTTTGATGGCAATTTTGTGATCATATTCCCTGATAAGATAAGGAGTCAAGCTCTCATCCGCAGGCTTGATGGTGTATTTACAATGATCAGCATCAAACAGCACGTTTATTTTTTTGTTTTGAGCGAGCGCTGCCTGCTGAGCATAAAGCAAATCGTCTTCAAGCTGTTCGGCAAAATGCTTGACGATCCTTGCGTCATATGCGGAAGGCAGTCTGTCAAACAAAAGAATCAGCATGATCGAGCTGATCAATAGCACGGTTAAACTTTCTAGAAGGGTAAACCCTGTTTGGTCCCTTCCCATTATTGTGTTTGTGCCTTGCCATTTGAAATCACGATCGATTTTCCATTAGGACACGCCAAATTTTTCTTGATATATCCCTCTGATTCAAGCTCTCCAAGACTTGGCGTTTTCCCGTCGTGATCCATCTGATACGCGGTAATTTGGGCCTGAACCATATTGATCAATCCCTCACAGCCTTTCTTTTGAATGTTTTGATTATGCTTCGTCACATTCGGGATCGTAATTAAGAGCAGAATTGAGATGACAAGCATAACGACCAGCATTTCTATCAGCGTAAATCCCTTTTCATTCAAATGGATGTCCCCCTTTATAACTGATTCATCATTTGATACATTGGCAAAAGCATCGACAAATAGAGGATTAAAATCATGGCTGCGGTAAATCCGTAAATCAGAGGCTGAAGCATGCTTGTCCACTTTTCCGCTTTCTTTTCAAGCCGGTCGATCAAAAATTGGCTGTATGAATATAGCTCCCTGTGGAGATGACCGTTCAATTGACCGTGAGCCACCGCTTTGGAGAGATCCTTTTCATAAAACGGATGCCTGTCCAGCATCTGTTCCAGCGCTTCCCCCTGTTTCAGCCTTTCGATCATGCGCTTTGCTTCCTTGTGAAAAAACGGCAAAAAAGGCTGGCTCTCAAACGCTTTTAAGCTGTCATATACAGACAATCCCGATGTTAAAAGATTGCTTAGCTGAAGCGATAAAAAATAGCTGTTGAATAACTTGAGGATTCTGCCTGCCAGCGGGATTTTAACGAGGAGGGCCATTTTTTCTTCCGGGGCTTTTTTTCGGAAAATCGAAACATAATACGTTAACAAAACCACAGCAATGATGAGAATGCACATAAAAAACAGCGGGAGGCTGTCAAAAAATAAAAAGATGAAGGAGGTCAGAAAAGATGTTTCGATATTCATGGAGTCATAGATCGCGGAAAACTGCGGAATAATCGCCGATTTCATAATATAGGCGATGAGACAGACCGTTGCAACCAGGAATGACGGATATTTTGCAGCCTTCTTCAATTTTTCGGACTGGTCGACTTTGCGGCTGAGCAATTCGCCGCTTTGCTTAAAAGCGAATGGCAAATTTCCGTGCTGCTCGGCAAAATAAACAATGCTGACGGCGTCCCTATGAAACGAAATCATATTCAAAACCTGAAAAACGGGATAACCTTCTGCCAGCTTTTTTCTTCCGAATGAAATGTCCGCTTTTTGCTTATTGTCGAATTGCAGCTCAAGCATATTCAAAGCGTCGAGAAGCGTATACCCGTTCATCATCATTTCGCCGAGCTTCTCAAACAGCTCCGCCTGCTTCCGAAGGGGCCATCTTATGTTATTCAGTCTCATGATGCACCCATCTGTTATAAGTTTCCTCCGGGAGATAGCCGAGCGCTATCCCTTTTCGAATCAATTTTCTCAGCGTTTCAAAACGGCTGTTCACGTATGCGCCTTTTGCCTCTTTTATGCACAGGTTCAGACTCTTCCCGTACAAAAGCTCAAAAACGCTCACTCTTCTTCCGTTCCCCGACATCCTGCAATACAAAGAACACCGCTCCCCGCATAACGGACAAACAAGGTTGACGAGACGCTGTGCGCTTATAGCGACAAGCGTCTGCTCAATTTCGGTCATATGAATGCCAAACTCAAGCAGCCGGTATATAGCTCCTTTTGCGTTTTTCGCATGCATGCTAGATAATACAAGATGTCCCGTCAGCGCAGCTCTGACGGCGATTTTGGCTGTTTCGGCATCGCGGATTTCTCCAAGGATGATCATGTCGGGATCATGACGGAGAACAGCCTTTAAACCTGCTGAATACGTCATGCCCGCTTTTTCATTCACCTGTACTTGAAGAACATGCTCGCTTCTGGATTCAACCGGGTCCTCCAGCGTGATAATATTGCGGTTGAAATGCTGTTTGGCATACTCGATCAGCGAGTACAGGGTCGTCGTTTTTCCCGAACCGGTTGGACCTGTGAAGATCAGCAGACCGTGGGAATGTTTCAGAAAAGACAGCAGCTTTGCCGTTGCGTTTGGAAACAAAGACAGGCTTCTGAGCGGCGGGGCGCTTGCCTGCGGCAATACGCGAATAACCAGGCTTTCGTCGTATATGGTAGGCAAAGTCGACATTCTCAAGTGAACGGGCTGATTGTTCACTTTAATGGTTAAAGCACCGCTTTGCGGCTGCCTTCGCTCCCCGATATCCATTGAAGAAAGAAATTTAAAATGAGAAATGAGCCTTGAGCACTCCATTCTCGTCAGTCTGCCCTTTTGAAATAGTTCATCATCAATTCTAAAGCGGATAACCGCCTCTTTTTCCCCCGGAACGATATGAATATCAGAAGCTCTCATCGCACACGCCTCTTCGATCAATTTCCCGCTTAATGATTCAATCGCGTACACAATCGTTACGCCTCCTTTCTAATCGCAGTTTAAGCGAAAAGCATCGGAAGCTTCAAATCCGCAAAAAACGGAAATATGCCGTTATCGTGGGACAAAAAAAGATTATGAAACACGAAAATTGCTTTTTCCGGCTCATATTTCTTACAATACGGCTCTTCAAACCGTGTTTTTATATGTGCCATCGCCTTCTTCCAGGATGCGGAACCCTTTCTTCGAAAGAGCTTTTGCGAGATTCTGCTCTGTTTTGACATTGGAAAAATCGATGCCCAGTTTGACCACCGTCTGGGCCATTTCGGGACGAATGCCGGAGATCGTCGCTTCAATTCCTAAGAGCTTCGTTGTGTCAAGTATTCTGAACAACTGATATACAACCATTGTATCGATGATCGGAACCCCGGAAATATCGATAAATAAATGCGACAAACGGAGCCCTGCGCATCGCTCAAGAGCGGATTCCAAAATCCCCTTCGCTCTATGTGTATCGATTTCTCCTATGATCGGCAAAACGCCTATATGGCTTGATATCGGGATCACCGGGGCGCTTAATTCATGAATCATTTCATTTTGGGTCTTTAATTGGCTCATCGTCAACAGATCATATTCCGTCATGAATTGCCCGATGATTTCATCCATTATCAAATTGAGCCGTCTGCTCCATTCCAACACGTCGCTCTTGGAACTTTCGGGTGCTTCTTCATGAGAAAACATCCCGATTTCATCAATAATTATTCTCCGGAACACGTTGATTCCGTTTATGCTTTCATAGATGGGAACCTGGCTCGCTGCCCTGTCCCGCGCCATTTCTCTCGCACAATCCAGCGCTTCCTCCCATTCTTTTTCCGGCTGATGCGCTGTCAATAGGTGGGCAACCGCCCGGATATACGGCTTTGCCTTATCGGCCGAAGGGATGCCGGACGTTTTGGATAACCATTGATTCGTTATATTGTCCGATCGTTTGATTAAATAATGATACAGGGCTGAATGTTTGTTTTTCATATCTATCCTCCTGATCAAAAACGAAATGCTTATGTATAAAACAAGCGATTTTGCCAACACTAATTTTGTAGCGGCATTGGGCTATAGCCAAGCGGTAAGGCAACGGACTTTGACTCCGTGATGCGCTGGTTCGAATCCAGCTAGCCCAGTTTCCAAGCGTAAAAACCGAAGATTGCTGAAAATGAAGTTTTTTCAGCATATCTTCGGTTTTTTCACGAAACAGAGCGTTGCAAAGCGCTTCTCTTTAATAGCTTTAATAGCTCGCCGGGGTTATATCCGACAACAAGCTTTTCACCGTTGACGATGATCGGGCGTCTCAAGAGCTTCGGCTTTTCAATGAGCAAGTCTACTACTTCGCTCACCGTCAGCTCCTCGATATTCAAATTGAGCTCTTTGAATGCTTGGCTCCTCGTCGCCAATATTTCATCGAATCCTTCCGTTGTCAAAGACAGAATGTGTTTTAATTCCTCTTGATTCGGCGTCTCCCTGAACAGATGGCGCTCCTTAAAATCGATCTGATTCGCTTTCAGCCAATGCTTTGTTTTCCTGCATGACGTGCAGCTCGGGTAAGAATAAAAGATCAGCTCTTCCATGGTTGGTTTCCTCCTCTGTATTGTTCTGTCCTGTCTTTGTTATGATTAGTACCCGGGATCTTGTTTCATTAAACACGTGCAAAAAACATTCCGTTATCACAAAATTGTAAAAAATGAATTGATTTTCCCAAAATGAAAATGTTTACATTTCAAGAGCGATTGATCTATAATAGAAACAAAGGGGCTTTCTGGGAGGGATATCAATGAATCGCATGTTCCGCGTGTTAGGTTTCTGGACAGGTATTTTTGCGGTCATGTTTTATTTAGGAGATATGAAAGATGCGTCATTGCTGTTTTTCGGCCAAACTGTTTTCTTCGTGTTCTTATCGTATCTTAACTTGACAGAACGGATGTACATTTATATTTTCGGCGCATACTTGACGGTCTTTTTTGCCGCGTTTACATACTATTCCGTGTTTATTATGGTCCCCGGGCAAGGAGGCCATTAAGGCACGAAAAAAGAGACGATCCGCCTGGATTTCGTCTCTTTTTTCATTTTATAATGTGAAGCCGTTGATGAACGGATTTTGTTCCTGTTCCGTCAGCAAATCCGTCTCAGGGCCGTGTCCGCTCAATACGAGCGTATCTTCAGGAAGAGTAAGCAGCTTTTTGTGAATGCTGTCCATTAGAACATCGTGGCTTCCGCCCGGGAGATCTGTGCGGCCGATGCTCCCTTTAAACAGAACATCGCCTGAAATGATCAGGTTTTCCTCTTCTGCATAATAAGAGACGCTTCCGGGCGAGTGGCCTGGCGTAAAAAGAACCTGAAGCTTGAACGGATCGATTTTCAGCTCGTGCTCTTTGTCGATCAGCCGGTTGGCTTTCTCTGCTGTAACAGCCTGACCAGTTAACAGAGACGACCCGTTTAATGAAGGATCTGTCAGCCATTCCGCTTCATTTTTATGGACATAGACGGGAATATCCCACTCTTTTCTCACCTTGTCAACAGCTCCGATATGGTCAAAATGGGCATGCGTCAATAGAACGGCGAGCGGTCTAAGATGATGTTCTTTTATATAGGCATTCAGTTTACCGGCTTCACCGCCGGGATCAAATATTAAGCAGGCGCCGTCATCATTTGCTAAAATATACGCATTTGTTTGAATCGGCCCTAAAGGCATTCTTCTCCATTTCATCCTTTTCACCTCAGTCTCATTATGAACGTTTTGTGAGAAACTTTCAATGAACCATGTTCCACTCGACAAAGCTAATGAAAACGGTTAAAATAAAATTGGAAATAAACTGCAGGGGATCCAAACGAAGGGGGTTAATATTGATGTTGCTCGTGATCATTTTCGGCCTTGTCACGATATTATCTGCTGTTGGGGCACTTCGTTCGCTTAAACAAATCAACGTTCTCGGGATATTGTTCGGAGGAGCGGCTTTTTTTGTCTTCGGCTGGTTTACGGTAATGACGATTATAAACAGCGGGTATCCGACGGCTCACTAAAGACCGCCTCTGCCGCTGAATGGACAGCCTTGTTCCGTTATGAAACGGAACAAGGCTTTTAAGCTTGGGCTTATTTGTTTAAATGTTTTTGAACGCTTGACAGTTTGCCTTCCATTGTCGTTTTCTTATCGCGCCTGTCATCGATTCTGATGTTTGTGGCCACCCTGTGTATCCCTTTTTGAAAAGGGGCTTCATGGATGGTTTGAATGACGTGAAATAAATCGCTCAGCTCCCCTTCAATCAAGGTGTTCATCGGCGTCAGCTGATATTTGATTCTTCCTTCCTTTTGAAACCCTTCTAAAATCGTTTGAATCTCCGCTACATAACTGCTCACACTCGGGGTTTCCGTTCCGATCGGGATGATGGTTACGTCTGCTATTGCCATCGCAACATGCTCCTTTCTATTCTTTGACTACAAGTGGTTCTATTGTTTTCGAACCGAGTGAAATGATCTCATCGTGCGCATAGCCGTACAATAGATATTGACCGTCTGGAGACACGGTGATCGGAAGCATTTCCACACTCTTCTGAATCACGCGCCGCTCCCCCGTCTTAAGGCTGATGGCGATCAGATCGCACAGGGAGCTCGATGCACCCGGCTGATACGTGTAAAACCATTCGTTTTTCTGATCATAGCCGTATTCCATTGGCGACTGTCCTGTATCATCGGAAAACAGCGGGAGCGTGACAGACAGCCGTTTTTCCGATGACTTCACATCAGAAAATATGTAGGTCCCGTACCCGTTTTTACCCGATGATGTCACGACCAGCCTGACATTGTCAAACACGTCGGAAAGCAGCGCATCATCGGCAAGCTTCGTTTGCCTTCCCGCCGATATGTCATAGGAATACACAGGGGCCGGCTTTTCCCGGTCCCTGTTATCCCACTTTACATAATCGAATGAATCGGGCGATGTCCAATGAACAAAGGCAGCCTGGGCAATGTTTTGCTCCGTTGTCTGTTCTTTTGAATTGATCAAATATGAATGATAGTTCCAATCTTTCGTGAATGCCGTCACATATAGAAGATAAGGATCAAACTCATTCCAGTCAACCTGCAGTTCGTTCGTGTTAAAACCTTTTGTAAACAGCTTTTCGCCCCGCACATTCATCAGCGTCAATTTGAACTCGGAGCCGTCTCCGGCGGTTTGGATGAGGATCATGTCTTTTTTACGGTTCAGTTCAGCTGTGATCAGCCGTTCATCGGTTTTGTATATCGTTTTCTTGGTCCCTGTAAATATATCATATGACTTTACTTCACTTCCCGCAACCGGGTCAGTTGCGGTATATAATATCGTTTCATTATCAAGCCACCCTGCCGCCGCATCAAAATACCGGTCCTTCACCGGTATTATCTTTTCTTCTTTTGCATCGCTATGATTCTTTCCAGCAGAATCGGCATTATAGGAGCCCTTTGAACCGCCTGATTGCGAAGGTGTGCAGGCGGCTGTTAAAACGGTAAACACAGCGGCAATGATCCATAATGAAACTCTCAAACCGGCCATTCTCCCTCCGTAAATGTTTCGCTGCCTACCTTTACGATGTGGCGCCGGTAAAGGTTTCAGCTTTCAAAAAAACAAGATGCCCAAAGAATTCCTCTGCTTTTACAATATATATCGTCAAAATCGGCTATGGGTAAAGGGTTTTTCCCTTTTCCAAGCTCAACGGTGTATCCTTCTTTGCCGTAAAAATGGATGAACCAATCCCTGAAACCGGCGTAGCTGTCAATATATCTGATGCCTTTATAACCGCTGAGCCGCTCAAACACTTGAACAACATTGACAGATTCCGGAGGCTCGAATCCTTCATAGCCCCAATAGATCTCTTCCCCTTGCGTATGAAGCGCTATAAGCCGGTCAGGCGGCCGGCTCTCGATTAGATCGTGCATGACGATCGCTTCAGGTTCTGTAAGCGGAGCGTCTCCCGGATAATCCCGGTATGAGGGCGCCTTAGGAGGCTTGCGCTGTTTTTCGATTTCCCAAAAAGACGGAAATTGGTTGTTCAGATCGACTCCGTTAATGTTCGCTTTCCATTCCCTAAATTCAGACTGATATTCGTTCATTTCATCAAGGGGCTCAAGATTTATTCCGAGATGCTCCGGGCCGTTCAGCACAAGATCGACTCCGTCGGGATTCACGAGCGGAACGATTGAGAGCTTCGTCATCTGAAAAAGCCTGAGCGGCGAAAAACCGAGAATCTCACCGCCTTTGCATAAAGACAGACAATATTCTTTGACCCACTTCATTAGCACCGAAGTGGTGATCCACTCGTTCGCATGAAAAGAAGCATTGATATGCGTTCTTTTTTCAGCATGCTCAGCTCCGATGTTCAGCTCGTATATCGGCTGGCCCAACACAGAGCGGCCAATAATATGGTATGTGACAAACGGAAAGCATTCCGCGATTTGTTCAATTTCGTGTTTCAGTGTTTGCGAATCATATATCACCGTATCAGTCAGCCACGGCTCATTTTCCAGCCCGGGCTCTCCATTCACCAATAATTGCAGCTGTTCATATGTTTCTGCTGCCGGCGCATCTTTTCCTGCCTGTGGATGCAATCCGGGAAAATAAAATTCCCCGACGTCCGCGTTAAGGTTCGCACTCGTTAAAAGCGGTTCGGGAATGTTCAGGATGTCTGACAATCTTGACATGTCTTGTTTTAACTCCGGTTTAATGTTGATGAATGCCATCTAATGATCCCTCCCACAATAGCATATGAAGGATGATTCAAATGGTTTTCTCGAATTTTCGGACCCTTTCGTTCCCTGATTTATTCTTATCTCTGTGTTATTTTTTTGTTCTTTATCAGTTGTCGTTTTTCGCCCCTGAACGGAACTTTCGTTATTTCCGTGTTATTTTTTAAAAAAATAACATACTACTCGAAAACAGAACAAACGTTCTTATATAATCATCTCAGAAGGAGATGAAACACCATGAGAGACGACAACCTTAAAAATCGAGGCACAATCAAACGGACGGCAATGATGCTGCCGGAGCATGCCAGTTTGCTTCGAGAGTTAGAAAGCAACCACAACAGAGTAAAAAGGCCGGTGCTTGACATGGCCCAAATAGAAGACATGGAACGGGTCATATGCGAGGCGATGGAATATAATACCCCGGTGGAGTTCGCTGTATTTAAGCCGCTGCCGTTTTTAAACGGGGCAGACACTGGGGAAATCATTTATATAGAAGGAAAAATCCATTACATAAATCAGATTCGGAAGGTTTTTCATGTCGTGGATTCAAGGGGATACCAATCTCATTAAATTTAAGGATGTTGTCGGCGTCGAAATAAAGTAAGCCCTTCTTTTGTTGGGAAGGGCTTCGCTCATCATATGGCCGGTAACAAGTTAGTATACGAAAAAGATTGATTCTGTGCTCTGTTTATTTTCTTTTACCAGCTTTAAACGCCTTGTATTCGTAACCTATTTGTTTTGAATACTTTTTATCTTTGTAAATATACATATCAAGAATGGTGTATCTATATTTTTTGTCATCAGCGACATATTGAGTAGTGGAATAGTAACGTGTAGGTTTTTTCTTGTAGTAGGTTGGGAAAACGACGTTTGAGAATAGAACAGCGAATCTCCATTTTAAAGTGACTAGTGTTACAGCAAGTCGAGTTGCTAATTCCTTAGCAGTGTCCAAGTTTTTAGAGTTTCCTCGGAAGTGGTCTACGATTTTCCATTTGCTCATAGGAGGTACGGCTTGGATATGAACCTGTCCATTTTCATCCATAACAGCCATCTTAGGATTCATAACAGATGAATTTGAGAGTTCCTCAATTTGCTGTAATTCAGTTTTAACAACGGTTGGAGTGAATGATACGCTTTCGTTTTCTGCTGCCTGTGATGAGTAAGGAAAGAAAGTTGACCCCAACAATACCGCAACCAATACGGTCACAACAACTTTTTTCATTTTTTCCAACATCCTTTCGTGTTATATTTGTTATGTAATTACTTGTGATGTCAGGGTAATTATACCATATAAGGAAATAGTCTACCAATTTAATTTGCAGAATTTTATCAAAAATGGAGGGTCATATGATGGATGAAGATAGACTTGGAGTAATAGAAAAGGTTGCGTATATCTTATCTCTCGTCTTCGTTATTGTGTGGATTTTCACGCCTGAGTCAGTTCAAATAGTCTTTAAAGTGGCGTCTTATATTATGCTTAGTGTTGGATTCTTCATGTCCGGATACCTAGAGAGAAAAGAGAAAAACCCTATATTATTGGTTATTGCATGGGTTGTAATTACTATTTACATTTTTTAGACGGCCGCAAAGCGCCGACTAATATCGGTGCTTTGCTTTTGCCTACACATAGGGGTCTTTTATTATGCAAACAACTTTGTCCAAGTAGCTTTACCGACAATACCATCCGTAGACAAACCTTTCGCCCTTTGAAAGGATTTAACCGCTTTTTCAAGGCCGCTACCAAAAATAGAGTCAAGGCCGTTCACTTCATACCCTTTGCAGATCAGTAACGCTTGCAGTATCCAAGTCAGGTTACCTCTGGCTCCTTTACGGACATTCACGGAAGCCGCGCGGGTTTTCGGACCCCAAAGGCCATCAACGACAAGACCGCTTTAAACTGTTTATTTAATTAGTTTGGAAGCCTTTAAGTAAAGCCTTGTATGTTTCCGGACCCGGGAAGCCGTCAACTTTAATTTTTAGACCGTACCGTTTGTTTAATGTTTCCTGAATGGTTTTGACTATCGACCTGCCGCCTGAAGATGATTTTTTCGGCTTATCTAATACAGCAGGTGTAGGATTTTTGACTTTTGATACCAGATTCGGGCGCTTGCCAGCCTGCAATTGCGACAATGTTAAGCCGCCCATCATTTCTAAATGTGGGTAATCTTTAAAGCTTTTCCAGTCACCTCCCCAAGCAAACCCTAGAGCTTTTGCAATTTGAGCAACTCTTTTCCATTTGCTATTGATAGTCCAAAGTGCTGTTTTTCCGTCTGAAGTCAATAGAACATAGTCGACGGCTAAACCATAATTGTGGTTTGACTGCCCACCTTTTGCATTCGTAACGATTTTTCCGTGTGCTGTACGTCCTTGAGCATACAATCTATTTTGTTCCGCAAAAGAGCGATATCCCGATGTAATCTGGACATAGATGTCCTCTTTATAAGCCCGCTTAATCACTTCAATAGCTGTTTCTTTCACGACTGAGTGAATCCCCGAACCCATATTTCCGACAGACCGATCAATCAAATTTTGTAATGAAACTGTCACTTGAATCACTCCTATTTTGTTTTAAATAAAAAAGGCTGCCGGGCGGCAACCTCATTTCGTTAACCCTTTTTGTTTCAGAACTTCTTTCTGCAGCTTTCCTTTGCCAGTGACATAGTTGTTTTTATACCAAGCGATAACGGACGTGACGATGGTAAACACTGTGGAGCCAGTCGTATACAAAGCGTCTGCCAGCGTGTTGACCTGGTCCTCGGTGACCGGAAGAGCAGCCTTCCCGAACATGATCAAAGTTTGGTTTACCAATGCGATAAAAAGAAGCACCGTACGGACTACAGTGCCTTTGTCAAAGTTTTTCATAATGTGTTTTCCTCCTTATTTTTGAATAAAATTAATGAAAAGCGCCGCAATTCCGGAGATCACCAGCGTACAAACCGCCGTTATGATAGCGCCGGTAATGCTACGTTTAATCCAAGTTGTGTTTTCTTCAATTTTGTTGAGTTTTTCATTGATGGACATAATCTGCTGATCGTGTCGGTCAGACGTTCTCTCCAAAGTGATGACGCGCTGTTCGAGCGTTTTGTGATCAGCTTTGAGTTCAGTGATCTCCTTTTGAAAGACGTCCAATTCATTTGACTGTGGCATGTCCCTTAATCCTCCTGTTCTCACATCGTTTTCACCTTCTTAGAGGCAAAATAAAAAAGCCGCTGATTCGCCGCTTTAGTTTGTATTATTCAGTTGCTGCGCCGCTCTCTTGCTGCACACCATCCGCCTGCGAGTTGCCTATGCGCTCTTCCTGCAACTCCTTTTTAAGCTGTTCATTTTCCTGCTCAAGGTTCTGCCTTCTCTGCCTTTCGTATATATAGGCTTCGAGCTTCCGCCAATCTATCATGCGTTTGGTTCATTTCATCTTTGTAAGCCGCTGCCTTTAATGCCTGTCTTTCAAACTGCGCTTTTAATTCCTCATGCTGCTTTTTCAATTCTTCAAATGTCATTTTGTTTTCCTCCCTTATACTTCGTCTGCGAATGCGTCGACGCGTGGATTCTTCATGATTTCCGCGCGCTCTTCTTCGGTTATCATTCCACTTTCAACAAGCCTGTACATTTCCTTTGTGGTCACAGTTCCATTCAGCCAGCAGTAATAAAAATGCCCGTAGTAACGACTTTTACCATCGAACACATTCACCGCCTCCGTCACGATTTTGTCCCTTCGAGTCTCAGGATCAAGTCATTGGCAAGACGTTGGGTGTATGCCAACTGCTCCTGCAACATCTCTTCTTTTGTTTTTTGGCCGAATTTCTCTTTTGCTTCGATGTTTTGCTCATTAGGTACCAGTTTCATTGGTTGCCTCCCACTAATGGAAATTGAATATTTCGCCGGTTCTGCTGCCGTCGGTGTCTACCGTTATACTTAAAAGTGTATGGATAAGCCGCTTGTCACCGCTGTATCCCGGATAATACCCGTCTGGATCTACGTATGACCGGTTCAAAATATATTTCATTTCGTTTGTTGAAACATCTAATTCGACAAAAAGATCATATGCGACTTTTAATTGATGATCGGGAATTAAATCGAATGAAACGGCTTCAAACCGGTACTCATCGTCATTATGTTTAAGGACACAGGCGCTTATCTCGATTCCTGCGTCCGTTTCTGTCACTTCCATGCCTTCAAAATACCATGCGGCCGGAACGTCTCTTCTTTCGATCATTTTAATGACACACCTCTTTAACTTACTTCATAGAAAACTAATAATCTTATAGTCATGCTTTGCCCAGCGACGCCGGATGTCACGCCCGTTCCCCTTACATACATTTTGAATCCGCTTGATGATTGATTTTCGATACCGACTGTCACAGCGCTGGAATACGCTCCATATGCTTGAGGGAAAACCGCGGAACAGTTTTCAATTTTGTTGTTTTCTCCATCTCCGGGAAATGTATAGTTGATACTGTTATATGCTGTAGATCCGCCGTTCGATGGCAAAACGACCGATGTTTCAAACACAAAAGCCCCAAGATTGCACTGCAATCCTCCGTATGTGTCTGTAAGGCTTCTTGAAAGACTTCCAAAAACGGCCGGATAAGGAGTCCATGTGTTATTGCCTCCTATCATCCTCGTTTTATCTGGCAAAAATAAATTAGGAGTATCAATATAAACTTGTTTACCGGCTTTCAAACGCATACCGCCGGATGCTACGACATCGAAATTTACAGGTTTGAATCGGAACCATGCTTGTTCACCGCTAATAAGTGCCGCATTAACACCGTTTGGATCAAACGTGTCGTACGGTGTACTTCTTAACTCATCATATAAATTACCGTCACCGGTTGTAATAGCCATGATTTCGGTACGTCGTCATTTGAAAAAATATCTTGAGTCATTCTAAACCGCGAGACTTTGTCATAATCTCCGAAAAATCTATCGGGATTGTCTTGGATTTTGTCTTCTGAATAAATTTCTATTTGTGGTACACCGCTAGTTTGGTCTTCAGAGGGGGTTCCTCGTATCGAGAATTTCCCGTTACCGATTTGGATTGTGCTGTAAACCTCATTCAGATCAATTACCGAACTAAAATATTCGCCTGTTTCTTGTTCAAACATCCCGGCCGTGATAGTTAGCTTGTTATATTTCTTATCGGAGTCCCTTGTCCATTGATAAAAGGTTCCATCCTGTATCCATGATTCGAAATTATCGCTTTGTCCGGCAGCCTCGAACCGGGCACCGCGAATCAATGAACCTTCAATCGTGATTCCCTTGATCGTCCCGGCGTTGATCTTGTCGGCCGACAGGTTGGCGATTTTCGCGTTTGTGATGGCCCCGTCTTCGATCTGAGCCGTTCCAATGATCGCCGTTTGCGACGCTCCACTCAACATCTGAGAAATCAATGTACCGAGTGTTTCCCCCGCCTTCAGTTTCAAGGCTGGCACCGTAGCCATAAAAGGCCGTTGCCGGGTAGCTCAGAACGGTTCGAGTGATCTCCTGAATGTCTTTATCGATTTCAGCCCGCTTTCCGGTGTCTTTCCCACGTCGGGGAAGTATATGCACAATCCGGTCAATGATCCGGTCGCTTTCTTCGTCGAATACGACCTCGTCGTAAAGTTCGCCACCCCAAATCTGCAAAATTTGATTAATGGCCTCCATGGCACTGATACGATAGAAATTAGTTGAATTTAGGCCCAGTTCGGCCGTTACATTGCCGCGCCATCTCGTACCCTCTAAAACACGATCTATGACATACTGAGCCGTTTTTTCTTGTGGCCTAATGTCAGTTACGAACTCATCGTAAAGCTCCGCTATAGCCGGCTCACAAATGGCACGAATACCCGGATTTGCGCCATCGTCGGTATCCTCCAGTTCCTTTATAACAAAAAGTCGTTTTCTCCCCTTACGGTCCTCGAAAACGACTTGATTTTCCTCAACGATATATTGACTATCTTCATGGTCAGCATCAACGACAAAAGAAAAAGAAGAGCCGACATTCAGCTCTTCTCGAAAAGGTGCTTCATAGAAACGACATGTTCCTTTTGCATCACTCGATATGATCGTTAATTTTCTATCCATATCATCGAAAACCCACATATCGGCCATAAACGCACCCCCTTACATATACGCCTTTTTAAATGAAATACTGCTTTTATGTGTTGTGTTTACGGTGATTTCTCCGACCGGAATATTGAACCACCTTGAAAGCATACGCAGCGCATTCATGTTCACTTTGCCGCTGATTACTACTCTTCTTTTATCAAAATAAATAACAAAGGTATCCCCTTAATCATATGAAGGATGCTTGTTCGGCGAACATCAATCATAAAAAAAGCTTCCGCCCCAAGGACGGAAGCGCCGCAAATCAAGCAGCTCTTTTATTCTATTTTGTTAAACTGTCCGTTATGAATTTCAACTGCCCTTCTAATGAAATCGGATCGGAAAAATAGAAGCCGATCGGGTCGATTTTATAGACATGTCCGCTTTTGACAGCGCCGAGGTTTTTCCAAATTGAAGTGTCGAACACACCGCCGTCGTCTCCGCCTGATTGCCAAGGACCTATAAAAATATAGTCTCCGGCGAAGTCAGGCAGCTTTTCCATCGAAATGCTCGTATACCCGGGGCCGGTGCTGATGGCTTTTTCCTTTGTTAGCTTTGTGGCGTTTAATCCGAGTTCTTTATAGACAATGCTTCCGCCCCGTCCGAATTTTTCCCCGAACACGTAAATCTCTTTGCCGTTCGTCTGCATAATGGAGACCGTTTTGTCACCGACGGCTTTTTGAACTTTCGGTTTTGCCGCCGCAACTTTTTTGTCCCACTCAGCCAGCCATTTTTCCGCTTTATCTTCCGTTCCAGTCATCTTCCCGAAATCTTCAAGTTGTTCTCTCATGCCCTTTCCGTATTTCAGAGCGACCGTAGGCGCGATTTTTTCCAGCTTTTCGACATCCGCCCCTTGAGTTGTCCAAACGATGATCAGGTCAGGTTTTAAATTAATGATTTTTTCTTCAGAAACTCCGTCACCAATGTTTGTCACGCCATCGGTTTTTCCTTTGAAGTACGGGTTTTTGAATACTCTGTCAGACGCCCCGACCACGTGAATGCCGAGCGTCTTGAGATATCCGTAATAGTCATCAGCCAAGACCACCACCCGTTTTGGGTGCTTAGGGACTTTAACCGTTCCGTTTTCAGCCTTATATGTAATGGTTTCTTCCTGCTTTGAGTCTGAAGAAGAGCCTTTGTTCGCTGATTGATTTCCGCATGCTGCCAAGGCTGAAATCAATAATAAGGCAAAAAAAGCTGCCGTGATTTTCTTGCATCTATGAGTCATCTTTCATTCCTTCTTTCTGAGTTTTGATAAAGAGAATCATTATCAATATGATTATATCACAACAAAACGCAGGTAAACACGATGTTTTTCGAAATGTTTCCCTACTGTATTCCGACAGCGCCAACAAAGCTTCCGGCCAATGAATGAAAACTTCGCAAAGAATTGTTCGGCAAAGGGCCTGAACGGATTCACACTGTATTTGTAGAAAACATGGCAGTCTCAACACTGTATGAAAACCCGAGTGCAAGCGAGCAGTTTATCGCCCGCCACCTGAAGGAAGAAAAACGGTAGATGCGGGCCGGACAAGCCTGATTCAAGATCTTTATTCCAAACAAACGCCGGAAGGGATGGAGGAGCTGATCGGGGCTAAGCCAGTTCATTTGTTTTCTGATATAAAATTGAGGGAATTCTCGCTGTATCTGCGTTTGTCTTTGACTAAAAAATAGATGAACATTTGTCATTGACACATTTTTGTCACAATTGATATAATGTTGCTACAGTTATAGAAGACAAAAGCAATGGAATGTATGCACGAACTGTATATATTCTCTTTCAATATCTTAATTCTGCTTGATTTTGTTGTATGGGTATGCATACAAGTTAGGCAGCATTCGAACGCCTGGTTGACACAGGTTATTTGAGTGCTGCCTTTTTTTATTGTCTTTCTGCCATAACTGTGAGAAAAGAAGAAATAATGGAGGGTTTTAGTATGGCTTTTCGGAAACCGGATGAAATAGCGGATGCAGCAATTGAAGCAGGGATGAAAAAAATACAGCTCCCGCTGCCGTCTCTGCTTGTATTGGGGTTTTTAGGCGGCGCATTTATCGCGCTTGGGTACTTGCTTGATATCAGGGTAATCGGCGACCTGCCGAAAGAATGGGGAAGCCTGTCCAGCCTGATCGGAGCTGCCGTATTTCCTGTCGGTCTGATACTTGTGGTGCTCGCTGGCGCTGAATTGATCACAGGGAATATGATGTCCGTTGCGATGGCTTTCTTTTCAAGAAAAATATCACTAAAACAATTGGCGGTTAACTGGGGAATCGTCACGATTATGAACTTAATCGGCGCACTGTTTGTTGCTTACTTTTTCGGACATTTGGTTGGATTGACTGAAACAGGTCCTTATTTAGAAAAAACGATCGCCGTTGCACAAGGAAAACTCGATATGAGCTTCGGCAAGGTTCTCATTTCCGGCATCGGCTGTAACTGGCTTGTATGTCTTGCGGTATGGCTTTCTTTCGGCGCACAAGACGGAGCAGGAAAAATCCTTGGGATCTGGTTCCCAATTATGGCTTTTGTGGCAATCGGATTTCAGCACGTTGTCGCCAACATGTTTGTGATTCCCGCAGCCATTTTTGCAGGCTCGTTCACGTGGGGGCAGTTTATCGGAAACATCATTCCGGCTTTTATCGGCAATGTCATTGGCGGAGCCGTGTTTGTCGGTCTCATTTACTTTATTGGATACCACAAGAAAGACCGCTCCAGAAAAGAAATGAAGCAGGTATCATAAACAAAGGGCAAATCCACTCGATGAAACATGCGAATTCCGTCCGTATTTGGAAAAAGATGTTCATAAAATGAAATTTGGTGGATATGCTTACAAAGTAAGAAAAAAGCAAAAGAGGCTGAACAAAATTACAATGAGACAGCGACGTCAACCTGGACGTGATACAGCCTGTGGAAGAGTTCGTGTCCTTCCTTAACCGATGCTTATCGCACGCATTAAAATCGGAATAGACGGACATACGGCTCCCCGCAGGCAGTAGAGGCATTGGTGTCTTCTTTTGTCTGCGGTTTTTACTTGCCCGCGGCAGAAGAAATGATGCCGGGGATTATTTCGCTTGAAGCGGATTTGAAAGGAGGTGAGCGATATGACGATTAACAAAAGGTTTAAAAACCCGGAAGAATTCGAATGAGAACAGCAGATTGAGCAAATTTATGATGAAATGAAAGAGTCTCAGTTAAAGCATCTTTATTTAACAAACTGGCGCTAAAAGCAATAAAAAATTTGAATTAGATCACCAAATTGCACGATTTGATTTTGAAGTTGGAGCCGTCGCTCTTTATTCTGGTTATTTAACGACTCCGATCTGTAAAGAATTAGCTGACCGCCATATTTTTGGCGTTATTGCCCATAGACGATATCACCCTACTAGAGGCTTGTTTCCAAAATGGAAGTTTCATGATGACAGTGAAAAAGACAGTTACATTTGCCCGAACCAGCAAACACTTACATACTCAACAACTGACCGAAAAGGCTGCCGGTCATATAAATCAAATCCTGAAACCTGTTCCGCATGCCCATTGCTTGAGCACTGCACAAGATTAAAGAACCGCCAGAAAGTCATTGCCCGGCATGTATGGGAGGACCACAAAGAAAAGACCAGACAAAATCGTTTGTCTGTTTCAGGGAAAACCCTCTATAAAAAAAGAAAAGAAAAAATAGAGCGAAGCTTTGCAGATTCAAAACAGCTGCATGGACTTCGCTATTGCAGGTTGAAGGGAAAATGGAATGTGAGTGACAAGTTCTCCTCACAGCCGCATGCCAGAACATGAAGAAGATTGCCACATACCTAGCCAAGCAGGGCTAGGTATGTGGGAGCTCTTTTTCTGTATCTAAAATCCGATGAATACAGCACAAAAAAAGCTTCCGGCCAATGCACGGAAGCTTTTTCCTATTCTTTATTGCTTTTCTTTTGGTGGCTTTTTAAACGTTCACTGTCGTAAAATCTCAGTAAATCCCCGTAAATGATTTGATCAGAGTATGAGAGCTCCTGTTTTGCTTTTTCGACAAAAGCCTCACAGCTTTCTTGATCTTTCGCAGACTTGCCGGTTGATTTATCATAGCATACGCCGTCTGTGTATATGCGGTCCTTCGTAATGACGCTTCCGTCGCGAAGGACTGTGAATTCCGTTTTATCGCGGGAAAACAGGTCGTTCCCGAACTGGATTTGATCGCTTGAATCGATCCCGAGCAGGTTGAGCAATGTCGGACGGATATCAACCTGTCCGCCGACGGTGTCAATCGTTTTCGGCTTTTTATCCGTGACGCCCGGAATATGGATCACAATCGGGACTCGTTGAAGCTGCACTTCCTCAAAAGGCGTGATTTCCTTGCCGAGGAACTGTCCCATCGCTTCATTATGGTTTTCCGAAATTCCGTAATGGTCCCCGTATAACACGATTATCGAATTTTCATACAGTCCGTCCTTTTTCAGCTTTTCAATAAACCGCTTAAGCGCTTCGTCCTGATAGCGGACGGTCGGGAAATATTTGTTCAGCGTGCTGCTTTTCGAATCGAATTCGTCGATCATTTTATCCTCTTCGTTCAGTTCAAAAGGAAAATGATTCGTCAGCGTGATCAGGCGGGTGTAAAACGGCTGCGGAATTTCTTTCATCAGCTCTGATGTCTGCTCAAAGAATTCTTTATCTTTCAATCCCCATCCTACCGAGTTTTCATCATTTACGTCATACGATTTGACATCGTAAAACTTATCATATTTAAGCGACTCATACATGATGTCCCGGTTCCAGAAGCTTTTGTTGTTCGCATGAAAAACCGCGGAATAATAGCCGTGATTTTTCAAAATGGCAGGCATCGCCGTATACTTGTTTGCAGCATTTGTAAAGAAGACCGCTCCTCTTCCCAAAGGATAAAGAGAGTTGTCGACGATGAATTCAGAATCTGCTGTTTTCCCCTGTCCTGTCTGATGATAAACGTTTTCAAAACTGTAGCTTTTTTTGATCAGGTCGTTCAAATAAGGAGTGATTTCTTTGCCGTTCAATTTCCGGTTCAAGACAAAGCTTTGGGTGGATTCCAATGAAACTAAAATCACATTGCGCCCTTTGGCGATTCCGGACATATCCTTGCTCGGGTCAGTCCGGTTTGCGCTGAGATAGTTTTCGATTTCGGTGAGGCTGTTGCTGTCAGCCAGTGCGCGCTGGGCAGACTGCTTGGACTGGATCAGGGCATCGTAGATGTGGAAATTGTAGAGGCTGATGTTTTTGACGAGCACTTCCCTGTCAAACGATCTCGTCAAGAGCTGCGGCCTCTCTGTTTCCGATACTCCCAGATTGAAAAAGAAAACGGCTGCGACAAACAGAAAGTAGGCCGCCTTCTCTTTCCTTGTCGCCGCACCGACGGTTTTCTCCGGCTGGCGCTTGTACAGCCACATCAAAATGATGATGTCAACGGCAAGAAGGAGATCGGTAGGCATGAACAGGGAATTGATGCTGCTTCCCAAGTCGCCCATGTTATTCGTCTGGAACAATACCGGGATCGTCAGGAAGTCATTGTAAAAACGGTAGAAAATCATATTTGCCAAAAGGACGAACGTCAGAACGATGCTCACCACGATAATAAAACGATTTCTGTTTTTTTCTTTAAAAAACAGGCTGATTCCGAAAATAAACAGCAAAAAGCTTAGTGGATTGATGAACAAAATAAACTCTTGCATGAAATTTTCGATTTTAATATTGAAGCTTGTTTTATACACGACATACGTTTTCAGCCACATCAGCAATGTCGCAATGAGCAAAAACGAAATTTTCGAAAAAAATGACTTTTGCATTCCTAACCTCCCTATACAGCAATCAGGCAGATTCCATAAATTTCTTATTTTAGTAAAAAGGTTAAAAATAACTAAATTATATCTTAGCGTGTCTTCATAAAAAAATCAATCCATTTTAACAAAGCTACCCTTAATGAAGCTGGGCCTCGCTTTGCAGCCATGCGTTCTTTGCGATCCACGCTCCGCCGATAACGCCGGCATCATTTCCGAGCGAAGCGATCACGATATCCGCAGCCTCTCCCGCTCTTGGAAACACGTACTTTTTAAACGATTTTTCAACATTGGCGCGGAGGATTTCGCCCGCTTTTGATACGCCGCCGCCAATGACGATTTTTGAAGGATTCAACGAGCTTGCCAGATTGCCGAGAACCAGTCCGAGATGGTTTGTAACATATTCGATGACATACGCTGCTGCCGGATCGTTTTGTTCAGCCGCTTCGAAAATTTCGCGTGACGATAGTGCAGGGTGATCTTTTAAAACGGTTTCACAATCGCCTGCCGCAATTTTCTCTTTGGCGATCCTGACAATGCCGGTGGCGGACGCAATCGTTTCAATGCAGCCGGTTTTCCCGCAGTTGCAAGGGGCACCTCCTTCTGCAACAGCACAAATGTGGCCGATTTCCCCTCCGGCTCCGTTCTTGCCGTGGACGATTTCACCGTTGACGATAATGCCGCCGCCGACACCGGTTCCTAACGTAGCGAGAATGAGATGTTTTGCGCCGTCACCCGCACCTTTCCACATTTCCCCGAGAGCGGCGATGTTTGCGTCGTTTTCGATGACGGCCGGAAGCCCTGTTTCCGCCTCCAGATGGTCTTTTAACGGATAGTTTTCCCAGCCCATATTGGTCGTCTTGTAAACGACGCCCGTCTCTATATTGACCGGTCCCGGCGCCCCCATTCCGATCCATTTTAAGATGTGTTTCGGCTTCCCGATTTCCCTCAGCTTGCTGTCAATCGCTTTTGCGATGTCTACCGTCACCGTTTTTCCCGATTTATCGGTCGGGATTTCCCACTTGTGCCGGATTTCCCCATAAGCGCTTACAAAAGCGAGTTTTACGGTCGTTCCCCCGAGGTCGACTCCGACCAGCCAGCTTTCATTCATCATAAGTCCCCCTTAAAACCCAACTGTTTTATTTTCTCTTTACATTTGTCAGTTCATTCTGCAAAATCGACATCGCTTGTGCCCATTCTTCTTTCTCGATCAGGTTTGCAAAAAGCATTTCTTTGAGTTCGTCCATCATATACTCAAGCTCCAGCTCCCGATCTCCGAAATACACATAGCACCCGAACCGTTTCAAGAACAACTGTACATCGTATGCTGTTTTCATGTCATCCACCATTCTTTTAAAAACCTAACAATAGCGTATAAATAAACCCGGTTGGCGTCAAGCAAAAAAAGCCTGTCTTCTCATTATGAAAACAGGCTTTAGCGGTCGGGGTCCTGCGGGTCCAAAAATACGGGCCTTCTGTTTTTCAGCGGCATCGGAGTGCGAATCGCGATATCGCGGAAAGCCCTGTAATCAAAGGGAATAAACGGCCATAAATAAGGAACATGAAAGGATTTCATCCTTACCAAATAAATGATCCAGCAGAAAATGCCGATAACAAAGCCCATTGGACCAAAAGCGCCCGCAGCGATGAGAAGCGCGAGTCTGACAAGGCGGTTGGCGATGCTCATCTCATAGCTCGGCGTGGCGAACGTGCCGATCGCCGCAACGGCTAAATACAGCACGACCTCATGGGAGAAGAGTCCGACCTGCACTGCCACTTCGCCGATCATTAACGCAGCCACAAGACCGAGAGCTGTGGCAAGCGATGACGGCGTGTGAATCGCCGCCATTCTCATCATATCGACCCCTAATTCGATGATCAGAAACTGCGCCAGTAACGGAAGTGCTCCCTTTTTATCAGGGCCGATATAATGAAGGGCGTCCGGCAGCAGTTCAGGGTGAATGGACAGCAAAAACCACAGCGGCAGCAGGAAGATCGATGCCAATACCGATATAAAGCGAACCATACGCAAATAAGCCCCTGCCAGCGGTTTGTTTCTGTACTCTTCCGCATGCTGCAAATGGTGCCAGAAGGTTACAGGCGTAATCAGGGCGCTCGGCGAGCCGTCGACAAAGACGAGGATGTGGCCTTCATACAAATGTACGGCCGCCGTATCAGGCCTTTCTGTATAGCGGACCGTCGGATACGGATTCCAATGCCGGCCGCCGATGTACTCTTCCAGCGTTTTTTCGGCCATTGTCAAAGCATCTGTATCGATCGTTTCCAGTGATTTTTTTAGCTTTTTCACGTTCTCCAAATCGGCGATGTCTTCAAGATAGCACACGACAACATCCGTCTTGCTTCTTCTCCCGACTTGGAGGATCTCCATTCGGAGCGAACGGTCGCGGATTCTTCTCCTTGTCAATGCTGTGTTAAATACAATCGTTTCGACAAAACCGTCCCTCGATCCCCTGACGACACGTTCATTGTCAGGCTCTTCGGGATTTCTTGCCGGGTATGTCCTGGCATCTATAATAATGGCATGATCGACACCGTCTGCAAGCAGCACGGCGGGACCCGCCAGCACCTGGTCTGCTGCTTTGTCGAGGTCATCCTCCGTCGAAACTTCGATATAAGGTATATAGGTTTTGATCAGCTTTTCGAGCGGATCGTCTTCCAAACACTCGGGAGAAAGCTTTGAAAGATTTTTCAGCAAATGATGCGTGATATCGTCTTTTACAAACCCGTCGACCAAATACAGGGCCATGTTTCTTCCGGCATAGATCACGTCGAGCCGGATCATGTCAAAGCTTTTGCCGACCCCCAATTTTTCATTTAAATAATCGACATTTTCAGCCAGGTTTTCCTTCACAAACTGTTTTTTTTCCATGAAAAAGCTCCCGTCAAAAGATCTGTTTTTCAGACCATTTTTAACATAACGGAAGCATTTCATACTTGATTACTTGTCTAATTCATTTATAATTTCATTCTTCAGCATTTGATACATCTTTTCATCCGGTTTTTCTTTTAGCGCCTGTTCAACGGACTGCTCCGCTTTTTTCAATTCTCCCTTTCCGACGTACAGCACTGCCATATAATAGAAGGAAGCATGATCTGAAGGATCTTTTCTAACGAGGGCCGCGAGCCTTTTTTCAGCAGTATCATATTCGCCGAGCTGAATTTCGGAAATGGCGAGTATTTTCAAAATGTCGCTTGAAGCGTCTTTCCGTCCGGCGGCTTCCTGCAGCGCATTCCTCACCTTTTCGTATTCGCCTTCTTCATACCATTTCCTGGCATTATACAGGAGGGCGCTTTCCTGAACCGGCACGGAATGAAAGCCCCAGTAAAGCGCTCCTCCGCCAATGACAAGGACTAAAACCCAGCCGATCACCCGCAGCCCCGCGTTCCTTTTCCCGGGGAGCCCGACTGCCATTGCCGAAAGCAATCCCCCGATCAAGCCGCCGATATGCCCGGCGTTGTCAATGTTCGAAACGGCGAAGCCGAGCCCGAGGTTCAGGATAATGATGACGATAATATTCGTTCCAATCGTCTTTAAAAAGGCCTTTCGGTTTGAAAAAGCGAGGAACAAAAGGGCTCCCAGGCACCCGAAGATTGCCCCTGATGCTCCCGCAGAAGGGTACGGACTGAACAAAAAGCTGCCGATCGAACCGAAAACCCCGGCCGTTATGTAAATGGCGAGAAACCGGAATGAACCGTAGACCCTTTCTGCTGCCGCCCCTACCGACAACAATGCAAACGTGTTAAATAACAGGTGGACGAGTCCGATATGGAGGACGATCGGCGTGAGCAGTCTCCACCACTCCCCCGCCAATATTAAGCTGTTTTCCTTTGCGCCAAACCGAATGAGCGTTTCGGTATTTTGGCTTCCTCCCGCTATTTCTAATAGAAGAAACATGATGACTTGAAGACCGGCGAAAAACCAGGTGACAATCGGCGTTCCCCTTTCAAAAAGCGCCGCTTCCCGCTTTCTTTCCTCTTCCCTGCGCTTTGCAGCCTCCAAAACCTCATCCCTGACTTTCACGGCTTCTTCGTATGTAGCATCCTTGATGTCTTCCGTCCAGCCGCCTGTATGTATGTGTAAGGCCGCAGCGATTTTCTTGAGGCCTTCCTCTATAGAGGCTTCATCGATGAATATCGGCGCAATGCTGACTCTTTTGCCTTCAACCGAATGGCTGACGACGTCTTCCCACTCGTCAACAGGCGCTTGCTGTGATAAATAAACGGTTAAAACCGAAAGCTTCCGTCTGCCTGAAGCTGCCCTTAAACGCTCCGTTCTTTCCGCTAATGACTCAAGATCGCGGACGAGCTCCTGTCTAAAATCAATATCCTGCCTGTAGATGCGGATCAAATCGTACGGAGCGCTTCCCCCGGCTTCAAGCCAGGCTTCCCCAAACGAAGCCGGCGCCTGCACGAGCTCATAATCCCGTTCCAAGAGGTGTTTGATGAAATTCCAGTACATGTAATCAAATGAATACATAGCGTCGCTCCACAATGTTTTTTGTTCATTATAACAGGAATCGCCCTTTCTTGCCCGGTTTCACATCAGCGCATAAAAAATCCCGTTTTTGAAACGGGATTTAAAACGCCTGCTGGATAAACTTGTTTCGGATAAACGGAATTCTCATGATCCAATGAATGAAGTAGTGGCGGATTCTGTCGCGGCCAAGAATGAAATTGATCACACGATAGCGGTTTTGAAAAAATACGAGTGCGGCAAGCGTGCCCAGTACAATAAAAGTCATTTTCCTCATATCATCCCTCCTATAACCGTATCGTGTCTCATTTTACAATATTTATTCAGCGGCAAACGAATGTCCTTTCCTCGGTGAAAATTTGCTTCACCGGGATATCGTGCACCTCGCGGGGAACGCGCTCAACGATTTGGCAATGAAAGGCAAGCGACGCCGTCTCATTCATAAAGCCCTCCAAATACCGGTCATAATAACCGCCGCCATAACCGATCCTATAGCCCTCAAGGTCAAAGCATATCCCCGGAACGACGATAAGGTCGATATCCTCCGGCTTGATCAGCTCTGTTTTATGTATGATCGGCTCCTGGAGCCCGAAGTAGACGACCTCCAGCTCGCTGTCATCTTTGAAGCGGCGGAAATGCATCCCTTTTGTTTCAGGGAGGCATTTTGGAATACACACCGTCTTGCCTTCGCGCCAAGCCCGCTCAATAATCGGCCTTGTCGGAATCTCCGGCTTTCTTGAGATGGTCATGGCGATGACAGAAGAATCCGCCCACTCCTTCGACTCTAAAAACGCCTGCTGGATCGCCTTTGTTTTTTGCCGAAATTCCTGATCCGTAAGCTTTGCAAGTTGATTTCTGACCTCGCTTCTTAACGAACGCTTCACATCGATCCCCCTTTCAAATTGAAAAAAACAGCAGGAAAATTCCTGCTGCTTACTTTGTTTCGCGATGTAAAGTTGATTTTTTGTCACGTGGGCAATACTTTTTGAATTCAACGCGATCCGGGTTGTTACGCTTGTTCTTTTTAGAAATATAGTTACGCTCGCCGCATTCAGTGCAAGCCAAAGTAATATTTACGCGCATTTATTTTCCCTCCAAACTATATATCATTTGCTGTTCAGACCTATCTATAATACCACTATTGAAGCCGGAATGCCAGGCGTTTTTTTCAGTTTGTGCGGGTTTAGCCAAAAGTTTTGAGACATATACGCCTTCCCAAAATGCTTTTCTGCTGTTTGCCGGTCATGCAGGCCGAAAATAAAAGCCTTCCCCTTTTCTTTGTCCTCTTTAGGAGCGTAAGTCCTGAAAGAGTTCATCAATCGCCAAGGCACGGCTTAGACCGCTGGCAGGATAAAATCCTCAACTCCGGGGGCTTATGTTCGGAATCTATTTGCAAACGATCGCTAGAAAACGAAAAACCGTTTCGAATATTATATTGAAAAGGCGTTTTCCCGGCTCGCCGCTTCACAATCATGCCGCTCCCCGAAGAGCTTGTTTCCTTATACACCATACAAAAGCACCAATGAAAATGAATTTTGTCGACAAATTTTTTATTTTTTTTATTAATTCCTTTTGAAGCAAGCGTTTTTATGGTATAAAAAAGAAGGAGAAAATAAGAATTGAAGGTGATGAACGTGGAAATTGCTATCATTGCGCTGCTCGTTGTCAGCATTGCGCTGATCGCATTCTCATATTTTCAGAGAGAACCGATTAAAGAAGTTGAACAGGAACTGGAAACGCTCCAGCTGTCCGCCATGCAGGAAATCTATAAGCTGAAAAAGAAAATGACAGTGCTTGAAGAAGAGCTCCTCGATTCAAACGTCGTTGTCCGCAGACCGAACGCAGGGATCAGCCAGCATATCGCAAAACAAATTCTTTCAAAATATCAAAACGGCATGTCAGAAGAAGCGATTGCAAAAGCAGAGCATGTCTCTGTTGAAGATGTAAAAGCGATCATCAAGGATAATGAGAGGGTGCTCGTATGACCAGACAAAGTGTACAAGCTTTCGCCGGGGGAATGATTTTGGCGACGGCTGTTCTGGCGGGCACATTTTACCTGACGGGCAGCGGAAACGCAGAATCTTCAAAAAACAAAGTCAGTGAAGCCGATGTCAAAACATATTTGAAAGACAATGATCAGGTCTCGCTTACACGAACAGATTACCAGGACCTTCTGCAATATAAAGAAAAGGCGCTAAAACAGGATGACGCCAGCCAAAATGAGAAAGACTCAGGACAAGATAACGAGCCGAAAAAAGGCTCCAAATACAAGCTTGAGATCAAAAAAGGCATGAGCACGGCAGAGGTTGCCGATATTCTCGAAAAAGAAAAGGTTGTCCCATCAGCAGATGATTTTAAAGACTATGTAAAAGACGCGGGCTACGAATCTAAAATCCGCGCAGGCAAATACGAATTAAAGCGCGGATCGAGCTTAAAAAGCATCGTCAAGGCTCTATCCCGTTAAAAAACAGGCTGTCTCAATACAGCCTGTTTTTTTGCTATTGCCAATGCCAAAAAAGCCTCTTCTAACGACTTCCTTCCGTTGACCGAAAGAACCCCCTCGCATCATAAAAAGGCTGCCGATGAGAGTCGGCAGCCTGCCATTACCATCAGCCAAATCGGCCGGTAATATAATCTTTTGTCCTCACATCGTCCGGAGACGAAAACATTTTAAACGTATCGTTACATTCGATGAGCTCTCCCATCAGGAAAAAAGCGGTCTGGTCAGAAATCCTGGAAGCCTGCTGCATATTATGAGTCACGATGGCGATCGTGTACTTTTCTTTCAGCTTCAGCATGAGCTCTTCGATTTTCAAGGTGGATACAGGGTCTAATGCCGATGTCGGCTCATCCATCAGCAAAACATCCGGATTCGTTGCGAGTGCTCTTGCGATGCACAAACGCTGCTGCTGGCCTCCGGAAAGGCCAAGCGCCGGGGCTTGAAGGCGGTCTTTTACTTCATCCCACAACGCCACGTCAATCAGCGCTTTTTCCACTCTTTCGTGCAATTCTTTTTTATTTTTTAATCCGTGGATTCGCGGTCCGTATGCGACATTATCAAAGATCGACTGCGGGAACGGATTTCCTTTTTGAAACACCATACCGACTTTTTTTCTTAATTCGACAAGATCGATTTTGCTGTTCAGCACATTTTTTCCGTCATAGACGATTTCGCCGGTCATTTTAACGTTTGGAACCATATTGATCATCAGATTCAGCGTCTTAATAAAAGTCGATTTTCCGCAGCCTGACGGGCCGATGATCGCGGTAATTTCGTATTCCGGAATGGTCAGGTTAATATTTTTTAATGCATGGTGGCTGCCGTACCACAGATTCAAATCGCTGATCCGGTACACCTCTTTTTGCTTTACTGCTGCAACTGCGCTCATGAAGCCGTCCTCCTTATCCAAATCTGCCGTTGATATAATCGTCTGTCTTTTTTTCTGATGGATTGGTGAAGATTTTTTCCGTCCGGTCGTATTCAACCAGATCACCGTTCAGAAAAAATGCCGTTTTATCGGAAATTCTTGAAGCCTGCTGCATATTGTGTGTGACAATGATGATCGAATATTCCTTTTTTAACGCAACGATTAATTCCTCTATTTTCGCGTTTGAAATCGGGTCAAGGGCAGAAGCCGGTTCATCCAGCAGCAGCACTTCCGGCTTCATGGCAAGCGTCCGCGCGATGCAGAGCCGCTGCTGCTGGCCTCCGGACAATGACAGTGCCGACTGATGGAGCCTGTCTTTCACTTCATCCCACAATGCGGCTTTTGTCAAGCTTTCTTCCACGATATCATCCAGCACCGATCTCCTTCGTTCTCCCGCATATTTTAACGCATGGGTAATGTTGTGATAAATCGATTTCGGAAAAGGATTCGGCTTCTGAAAGACCATCCCGATTTCCCTTCTGAGATTGACAACGTTGATGTTCGAATCCAGAATATTAACCCCTTCATATACGATTTTGCCCGTCGTTCTGGCGGATGCGATCAGGTCGTTCATTCGGTTAATGCTTCTTAGAAAAGTTGATTTTCCGCAGCCTGACGGACCGATCAGAGCTGTAACAGCATGTTTGTCAATATCGAAAGAAATATCGTTGACAGCCCGTTTCTCTCCATAATATATATTTAAGTTCTCCACTTTTAAAATGTGTTCTTTCGTTTCGGGCAGCGGCGCAATTCCAATCGTCTCACGCGCGATCTCCAAAGCCGGAATTTGAACCATCAGATGTCACCCTTCCTTTTTATTTATGAGCCGTTAGTTTCTTATGAATAAAGGAGCCAAGCCATCTTGCGGCAAGATTAAACAGCAGGACGGACAAAACGAGAACAGCTGACCCGCCGTTTGCGATCGCTTCCGCATCAGGAATAATGCCCTGTGTATTGACGTTCCAAATATGGACGGCAAGCGTTTCCGCCGGTCTGAAAATATTGAGCGGAGACGTTTCCGAAAAAGGATTCCAATCGGCAAAATTCAGTCTCGGCGTTGTCAGGCCCGCCGTAAATAATAAGGCGGCCGCCTCACCAAAAACGCGTCCTGACGCAAGGATTGCCCCCGTAATAATCGACGGGACTGCCCCCGGGATTAAAACGGTTTTAATCGTATGCCATTTCGAAACGCCCAGTGCCAGAGATGCTTCTTTTTGCTCTTTCGGAACCGAGCGGATCGCGTCCTCTGTCACCCGCACCATCACAGGCAGGTTAAAGACCGTCAGCGCCAGGGCTCCGCCGATAATGGTGTATCCCCAGCCGGTCAGGTTGACAAATACCAGCATGCCGAACATCCCCATAACGATGGAAGGAAGGGATGACAGCACTTCGATACAGATGCGGATAAAGTCGGTCAGCTTGTTGTCAGGCGCATATTCTGCCATATATATACCGCCGCCCACTCCGAGCGGAACAGTGATGATCATGGTCAGCACCAAAATGTAAAACGAGTTGAACAGCTGATCCCGAATGCCTCCTCCGCTTGACAGTGCGCTGGAACGCGACGTTAAAAATTCGAGGCTGATATGCGAAAAACCGCCTACGATAATATAAGAAAACAACCCGACGAGAATCGCGGTGATCACCGCGGCGATCAATCCGAAAACACCAGTTGCGATACGATCAGTTACTTTGCTGTTCATTACAGTTTCCTCCTGGATGACAGATATCGGATCAGCAGAATGAACAAGAACGACATGATCAACAGAACGAGCCCCATCGACCAAAGCGTATTGTTTTCCACGCTTCCATACGTTGTATGTCCCATGTTTAACGTAATAATCGTTGTCAATGTTCCCGCTGGATCCAAGAGACTCTCAAAAAGATTCCTTGAGTTTCCGATCACCATCTGCACGGCGAGCGCTTCTCCGAACGCCCTCGCCATTCCGAGCACAACCGCCGTAAGCAGCGACGGCAGAGCGGCAGGAATCAGCACCTTTCTGATCGTCTGCCATCTCGTTGCACCCAGTGCATACGATCCTTCCCTCAGGCTTTTCGGCAGCGAGCTGAGCGCATCCGTGGAAATTGAAGTGACCGTCGGCAAAATCATGACAGCCAGGACAATCGTTCCCGCCAGCAGACTGTGCCCCGATCCGCTTGTTTTCAGATGACTGATGAACGGCACTAATACTGTAAGGCCTATGAATCCATAAACGACGGAAGGAATGCCAACAAGCAATTCGACAACCGGCTGCAATACTTTTCTTCCCCACGAAGGTGCGATTTCGGTCATGAATATCGCGCCTCCGATTCCAAGCGGTGCAGCAATCAAAGCTGCAAGAAAGGTTACAGCAAATGACCCGAGAATAAACGGAAGCGCTCCGAATTCAGGGTTTTGGTTTGTTGGATTCCAATCTAGACTGGTTAAGAACTCAATCGGACTTACACCGTTAGCCAGAAAAGATTGCAACCCCTTGTTTCCGAGGAAGATTGTAATCGAAATCGCCGCCGCCATCATAATAAACGCGCACGATGCGACCAGTATCTTCCCGCGGACTTCATCCATTTTACGATTTTGTTTGGAGCTGATCAGCCGCTCTTCTGCGGACAGTTTCTCTATTTTTTGAACCATTTTTTACACTCCTATTAAAACAAGTCATAATAGGGAAAGTGTCAGGAGCACACTTTCCCGGCCTAACTTTATTATTTATCCGATTGTTTACCGCTTGCGTCACGTTTTACTTCCATGTCTGTTACAGGAATATAGCCCTGATCCGTGACGATCGATTTTTGGATTTCGTCGCTCATCAAATAATCGAGGAACTTTTTAGCCAAACCTGTAGGCTCGCCTTTTGTATAAGAATGCTCATAAGCCCAAATCGGGAATTTTCCTTTTTGCACATTTTCTGCGGTCGGTTTCACTCCGTCAATTGAAAGAGGAGTGATAGAGTTGTCTTTGATATATGAAAATGCAAGATAGCCGATCGCTCCCGGTGTTTCAGCAATTAACTTTTTCACCGTGTTTGAAGAATCCTCGGTGATGCCTTCAGCAGGAGTTTCTCCGTCAAGCGCATATTTAACAAATGTCGCACGGGTTCCTGAAGAATCAGGACGGTTAACGAGGGTGATCTTTTGATCTTTGCCGCCAAGTTCTTTCCAGTTTTTGATCTTTCCTGTAAACACCTTTTTCAGATCTTCTAATGAAATATCCTTAACGCCCACTTCCGGATTAACGGCTGCCGCCATGCCGACTACTGCGACTTGATGGTCAACAAGCTCCTTGGCAGGGATGCCTTCTTTTTCTTCAGCAAATACGTCGGAGTTTCCGATTTGAACCGTTCCTTCAGCTACTTGAGAAAGGCCCGTTCCAGAACCTCCTGCCTGCACCTGAATATCGGCATCCGGATTTTCATCCATGAATTTTTCAGCCGCGGCTAACACGAGCGGCTGCATCGCCGAAGAACCGGAAATCGTCAAAGATCCTGAAGCCTTATCCTCTGCTTTATCGCTTTGTTTGCCTTCTCCCGAGCTGCTGCCGTTCGTACTACTGCTTCCGCAAGCTGCTGCGAAGACAACTAAAACGGACATGATGAACATCAGTGTGACTTTTTTAAATGATTTCACTTCTTAATCCTCCCGCGTAAATGTGTAATTTGTCCTACGTGTATAGCGTAACTTTTCAGTGTTAATCTTGTTTAAATGAATTATTAAGGTTTTGTAAAAGAAGCTTGAATTTTGTATAAAACAGGGGTTGAAGGGGAACCTTGAGGTAAAAAAACGCCCGCTTGGATGCGGGCGTTCCAGAAAGAAGCGCTTATTCGTTAGCTTCTTTTTCAATCTTGTTCATATTTTTTTCTGCAGTATTGTCTTTTGCCTGTTTCGATTTCAGTTCGAAATACTTATCAAGCACTTTTCTGCCGATTTCGTTTGTGATGGAATAACGCCTACTATAGTCGTTATAAGGCCAAGGAACCACGACGGAAATTGCGACTTCCGGATTATCGTACGGTGCGTAGGCGACAAGCGTTGTATTGTATGTTTTCGTTCCCGTTTTCGATTTGTCCGGTCCATCATAGTACGACTCAGCCGTTCCTGTTTTACCGGCAGGTTTGTATTTTGCCGATGCAAACTGCCCAGCTGCGGTACCTTTAGTCATCACACGCCTGAATCCTTCTTGCACTTCTTTGAGATACGTTTCGCTCATGTCGATTTTGTTCAGCACTTCCGGCTGAACGGCCTGTGTGACGGCACCGATGCCTTTTTTCGAATCAGGCTCTCTGATTTCCTTGACGATCTGCGGCTTCATGCGGTATCCGCCGTTTGCGATCGTTGAAACATACTGCGCCAATTGCAGCGGTGTATACGTATCGTACTGGCCGATGGCGAAGTCAAGCAGGAAACCAGGCAGTTTTTGCGAGCCTTTATACCCCGTCATTTCATTCGGAAGATCGATTCCCGTTTGCACGCCGAGGCCGAATTGACTGAAATAGTATCTGAATGTATCGAACGCTTTCGTGTTTATGTCTAGCGGCTGATGCGGCTTATATTGCCCTTTGCCGAGCGCGATGGCCGTTTTAAACATAAAGACGTTTGACGATTGTTCAAGCGCTCCCTCGATACCCAATGTTCCCAAGCCGTTTGTCCACGATTTTTTCGGTTTAACGCCAGGTCCTGATCCGATCCACAGCGGTTCATCTTTAAACGTCGTATTTAAATTGATCGCGCCTGTCTCCAGCCCCGTTAAAACGGTCGCGCCTTTAACGGCCGATCCCATGGCATATGACGATGTCATCGTGCCGAGAGCATAGTCATCAAATTTCAGTTTGCCGTTCTTCGTCTTGATCTGTTTCCCGGCAATCGACAACACTTCCCCGTTTCTAGGATCCATCATGACGACAAACGCGCGGTCAAGAAGGGGAGCGCTTTTTGTAAGTTTTGCATTTTTCAGCTCGTCTTCGATAATTTTCTCGATTGCTTTTTGCATCTGGACATCGACTGTCAGCACTAAGTCTTTGCCGCTTTTTCCTTTTGAAACGACTTGTGTGTCAATGACATTTCCGGATTTGCCGCTTATGCTTTTTACCTTTTCTTTTTGCCCCTGCAACACGTCCTCATACTGGGCTTCAAGGTAGCTTTTTCCGACCCGGTCGTTCCGGTTGTAGCCGAGGGACAAATAATGATCCAGCATGTTTTTCGGAAGCCCTTCATTCGAGCTTGAAATGCTGCCGATCATCGTCCTGAGGAGACCATTGAACGGATAGTCGCGCTCCCAATCCGATGTTACGTCCACTCCCGGAAGCTCGTCAAGATGCTCGCTGACATAGGCCATCTCTTTTGCCGTAACACCTTTGTTTTTAATATATTGCGGCGTCAATGCATAGCCTGAGTCCATCTGGCGTTTGATCGCAAGGATTTTCATGTCCTTTTCGGTCAATTCGTTGAGCATGCTTTTTGAGATCCTCTCAAGCTGAAGCTGGTATAAATCGTCTTCCTTCAATTTTCCGTCCTTCACTTTTTTGCGGTCTGCAGCGGTAATCAGCTTTTCCGCTTCCTTCGATCTCGTCAGGATCCAGTAGTCCTTTTTGTCCCGCTCTGTTACCTTGTCGGTATCGACGTCAATCATGTCCGCCAGCTTTTTTGCGACAGACAGCCGTTCTTTTTGTGAGGTTGAGGCTGTCCTTGTGTATGTAATCGCATTAAGCGGCTTATTTGTAACGATCGTATTCAAGTTCCTGTCATATATTTTTCCCCGCGGAACAGTCGAGGAGACGTCTGTTTCCTCCTGCTTCTGCACTGCGTTTGTATAGTCTTCTCCGTACACGATCTGCACCATGCCAAGGCGGACGATGACAACCGTAAAAATGATAAAAGCGAGCAGAAACAGTATATTCAGCCTGATGGGCAGCGATTTCCGCTTTTCGGTTTTCAACTTGTTTTTCCTCATTCAACATCACCTTTTTCAAGAAAGAAAAGACACCTTAATTAAAGGTGCCATTTTACATTGTAAAGCGTTCTGCGACATTTTTCTACTATTTTCCCTTATCTTTTTCCTTCCAAAAAATTAGGCTCTGCTCTCTGCTTGTGTGCGTCCTCTCCGACCGTTTCCTGAGCGGGCTCCGTCAGGCGGATATCTTTAACGAAATAGTAGATCAGCGTATGGCCTGCGCCAAGCAGAACCAATGAAACCGTAATGCCCAGATCGTCTTTTAATAAAAGCACGAGCAATAAGAAAACCAAGATAGACACGACACGACCCATGTTGAGAAAAACCTCCCGCACGACGATATATTCAATCCGCGCCTTTCTCGCGTATCTCGCCTTTCCGATCACGTCATATGTCAGCGATGAGTACGGAACAAGGAGGATCGGGTAACCGATCGCAATCGCCACCGCGTAAAGGAGCAGGGTCACATAGGTCATGTTGAATAAAATCAGGAACAATGATCCGAATAAGATGAGGCCCCCTAAAAGAATCGCTTTTTTGCGCGCCCTTTTTTTAATCAGCCGTGTGGCAAAGAAGTATGCAAAAAAAGAAACAGCTGAATTGACCAGTCCGAATTTTCCCAAAGCAAGCTCGCTTTTTGTCGTGATGAACACGAAGACATTGATCAAAAAAACAAAGATTCCTTCTCTCAGCCCCTGGAAAAAATGTGCATTGGTGATATTGCGCCAGCTTGCATCTTCATTTCGTTCCGCCCAGATCTTTTTTAAAATATACCGTCCGCGCGATTCCCTCCGTTTGAGGAAAAAGCTCGTGATGACGGCAATCGTAAATAAAGCGAGTGACAAGCTGAAGATCAAGGTATAGCCGGTGTTATCGGCAAGCCGTGAAATCACATAACCTGCGACAATCGGCCCGATCATTCCTGCGCCCGACGACAATACGCCAAGAAATCCGTTAAAAAAATCCCTCGTTTCCGGTTCTGTGATTTCAAACGTCAGCACATTAAAAGCGAGCCAATAAAACCCATAGCCGATGCCAAGGACACCGCCGAGAAGCACCAATCGTGACGCTGCATTTTCCCCCGCCAGAAGAACCGTTAAATAAAAAACGGCCAAAAACGTTACGCCGAACCGCAAAATAAACACCCTGTCGATCGTTTTCGCCAACCGTCCCGCGAGCATAAATGTCAACGGCTGCATAACGACGATCGACAAATTGTAAATCGCCAAATCAAGAAACTTTCCGGACTGCTTCCACAGGTACACATTCACGAACGTATTTGAAAGGGCAATGCTCAGCGAATAAAGGCCGCCGACAGTAAGCAAAAGCAGCAAGTCTCTGTTTACTTCAACATCGCCTATTATGTTTTTGAGTTTGCTCATAACTGACTCCCCTTTTCTGATACTCCTTAGTCTGTCACATCAAAAGTCAGTTATGTACTTGGAAAGGCAAAATAAAAAAGCCCGCTTTTTAGCGGGCCTCTCAGCTTGTTGACAAACGCTTGCATTCGTCGTCACGGCTCCGCTTCGGTGCTCACGTATTTTAATACGCTCCGCTCCGATGCTCGCCCTTCCTAGACTTCAAGCGTTTTCAAACCAAGCTGAGGAGTGCTTTAATTTGAGTTTTTTGCAACTATCGATTTTATCCTCGATAGTTGACTTCACCGCCATACTAAAAAGCCCGCTTTTTAGCGGGCCTTTCATCATTGTTTTAGATTATTTTGCTTCACTGTAAAGGCGTGCCACTTCATCCCAATTCACAACGCTCCAGAATGCTTTGATGTAATCAGGACGGCGGTTTTGGTAGTTCAGGTAGTAAGCGTGCTCCCAAACGTCAAGTCCCAAAATTGGCGTTTTGCCTTCTGAAAGCGGGGAATCCTGGTTTGGCGTGCTTGTGATTTCAAGTTCGCCATTGTTGACAACAAGCCATGCCCAGCCGGAACCAAAGCGTCCTGCTGCCGCATTTGCGAATTGTTCTTTGAATTGGTCAAAGCTGCCGAATTTTTTGTCGATCGCTTCAGCCAATTCTCCTGTAGGAGCGCCTCCGCCGTTTGGAGAAAGCAGCTTCCAGAAAAGCGAATGGTTGGCATGTCCGCCGCCGTTGTTGCGGACCGCAGTGCGGATGTCTTCAGGAACAGCATCAAGGTTTGAAACAAGCTCTTCAACAGATTTGCTTTCAAGATCTTGTTTGCCGGCCACCGCTTCGTTTAATTTTGTAACGTATGTGTTATGGTGCTTCGTATGGTGAATGTTCATCGTTTCTTTGTCGATGTGCGGTTCTAACGCATCGTAAGCATAAGGTAATTCTGGAAGTTTGTAAGCCATTATCGATTCCTCCTTAAAATTGTATGTACTGAAATGCCGCCATTAGCAAGCCTTTCCTCTTTCAATGTATCAAAAGAAAAGGCGTGTTTCAATGGTAATGCTCACAAAACGATCACAATTTGCATTTCGGGCGGACATACTAAACTTTAACCGATCCCTCTTCATTTTAAACATCTTCCAGACATTTTTTTCAATGCAAAACGGTATATAAAAAATACCCAATCATAATCAACTGAATCACGCTTTTCGCCAAAGCGCCCGTTAAAAAGCCGATCAGCGAACCGGCTCCTATTTTGAGAGCGGTCTTGATGTCCTTTTTGTGGACGAGCATCTCTCCTAAGAGCGCCCCGATAAACGGCCCGAGGATAATGCCCGCCACCGGTATCACGAAGGGGCCGATCAACAGGCCGGCCGTGCTTCCCCACACCGCCGCCCTGCTTCCGCCGAAGCGCTTGACCCCAAGAAGGTTTGCGACGTAATCAGCCGCAAACAAAGCTGCTGTAAATATTCCTTCAACAATCCAAAACATATATGAATAATGTGCGAACGTAAAAAAGAATCCATACAGAACAAAACCGGCGATTATAAACACGACGCTCGGAATGATCGGAAAGACCAAACCGGCAAAAGCGATCACAAACATTGCCGCCACAATGATCCAGTATAAAATGTCCAATCGTTTCCCCCCAATCCTTGTCATGCTTTTTATTATACCTTAGCGTAAGTTCCTTGTATTCACTCTTTCCTGACGATACAATAATGCAGATACACTATAGAAATGGGAAGTGAAAACCGAATGAATATCTTTCAGCTATTTTTTAAAAGCACATATTCCCCTCCGGCAATTGCCAAAACGCGATTTCAAGGAGTAGGAAAAACTATTTTTTTCGTCTTTTTGCTCAGCATTCTCGCCGCTCTTCCAAACCTTTACCATATCTCGAGCGGAGTCGTGCAAACGATGAACAGCTTTCAGTCTGCGGTAAAAGAATTCCCCGCTTTCTCGATTAAAGACGGATCATTACATACAGATGCAAAAAAACCGATCGAATCACAGTCATTCGGATTTGTCATTGTCCTTGATCCGACAGGCGCCTATGGATCAAAACAGATACAAGAGAAGCGCAATTCGGTCGGCATCCTTAAAGACAAGTTTGTCATCGCAATAGACGGACAAGCCCAGGAGATGCCTTACAAGATGCTCCCCGAAGAAATGACAAAACAGGACATCATGACTCTCGTTGAACAAAATAAAACCGTGATCGTCCCCGTATTGTGCGTGCTTTTGTTTCTGTCGACGGCTGCAGGTAAATTTATTAACGTCAGCGTCCTTGCCGTTATCGGCCTGTTCATCCGCAACAGTCTGAGGAAAAAGCTTTCCTATAAACAGCTTTGGGTGATGTCGGCATATTCCATCACGCTGGCCACTGTATTCTTCATCATTATGGACAGCCTTCAGGCCGTCGTGCCGAGCCAGCAATTGCTGTACTGGTTTGTCAATTTTGTGATGCTTTTCCTTGCCGTGAAAGAAACGCCGGCTAAGCAAAACTGAAAGTGAAATAATTTGTAGTCATGCCGAACATCGAACAAGCGTAACATAGTAAAAAATGATTGAAATGGGGACAAGTCCAATGAAGCGTCTCATCGTACTTCTTTCTATTTTACTGAGCTTGTTCATCGTTTATTATGACTTGAAATCGGGCACGATTCCACAGAATGCAATGCCTGTTTCTACAGCGGCACACGCTGCATCAGACGGTATCGAATACAAAACGGTCACCGTGAAACCCGGTGATACCGTCTTTTCAATCATCGGACAAACCGGCGTTCCCGCCGATCAGATGGCAGAAGACTTCGAAGCGCTGAATCCGAATGTAAAAGCGGGAAGCATTCAGGCCGGGGTTACGTACAAGTTCCCGGTCTACCGGGAGGATTAAGCGTTAATTTCTTGTCAGTTTCATGAACGTGCTGTTACAATAGGATTTGTAAACGATATGGTATAAGAAAGAGCAGCGCCTCTAGAATTATACTTAAGGAGCGAATCAAAGTGAGTGAAATCACACATCGTACAAAAACGCGCCCTGTCAAAGTAGGGCCTTTAACAATAGGCGGTAACAACGAAGTCGTGATTCAAAGCATGACAACGACAAAAACACACGATGTCGAAGCAACGGTTGCCGAAATCAAACGGCTTGAAGAAGCCGGCTGTCAAATCGTCCGCGTTGCCTGTCCGGATGAACGGGCTGCCGACGCCATTCCTGAGATCAAAAAAAGGATATCCATCCCGCTTGTCGTGGATATTCATTTTAACTATAAACTGGCTTTGAAAGCCATTGAAGGCGGGGCGGATAAAATCCGCATCAATCCCGGAAATATCGGACGCCGCGAAAAAGTCGAAGCCGTCGTCAACGCCGCCAAGGAAAAAGGGATTCCGATCCGCATCGGCGTCAACGCAGGTTCACTTGAAAAACGGATCCTTGAGAAATACGGTTATCCGACAGCTGACGGCATGGTCGAAAGCGCCCTCCATCATATCAAGATTCTTGAGGACCTCGATTTCCACGATATCATCGTCAGCATGAAGGCATCGGATGTCAACCTTGCCATTGAAGCCTATGAAAAAGCGGCAAAAGCCTTTGACTATCCGCTTCATCTCGGAATCACCGAATCCGGAACATTGTTTGCCGGCACGGTGAAAAGCGCAGCGGGTCTTGGCGCGATCCTTTCAAAAGGAATCGGAAACACCCTCCGCGTGTCCTTGAGCGCTGATCCGGTTGAAGAAGTGAAAGTCGCAAGGGAACTGCTGAAATCATTTGGACTCGCGGCAAATGCGGCCACACTGATTTCCTGCCCGACATGCGGACGGATCGAAATCGACTTGATCTCGATCGCAAACGAAGTCGAAGACTACATCGCCAAAATCAAGGCTCCGATTAAAGTTGCCGTTCTGGGCTGCGCTGTAAACGGTCCCGGTGAAGCCCGGGAGGCGGATATCGGCATTGCAGGCGCCCGCGGCGAAGGCCTGCTTTTCATGAAAGGCGAAATCGTCCGCAAAGTTCCGGAAGAAACGATGGTCGAGGAACTGAAAAAAGAAATCGACAAACTGGCGGAAGAACATTATGCCAAACAAGCCGCCGAAAAAGAAAAATTAAACACATGACCACTAAAAAAGCTTGACGGATGTCCGTCAAGCTTTTCCATTAGAAAAACGGGGCTACAAATATGCCAAGCACTAGCGAAACGGCACCGATTCCCATCGCCCAAGCTCCCAAGCCAGCTGCTCCTTGTCTTCTGGCGATATAGCCGACAATGATTCCTGCGATTCCCAACAGAACAGGAAGCATAAACAAAGAAATAATCGACAGAGCTAACGCGATATATCCGGTAATCCTTCCGCCGGCGGCATCTGCATCTCGATCCCTTGCGCCATTATCGCGTTTTTCTGTGCGATACGGCTGCGGGGCAACTTCTGCTGCCGTTTCTTCTAAAAAGTCATCACGATCCAAATTTGCATCGACTAAGTTACTGTCATAACGATCACGGTTATGATCATTGACATTTTGTCCTCTTTCCATTCGTTATCCCCCCTCTTAGAGTCCATAAAGGAGCATTTATAGTTTAAGCATTTTAGACTGATTCATGTTTGCTAAACTTTACTGTAAATGTTAAAAGTTTATGATACACTGAAGGAATGGAGAATAAGGAGTGTGGACATGTTACATTTAGGAATCGATATTGACGGTACGATCACGGCTCAAGACACATTTGTTCCCTATTTAAACGAGGCATTCAGCCTGTCCATTACGCTGGAAGATATAAAGGAATATGACTTGACAAAACTTTTAAATATATCTGCTGAGGAATTTTGGGAATGGATGAACGAAAACGAGCCGCGCATCTATAGAGAAGCATTGCTTGCAGAGTACGCCAAACAGACCCTCGATGAATTAAAAGATCACTGCAGGCTGATCTATATAACGGCAAGAAGACACCATTTGAAGGATATTACATTCGATTGGTTTCGCAAGAACGGCGTTCATTACGACGATATTGAGCTCGTCGGCGGCCATGATAAGCTCGAAGCCGTTTTGAAACACGGAGTGGATGTTTTCTTTGAAGACCATCACGGGAATGCGACTATGATTGCAAAAGAAGCCAATATACCGGTCCTTTTGTTCAACACCCCGTACAATCAGCTCCCGACCGACTCCAACATTGTCAGAGTCAACAGCTGGCTGGAAGCGGCGGACTGGCTGAAGAACAACCGGAAAGCCCTCGAAACGGCCAAAGGCATGTAAGATGTTCATCATAAAAAACCGGCATATCGTGTATGCCGGTTTTGCTTATACTTCCGCGCTTTTTTCCTCACAGCCGGGACAGGTGCCGTAAATTTCAAACTTATGCCCGCTGATCTGATAACCGTCAAGATCGTCTGTAAGCTTTTCCATCGGACACAATTCGATTTCCTTTGTTTTTCCGCAGGCCATGCAAATGAAATGATGGTGGTGATGAGCGGAAGAGCATTTAAAACGGAACATTTTCTCCCCTGAAAGCTCGGTCGTTTCCAAAATGCCGAACTCCTCAAATAGAGACAGGTTTCTGTAAATCGTATCAAAGCTCAAGCCCGGATAATCATCGTTTAAAGCTGAAAGTACGTTTTTCGCCGTTAAATATTTATCAGAATCACTAAAAAGCTGAAGCATATCCTCCCTTTTGCTTGTGTATTTATAGCCTTTTTCCTTCAATAGATCAAGCGCTTCCTGTACGTTCACGGCGAATCCCCCTTTTGATTTTGTTGTAGCTGATACACAATATCAGTATGAGAATGGACAGCAGCACGATCGTTCCCCCCGGGGCGAGATCCAATTGATAAGCAAGGATAAGTCCGAGAATGACGGACAGTTCCCCGAACAAAACAGAAAAGAAAATCGCCTGTTTAAACCCTTTTGCAATGCGCATGCTGGCCGCGACGGGAAGCGTCATCAGCGCGGAAACGAGCAATGTGCCGACGATTCTCATCGAAGCCGCAATCACGAGCGCGACGATCAGGATAAAGATAAAATGAATCCATTTGGCTGAAATTCCCGACGCTTTGGCATGCTCTTCATCAAACGAAAGCAAAAACAGCTCTTTAAAAAGGGAAAAAATGACGATCAAAACGGCGGCAGAAATTCCGATGATCACAAGCAGATCCTCTCTTGACACCGCGCTGACGCTGCCGAATAAATAGCTGAACAAGTCTGTGTTAAATCCGTCTGCAAGCGAAATAAAAATAACGGAAATACCGATGCCTCCCGACATGATAATCGGAATCGCAAGCTCCTGGTAATGTTTATATACCGTCCTGAGTTTCTCGATGATTAAAGAGCCTGTTACCGAGAACAGCATTCCGAAATAGATCGGACTGATACCGGCGAGCATCGTAAACCGGCTTCCTAAATAAAGGCTTGCCGCAATCCCTGCCAACGAAACGTGGCTGAGGGCATCAGCAATCAACGACAGCCGTCTGACGACGATAAACACCCCGAGCAAAGGAGCGATAAGGCCGATTAATAAACCGGAAATAAATGCGTTTTGCAAAAACTCATAATGAAAAAAAGGTGTCAGCATGTTTCTTGTCCTCCGTGGTGATGGTGATCGTGGCTGAGGGCCTGGACATCGTGCCCGTAAAATTGCGAAAGATCCCGATCTGTCACCTGTTCAAATTCGTCTGCATTGCCATGAAAATGAAGATGTTTATTCATGCAGGCAACATGTGTAACTTTATCGGAAACCGTGCCTACATCATGAGTGACGAGAATCAATGTAATTCCTTTTTCCCTGTTCAGCTTCTCAAGCAGGCGATAAAAGCTGTCAACCGTCTGCTGATCAACCCCGACCGTCGGCTCATCAAGAATCAAAAGCTTAGGCTCGCTTACAAGGGCTCTTGCGATAAACGTTCTCTGCTGCTGTCCCCCTGATAGCTCGCCGATGTTCTTGCCTTTAAGGGAACCGATTCCAACAGCGTCAATCGCCTCATCCACTTTTTTTCTATCCTCTTTTGACATTCGTTTAAACAGGCCGAGCTTGGCGGTTAAACCGCTTGCCACCACTTCGTACACTGAAGCGGGAAAGCCGGTGTTAAAGCTGTTTGCCTTTTGTGAGACAAATCCGATCTGATTCCAGTCCTTAAACTTTTTCTGGGGGACGCCGAACAGTTTCAGTTCCCCTTTTTGCGGTTTAATGAGCCCGAGAATGCATTTGAGCAATGTCGTTTTTCCCGAGCCGTTCGGACCGACCAAGCCGAGAAACGTCCCTTCCTCAATGGTTAAATTGATATCTTCTATCACATTTCGATGATCATAAGAATATGATACATGTTTCATCTCGATAATCGGTTGTTTCAATTTTCGCTCACCTTCAAATTTTCCAGAATCATTACGATTTAGCAAACAAAAAGAAAATGGCAGCCAAATGCAGCAAACCATCTTCATCGTTTGACCAGTTCATTTTTAAATTATACATATAATCCTTAAAAAAGTAAATGAAAGCCTAATGAATGGCGTTTTTAAACTTTCCGCCTCTTGTTTCGTGCGTATCCATAATCGTAATAAACGCGTTTTTGTCGATTTCAAATACGATTGACTTCAGCTTTGTGACTTCAAGTCTTGTCACCACGGCGTAGATCACTTCCGTATCTTCATCCGAATAGCCGCCTTTTCCTTTCAGCTTTGTCGTTCCCCGGCCGAGACGGTGCAAAAGTGCGTCGGAAATCTCCTCGTACTGATCTGACACAATGATGACCGCTTTCGTTTCGTCAAGCCCCTGAATGACGGCATCGATCGTCTTCATCGCGATGTAGTACGTCATGACCGAATACATCGCCTGCTCAAGGCCGAATATGAAAGCAGCCCACGCAAAAATAAAAACGTTGACGAACATGACGAATTCGCCTACTGAAAACGGGAGTTTTTTTGTGAACAATATCCCCAGTATTTCCGTTCCATCCATAGAACCGCCGTTACGAATAACAAGCCCTACGCCGAATCCGAGCAAAAGCCCTCCGAAAACGGCTGCCAAAATGGGCTGAGTCGTAACCCCTTCTACATGATGCAACATGGTTTCAATTACTGATAAGCTGACAATCCCAATGATGGTGGAGATGAGAAACGTTTTTCCGATGTGCTTGTAGCCGGATATCATAAACGGAATGTTAAGAACCACGACGAACAGCGCGAAGTTCAAATAAGGGTTGTCCTTGAAAATGTGATCCAAAATAAGCGAAATTCCGATGATGCCTCCGTCGATGATGTTGTTTGGTACTAAAAATAATTCAATGCTTAAGGCTGCACAGGCAGCACCGATGAGAATCATGATGACCCGAAACGACAGACGGACCAATGATTCCCTTTTATGTTGTTTTTTTGTTGCCATGCTGTCTCTCCTTTTTATCTGAACTGGCCATATCTACTTCTTTTACTATCATATCATTTAACAGCGTGAAATAAAAAAATGACACATTTTTAATTTTCCGCCATACATTATTTCAGAGGGGAGGAATGGGCGTGATTTTATTTCAGAAAATCGTATTGCAGCGCTTAAATCAGGTGACTGCCGATGAGGTGCTCAAATACGCAAAACAATACGGAATACATGTAACTAGAAAGCAAGCGCTCGAGGTGGAAAAGCTCGTAAACGGAAAAAACATTAACATTTTTAATGAAAAAGAACGGAACAAACTGCTCAGCCAGGTGGAAGCCGTAACTTCAAAAGAAGCCGTTCAGCTGCTCAACCGGCTGTTTGAACAGTATGTATCAAGGGGCTGAAAAAAGCCCCTTGAATTATTGCTGTTTGATTTTCTCCAACAGTTCAGCATCAAATTGTTTGTTCCTGAGCATTTCGATTTCAAAGCGGTATGGCGGCTTTTTGTTCTTCTTATCTTCCCCGACATAAGGCGTCTCAAGGATTTTCGGTATATCCTGAAGCTGATCGTGGTGGACGATATATTGAAGCGCATCAAAGCCGATTTCCCCAAAGCCGATGTTTTCGTGGCGGTCTTTTCTCGCTCCTTTGACATTTTTGCTGTCGTTGATATGGAGCACTTTTAAACGGTCGATTCCGACGATTTTGTCAAATTCGTTTAATACACCGTCAAAATCAGAGACGACATCATAGCCTGCATCATGGGTATGGCACGTATCAAAGCAGACCGATAAATGCTCGTTATGGGTGACGCCGTCAATGATCTGGGCGAGCTCTTCAAATGTCCGGCCGCATTCAGATCCTTTGCCTGCCATCGTTTCCAAAGCGATCTGGACATCCTGTTCAGGATCGATGACTTCGTTCAGCCCCTCGATGATTTTTTTTATGCCTGTTTCCGCCCCGGCTCCGACGTGTGCCCCCGGATGAAGAACGATCTGCTTGGCTCCGATTGCCGCCGTCCTTTCGATTTCAGAACGGAGAAAATCGACGCCGAGCTCAAATGTCGCCGGATTCGTCGTGTTGGCAATATTGATGATATACGGCGCATGAACGACAATATCGCTGATTCCGTGCTCTTCCATGTGAGCCCTGCCTGCTTCAATATTCAAATCCTCGATTTTTTTCCTGCGTGTGTTTTGCGGAGCGCCCGTGTAAATCATAAACGTATTGGCTCCGTATGAGCTTGCTTCCTGGCTGGCCGCAAGCAGCATATGCTTTCCGCTCATTGAGACGTGAGAACCGATTTTCAACAAAGCTGTTTCCCCTACTTTCCTTTTCTAAATTGCTTTCTCTTTTGCTGTCTTTTGATTTTATTGATTTCTGTTTTCATTTTTTTCTTGTAGCCCGGCTTGACTTTTTTCGGCTTTCTGATAAGCCGCTTGGCGATTTCATCCGTTTCATCCGGAGTCCGCTTGCGGTTTTGCCGGCGTTTTCTGTCATCAATCTTTTTCCACTCGCCTTTTTCAAGCCTCATGTTTTCAAAAACAATCCCCATCTGTTCGAGCCTTGCGAGCGCATCTTCGTCAGAAGTATCATAAAACGTCATAGCCGTTCCCGATGTACCGGCGCGCGCCGTCCGGCCGACACGGTGCACGTAAAAATCAAGATCTTCCGGCAGCTCATAGTTTATGACATGGCTGACGCCTTTTATATCGATGCCTCTTGCGGCCAAGTCTGTGGCGATGATATAGGTGAATTCAAGATCGCCGATCTGCTTCATCACTTTTTTGCGTTCTCTCGGCGTCAGACCGCCGTGAAGAAGCCCGACTTTCATTCCCTTATCGGCAAGAAACGCGGCGATTTCGTCAGCCGTCGTCTTCGTATTGGCAAAAACGATTGCCAAATACGGATTTAAATGGGTCATAACCTCTAATAAAAGCTGATTTTTATCCCTGTGCCTCGACGGAATCAGGATGTGCTCTATTTTTTCTGCCGTGATATGCCGCGGTTCGACGTGCGCATACTTCGGATTTTCCATATACTTTTTCAAAAAAGGCTTCAGCTTTTCCGGGATCGTCGCGGAAAACACGAGCATCTGCAGGTTCTCAGGCATATTGGAGCCGATAAAATCGACATCTTCCAAAAACCCCATATCGAGCATTAAATCGGCCTCATCAATGACAAGCGCATCCGCTTTATGGACGTCAAGCGCCTGTTCCCTGATCAAATCGGCGATTCTGCCTGGCGTTCCGACAACAAGGTGGGGCTGCGTTTTTAATTTATCGATCGATTTTTGCTTATCCGTACCGCCGATAAAACATTTTGAGCGAATCGCTTCATCCGGTGCCGAAAACTTGGTGATTTTCAAAACTTCCTGATGAATCTGGTTCGCGAGCTCCCTTGTCGGCGCCGTAATCACGGCTTGAACAAATGTTTTGTCAGGATCGATTCGGCTTAGGATCGGCAGCAGATATGCATGGGTCTTACCCGTCCCCGTCTGAGACTGCCCGATGGCACTCTCTCCTTTCAGCGCTGAAGGGATCAGCCTTTTTTGAATATCAGTCGGCTCGTAAAATCCCAATTGGTGAACAGCCTCTATGATAAACGGCTTTAAATCGTACATGTCAAATTTCGTTTGCTTCATTTTCCCAACTCCTTCTTGGAAAGCGCCTATTTATAGCGTCCCAAGCTTTATCCTATATGGCTGAATTGTGCGCTTATGTATCCTTTTTTATGCCGCGCGGCTCAAAAAAAGGCTGGTATCATGTCCATCATTAAATTATAACTGATCCTGCGAAAAAAAACCATCATCACCGCCGGAATCGGGCACGGGGGCAAAAGCACTTTATGAAGGACCTGCATATCCTACTTTAGAGAAGGATGTGAAAGGAGGTACAAGTATGTTTCCACAACAGCCTATGAGAAGGCCTCCGGGGCTGCAAAGACCGAGCAGGCTGCTCACTCCCAGGAACATGGGCATGAGAATGGGGCCGGCCGCCGGGCAGCAAAAAGGACTCCAGCAGCTTTTTAATCCGATGGGCACAGCCCAGCAGGCCGGAGCACGCGGAGGCGGAGGAGGAATACAAGGATTTCTTTCCAGGTTTCTTCCCGGAGGATCGGCCGCTTCTGGGGGCAGCGGAGCAGGACTCGGCGGAACCGGAGCAGGACTTGGCGGAACGGGGAGCGGACTCGGCGGGCTCCAAGGACTTGCAAACCCGGCTTCTATCTCAAATATGCTCGGCAATGTGCAAAAAGTGCTTGGCGTGGCTCAGCAAGTGACGCCGATGATTCAGCAATACGGCCCCCTCGTACGCAACCTGCCGGGCATGGTCAAAATGTTCAGACAGCTGAACTCTGCCGACGATGAAACGAGCGAAAGCGAAGAAGAGCAAGAATCCGAATTATCCGAATCGGAAAAAAGCGGAGAAGCCGGTAAAGCCGCTGAACAAAGCAAGAACTCCTCCAAACCGGAAAAATCGAAAAAACCGGAAAAATCAAAAGCGGAAAGGAGCGTTCAAAAATCAAGCCGGCCAGAATCTTCATCCTCAAAAAGAACAAACGGAGGAGCGTCAATCCCGAAACTGTATATATAACATTCTTTGATATCTCCTAAAGGATCAGATATAATGAGGTCTATAGAGACTGTGAGAATATAAGCCGTTTTTACGGCTTTTTATCATGTCCGGCTCTTACTTCTTTTTAGGAGGACTACAGAATGAACGTTATTAAAATTTCTCCGCGCGGCTACTGCTACGGTGTCGTTGACGCCATGGTGATCGCCAAAAACGCGGCTCTTGATAAAAGCCTGCCAAGACCCATCTATATTTTGGGAATGATTGTTCATAATAAACACGTAACAGACGCATTTGAAAAAGAAGGCATCTATACTTTGGACGGTCCGAACCGGCTTGAGATTTTAAATAAGGTCGACAAGGGAACCGTTATATTCACCGCTCACGGCGTTTCGCCCGAAGTCCGGAGAGCGGCTGAGGAGAAAGGCCTTGTTGCCATTGATGCGACCTGTCCCGATGTGACAAAAACCCACGATTTAATCAGGGAAATGAAAGCGAAAGGCTACCATGTCATCTATGTTGGCAAAAAGGGCCATCCTGAACCGGAGGGCGCGGTCGGCGTTGCACCCGATATCGTTCACCTTGTCGAAACCGAAGAAGACGTCGAACGCCTGACCGTTGATGCAGACAAATTGATCGTCACAAACCAGACAACCATGTCACAATGGGATGTCCACGACATTATGGAAAAAGTGAAAGAGAAATATCCTCATGTCGAATTCCACCAAGAAATTTGCCTGGCGACCCAGGTTCGGCAGGAAGCGGTCTCTGAACAGGCGAAAAAAGCCGATTTGACCATCGTCGTCGGCGATCCAAAAAGCAACAATTCGAACCGCCTTGCACAGGTCTCTGAGGAAATCGCCGGCACGAAAGCATACCGGATCGGAGACTTAAGCGAATTAAAGCTGGAATGGCTTGAAGGAGTGGATACGGTGGCCGTGACGGCGGGAGCGTCAACACCGACGCCGATTACAAAAGAAGTCATCCGCTTTTTAGAGCAATTTGATCATAATGATCCGTCCACATGGAAAACCAGTCATGAAGTCCCGCTGCAAAAAATATTACCGAAAGTAAAGTCAAAAACCTGAGGCCATCTGCCTCAGGTTTTTCTTATAGAAAGACAAACGGATTTGTATCGGTTTCTGAAGGGAAAATGCAGACCTCGTATTTTTTCTCTGCACACATTTCCGAAAGCTTTTGGGCGACGCCTTGTTTCATGATGTGCTCGGCGTAATGTCCGGGATCCACGACATTCAGGCCGAGCGCCATCGCATCATGTGCGGTATGGAAATAAAGGTCTCCTGTTACGTATACATCGGCACCCATCCGTTTTGCGGCGTAAATGTACTTGTTTCCGTCACCGCCGAGCACGGCTACTTTTTTCACTTTGGCATCGGGTTTTCCGACCATCCGCGCTCCATTCGCATGAAGCCTTTCCTTTACATGGCGCGCAAAATCAGCAAGCGTCATTTCCTCTTTCAGAGTGCCGATCCGCCCGAGCCCTTTTTGGAGCGGGTTTTGTTCGACCGGATAAATGTCATAGGCGACTTCTTCATACGGATGAGCCTTCTTCATCGCCGTTAACACGGCCTTTTCAAGGCTTGACGGATAGACCGTCTCAATCCTGACCTCTTCAACCCGTTCAAGCTTACCGGATTGGCCGATAAACGGGTTTGCTTCTTCAAGCGGCCGGAAGCTGCCGACTCCTTCTGAGGAAAAAGCGCAATGGCTGTATGCCCCGATATGGCCGGCTCCCGCATTCCCAAGAGCCGTCCTGACTTGTTCTTCATAATCTTTCGGCACATAAACAGCAAGCTTTTTAAGCGGCTCTTCATATGTGGGAACAAGCACCTTTGTAGCCTCAAGACCCAGAGCTTCTGCCAGCATATCATTGACACCGCCGTCAGCCACGTCAAGGTTCGTATGGGCCGCATAAACTGCAATATCATGTTTTATGCATTTTTCAATCAGTCTCCCGCCCGGCTGATCTGTCACGATATTCTTCAGCGGCCGAAAGACGGGAGGATGATGGGCGATAATCAAATCTACGTTTTTCGCAATCGCTTCATCCACGGTTTCTTCGAGTACGTCAAGGGTTACCATGACGTTTTTGACGTTTTTATTAAGCGTCCCGATCTGCAGGCCGATTTTATCTCCTTCAACGGCCAAAGACTTCGGGGAAAACTGTTCAAACAGTTGAATCATTTCTTGACCGTTCACCAATTTACCCACGTTCTAAAACCTCCTTTAAAATTTCAATCCGCTCTGACAGCTCATCCAGTTTTTGCTGATTTTCCATGCTTGGGGCAGCACCTTTAATTTGCTGATGAATGTTTTTCAGATGTTCAAGCTCTTGGGACCATTTTTTTATAAAAACGGCGCTTTTTTCTTTAGCTAAAAATGGACCAACAAGCACGCCGGCCTCAAAAGAAATACCTTCGTATGCCGCATCCTTATCGCCGATTTCGGCTGCAAGAATCTCATAGTATTTCCCGTCTTCTTCAAGGATGTCTTCGCTTATAAGCGCATAGCCTTCCTTATGCAGCCACTCTCTAATATGGTAAGCGTGAATATTCGGCTGTAAAATCAAGCGTTCCCTGCCCGTCAGCTTTTCCTTTCCCGACTCCAGGATGTGAGCAATGAGCGATCCCCCCATTCCGGCTACCGCAATCGCATTCACTTCGCCTTTTTGAATGACTTCAAGCCCGTCCCCTTTCCGCACTGAAATAAGCGAACTTAAATTTAATTTCTCAACCTGCTGTTTCGCAGAAAGAAAAGGTCCATCCGTAATTTCACCGGCGATCGCAGCGCTAGCAAGATCATTCAGCACACAATAGCAGGGAAGATAAGCATGGTCAGACCCTATATCCGCCATCACTGCCCCTTTTGGTATGTATTCCGCTACAGTCTGCAGCCTTTTTGATAACTTCATTTCATTCACAATCATCACAACTTTTCTGATTCATTTTTCCTTTACTATCATATAAAAAAACGGGTTGGTTTCCAAGCTGATGCGAATTTACTCAGCAAATTTTTTATTTTCCTGATAATATTTTCTTAAAGCGTGTGTCTCAAGATCCGCCAGCCGAACGGGAATCGGCAGTCTGCTTTCTTGATTGACCAGGCTCATCGCAATTTGATAACTGCTTTCTAAATCAATGAAGTTTCCGCATGATAAAAAAACGGGTTTCACGCCTTGCCTCGTCCGTAAAGCCCGCCCGTAAACCTCACCGTCAATCACGATGTCTGTATAAGCGCCGACTCTATCGTCAGGCATCTCAAAGTCGGTTTGTTTGATTCTCAAGTAAGTCTTTGCAATACCGATAGTTGGTTTATTCAGAAAAAACGATGCGTGTGTCGCAATCCCCATATGGTTATGATGCAAATAACCGTTCCCGTCAAATAAAAAAACATCAGGTTCAGCCGCTAACTTTTTTGCCGCTTCAATGATAAGAGGCAGCTCCCTGAACGCAAGAAATCCCGGAACATACGGCACATTGATTTTCCCCACACTATGAACTTTTTCAATGATATTCCTGCCGTTAACATCCAACACTACTATACTGCAGACACCGACTGATTCGCCATCTTCTTCCCAATAAGCTAAATCGACACCTGCGCAGGTTTTTAAAGAATCGGCGGTTATCGATTTTGTTAACTGAATTTGGCTTTTAAGCTCCATTTGCAAATTTAAAAAAGCATCTTCATGATTCAAATGAAAATCGTGAATATGGTTTACTTGCATGTTTTAAACGAACTCCCTTATATAATTTAAAAATTACTGTCTAGTTGATCCGTCCGGACATCACAAAGCAAAGGCTTCCTCATATATATTTATGTATCTAATAATCCGGGAGTGATCCTGTCAATTCTTGCCCATTCAAAAATACATTCAATCTGCATTTGATTAAGACATTTAATCTTAAATGAATTTGCTTCTTCAGCCTCGTCTATTTCAAATTGATTGATTATATTGTCCGTACCAATATCTTTTATGTTTAAATTGCGCACGCCTATAAAAGACATTTCAATATAGATTACATCCCACTTATCCCAACGTTTTGGTTGATTCTCAACTTTCTCTTTTGTCATAAATCTAATCAATAAACAAGGACCGTCTCTTCTTAGTTCCACATTCATTAATTCTGAACCGGTGAATTGAGGCATACCCCCAAATATGTTGGTCATTGCCCGGGGATTCATGAATTTTGCTTGGTTGATCATATTTTAAACTCCACGTTTTTCATTTCCTTTCACATTTGTTACCACATCAGGCATGTAATCGCTGGGACAATTTTGATATGGGATACTTTGACTTAGGAATGATTAAATGCGCCTCGAAATATAAAGAACCTTGAACGCGCCGCTTTGGACATGAAAAGTCATCACATGTCGGCCAACTTCCAGCTGCTGAACAACTTTCTCTTTCCTTCTGTCACTTTTGCCTTCCCATCATCAGTTTGTCAAGCCAATGACGGGCTGAAAGGCCGAACATATACAGCTTTATCTACGGCATACATCGTCTTCAGGTTGACCTTTTGCCGGTGTTTCGGTTCAGCCGCTGGGCGGGAAAATTTCAGCTTAGTTACTCATATTTTTGTTCAGCTGCGTTTTGAAGAATTGCTTCTATTTCGGACACTAATTTTTCCGGTCTTCTCGTGTCCATATCTTCTAACGGGTTTTCCCAGTCTAGATTCTTAATTAAGAGCACATAAAAAGTGCCTGAAGGTTCAATATCTTCATACCAGCCAACATCTAAAATCAAGCGGCTTTCTTTATGTTCCAACTGTAATAATGATGACGTAAAGTTAAACCAGTCATCACTGTCCTCCTCCAACTGATCGGGATCGATATCAATTAGTTTATTATAAGAGACGGTCCATCCTTGAGGGATTCTCAGACGTAAATAGTCAGGAGGACCTTCAAAAATGAAAATGTACCTTTCAAATGCCGCTGCTTCTATTTTCCAAATGATCCGTTCCAATTCGTTTACTAGCTGCTGCCGTTCTTCAACATTGATTGTGTCCATCAGTTCCCCATGATCGTCGCAAATATGTATAAGATATTCATCTTCTCCTTTAATGATTTTTACCACAGCGTTATATCTTTGTTTTTCTAATTCTATCAATTTGGTATTTGGTTTAACATTATCTTGTGAGACGGTTAAATCATTATATTTAACGAACCAGCCGCTTGGTATATTTATAGGTTCTAAAGATTTAATGGAATTAAGTAAATCGTTCACCCCTTATTGATATATTCGTCTCTTGAATCATATTGTATAAATAACGGCTGATCCGTGATCATGATACAATCCATAAGTTCACTGTTCACCCTCGTTATTGTTTATCCAGATCATAACCATTTTATTGTTAGGATTATAGACAAACTGTGTTTGTGTTTTACTCCTTGTGCAATTTCTCTACCCTCTCGGTAATGACCGGGAAATAATGTACCGGCTATTGCAGGGAATGAAAGGGGGTTAACTTTTGCAACGACCGAATATTTTATTTGTCAAAAACGGTTTATGACACTTCATCAAATTTATACGCTACAATTTTCCCCTCTGGATAATCACCGCTCCAACCGCAAGGAAAAGCACCAAACTGATATATTTCAAATATTTTTTCAAAAAAGGAATTAGTTTTTCCATTTATCGCTCTATTTATAGCACAATTATGAAGATCAGCGGCAACATCATGATAAAACACGCCATATTCAAACGAGCTCTTTCTTACATTTTCAGCAATTATATCTAATAATTCTTCCAATCCTTTAGGTTTTTTACTTTCTGACATTGAATAATAATCATTCCAAACTTTACTCATTTCTAATTCTTTAATATCCCTCCAATTATATTCATCCTCACCGACTATTTCTTCAAAAGCTAAATGTTCAGCTGTTTTAAAATCTTTAATAAGAACAACGTCATTGAGAACAGTTTCAAAACGCTCAACTTGAAAACCTTTTGAAAATTGAATAACTTCTTCAACTGGGATATTAAATACACTTTGACCCATTATTTGTTATGCCACCTTTCCCAAAGGCCAACTGTTGCTCCTCTAATTTATTTGTATTGCACTAACTTCATGTCTTTATGCCCGTCACGAATTAAAATGTCATCATGCCTAAGCTCGCACTTCGTTTCTATTCTATCATTGCATGCAGCACTGTACTCTATAATGGTACAACCATCATGAGTCCTTACTTTTTAAAAGCCTGTAAATATAGTTTGTTTTTATTCTGGTGAATATACAATCATTCTCCCTTCTGGATATTCGCCTTCCCATCCACAAGGCCAACCCCCTAGTTTATAAATCTCAAAGATTCTTTCGTAAAAATTATCAACTTCTCCATTTACCAAACGATTTAATGCACACTTATGTAAATCTCCCATTACTTCTTCAAAAATATCAATATATTCTGATACAAAATCATCTGGAAAGTTCTCAGATGATTGAATAATCTCCCATATAGGATGATCCATAGAGTTTAAATCGTGTTCATATAATTGTCCTATTATTTCCCCACTTTCTGAGGATTTAATATCTTCCCAAACATTTTCAACTTCATCCAAATCTTGAGACCATGCTAATTCTTGTGCTCTTTCATAATCATTAACCATAACAACATCACGATTTAGAAGGTTTTCATTACGAAAAAAGTGCAAATTTGCAATAAAATGAATAACCTCTTCGACTAAATGAGTGTTTCTTCCGTACTTCATTTATTGATCAACCTTTCCCAAAGATCTTCGGTAACACCGCCATCTCTTTGCTAAATGGTTTTGAAGGGATATCAATCCAGCGCAACATATAATACATAAAAACTTAAGAAATCCTCCGATATTTAAGAAAATTGGAATGGATATGGATCATCTTCACAATCCCAAGCTCTTTCACCGGCGTTTTCTCTACATCCACGCGGATGATCGGGGTTCCGATGCGGCGGCCGGTGGCGGACGCCGGCTGTTGGGCATAGACTCGGACGTTCGTTTGGACTTGAAAGGATTTTGTTTCCTTTTTGTGTAACCGCTGTTTTTGGCGATTTGGCGAGTGGGATGCGTTTGTCAGCTGTTTTGCCGCTTGTAAATTGACGTATTTCGGTCTTGAACGATTCATCCAGCTCATAAACGGCATTGATGGTGTCCTGCCGGGTTTTTTGAGCTTTCATTTTATCAATATAATCGTCAAGCGTCCAATTTTCCAAGTTAACGATATAGCTGATGCTCGCAATGATTGAATCCATCTCCAGTTTGAGCACCGAAACGATTTCCGTCGCCTTCAATGATCCGAACCTGACAGCTTATTTTGTCCTTTATATTCCTGGCACACCTTTAAAAAAGCAATTTGCGAATCAACTAGCTTTAGCCAGCTGGCATCGATTTCAGCCTGTCCCCTCTGGTTTTCCAGATGCAGGTGCAATATTGTTTTTTCTAAATTTCTTTTCTGCCTCTTTTAACTTTTTCAATTTGTCTTCTACATCATTTAAATTTTGGTTAACCGTGCTGTGAATGTAATCCAATGTGCCCTCATGATTCATATGCTCCACCTCGAAAACACTTAAAAAGGCGGAATATACAGAATAACCCTCTGCAATATCCCCTTATATCCAAAAGAAAAATAGACCTGCTTATTCACCCGAACCAAAGCTGAATCGGGTAAAAGATAATGGTTCTAATAGCAATTGAAATTTCGTGACTTCCGAGAAAGATTCGGTGTAATATCGAGCTGTTCGAATGCTTTGAATCCACAAAAAAAGATTCGCACAGAGGCCTTGACAGGCTTTCTATTGCGAATCTTTTTTGAAAGGATTTTGGCATATACTATCTATTTCATATTGTGGCTTCAGCAGCCATCGGAATACGGCTACTTGATCTCGGAAACCCATTTCGCCATATCATCCAGCTTTTCGGCAGGAACAAGTCCGGCAGGCATTCCGTTTCCGCCTTTTTCAATCTTTTCTTTAATTTGTCCTTGATCAAGGTGGTCTCCGACTCCTTTTAATTTCGGACCTGATACGCCTTCATAGTTTTCGCCGTGGCACGACACGCAGTTCGCCTTGTAGATCTCTTCCGGCGATGCATCCGCCTTGTTTTCTTCAGCGGTTTTATTCCCTTTTCCGGCAATCTCTTTTGCATCGTATTGACCCTTTATCGATAAAATCACAACAAGACCTATGCCCAAAATGGCGATCACTAAAAATGGAATCAATGGATTGCGGTTCATTTTACATCCCCCTTTTTCATTTACCCCTGCCCCTATGTAAACAATTCTAATTCTACTTTAATTTTACAAAAAGTAAACCGGTTTTGAAACAAAAGCCAATGAAGTTCACATTTTAGACAAATGATCGATGAAGACTAAATGTTTTATTTCATAAGTTGAAAATCAAATTTTGAATGCGGTTTCAACAACAATTATAAAGGGCTTTTCCTAGAACCTCAAGATTATAATGGCTTAAAAACAATTTTTGACGATTTGCAAAATCGAAAAAAATTAAGTAAAATATAATCGGGTTTACCAATAATAGCGCTTTCATAACTTTAAAAACAAAAAAAGAACGGATCCGGCGGACCCGTTCATCTTACTCGAGAAAATCTTTCAGACGTTTGCTTCTGCTTGGATGTCTCAATTTACGAAGTGCTTTGGCTTCTATTTGACGAATTCGTTCCCTTGTTACCCCAAATACCTTACCAACTTCTTCTAACGTTCTAGTCCGTCCGTCATCAAGACCGAAACGAAGGCGCAATACGTTTTCTTCGCGGTCTGTCAGCGTATCCAGCACGTCTTCAAGCTGTTCTTTCAGCAGTTCATATGCCGCATGATCTGACGGAGAAGTCGCTTCCTGGTCTTCGATGAAATCGCCGAGGTGTGAATCATCCTCTTCTCCTATCGGAGTTTCAAGGGAAACCGGTTCCTGGGCAATCTTAAGAATTTCGCGGACTTTTTCAGGTGTCAAATCCATATCTTCTGCAATTTCTTCAGGAGTTGGCTCCCGGCCGAGATCCTGAAGGAGCTGCCTTTGAACACGGATCAGTTTGTTGATGGTTTCCACCATATGAACAGGAATCCTGATCGTTCTCGCCTGGTCGGCTATTGCTCTTGTAATCGCCTGTCTGATCCACCATGTAGCGTATGTGCTGAATTTGTATCCTTTGCGGTAGTCAAACTTTTCAACCGCCTTCATCAGACCCATGTTTCCTTCCTGGATCAGGTCTAAGAAAAGCATGCCGCGGCCGACATACCGTTTTGCGATGCTGACAACAAGCCGCAAGTTCGCTTCGGCAAGGCGCCGCTTGGATTCTTCGTCGCCTTCTTCGATCTTTTTGGCATATTCGATTTCTTCTTTTGCAGACAGGAGATTAACCCGTCCGATCTCTTTCAAGTACATCCGGACAGGGTCGTTTATCTTAACGCCCGGGGGCACGCTTAAATCATTCAGATCAAACTCTTCTTCAGCTTTAGCCAGCTGTTGAATATTAGGATCCTCATTTTCTTCGTTTTCGCTAATTAATTCAACGCCCTGCTCTCCTAAAAATTCATAATACTCATCCATTTGGTCTGATTCGATATCGAAACTGGACATGCGCTCAGCAATTTCTTCATATGTGAGCACACCGCGTTTTTTTCCGGCCTCTGTTAATTGGTCCCTTACCTGTTCAAACGTGAATTCAGTTTCGGTCTCGTGTGCTTGTTTATCAGCCATTCATGGATCCCTCCTTCCAAAACTTACAGACGAATTCTAAAAGCGTCCCGCTTTATTTGTTCCTATTTCACGCTTTTAAGCCTTATATCTGTCTAGAGCTTAACGGGAAAGCAAATCATAAATTGACAATATGTGATTAGGACAAGCATTTGCTCCTCCGTAAGGATTCATTGCCAAATGCTCTCCTATTATATAACGATTTATTTTAGCGAACGGTTCAACTTAATAATTTCCTGAGCTAAAGTCGCCGCTTTAATAAAATCCTTTTGCCGTTCGGCTTCCGTCCTTGCAGCTTCTTTTTCTTTTATCATTGACCAATTTCGGTAATTCAACACTTTTTTTACGTAATCAGATAATTCCGTTTCGCTGAGCTCATCGTTTATCTGAAGCATTAAAATATCCGTAAGAAGCTGGCCCAGCTCCTGATCATCAATTCTTTTAAAGAGCTGCTGGATAGAAATGTCGGCTCCTTCTTCATACATGGCATACAAATAAGCCGCTATCGCCCTGTGCTGATCAAGGTTAAACTCAAAGCCGACGCGGTCCAAAACCTTTCGGATGACGTCCCGGTCGCGAATCATGTGGGCGATCAGCAGTCGCTCGGCGTTTTCATGAGCCGGTCGAAGCCCCGTTTTTTTTCGCGGAGGCCGCGGGACTGAAGTGCGCCGTTCCTGCAATTCGTTACGGCCGCTGTCCCTTTTCCTGCCGGCGGATTCTTTTTCAAAAACGGAAAGCTGCTCTTTCAGCGAATCGAGTGAGAGCGAAAACTCATTTGCCAGCTGCTTGATATAGATCTCCTGCTCAAGAGGCCCGCTGAGCTGGCTGACTTCCTTTAATACATCGTTGATGTAGGCTAAACGGTCACCTTCATCAGACAGATTTTTTCCCTTGCGGAAATAGTGCATTTTAAACGTCATGATCGTGACGCTGGACCCTATTACATCCTGCTTGAATTTTTCGCCGCCGAATTTTTTGATGTAGTCATCGGGATCCAGGCCGTCGGGAATCATCGCAACCTTGACGGTACAACCCCGCTTTTGAAGCATGTCAGCCGCTTTCAGCGTGGCCTCGTATCCGGCCTGATCCGAATCATAGCAAAGGATGACCTCTCCGACATTACGCCTGATGACCTTTGCATGCTCTTCCGTAAGGGCTGTTCCCATCGTCGCGATCGCTTCTTTCACACCTGAACCGACGGCTGAAATGACATCGGCAAACCCTTCAAAAAGGACGGCCCTTTCTTCTTTTCGAATGTGAAGCCGCGCCTGGTGAAAATGGTACAGCAGCTTGCTTTTTCGGAAAATCGGGGTTTCGGGACTGTTCATATATTTCGGATGCTCTCCGGTGAACGTCCGTCCCGAAAATGCGACCGTTGTTCCGTGGTGATCATGAATCGGGAACATAATCCGATTCCTGAAGCGGTCAAAATAGCCGTCTCCGTTTTCACGCCTGATGATCAGGCCCGCTTTTTCCATCAAGCCGGCTTCAAAGCCTCTCCGCTCTAAAAATTTCGTTATGAAATCCCATGAATCAAGAGCGCAGCCGATTTCAAACCGCTCGATCTCTTCCATCGAAATGCCTCTCTCGAGCAAATAATCGAGCGCTTTTTGGCCTTCTTTTGTATTGACCAGCAAATGATGATAAAATTTCTTTAACAGCTCATGAGCTTCCGCCATCTTCTGTTCATCTGAATTGCCGGAGCTGTATGAGGAAACAGCCGTTACATGATCAGGCATATCGATATGATATTTGTCCGCCAAATGAGTCACTGCTTCACTAAATGAATAACCTTCGATTTGTCTTAAAAATGAAAAGACATTTCCTCCCGCTCCGCACCCAAAACAGTGGAAGATCTGTTTTTCTCCAGAAACGGAAAAAGATGGCGTATTCTCGCCGTGAAATGGACAGAGCCCAAAATAATTACGCCCCTGTTTTCTTAACTGGACGTACTCTCCAATCACTTCAACGATATCAGCCGATTTCTGAACTTGTTCTACAATTTCATCCGGTATACGATTGCCCATGTTCCAACACTCCGTCGTACATAATTCGCTGCTTAGTACGTAAATCCTTCAATTTTCGACAAGATTTTTTGCAGCTCTCTGACAAATCGCTCCCTGTCTCCTTTGACAAGCTTTTTCGGGCCTTTTGTGTAGCGCCCGCTCCTTCTCAGTTTTTGAGAAATGTGACGGCGGCAAAGCGCGAGATCGATGGACTTCTCCTCGAAACGAAATCCTCTCTCTGACATCACAAAGACCTTTTTGCCAAGCAAGAGTGATGCGAGCCCGATATCCTGTGTAATGACCAAATCACCTGCGCGAACATGATTGGCAATGTACAGATCCGCCGCTTCTTTATGCGGATCGACGTACTTCCAATTCTCTCTTTCTTCCCTTGTGACTTGATAATGTTCGAATGAAGCCACGAACACAACATCCACTTCGTATTCGGATGCCACTTTCAGCACCTCGTCTTTTACCGGGCATGCGTCTGCATCGACAAAAATCGTCCTTTTGTTTTCAAGAAGACTAATTCTCCATCCCTCCATCAAACTCCTGCTATAAATACGGGCAAAATCACACAGGTTTCAAAATAATCGATCTATAAAGAATTTGTCGAAAGTTTTTTTCTTGAAATTCTTGACACGATACCCATAATAGTTTATTCGTTCTGTACTAAGCTTAAACCTAAAATTAATCATTTTATCACAATTTTTTATTATAATACAAATGGGTCAAAGATGCTAACATTTTCACTTTTCCCAAAACGCCCAAAGCAAAAACCCAGGATGGGGTGTCCTGAGTTTTATGTTTAGGCCCTTTTTGTCATCATGTTATGGATCATGTTAGCCGTTTCTTCTACCGCTTTATTCGATACGTCTACGACGTTGCAGCCGATGCGGTTCACGACTTTTTCAAAGAATTCGAGCTCTTCTTTGATGCGGTTGATGTTGGCATATATTGCTTTGTCATTGAGGCCCAACGATTTTAGGCGCTCTTTCCGGATATGGTTCAGCTTATCAGGGCTGATTTTCAAGCCGATGCATTTCGCCGGATCAACGGTAAAGAGCTCTTCCGGAGGATCGACTTCCGGAACGATCGGCACGTTTGCCACCTTCAGGCGCTTGTGAGCCAAATATTGTGATAATGGGGTTTTAGACGTTCTCGATACGCCGATTAAGACGATATCCGCTTTTAATATCCCCCGCGGGTCCCTGCCGTCGTCATACTTCACGGCAAATTCGATCGCTTCCACCTTTTTGAAGTAATCTTCGTCAAGCTGGCGGACGCGCCCCGGCTCATATTTGGCGCTAAAACCGTAGACGGACTCCATTTTCTCGATCAGCGGGCCGATGATATCGTAATAGACTACGTTTCTTTTTTCAGCTTCAGCAATTAAAAATTCGCGGATTTCCGGCACAACGAGCGTAAAGCAGATGATGCCGCCGTCGGCTTCTGCCAGCGAAATGACTTCTTTAATTGTTCCGCGGTCTTCCACATATGGAATCCGCCTGATATTGGTATGCTCAGATGAACCGTTGAATTGACTGACCGCCGCCTTAACAACCAGTTCGGCCGTCTCGCCGACAGAGTCGGATACAACATAAATCGTCCGATTATTCATGATATCCCCCCATTGGTTTTTCACTCTACATGATTTCATTTTCAGATAAGCCGACAAGGATTTTTGTCATGTTTGTCTTCGTGATTCTTCCCACTACTTCAAAGCCTTTTTCCGTATCTTTTACAACGGGCAATGCGTCAATTTGTTTTTCAATGAGCGTTTTGGCGACGTCCAAAATAAAATCATCGCGCCTGCATATCGTAATGTTAGGCATTCTTGTCATAATGATATGGACGGGTATAGAAGGGAGCTCCTGTTTGCCGATGCTTGCCCTGAGCAAATCTTTGCGTGAAAGTACACCGACTAAGATAGCATTATCATCAACAACAAAAAGCGTTCCTACGTCTTCTAAGAACATCGTACAGATCGCATCATAGACGGAAACATTTTCGTGAATCACCACCGGAATCGACTGAAAGTCTTTTACCTGCAGCTTTTTCAGCTTATCAGCCAAAAGCTGGGTGCCTGTCTTGCCCGTATAAAAATAACCGACCCTCGGCCTCGCTTCTAAAAAACCGGACATCGTTAATATCGCCAAATCCGGCCTGAGGGTAGCCCTTGTCAAATTCAGCTTTTCGGCTATATGCTCCCCGGTTATCGGGCCGTTCTCCTTGACAATCTGCAAAATATGCTCCTGACGTTTATTTAGTTCGATCGTACTCACCACCTTTAAGCTGAAGCTCACGATTCGTTCAATATGTATAAACAGTCGATAACATATTATAACGCAAAAAGCCGCGAAAATAACAGCAATTACATTTGAACTCTATGAAAAAGGTCGACAAATGCGAAAAAAGTTTTGGCAAAAAGACGGCTGCCCGCATATGCGGCAACCGTCATCTGTCCGTTTATTTTACAATGATGTCATTTATGTTTGCAAAACTCCGGATCAGTTTCGCCAAATTTGCCATTTGCGCTAAGCGGTTTTCTTTTAATCTTTCATCGTCGGCGTGAACCATCGTATGGTCGAAGTAAGCCTCGATCGGCGCTTTCAGCTTGGAAAGCTCGCCAAAGGCTCCTTCATAATCTTTTGCTTCGTAAAGGTCCGCGATTTTCCGTTTCGTTTCTTCATATGCCTGAAACAGTTCTGATTCTTGCGGATTTTCGAACAGTGATGCGTCAATGGCAGCAGTTTCGCTTTTTTTGCTGATCGACATGACCCTTGCCAGCGCCTCAGCCGTTTCTTTAAATTCCGGTTTTGCGGCCTGCGCTTCGAGAACGGCGGCTTTTTTAAGGGCTGAATACGGTTCAAGCTCTGTGCTTTCAAGGACGGCGTCTACCACGTCGTAACGGATGTTTTCCCCGGTCAGCACATATTTAAGCCGCTGTTTGAAGAAATCGAGCAGCTCGCTGTTTTCTTTCAATTCTGTAAAGGAAATCAGCTTTTCAAACGAAATTCCCCAGTTCCGGTCAACCAGGATCTGAACGATTCCGCTCGCCTGCCTTCTCAAGCCGTAGGGGTCCTGGGAGCCTGTCGGAATCACGCCGATTTTGAAGAACGAAGCGACGGTGTCAAGCTTGTCGGCTAATGCAACGACGGCGCCGACAAGAGTTGAAGGTGTCTCACCGCCGGCCTGTCTCGGCATGTAATGCTCGTTAACGGCGCGCGCGACTTCTTCGTTTTCGCCGAGCATCCGCGCGTATTTTTCGCCCATGATTCCTTGAAGTTCAGGGAACTCATAGACCATCTGCGTAACCAAATCAAATTTGGAAATGTGTGCCGCACGGTCGATCAGCTTCACCGTTTCATCGTCAGCGTCGATTTCCTGTGCGATCCGCCCGGCGATTGCCGCAGACCGTCTCACCTTGTCTCCAAGTGAGCCAAGCTCTTCATGGAAGACGATCTTCTCAAGTTTTTTCACATTTTCCTCAATGTTTAATTTTTGGTCTTCCTTGTAGAAGAAAGCAGCATCTGAAAGGCGTGCCCTTAACACCTTTTCGTTTCCCTTTGCGACGTTTTCCAGCGCCCGGTCGTTTCCGTTCCGCACCGTTACAAAGAACGGAAGCAGTGCACCTGTTCCATCTTTGACAGGGAAATAGCGCTGATGCTCTCTCATCGTTGTGACGAGAACCTCTTCAGGGATCGCCAGAAATTCCTCTTCAAACGAACCGAACAAAACGGTCGGGTATTCAACGAGATGGTTGACTTCATCGAGCAAATCTTCGTCTCTTGGAATGTTCCACGATTTTTCGGCAGCCAATTTGTCAAGCTGCTCTGTAATGAGCTGCTTGCGCTTTTTTGGATCAGCGATGACGAATTGGCTTTCCAGCTTCGCCTCGTATTCTTTCGGCGCGTTCAGCTCGACCGCTTCTCCGAGGAAACGGTGCCCCTCCGAGATTCGGCCGCTTTCGACATGTGCGACCGAAAAAGGAACGACCTCGCTGCCGAATAAAGCGACAATCCATTTAATCGGCCGGATGTATTTTAGCTCTTCGTTGCCCCAGCGCATATTTTTCGGGAAGTGAAGGCTCGTCACCAAATCGCGCAGTTCAGGCAGCAGCGAGACGGTGTCCTGTCCCTTTTGGAACTTTTGCACGAATACGTATTCCGTCCCTTTTACGTCTTTCACATATAAATCTTCCGGACTTGCGCCTTGCCCTCTTGAAAAGCCTATCGCGGCTTTCGTCCATTCGCCGTTTTCGTCAATGGCGATTTTTTTGGCAGGCCCTTTGGCTTCTTCTTTTATATCATCCTGCTTTTCGGCTGTGTTTTCCACAAGGACTGCAAGCCTTCTCGGCGAGTTAAAAAGCCGGATATTGCCGTACGCGATGTTTTTGTCTTTCAGCCAGCTTTCGATTTTTTCTCCCAATTGCGTCATGCTGTCGTGCATGAACCGCGCCGGCATTTCTTCTAATCCGATTTCTAACAGCAAATCTTTATTACTCATGGGATGCCTCTTCCTCCTTCAGCATTGGAAAGCCCAGCTTTTCGCGTTCGTTGTAATACGTTTTCGCCACTTTTCTGGCAAGGTTTCTGACCCGCGCAATATACCCGGTCCGTTCGGTTACGGAAATAGCTCCTTTTGCATCGAGCAAGTTAAAGGTGTGCGAGCATTTCAGGACATAGTCATATGCAGGATGGACGAGCCCTTGATCCATTTGGCGGTTTGCTTCTTTTTCATATGTGGCAAACAAGTCAAACAGCATATCTACGTCAGACGTTTCAAACGTATATACGGAATGTTCGTATTCAGCCATCATGAATAAGTCTCTTATCGTGTAGCCTTTGGTCCATTCCAAGTCGAATACGTTCTCTTTGTCTTGAATATACGAGGCAAGCCGTTCAATACCGTATGTGATTTCAACGGAAACCGGTTTGCATTCGAGCCCTCCGACTTGCTGAAAATAGGTGAACTGGGTGATTTCCATGCCATCCAGCCATACTTCCCAGCCAAGACCGGCACAGCCGAGCGACGGGTTTTCCCAGTTGTCCTCGACAAATCTGATGTCATGTTCCAACGGATCAATCCCGAGCGCCTTTAAGGAATCCAAATACAGCTCCTGAATGTTGTCCGGCGACGGTTTGATGATGACCTGGAACTGATGGTGCTGATACAGCCTGTTTGGGTTCTCGCCGTATCTGCCGTCAGCAGGACGTCTTGACGGTTCTACGTACGCGACCTTCCACGGTTCCGGCCCGAGGCTCCGTAAAAATGTATAAGGGCTCATCGTCCCCGCGCCTTTTTCCACATCATACGACTGCAAAAGAACACAGCCTTCGTTAGACCAATGCTTTTGCAGCGTCAAAATCATTTCTTGAATATTCAAATAAAGCACCTCCACAAAACGTGTTTTTCAAATTCTCCATGCGGCATAGGGAAAACTGGGCAGAAAAAAACTCCCGTCCCTATGCTTGTTTTTTGACAAACATAGGGACGAGAGTTCTCCCGCGGTTCCACCCTATTTGCTGCAAGCCTGATCGCCTGCAAGCCTCTTTTTTAAAAAGCTGCTCAAGGAATGCCTTTCATTTACGCTCTCATCCCCGGCTTTCACCGTCCCGGAGTCGCTCTCATGAGGGGGCGCAACTACTTCTTTCCGTCAACGCAGCGTCATTATTGAAACTGATTTGGGCACACAGCCCGTACTCTATATGACATGATCTTATAAAAAGATGAAGAGGATGTCAACTTTTGTTTTCGTTGCCGAGCATTTTTTTCATATTGTCCATCTGCTCCATAAAGCGTCGCGATTTGAGAAAAATTCCCGAATACTCGTCATAGTAAAGCTGAATGACCCTCTTCAGCTCTTCCTTCGTTTCCCGTTTGACCGATACATTCCCGAGCCTTGACAAATCAAAATAAAAAAGCAGCCTCAAGAGCCTGGCGGAAGCGGGTGACAGCGGGATCCTGTAAGGGTCTTTTGCGAAACATCGGTGGCAGATAAAGCCGTTGTCACGGATTGAGAAATGGAATGTGCCGTCTTTGCTTTTGCAGTGGACACATTCATCAAGCTCCGGATAAAGGCCCATCACGCCGAGCATTTTGACTTCGATCAGGTTGGTGATGATGTCCGGATCCGTACCTTCATTCAGCCTCCTCATCGACTGAAGAAGCAGTTCGAATAAAAACGGGTTCGATTTCTTTTCATCCGTTCCTTTGTCCATCAATTCGGCGATATAAGCGGCATGCGCCGTTAAGAAAAGGTCCTCCCGGATATTCCGCATGCTTTCGAGCATCTCGCCCTGCTCAAGCGTACCGAGCCCGGATGATTTCCGAAACAAAAACGAAGCATAAAGAAAGGGCTGGGAAATGGCGGACAAGCGGCTGTTCGGCTTTTTAGCCCCCCTGGCCAGCACGCCGATTTTCCCGTGTTCCCTTGTCATGATTGTCAAAATTTTATTGGTTTCACCGTAATCGTTGGTACGAAGGACGATACCTTCACATTTCGTCAGCATATGAGCACCATCCAAAACATTTGGAGGGATACAATCAAGATTACAAAATTGGAAAGTCAGGTTGCGCTAGCTCTTCTTCAAGTACATCGGGTCTTTCCAGGTTCTCCTTTTCCAGTTCTTTAAAAAGGAGGTACGTATCAACGTTTCCTGTTTGTGAAAATACATTCCAAGTAAAATTCAGCATAAAAAGCCCCACCTTTCTGTTTATAACTAGCTTTTTCAACATCCAAATTCTTAAGCTTATCTTGACCTCGCATCCTCCATTTCATGTTAAACAATTTTTACTAATATCGCTTTGATTTCGAGAGATTTTGTAACGACTATACCCCGGTCAAGTTCGGTCCGTTAATACTCGTCTTCCTTAAATCCAAAATCACGAAGCTGAGACATCTTGTTGCGCCAATCCTTCTGGACTTTGACCCAAAGCTCCAAATAAACCGAGGAGCCGAGCAAAGCTTCGATGTCGGCCCTTGCCCGTTTGCCGACTTCCTTCAGCAGGCTGCCCCTTTTCCCGATGACAATTCCTTTTTGCGAATCGCGTTCAACGACGATCGTCGCGCTCACGTATACAGAACCTTTTTCCCTTTCTTTAATGGAATCGATCGTTACCGCAATGCTGTGAGGGATCTCTTCCCTTGTCAGATGCAGCACTTTTTCCCGAATCAGCTCAGAAATGATAAAACGCTCTGGATGATCCGTCACCTGGTCACTCGGGTAAAACTGCGGACCTTCCGGCAAATAATGTTCGATTTGCTTTAGAAGAGTGTCAATATTATTTCCCTCAAGGGCGGAAATCGGAATGATCTCTTTAAACGGGTATCTGGCCCTGTATTCATCAATGAGCAGAAGCAGGTCATCCGGATGAAGCTGATCGATTTTATTGACGACCAAAAACACCGGAGTCGTTAACCCTTTCAGGCGTTCGATGATAAATTCGTCGCCTTTGCCGTAGCCTTCCGCCGCATTAATCATGAACAAAATCATGTCGACTTCTTTCAAGGTATTCTGTGCAACCTTCATCATGAAGTCACCCAGTTTGTGCTTCGGCTTGTGAATGCCCGGCGTATCGATAAAAATGGTTTGCGAGGTGTCAGTCGTCAAGACCCCTTGCACTTTGTTTCTCGTCGTCTGCGGCTTATCGCTCATGATCGCAATTTTTTGGCCGATCACGCGATTCAAAAAAGTAGATTTTCCTACGTTTGGGCGTCCGATTATGGACACGAATCCTGATTTAAAGCTTTCCTTTGTCATGTAAATCCTCCGATGAAAATGCTCCTGGCAGTAATTCTTGAACAGTCGTTTCTTCAACTTGGCCTTTAAGATTGGTCAAAATGACGGGCATGTTTTTTGAGCACAGTTCGGCTATAACCTGCCTGCACGCTCCGCACGGCGACACCGGGCGCGGCGTGTCTGCTGCAACCGCAAGCATTTTGAAGGCTTTGTCCCCTTCAGAATAAGCCTTGAACAATGCCGTCCGCTCGGCACAGTTGCACAGGCTGTACGCGGCATTTTCGATATTGCAGCCTTTATACACCTTGCCGTCCTCTGTCAGAAGGGCGGCGCCGACTTTGAACTTTGAATACGGAACGTATGCCAATTCCCTTGCTTTTAGTGCCTCTCTAATCAGCTCTTGTTTAGTCAATGTATGAATTCCTTCCCATAGCGGTTATGGTACCGCTAACACTTTTATTTTACATAAAAATGGCTCCTTTTTCACGCCCAAAATCAAAATGTAAATTTTTTGTAAGAATCTCTTTGGTCAGGCGGAAAAAGAGATTGTTAAAACAGCTTTGACAAAAAGATGAGTAATCCAATGATACACGAAACAGCAGCAAAGACGCAAACCGCCCCTGCCGCCGCATCTTTTGCGGCTTTCGCCAGCGGATGGCTCTTCTTCGTGATCAAATCGACAACATGCTCAACGGCGGTGTTCATAAGCTCCAAAGCGAGCATTCCGCCGATAAGGATGAACATAACGGCCCATTCCAATACGGACAGCCTGAAGACGAAGCCGCAGACGATCACGATGACTGCGGCTCCCGTGTGTATTTTAAAATTGCGCTCGGACATGAACGTCTTGATAATTCCGGCGAAGGCGTGTGAAAAGCTTTTTTTCAGCCGGATCCATTCGTTCGGTTTAAGAGGATCTTGTGAGCCCATATTTGTTCAAGAGTTCCTTCTGTTTCGTGAACATCTCTTTTTCTTCTTCATCTGTCATATGGTCATATCCGAGCAGATGAAGAAAGCCGTGTACGCTTAAGAATCCGAGCTCCCTCATCAGCGAATGGCCGTATTCTCCGGCCTGCTCCTCCGCTTTATCGATACTGATGATAATATCGCCGAGGACCGGCGGCATTTCGGCTCCGATAATCTCGACCTCTCCCTCTCCGTCTTCTTCAAGAGCGAACGAGATGACGTCGGTCGGGTAATCTTTTCCGCGGTATTCTTTATTAATCTTCTGTATTTCCTCGTTTGTCACGATCGTTACGGATACTTCCGCCTGATCGGCGACGCCTTCTTCTTTCGCCGCAAATTGAAGAAGCTTTTCAATTTCCTCAAGCTGTCCCTCTGTGAGACGGCCTGTTTCGTCTGAGATATCGAGAATTAAACTCATTAGTGTTTCACCTTCTGTTTTGGATTAGCCTCCGGATATTCGATCCGGGAATGGAAAATGCCTTTTAACGTTTCACAAAGCGTCTTCGCTATCGTGTTAAGTTCCTTAAGCGTCAGATCGCATTCATCGAACTGCCCGTCCTGCAGCTTATCCGAAATGATGCCGCGCACGAGCTTTTCGATCCGCTCCGGGTTCGGATTGTGCATCGACCGCACGGCAGCTTCCACGCTGTCGGCCACCGAAATGATCGCCGCTTCTCTCGATTGCGGTTTTGGACCAGGGTAGCGGAATTCTTCCTCTGTCGTCTGGTCCCCTTTTTCTTTTGCCTTATAGTAGAAAAATTTCAGCAGGGACGTGCCGTGATGCTGCTCTGCAATATCGACCAATTCCTTCGGCATCTTGTGTTTTTTCAGCATCTCCGCTCCGTCTGTCGCATGCGAAATAATGATGTTTTTGCTCAGCTGCGGAGACAGCTTGTCATGCGGATTGTCGATATTCATTTGATTTTCTATAAAATATTGGGGCCGCTTCGTCTTTCCGATGTCATGATAGTAAGCGCCGACCCTTGCCAAGAGGCCGTTTGCCCCGACTGCTTCACAGGCTGCCTCTGACAGATTTGCGACCATGACGCTGTGGTGATACGTTCCAGGCGTTTCCGTCAAAATTTTGCGGAGCAGCGGGTGGTTCGGGTTTGAAAGCTCGATCAGCTTCATCGTCGATAATATGCCGAAGCCGCTTTCGAAAAACGGCATAAAGCCGAGAACAAGAACGGAAGACCCGATACCGGAAACCAATCCCATCACGAGATATGTGCCTACTTCCCAGCCGGATTGCGCCGTATTTTGGATCAATTGCAGGGCAAACATGACGACAATGTTCACAAATGACACAAACAGCCCCGCCTGAAGGATCTTCGATCTTGCATGATGCTTTCCTAAAAACAGTATACCCGCGATCGCACTAATCAAAAAGTAAGTTCCGATTCCGTAATTGAATGTGCCTGTGACGCCCTGATTAAACATAATGCTTCCGCAGATCGAAAGGATCATGCTTGCAAGGATCGCCAGCCGTTCGTTAATTAAAAGCTTGATCAGCATGACGCCCATCGCGACCGGAACCAAGTATCCGATATGGCTGAACTCAAGCTCCTGAAAGAGGCTGATGACCTCCATGACGATCAACACGACCGCCGTAATCAATGTAAACAGCAGCAGCGATTTATTTTTCGGCTGCCGGTTGCCGTGCTGTTTTTCAAAATAGTAACTGAGAGCGGCGATAAACAGCCCGATCAAAAGCAGCAGTCCGCCGATCGGTTTGTATACGTTGGCCCCGCTTAACAATCCGGTCAATTGGAGCTTCCGGTACACTTCCCTGTCGATCAGCTGATTTTCCTCAACGAGGATCTGTCCCTGTTTAATCTGAACCGGCTGGATGCTGTCCGCCGCCTCCTGACGCTTCTGCTCCGTTTTTTCAGGGTCATAGACATAATTGGGGATAATCGCGAAGCGGCCGATTTCATTGGCGGCACTTCTTAATTTCGAAGGAACCGAGTTGCCTTTCAATTCTTTCGTGACTTTTTCCTTTGCTTCGTCAAGCTTCCCGGCCGAAATTTCTTCGCTCATCACATCATTGACAGCGGTGATGACGGAATCCCGGGTCATCGAAAGCTCTCCGTCGCTTGCCTTCAAAAGGCTTTTAACCGAATCCCTCGACAAAAAATCAGTTACATCTGAGGTCAGTTTGTCTTCGGCCGATTTAATCTGTTCTTCTTCAGACGGCGCTCCTTTGTCTTTTTTCTCCTTTTCGGCGCTCTCCTTTTTTACTTCCTTGATGGTGTCAAATATCGATGAAACGAGATCCACCCTGTTGTCGGAATACTCCTTTTTCAAGGTGTATTGATCGTGAACTTCTTCCCTGGCTTCTTGTTTTTTGACGGCTGTTGCTTTTTGGTCTTCTACCGTAGCCGGGGCGTAAATCGTATTGTCGCTTATCGAGAATAGATCCAAATCAAGCGATTGGGGCCTGACATGGAAAAAGAGCAACACAAACATGAGCGCAGAAATTGCCGCATAGAGCAAGACGGGAAGGGATCGTCCGTTTTTCACGCGGATGAGCCGGTCTTTTTCGTTCCTTTTTTTCTTCTTCAAAAAAAGCACCTCTTTTCCGGCAGGGAACTAAAAAATGACCCGATAGCGGGCGATCGGGCCATTTCGATTATTTTGTCTTTTCGTATGCTTCAATAATTTTGGCGACCAGCGGATGTCTGACCACATCTGTCTGATCCAGCTCAACGAAGGAAATCCCGTCGATATCATAAAGCATGCTTTTTGCGACGGCAAGACCCGATGTGACTCCCTTCGGCAAGTCGATTTGCGTGATGTCGCCTGTAATGACCATTTTAGAGCCAAAACCCAATCTCGTCAAAAACATTTTCATTTGTGCAGGCGTCGTGTTTTGCGCTTCATCCAAAATAACAAAAGCGTCATCAAGCGTCCTTCCCCTCATGTAGGCGAGCGGCGCAACTTCAATGGTTCCCCTTTCAAGGAGCCTTGCCGTATGATCCGTGCCGAGTACATCGTGAAGGGCGTCATACAAGGGTCTTAAATAAGGATCGACTTTTTCTTTCAAGTCGCCCGGCAAAAAGCCGAGGCTCTCTCCTGCTTCAACAGCCGGCCTAGTCAGAATGATTTTTTGGATGTGTCCGTTTTTCAATTCATGGACTGCTTTTACGACGGCCAGGTAGGTTTTGCCCGTTCCGGCAGGCCCGATGCCAAAGATGAGATCATGCCGCTTCATGGCGGCGATATATTCCCTTTGGCCGATCGTTTTGGCCCTGATCGGCTTACCTTTGGCATTTTTCGTAATTTCTTCTTCATACATGTTTTCAAAAAACTCAAGCTTGTGCTTTTTCGCCATCTTGATCGCATATGAGACATCACGTTCGGATATTTCAATTCCTTTGCGGATCAGATTCAAGAGCGAAGCGAGCAGACTGTCCACGATGTGAAAGGTTTCTTCATCACCTGTGACATACACCGTTTCACCCCGCGTCACAATCGAAATGTTCAGCTCTTCCTCCATGATCTTCAGATGCGAATCCTGATTTCCAAACAGCGCCTGAGCTTCATTCGGACTTTCCAATTGCTGATTAATCGCAAGTAAGTGTTCTGTCATTCTTTAGTCTCCTGAACAATTGGTGTTGTTTGAACAATGTCTTCAATAACCTGGTAAAGGATGATCAATTTAACTTTACCATTCTCACTCGTTTCGTGCAAAACTTTTTCACCGATTACGTCTCCATCTTCGCCGATTTTTTTCCGGACGTCTTTTTTGCCCATTTCGATCCCTTCCCGGACCGCTTCTTTTTTCGTATATACCCGTTTGACCTGTTCTGTTTCCCGCGTCATTTCCTTTTCATATGACAGGGGAAGCTTGAATGTCAATAAATGAAGCGGATGTTTTTCGACCTCGGTTTTCGGGCGCGCGAGCTCTTCTTCTTTAATGGAAAAGCCCCAAAACGGTATGGACATGGAGCCGATGGTAAGCTTGTGCCTTGTCCTTACTTTACCCGTAAAAACGTCAAATGATGTCTCAAGGGGGACGGTCACCGTTGATTTGTACCACGTTTCGCCGTAGATTTTCCCCTTTGCCCCGACTTTTAGCCGTTCATCCTCGCTGCCGATCAAACCGGAAACAAGCATTTGCCCCTTGTCGACATGCTCATTGACTGTGACGAGCGGCTCGCCTTTTTCTACGAACATTTTGGCGATGGTCGCCCTTTTTTTGGCAACGAAATGGTGCGGGCCGCTTAACTTTTCTTTTTCCGGTTCATTTTTTTCAACCACTTTCATATGGAGGGCTGTCCCGTTTAGTTCGATTCCGACCCATGTAATGTTCTCAACGCCCTTTGTGAGCGACTGCTGGATTTTTTCCCGTGTCGGCATCAAAAATTGCAAACGTCCTTTTTTCACGCCGATTTCATCAAGCTGCTGCCTGATGAGATGCTCGGTTTCCGGTTTGGCGCCTGAAATGTCTATCTTCCAAAGCATATTGGAGAAGACGAACATCACGACGAAAAAGGCGGCAATACCGAGCGTAAACCCGCTGTTATGCTTCGATTTCTGAATCACAAAGGGAAAGCCATTCCGCTTTGTAAATCGGCATTTGCAGTCAAAACGCCTGATGATCCTCCGAAAGGCATGTACATCAGAAAGCAGAATATAAAGAAAGACAGAGTCTTTCTTTTTTTTCACATCGAACAGCGGAATGCCCTGCCTTGTACATTCGTTTAATAAACGTTCGATCCCCATTCCGGTGACTTCAAGCTGTATCTTACCTGAAAAAAAAGAAAGCCATTTATTCTTCACGCCTCTTCCCCCTGACTTATGAATCAATATAGCGTACGAGCTCAATCGTGCCTTCCAGCAATATCTCCTCAGGCAAAATCGTTTTAATGACGAAGTCTTTGCCCTGAATGATGCACTGCCCCTGCTTTAGCATCAGCCGAACTTCTCGGTCGCTGAAAAGCAGGAGTCCTCTGTGATTCTCGATATATATGTGAAGTCTTCCGATCATCGTAATCCGCGGAAGATCCATCATGACGTCGGGGGGGATTTCCAATGTTTTCGTCAGCCACGCTCTAATGCGGTTTTTTCTTTGCGCCATAAAAAAAGAACCCCCTTTCATCTCATATGTATGAATGAGAAAGGGGTTCTAATACTTTTAATTTTAAGGTCGGCGCCTCGTTGTGTGATGGGGTTTTCGGGAACGGGGAGGGCCCAGTACCTCGCTGAGCACGATCCCTTGAACAACCGTGTTTTGATTCAGCTCGATCACGTGTTGTGCGGGTTTCGTCTGACGGCCGCTCTGCTTTTTCAATGCCCGTTCAACGGCGGGCATCGACCGCTCGACATCGGTTTTGATTCGCTCAAGCTCGCGCGCCATGTCGGTGCTCTTTTGCGCTGCCGCCGGCTGTGCCGCGGCTTTCCCGGTTGTCTTCTGGCGTTTTTCCGCATTCTTCGGCGCTTCTGTTTTTGGCCGTTCAGACGTTTTTTTGCGTCTAGCCTCTTCGTTGTCATCGTTTTTCCCCAATTTGTTGAAAATGAAAGATATGATCCCGAGGATAACGGCCATGATGATCGGATTATCTACAATGATATCCAGTATATCCTGCAATTTAGCTCCCTCCTGTTCATTCGGGGCTTTGTTTATTTATGATCCTCGTCAGACTGGTCTTTCGTCAGCTTCCCGAAGGAATCGCGCATCTCCGTGTCCGCATCGATGTTCTTCATATTGAGGTAGTCCATGACGCCGATCTTGCCGCTGCGGAGGGCTTCAGACATGGCAAGCGGCACTTCCGCTTCGGCCTCAACCACTTTGGCGCGCATCTCTTCGACTTTGGCGCGCATTTCCTGTTCCTGGGCGACGGCCATCGCACGGCGCTCTTCCGCTTTTGCCTGCGCGATGTTTTTATCGGCTTCAGCCTGGTCGGTCTGAAGGATGGCTCCGATGTTTTTGCCGATGTCCACGTCAGCGATGTCGATCGAAAGGATTTCAAATGCGGTACCCGAGTCCAGGCCTTTGCTCAGTACGGTTTGGGAAATCATATCCGGATTTTCGAGCACTTTTTTATGGTTATCTGACGAACCGATCGTTGATACGATCCCTTCGCCTACGCGGGCGATGATCGTTTCCTCGCCGGCTCCCCCGACAAGACGGTCGATGTTCGCGCGCACCGTAATTCTCGCTTTTGCTTTTACCTCGATTCCGTCCATCGCCACACCCGCGATAAACGGCGTTTCGATCACTTTCGGGTTAACGCTCATCTGAACCGCTTCAAGAACGTCGCGGCCTGCCAAATCAATCGCCGCACATCTGGCAAACGTCAATTCGATGTTTGCCCGGTGAGCCGCAATCAGCGCGTTGACAACCCTGTCAACATTTCCTCCGGCAAGGTAGTGGCTTTCAAGCTGATTATTGGAAACATCCAATCCGGCTTTGTGCGCCTTGATCAACGGATTGACGACACGGCTCGGAATAACGCGGCGAAGCCTCATTCCGATCAGCGTGAAGATGCTGATTTTCACTCCTGCGGCCAAAGCCGAGATCCACAGCATTACAGGGACGAATGTAAAGAAGACGGCCAGTAGGATGACCCCTGCTGCGATTAATGCTAAAAGTAATAAAGTTGACGGATCCATAATGTTCCTCCTTCAAAATATAGGTTTATATTTCTCTCACGACGATCCGTGAGCCTTCCACTTTAATCACTTTGACTTTTTTGTCTTTTTCGGTAAACGAACCATCCGATACGACGTCAAGCCGTTCATCGTCAATGATGACCGTTCCGGCCGGCCTGAGCGCTGTTTGTGTGACGCCGATTTTTCCGATTAAATCGTGCCGGGTCACATTTGAGACATATCCGCTTTCCGTACTCGTTGAATCGGTTAAGATGAATTTCTTAAAAAATTTCATACGCTTTCCCAACACTTTCGTCAATAAAATGGATGCCGCTATCGAAACAGCAGTTGCAATCAAGATGGAGACGGCCATGACCTTAAAGCTTCCAGAGGCTAAAAAGAGGCTGGCGACGACGGCGATAACGCCGATAATCCCTGCTATTCCGCCCGGCAGAAAAAGTTCTAAGATAATGAACACAATTCCGGCGATAAAGAGAAGAAGTGTTTCCATTCCCGCAAGACCTGCCACTAGATGGCCGTAGAAAAAGAGCATGAGCGCCGAAAGACCCATGAACCCCGGAATACCAAAGCCCGGAGAATACAGCTCGACCATCAGTCCGAGACTTCCAATCGACAAAAGAATCGGAACAACGATCGGATGAGTGAGGAACCGCGCCACTTTTTCAGCGAAGCTGACTTCACCGTACTGAACCTTGGCATCTTCCAGGTTCAGTTTTTTCAAAAGGTCATCAAGGTTTTGGGCGGTTCCTTCCGAATACCCGACATCGAGCGCCTTGTCAGGACTCAAAGTCAAAAGCTTCCCCTTCGGCGCTCCGGCTTCTTTGGCGTCGACGTCTGCATCGGCCATCGCGAGTGCGTATTTCGGATCACGGCCGTTTTTTTTCGCCGCATCCTCCATTTCCGCCAGCCACAAAGATTCGGATTTTTTATCCGCTGCATTTCCGTTTGTATCGATGATCGCGGCAGCCCCCATTTTTCCGCCGGGCGCCATGTAGATATCATCAGCATTTAAGGCAAGGTACGCGCCCGCCGAAAGAGCCCTTCTGTTGACATAAGCGGTCACCGGAATGGCGGAGTTATGTATCGTATCGGCCATTTCAAGAGCAGCATCAACGGCTCCGCCCGGGGTATTGATATCGAGTATAATATGCTTGGCATTCATATCTTCTGCTTCCTGAAAGGACCGCTCAAGAAATTTAGAAAGTCCCTTTTCCACCGTTTCTTCGATCGGGATCACGTATACCGTGTCCCCAGATGCTTTTGCGGTCGAATGAACCCCTATTAATAAGGATAAAACAAAGCCGCAGGCAAGGGCAACTAAAATTCTCAATTTATTCAGCAGCAAGGACTTCGATCCCTCCTTCCCCGATGATCATAATTTACATACGGTACAAATGTATCAAAGGTTTCAATTTCTTTTCTATTTTATGACCGTACAGCAAAAAAGACACCTTTCAGATGATGAAAGGTGTCTTTGCTTTCTTTTAAGACAGTTGTTTGCTGACAAGCTTATTGACAAGGCTGCCGTCGGCTTTTCCTTTAACCTTCGGCATGATCGCGCTCATCACTTTGCCCATGTCCGCTTTTGAAGAAGCGCTGACTTCGGCAATCGTTTCATTGACGATGCCGAGCAGCTCGTCTTCTGAGAGCTGTTCGGGCATATAAGCTTCTAAAATGTCTAACTCTTTTTGAACTTTATCTACTAAATCTGAACGATTAGCGTTTGAAAATTCATGGAGGGAGTCTTTACGCTGTTTTAATTCACGAGAAAGAACAGTCAGTTCTTCATCTTCGGTCAGCCTGTCTTTCTTAAGCTTGATTGCTTCGTTTTGAAGCGAAGCCTTCACCATTCGAACGACAGTCAGTTTGTCTTTCTCACGGTTTTTCATATAGAGCTTCATATCTTGATTCAGTCGCTCAAGAAGACTCATAAATCCACCCTCTTTTAGTATTTGCGCTTTCTGGCAGCTTCAGACTTTTTCTTGCGTCTTACGCTAGGTTTTTCATAAAATTCACGCTTTCTTGCTTCTTGCAAAGTACCTGTCTTTGATACACTGCGTTTGAAGCGACGAAGAGCATCTTCAAGCGATTCGTTTTTTCTAACGACCGTTTTTGACATTCTCTTTCCCTCCCTCCGAATACACCAATCGACTGCTTGTAAAAAGACATACATTGAAACATGTACTTTGACATTATAATATAAGCCTTCGGTAAGGTCAACCAAACGGGATTGTTTTATTGTTAGTCATCATTCAGGCGGCTTGTCTGTATACATTTACAAAGGAGGCTAATGCGAAAATCTGATGATGATGTTTATCTTGTTTGTGTTTTTGATCGTTCTTTTTCTCGCCGGCATGAGCATGCTGAGACGGGGTCTGATTTCGCTGGCATTTGAAGAAATTGAAAAACGGCTGCTTTTTTTTACGGATCACCCTCTAAAAGCTTTTTTCGTCAGCATCGTATTTACGGGGATTTTGCAAAGCAGCTCCGCGTTCATGGTGATTGTCATCGGATTTGTCAGCGTGGGCGCCCTCTCGTTTAAACGTTCGATTCCGCTCATTTTAGGGACGAACATCGGCTCTACATTCACGACGGAATTTTTAGCTGTGAAGCTGGAATTTTTGGTTGTTTTTCTTTTTGCTCTGGGAGCGCTCCTTTTGATCACAAGAAAATCCCCTTTTCAAAATGCGGGGGTGAGCATGATCGGTTTAGGCGTGATTTTTTTCTGCATCAACGGATTCAGCCGCCTTGCCGTGCCGTTGTCGCGCCTCGACTCGGGCGCATATATCGTACATCTTGTCGAACATTCCACAATCAATGCTTTTATGATCGGGACGGTGCTCACCGCCATCATCCATTCGAGCTCCGCCTGTATCGGCATCCTGATGAGCTTCATGGATCAGGGGGTTATCGGACTGACCGAGGCGATGAGCGTTGTGCTCGGCTCTAACATCGGGACATGCATCACGGCCGTCATGGCTTCTGTTAAAGGCGGCACTGCCGCCAGGCAAACGGCTTATGCCCATGTTGTGTTTAACCTGATCGGGGCGGCGGCCGTTTATCCTGCGCTTTCATCCATAACCGGTTTGATTTCAGGCCTGTCCGAGAGCCCGGCTCAGCAGATCGCCCATTTCAGCCTGTTATTTAACGTTGTCACAGCCGTTCTTTTTTTGCCCCTGACCAATGTTTTTCATTCGTTTATTATGTTTCTGATCCCAAACCGAAACCGCTAATGATGATATAGTTTAGTAAAAAGGCGGTGAGAAAAAATGTCCAGCAGGCGTGTGAAAATAAGAAAAGCTGTTTCAGCCGATGCTAAAGGAATCGCCCGGGTACATGTCGACAGCTGGAAAACGACGTATGCCGATATCGTTCCGGACGAATACTTGCAGAATCTAGCATATGAAAATCAGGAACAGTTATGGGTCAACAACATCCCTCAGGGCGGTGTGTACGTCGCAGAAAACGGCGACGGGGAAAACGTCGGGTTTTCATCCGGCGGTGCAGAAAGAAGCGGCAAATACAGCGGGTATGACGGGGAGTTATATTCCATTTATATTTTAAAAGATCATCAAGGACAGGGTATTGGAAGAGCTCTTTTTAAACCGGTCATTGATGAACTAAAAAGAATGCGTATCAGCTCTATGATTGTTCTTGTCTTGGAAGAAAATGCATCCCGTCAATTTTATGAAGCGCTCGGCGGTCAAAAAATCGATGCTGTCGAAGTCGAGATCGGGGAAAGGAAACTTTCTGAACTTGTGTATGGCTGGGAAGATATTCGAAAAATCCAGGGTTCTCTCCTCCAATAAATGCGCTTTATAAAAAAGCCGGTACACCTTTTTGGCGAACCGGCTTTTCAAACATTTAAGATGAAAGACGCATGCTTTCAGGAACGTCTTCGTCCACGATACGGACGAACTGTCCTTTATTATACGGATAGCCCGCTTCTGCGATTTTCACTTTCACAAGCTGTCCGATCAAGTCTTCAGATCCTTCGAATACAACTTTCATATAATTGTCGGTATAGCCGACATATAAGTTGTCTTCACCCGTTTCCGTAAACCGCTCCTCAGGAATGATCTCGAGAACCTCTCCTTCGTAGTCTGACGCATATTCTTTTGCAAGCTGGTCTGACAGGGCAATCAATTTGTGAACCCGTTCGTTTTTCACGTTTTCGTCAACCTGATTGTCCATGCGCGCGGCAGGGGTACCCGTCCGCTTGCTGTACGGGAAGACGTGGAGCTCTGAAAATTTGTGTTCTTTAATGAAGTTATACGTCTCCATGAACTCTTCTTCCGTTTCCCCCGGAAAACCGACGATGACGTCAGATGTGACCGCAAGTCCAGGGAGTGCTTTTTTAAGTTTTGTTAAACGGTCTGCGAAAAATTCCATCGTATATTTTCTTCTCATTCGTTTCAGCACGCTGTTGGAACCCGACTGAAGCGGAATGTGCAAGTGTCTGACGATTTTGTCGGAGCTGTCGAGCACTTCGATGACTTCATCGGTAATCTGGCTTGCTTCAATGGATGAGATGCGGATTCTTTTCAGGCCTTTTACACGGCTGTCCAATTCTCTTAAAAGCTGTGCAAAGTTGTAATCTTTCATATCTTCTCCGTACCCGCCGGTATGAATTCCGGTCAGGACGATTTCTTTATAGCCTGCATCGACAAGCTGCTGCGCCTGGCGGATGACTTCTTCCGGATCACGGGAGCGGAGAAGGCCGCGCGCCCACGGAATGATGCAGAACGTGCAGAAATTGTTGCAGCCTTCCTGAATCTTCAAAGAAGCACGCGTCCGGTCGGTAAACGCCGGAACGTCAAGCTCTTCAAACACCCTGGCTTTCATGATGTTGCCGACGCCGTTGATCGGCTGCCTTTCTTCTTTGTATTGCTCGATATATCCAAGCATTTTTTCGCGGTCCTGTGTACCGACGACGATGTCTACTCCGGGGATCGCCATGACTTCCGCAGGTGAAGTCTGAGCATAGCAGCCGGTTACGCAAATAACGGCGTCGGGATTGTGACGGATCGCCCGTCTGATCACCTGGCGGCTTTTTTTATCGCCTGTATTTGTGACAGTGCATGTATTAATGACGTATACGTCAGCTCTCGTTTCAAATTCTTTTCTTTCATAGCCGGCTTCTTTAAAAAGCTGCCAGATCGCTTCAGTTTCATAATGGTTGACCTTGCAGCCTAGGGTATGAAATGCAACGGTTGCCATTGTTATTCACCTCTTAGTAACTCTGTATGATAGGAAACTGCCGCTAAAGCGTAAAGCGGCGCGGTTTCCGCCCTTAAAATGCGGGGACCGAGCCCGCAGGCGAGAGCGCCTTTTTCCTTGAGCGCTTCGATTTCGCCTTCTGAAAAGCCGCCTTCCGGACCAAACACCATTAGCAGGGAAGAACCTTCCGGCAGATCTTTAATCACAGACTGAAACCCGCTGTTTTCTCCTTGTTTCGATGACTCTTCGTATGCAACGACACATTTATCGAAGCTTGGAAGGCTTTCAAGCAAGCCTTGAAACGTATGGACGCGCTCCACTTCGGGAATTTTGTTTCTGTGGGACTGTTCCGCAGCTTCCTTGGCGATTTTCGCCCACCTTTCCCGTTTTTTCTTCGCCTTTTTTTCGTCGAGCTTGACGACTGACCGCGACGCTGCAAAAGGCAAAAACGAGCTGGCGCCGAGCTCTGTGCCTTTTTGAATGATCCATTCGAGCTTATCGCCTTTCGGGAGGCCGTTTGCGATGTGGACGCGAATCGGGAGCTCGCGATTTTTCCCTGTCCAGTCCACAACGCTTAAATTAACCTCTTCTTTTGACAAAGATTCGATTCGGCATTCGGCTTCATGGCCGTCCTTTGCACAGCACACGACATGGTCGCCGGGCGACATTCTCATCACATTTGCGATATGGTGGACGTCCTCTCCTTTGATGACGATGGCGGAAGATGCTGCGATCTCTTGTTTTGTTTGTTCGATAAAATATCGTTGCATACGCTTTTAGACACCTACTAACGATTATTTTTTGGCGATGATGCTGACCCAGTCCTCCATTGACAGCACTTCAATGATCGTGAATCCTTCTTTTAGAAGAGCGTCTTTGACTTCCTGCTTTTTCTGCTGGATGATTCCCGACGTGATAAAGTAGCCATCTTGTTTCAGCAGGCTGTAGGCTTGCTTTGTGAAACGAAGTATGACCTCGGCTAAAATATTGGCGACGATGACGTCTTTTTCTCCCGCGACTCCGTCGAGCAGGTTGTTTTGCTTGATCTCGATGCGATCGCTGACTTTATTGAGCTTGGAATTCAGACGGGCGCTTTCGACGGCCACCGGATCAAGGTCGTACGCCTCTACCCGGTCAGCGCGGAGCATGGCGGAAGCGATGCTCAAAATGCCCGTTCCCGTACCGACGTCCACGACCGAATCTCCTTCTTTTACATACCTCTCAAGCGCCTGTATGCAAAGGACCGTCGTCGGATGCGTGCCTGTTCCGAATGCCATGCCCGGATCCATCTCGATGATCAGCTCATCCGTATGAACCGGCGTATACTCTTCCCATGTCGGAACAATCGTAAATTTCTCGGAAATCTTAACGGGATGATAATATTTTTTCCAGGCTGTCGCCCATTCTTCTTCATTCACTTCACTGATGGTAATTTTATTTCTTCCAAGGTCAATATCATAGAGCAGAAGGTTGTTAATCGTTTCCTTGATTCCTTCTACGGTTTCTCCCAAAAAGCTGTTGATCGGGAGATACGCTTTGATAATGACCCCTTCATCAGGGTAATCATTGGGGTCGAGCTGGTAGATTTCTCCGTACACATTCTCACGTTCTTTTGTTAAATCAAGCGGATCTTCAATTACCACTCCACTCGCACCGGCTTCATGCAAAATATTTGAGATGGGCTCCACCGCTTCATTTGTCGTGTGAATGCAAATTTCGGACCATTTCATACTACCAACTCCTCATCCAATCATTAATCACCTTTAAAGGCGCGTTTTACTTTGTCAAAAAAACTCATTTCCTGTTCATCCGGCACATTTCCGCTCACTTCTGCGAACTCGCGGAGAATGTTTTTCTGGGCTTCCGTTAAATTGGTCGGCGTGACCACACGGACGACAATGTGCTGATCGCCTTGACCATATCCGCGGACATTTTGCACGCCTTTTCCTTTTAAGCGGAACTTTGTACCCGTTTGCGTTCCTGCGGGAACCTTTAATTTCACTTTTCCGTAAAGAGTGGGCACTTCGATTTCGTCCCCGAGCGCAGCCTGTGCGAAGGTCAAAGGCATCTCGCAGTAAATGTCATCTCCGTCGCGCTCGAAAAATTCGTGCTCGCGAACGCGGAAAACGACGAATAAGTCACCAGACGGTCCGCCGTTTATGCCTGGTTCACCCTGTCCGGCGACCCGAAGCTGCTGGCCGTCATCCACGCCTGCCGGAATGGTGACATTGATTTTTTTGCGTTTTTTCACTTTTCCTGTGCCGCCGCACGTTGAACACTTATGCTTAATTTGCTTTCCGGTACCGTTGCAATAATGACAAACTCTTCGGTTGACGACTTTGCCGAAAGGTGTCGACTGCTCCATGTTCAGCTGGCCAGACCCTCCGCAGTGTGAGCAAGTTTCCGGTTTTGTTCCCGGTTTTGCACCTGAGCCGTGGCATGTTTCACACGTTTCCTCGCGCGGGATTTCGATCGTCGTCTCTTTTCCGAAAGCAGCTTCTTCAAAGGACAATGTCATCGTATATTGCAGGTCTGCTCCCTGCCGCGGGGCATTCGGGTCTCTTCTCCGTGTGCCGCCTCCGAATATGCTTGAGAAAATATCGTCAAAACCGAAGCCGCCGAAGTCGCCTCCGCCGAAACCTCCGCCGCCGAATCCCTGATTTGGATCGGTATGGCCGAATTGGTCGTAGTGCGAACGTTTTTGATCATCGGAAAGCGTTTCGTATGCTTCCTTGACTTCTTTGAATTTATCAGCCGCTCCTGCTTCTTTGTTAATATCCGGGTGATATTTTTTGGAAAGCTTGCGGTAAGCTTTTTTTATCTCATCTTTTGAAGCGCTCTTACTTACCCCAAGCACCTCATAGTAATCACGCTTACTCATCTCTTCACACTCCCGATTTTCTCACATAAATTAGATTGTATCATTTCAAATTATGTTTTTTCAATTCCTTTTGTCCTTAAGGAAGAAAAAAGTCAAAGTCAAGAGATCCTGACTTTGACTTTTATCGTCATGTGCCATGCTTAGGCAATACCCGCACAGCCGATTCTATTGTTCTTACTTTTTGTCCTGGTCGTCGTTCACTTCTTCAAATTCAGCGTCTACGACATTGTCATCCGCTTTTTTCGCTTCTCCGCCTTCCTGAGATTGCGCTTGTTTAGCGGCTTCTTCGTAAAGCTTCACTGAAAGCTCTTGAACGATCGTTTGCAGCTCTTCTTTTTTCGCCTTGATTTCGTCAAGGTCATTTTTCTCGATTGCGCTTTTTAGCGCGTCTTTTGCTTCATTCGCTTTTTTCACTTGTGCTTCATCCGCTTTGCCTTCAAGGTCTTTCAGCGTTTTTTCGGTTGTGAAGACAAGCTGGTCTGCTTCGTTGCGAATCTCGATTTCCTCTTTTTTCTTCGCATCGGCTTCGGCGTTTTCCTCAGCTTCTTTGACCATGCGTTCGATCTCTTCATCAGAAAGACCTGAGGAAGATTTGATCGTGATGTTCTGCTCTTTGCCTGTTCCTAAATCTTTCGCACTTACGTTGACGATACCGTTTTTGTCGATATCAAACGATACTTCGATTTGCGGAACACCGCGCGGTGCCGGCGGGATATCTGTAAGCTGGAAGCGTCCGAGCGTTTTGTTGTCGGCAGCCATTGGGCGCTCACCTTGTAGCACGTGAATGTCAACCGCTGTTTGATTGTCGGCCGCTGTTGAGAACACTTGTGATTTGCTTGTCGGAATTGTTGTGTTGCGGTCGATCAGTTTGGTAAACACGCCGCCCATTGTTTCGATACCAAGAGATAATGGCGTTACGTCAAGAAGAACAACGTCTTTTACATCGCCAGTGATGACGCCGCCTTGGATCGCTGCACCAAGCGCAACAACTTCATCAGGGTTTACGCCTTTATGCGGCTCTTTGCCCGTTTCTTTTTTGATTGCTTCCTGTACGGCAGGAATACGCGTAGATCCGCCGACAAGGATGACTTTGTCAATTTCGCTTGCAGAAAGATCTGCATCTTGAAGCGCCTGACGGACAGGGCCCATCGTGCGTTCTACCAAGTGTGAAGAAAGCTCATCAAATTTAGCGCGTGTCAAGGTCAGTTCAAGATGAAGCGGACCTGCATCCCCTGCTGTGATAAACGGCAGGGAAATTTGTGTTGAAGATACGCCGGAAAGGTCTTTTTTCGCTTTTTCAGCAGCATCTTTCAAGCGCTGAAGCGCCATTTTGTCTTTGGACAGATCGATGCCGTTTTCTTTTTTGAATTCTGATACGAGATGGTCGATGATGACTTGGTCGAAGTCGTCTCCGCCGAGACGGTTGTCGCCCGCTGTAGCGCGAACTTCAAATACGCCGTCGCCAAGCTCAAGAATCGAAACGTCGAATGTACCGCCGCCAAGGTCGTATACAAGAATCGTTTGATCTTCATCCGTTTTGTCTAAGCCGTAAGCAAGCGCAGCCGCAGTCGGCTCGTTGATGATCCGCTCGACTTCAAGTCCGGCGATTTTACCGGCGTCTTTTGTCGCTTGGCGCTCCGCATCGTTGAAGTATGCAGGAACGGTAATTACGGCTTTAGAGACTGTTTCACCAAGATAGCTTTCAGCATAAGATTTTAAATGCTGAAGGATGATCGCAGATACTTCCTGTGGCGTGTATTTTTTGCCTTCGATTTCAACTGTATAATCTGTGCCCATATGGCGTTTGATCGACATGATCGTATTCACGTTCGTGATGGACTGGCGTTTTGCCACTTCACCCACTTGCCGCTCTCCGTTTTTAAATGCTACAACTGACGGAGTCGTGCGGGCTCCTTCTGGGTTAGGGATGACTTTCGGCTCTCCGCCTTCAAGCACTGCAACGCATGAGTTCGTTGTCCCTAAGTCAATTCCGATAACTTTGCTCATGAAAATAACCTCCTGCTATGTAGTTATTGATTTACTTTTACCATAGAAGGACGGATCACCCGGTCCTTAAGTTTATAGCCTTTTTGCAGCTCCTCAACGACTGCATTCGATTCATATGCTTCATCCTCAACCTGCATCACGGCCTGATGCAGATTCGGGTCGAATTGTTCGCCCACAGAAGGAATGATTTCAACGCCTTCGTTTTGAAGTGCATCCAAAATTTGACGGTGCACCATTTCCATTCCTTGCAGCAGGCTTTTCGTCTGTTCGTTGTCAGGATCGATCCCGAGGGCGCGTTCAAAGTTGTCGAGCGCCGGGAGCAAATCGCTGATGATGCGCTGTGAACGGTATTTTTCCGCGGCTTCAAGGTCAAGGCGGGCACGTCTTTTGTAATTTTCGAAATCCGCCTGAACACGTAAAAGTTTATTTTCTTTTTCATCAAGACGTTCTTGAAGTTCTTTCAGTTGTTTTTCAAGCAGTTCAGTTTGGTTTTCTTCAGCCTGTTCATCGGCTTCAGAAGCGGCTTGTTCTGCTTCAACTTCAGCTTCTTCTGCTTCCGTCTGATTCAATTCTTCCAGTTCCTCTTGTTCCTGGTTTTGTTTTTCTTCTGCCATCTGTGTTCACCTCCCTTAAAGGTACCTTGCATATGTAGAGAAGGGAGAGCTCCCTCCTGCCTGCTTTCAGTACTGCCTTACCCATCATACAAACTCGTCAGCGCTTTTGACAAGTCAGATGATACATGCTGGAGCAATCCGACGACACGGGCATAATCCATGCGCGTCGGTCCGATGACCGCGATCGAGCCGATCTGCTTTGAACCGAGCGTATAAGTGGCGGTAATCAGACTGCAGTTTTCCATTTCTTCGTAATCATTTTCTTTGCCGATTTTAATGGTGATTCCGGCTTCCGTCGATTGGAAAAGCCGCAGAACTTCCTGTTCTTTCTCAATAAGCGACAACAGCGATTTCACCCTGTCGATATCGTGAAATTCGGGCTGATTCAGCATATTAATCTTGCCGCCGAAAAACAAGCGGTCGGTTTGGGCCGAAGAATCAAGCGTAGCCGCGAGCGCATGCAAAATATCGTCATAGTTACGGATATGCGCACGCAGGAAGATGACCACTTCCTTAAAAATTCTGTCTTTAAGCTCTGATATCGGGACGCCTGCAAGGCGTTCGTTTAATATGTTAACCAGCTTTTCGAGGTCTGAAAGGTCGACCTCCGCCGGAAAATTAATCGTTTTATTCTCGACGTGTCCCGTGTTTGTCACGAGAATGGCGACAGCCTTATTCGGCTGGATCGGCACGATCTGAATCTGTTTCAAATGATTCTCGCTCAGCCTTGGCCCGAGGACAATCGATGTATAATTGGTCAGGTCTGATAAGACTTGAGCTGACTTTTGCACGGCTTTTTCAAGCTCAAAGATCTTTTCCTTGAAGATGGAATGTATTAATTTCAAATCCGTCTTTGACAGCTTTCCAGGAGAAAGCAAATGATCAACATAATAGCGATAGCCTTTTTCAGAAGGAATCCTGCCTGAAGATGAATGGGTTTTTTCGATAAATCCAAGCTCTTCCAAGTCAGCCATTTCGTTTCTGATCGTAGCCGAGCTGAATGTGATGTCTTCCTTTTTAGAAAGCGTTCTTGATCCCACCGGCTGAGCTGAACGAATAAAATCGTTGATGATAACCTGCAAGATTAACAGCTGACGATTTGTTAACATCCATATCACCCCTGTTAGCACTCACGACACCCGAGTGCTAATTGTATATCAAAATTACCAAACCCCAATCAAAATGTCAATTATAACTCACCCAAGAATGCCTGAAACACTTCATTTCCCAGCAGCTTTCCGCCGTGTGTCAAACGAACGCTTTTTTCCGTATTCAAAATCAGTCCTTTTTCTTCAAGTGAACGCAAAACGTCCGGGAAAAGGCCGTCAAGAGGCGTTCCGTATTTTTCGAAAAACCGCTCTTTGCTTACGCCGGCTGTTTTCCGCAGGCCGAGAAACATCTCTTCTTCAATCTGTTCATTTCTTGTCACGGGATGGCTCTCCTTATAAGGAAAACCGGTTTTGTCGATAAGCTCGATATAATGCTTGACAGGGCCCGCGTTTACGGTTCGTTTGCCATTGATATAGCCGTGGGCGCCCGCTCCGAAGCCAAAGTACTCTTCATTGCTCCAATATGTGAGGTTATGCCTGCTTTCAAACCCTTTTTTCGCGAAGTTGCTGATTTCGTACTGGTGTATGCCGGCTTCGGCCATCGTTTTCATGACGAGCTCATACATCTCCGCCTCCTGCTCTTGCTGCGGCAGGTGAAGGCGGCCTTTTTTCATCAGATTGTAAAAAACGGTTTTCGGCTCCACAATAAGCGAATAAACCGAATAATGCTCAGCGTCGAGAGACAGTGCGGTCTCAAGCGATGCAGCCAGATCGTCAATCGTCTGTCCCGGCAGCCCGAACATGAGGTCAAGGCTGATGTTTTCAAATCCGGCCTCCCTCGCCCTTTCAAAGGAAACGAACACATCTTTTTTCTCGTGAACCCTGCCGATTTTCTTCAGCAGCTCATCTTCAAACGTTTGAACGCCGAAGCTCAGCCTGTTTACACCGGCTTGCTTCAATACGTTCAGCTTTTCTGACGACAGATCGTCCGGATTGGCTTCCACTGCAAATTCAACGAGGTTTTCGCCCGGTTTTAAAACCGAGTTGACTGTATCAAGCAACCGTTCAAGCTGAACGGCCGATAATGAGGTCGGAGTGCCTCCGCCAATAAAAATCGTTTTCAGCTCGGGGGCCTCGATGGCTTCCATTGTATTGGACATTTCCTTTTCCAAATAGCGCAAGTAGTCGTCAACAGGCTGGCTCTGAATAAAAAATTTATTAAAATCGCAATAATGGCAGATGTGTTCGCAAAACGGAATGTGGATATAAGCGGATTTCATTATGTTCACCTTCTTTTACGGAAAGAAGCCGCAGTGTGTTAAGCTGCGGCGGAAAAAGGCCTATGATTTCTGGCTGCTGTCGTCCATTTTCAGCACAGCCATAAAGGCTTCCTGCGGAACTTCGACAGAGCCGACCTGTTTCATTCTTCGCTTTCCTTCCTTTTGCTTTTCAAGCAGTTTGCGCTTTCTGGAAATATCTCCGCCGTAACATTTCGCCAGAACGTTTTTGCGCATCGCCTTGATCGTCGAACGGGCGATGATCTTTTGGCCGATGGCAGCCTGAACCGGCACTTCGAATTGCTGGCGCGGAATGAGTTCTTTCAGCTTTTCGACGATTACCTTTCCGCGCTCATACGCATAATCGCGGTGAACGATAAAGGAAAGTGCATCAATTTTTTCGCCGTTCAGCATGATGTCCATCTTGACGAGCTTAGACGGCTTATAGCCGATCAGTTCATAATCAAATGACGCATAGCCTTTTGTGCTCGATTTCAGCTGATCGAAAAATTCATAGACGATCTCAGCCAGCGGAATTTCGTAAATGATGCTGACCCGGTTGGCATCGAGGTACTGCATGTCGATGAACTGGCCGCGCTTATTTTGGCACAATTCCATGACCGCACCGACAAAGTCGTTCGGCACCATCATCGTTGCTTTCACGTACGGCTCCTCAATACGCTCAATCTTCTGCGGATCAGGCATGTTTGACGGATTGTCGACGATGATCTTTTCGCCGTCAGTCATGTAAACGTCGTAAATAACGCTCGGCGCCGTCGTAATCAAATCAATCTTAAATTCGCGTTCAATCCGCTCCTGGATGATCTCCATGTGAAGCATGCCCAAGAATCCGCAGCGGAAGCCGAATCCTAAAGCCTGAGAGGTTTCCGCTTCATATTGAAGTGAAGAGTCGTTCAGCTCAAGCTTCTCAAGCGCTTCCCGCAAATCGTTGTATTTCGCGGTGTCGATCGGATACAGTCCGCAATATACCATCGGATTCAGCTTTCTGTAGCCGGGCAGGGCTTCCTCGGCCGGGTTTTCCGCGCTCGTGATCGTATCCCCTACGCGGGTGTCTCCCACGTTTTTGATCGCCGCTGTCAGGAATCCGACATCGCCGACCGTCAATTCATCGGCAGGAACGGCTTTCGGCGTAAATACACCGACTTCCGTGACTTCAAATTCCTTCCCGGTCGCCATCATCTTAATTTTCTGTCCGGCCTTTACAGTTCCCTGGACAACCCTGATATAAGCGACGACTCCTCTGTAGGCATCATAGAGGGAATCGAAGATCAAAGCCTGTAAAGGAGCGTCGGGATCTCCGTCTGGAGCCGGAACTTTTTCAACGATCTGCTCCAGTATCTCTTCGATCCCGATGCCCGCTTTGGCGGAAGCAAGGACCGCTTCTGAAGCATCGAGGCCGATGACATCTTCCACCTCTTGGCGGACGCGCTCCGGCTCTGCGCTCGGCAAGTCGATTTTGTTAATGACCGGCAGGATTTCAAGGTCATTGTCAAGCGCAAGGTAAACGTTTGCGAGCGTCTGCGCCTCGATTCCCTGGGCTGCGTCAACGACGAGAATCGCGCCTTCACACGCGGCCAAGCTTCTTGACACTTCATAGGTAAAGTCCACGTGCCCCGGGGTGTCTATGAGGTGAAAAATATATTCCTCTCCGTCTTTTGCTTTATATTTCAGCTGAACGGAGTTGAGTTTAATGGTGATTCCTCTTTCTCGTTCCAAATCCATCGAGTCGAGCAACTGCTCTTTCATTTCCCTTTGAGTGATTGCCGCCGTTTTTTCCAGTATACGGTCTGCCAGCGTTGATTTCCCGTGGTCAATATGGGCGATAATAGAGAAATTGCGAATTCTCGACTGTCTTTGTAATCGTTTTTCTTTGTCTGTCACACTAATCACTCCTACTATGAAACGCAACATGCGCTAGCTTAGATTATATCAATAGGGGTGTAAAGATTCAATGTTTAGAAATCCTCAGGTCAAGTCGCAAAAAAGAAAAAACGAGTTCCCCTGGAACCCGTTCTCTTTGACTTATTCCGTTTTGTCCTTGATCCAGTCATACAAAGACCTGGCTGAGTTCGTGACCGAGTCTGCCAGCGCGCGGCCGGCCTGGGAAAAAAAGTTGAAAGCTTCCAATCGTTCAAGCTCCTTCTGTTTTTCTTCCAAATCGATTTTGTGCCCGAGAACGGAAGCCTCCTTCGCTTCTCCTTCAGAAATGCTGAGCGCTCCTTTTAAATCAGGGTCTTTATAGCCCTTCATTTCCAGCATCCCGTTATTCGCCTGCTGCATGCCGACGAGAACGCCGAAAAACATGACAGCGGATGCCAATATGCATTTTCCTATAAAAGAAGCCACCGTTATCACCTGTTTCTATTGTTTTTTCTTATCGTCTTCACCTGAGCCTGCATCGACTTTTTCCGCCTCCCAGAACATCTCGCTGAACACGTCGGCCGTTGCGTCTGCAGCCCGTTCAAGCTCCGCCCGATTATTATCGACGCCCCCGAATTCAATTAAGATCGAATGCTCGTTTAAGTCCTGGTTATATACGCCATTATCCCCAGGATCGCCTTTTGATATAACGCCGCGGCTTAAGCCCGGATATTTTTTTTCAAGGCGTTCATGCAGATCTTTTGCCAGCTTTAAATTCGCCTCAAAATTAGAGCTTTTTTTGCCGATGACAAATGCGATCCGCGCATAGCTTTTTCCTTTTATCGTCGTGGTGGTCGCTTTTCTGCGCTGCGCATCCCGGTGAATATCGATAAAATACTGCAGATCCTTGTTTCGGGCCATCGCTTCTTTAACGACAGGCCTTGCTTCATCATAGGAGCGCGGATAGCTCCAGCCTTTCTTTTTCAGATTCGCTTGAATGTCCGTTTTATCCACCTTTGCCCCGACGCCTTGAGATTCCAAAGCATCAGCGAGCATATCGCTGACAAGCGTGACATTCGCTTTTGAATGAATGGCCATGTTGGGATTGGTTTCCCCCTTTAAAAATGGCAGATACGATTCGGTATTATGCGTGTTATAAATAAATACCACTTTTCGGTCGCCGGTTGACTGCTCGGGAGGTTGTTTGTTTTCAGCGTCTTCTTTCTTTCCTTCAATCTCTGCAAGATTTGCTTCTCTTTCTTCTTTTAAGACTTCGGTCGGCGGCGCAGATTCAGAAGGCATGTTCGTATAATCGGTCCCTTGTCCAGCTACGAGAATGTCTGAATCAAAATGCGAAAAACCTGGAAGCTCGCGGCCGAGAAAGCTTCGCGGGTCTTTCAAATTAATGCTCGTCGCCAGTTTTAGAACAAGCGGCGAAAGCTCAATCCTTTTATTCGGTTCAGGCAGCTCTGATGCAAAATACCGGTTTTCCATCCCTAAAATGTGTCCAAACGCTTCACCCGCCAGTTCATCCGTCACCCGATATAATGACGAAGATGGTCTCAGTTCAGGCCGGAGAGATGTGAGCACCCCTGACAAAATGAACACTAAGAGCAGGCCGGCAATAAACAAGAAGACTGTTTTCACCGCGGTTCCAGCGTTTACGGCCAGCACAAACTGACGATTTCTGCCTCTTTTTTTCATCGCAATCCCTCCAGAGCTTGTCTAGTAAATAGACTATGAGCAAGATAGAGGAAGTAGAACAAGCCATTGGGCGAAAAAAATCAGGCGGCTTATTCAGCCGCCTAGTGGTTGTACATGCCTTTGTTGTCCTGTGAGACTTTTTCATGCAGCGCGGTGTTCAGCCCGTTTGCAATGACGTTTGCCATGTCATCGATGAACGAATCGACTTCTTTCGGCGTTACCATCAAATTATGGCCGAGCGGTGCGAGCACTTCGTAAATGAGCTGCCTTTTTTCATCTTCTCCAAGACCTCCGACGATTCCGAGAAACGATTTGCGCTGCTGTTCATCCGGGAGGTCTTCCTCTGTCAAAACCTTACGTTTTCCGAAAGTCATTCCTGCAGGCACAAGCGATCGGGACGGGCTGTCATCTCTCATCTCTCTTCCGAAATGCTTCAAAATATAATCGATCGTATCGCTTGTAATCGTAACCGCATCGACAACGGTCGGAACGCCGATGGCGATGACCGGGATCCCGAGCGTCTCTTTGCTCAATTCTTTTCGTTTATTCCCGACCCCTGATCCGGGATGAATCCCGCTGTCAGAAATTTGAATGGTTGAATTGACGCGGTCGATCGCCCTTGAGGCAAGAGCATCGACCGCAATCACGAAATCGGGCTTAGAACGGTCGATCACGCCTTGGATAATATCGCTCGTCTCGATTCCCGTCAGCCCCATCACGCCCGGTGAAAGCGCGCTGACCGGGCGGTAGCCTTCCTCCACATTTTCCGGCTGAAGCTTGAATAGATGCCTTGTCACAAGGAGACTTTCCGTGACAAGCGGTCCGAGCGAATCAGGGGTTACATTCCAGTTGCCCAGCCCGACGATTAGACAGCTCGCATCCTGCTGAATGCCCAAATAGTCAAGAAAAGCGGAAAACTCCTTTGCAAACAAATTGATGACCTTTTCTTGAAGAGCCGAATCCTGCTGCCTGATTCCCTGCGTTTCCAAGGTTAAATAGCGCCCTGCTTTTTTGCCGGACAGCTTTGCCCCTTCTTCGTCAATATCCATCGTCTGGACTTTGATTCCGTCCTGCTCATATTCTTTGACCTTAAACCCTTTTAGTTGTTGCCGGGAAGACGCTTCTCTTTCTTGCGCCAGATCCTTTGCTTCAACGGCTAAATCGGTTCTAACGGTATATTTGCTCAAGTCAAGCTTTTTCTTCTCCATATTTGCATTCCCTCCAAAAACATAACTGTAAATAGTGTTCCCTGCCGTAAGTGCAAACATTCCCGGAAGCGTCCTTTCAAATAAAAATACTTTACATTTATATTGCAATCTAAAGGTGTGTTTGATAGAATACAATTTGTTCTATTGTGGAGATCTAACCTATAGAAAAAGGAACAGAGGTTATTTCTTAGGAGGTGAAACACATTGCCAAACATTAAATCAGCGATCAAACGCACAAAAACAAACAATGAGCGCCGCGCACACAATGCGACGATCAAATCTGCAATGCGTACTGCGATCAAACAAGTTGAAACACTTGTAACCAACAACGAAGCAGACAAAGCAAAAGCAGCTTTATCCGTTGCAGCGAAGAAAATCGACAAAGCAGCGAAAAAAGGTCTTGTCCACAAAAATACTGCGGCTCGTTACAAATCAAACCTAGCGAAAAAAGTGAACGGACTTTCTGCATAAAAGAAAGCTTGGCCCTGCCAAGCTTTTTTGCTTGCTATTTAAAAAAAGCGGCCTCCTAGAGAGAGCCGCTTTTTTCACTCGGCTGCAAAAGCTTCAGCAAAAACAGCTCAAGCAGCAGCTGCTTGTCCTTTTTTCCGGTCTTCATTTCATAATCCATCACGGCGAGCTGCTCCATAATGCTTTTGAGCTCTGTTTCGGAAAAGAGCCTCGCCTGATCGATCGCCAGCTTGATTCTGAAAGGATGGACTTTCAGGTTTGAGGCAATTTGCTTCTGTCCGTATCCTTGCTGCGAAAAATATTTCGTTTGCAATATGAGGCGGAACTGATTGGCGATCAACGCCATCATTTTAATCGGTTCTTCATTCTGCTTCAAAAGGTCGTAAAAAATCTGAAGCGCCTCCGTCCGCCTTCGATTGACGACCTTGTTGATCAATTCAAAAATATTCTGCTCAAGCCCCCTTGCGACGAGCTTTCTGACGTCTTCCAGCAAGATTTCATCACGGTCTCCGATATATGTACTGAGCTTTTTGACCTCTTGAGCAATGGCCGACAGGCTCGCATTGCACAGAATGACGAGCTCTTCCGCCGCGTCTGAATCGATTTGCTTCCCCTCTGATTTGGCGAGGCCTTTAATAAAGTCGGCCGTTTCAGGCCCGTTCAGCTCCTTTGCCTCGACCATATCCGCGTGTTTTTTCAGCAGCTTTGTCAGCTTTTTTCGTTCATCAAGCTTTTCGTACGGAGCCAGCAAAACGAATACGGAATACGGCGCAGGCTGCGCAATATAAGCTTCCAGAGCCTCAAGGTTGTGCTCAGGCTTGTCTTTCTTTTTTTCAGCCGTTAAAAAAGTCGGATTTTTGGCAACGACGAGACGCCTCTCCCCCATAAAAGGAAAGGTTTCGGCATCCTCAACGGCAAGATCGAGAGCATCTTCTTCCAGGTCAAATACGGAAAGATTAAAGTCTTTCGTTTCTTCGTCAACGACGGCTTGTCTAATCCTTTGAACCGTCTCCTGCAGCAGATATGTCTCTTTTCCGTACAAACAATAAACAGGATGAATATCGCCTTTTTTTAAGCTTTTCCAAACATCAAATACCATCATCTGTACTTTCCTCTCTTTCATCCTTCTCTTCTATCCTAAAGCGTGTTTTGCAAATAGTAAAGAGAGAAACGGAGTCATCCGCTCTCTCATTTATAATAAACGCCTTCTATAAACCCCCGGGTCAGTTTATAAAAGACGATGTTCATAAAATGTAGAAAACGGTTGCAGGAAGCTTCTAGATTTTTCTAAAGAATTGAATTATACTGGATACAAATAGGAGGGGTAAATTGTGAATGAATTTGAAAAAGACGTACAAAGCAAACGTAACGATCTTGTAGACTCGGGTGTCGGTTTTGTCGTGAGTTTTGGATTCTTTGCTGTGATGTTTATCATCGCTACTGTCATACATCTGGCCGGATGATCAAAACCGGATTGACTCCGGTCGCATATGTTGAAAAATGAATTCTTTCCGCCAGCTGCCGACTGCTCTGACGCAGTCTTTTTTTCTGTTACGGGGAATATACTGTATCATATGGAGGATGAAGCAAAAATGTTCCGTCCCCTCTTTTAAATAGGTATTGAACCGCCCCGTCCCTGTCTGTCCTGAAAACCTTGACCTGATGACGCTTTAAAACCTCCAGCACCTCCTCATGCGGATGGCCGTAGCGATTATTTTCCCCAGCGGAGATAAGCGCGATTTCCGGCCCGATTTGTTTGATCAATTCCTCCCCTGTCGACCCTTTGCTGCCATGATGGCCGACTTTCAGGATATCGGCTTTCAGATCCGGATAGGCTTCGATGATCTCCCGCTCGCCCTGCTTTTCCAAGTCGCCGGTTAACAGCCAGCTGAAGCCGCCCGCCTCCATCCATAAAACGAGGGAACCGTTATTTTTGCTGCTGCCGTCCGCTGTCTCCGGCGAAAGAACGTCAAACACCAGATCACCGATCTTCAAGCGGTCTCCCCTTTTGGCTGTTCTCACATTCACGCCCCTTTCTGCAGCGAAGCGGAGGAGCTTTTCATCCGCCGGCTCAGCAGCATAACCGATCGGCACAATCAGTTGTTTCACTTTATGCTTCCTGATCAAAACTTCAGCTTCTCCAATATGATCCTGATCAGCATGAGTCAGAATTAATGCATCGAGTTTTTTAACCCCTTTTGAAGCGAGGAATGGCATTAACACTCGATCTCCCAAGGAAAACTCATTTTTCCTTTTTCGCCATTTCTCCGTGTTGAAAGAAACGATTCCCCCTGTATCGATCAAAACATGCCCGTTTTGTCCGGGCGCGCTGACATATATGCTGTCACCCTGCCCGACATCCAGCATCGTAACTTCCCCTTCACTGGTGAGATACGGCGCGGCGGCGTGAAACAAAAAAGCGCAGGCAAGCAGACAAACCGGGATGATGAGCCTTTGAAAAGTTGCCTCTTTTTCCATAGAGATGAAAAGGAAACATATTGCAGCAAGGTAAAAAAGCAACTGGAGGACATCCGGCTGGACTGCCGAAAATGTGAAGAAATCAACGGAAGAAACAGTTTTAACCACAACATGGCTCCACCGGAGCAGCGCATCGAGTACACCAATTGCAAGTTCCCCAAGCGGGGGCGCAATCCATAATGCCGATAAACCGGCAAATGACAGCGGCATAACAGCCAACACATAAAACGGTATAAAAAATAGATTCATCAGCACGCTGAGAAATGAAAACTCTTGAAAGTGAAAGAGAAGAATCGGAAGAGAACCGAGCTGGGCCGCAAAGGAGGAAAGCAATAGTCGGGCGGCTTGACGTTTAGACTTTACTAGTATTTTCTTCGAGAGAATAAAGACGAATGACGCTGCAAAGGAAAGCTGAAAACCGGCCTGAAACAGCATGTAAGGGCTGTATAACAAAAGGACGAGAAAGGCGATGCTGATCACCTGGGCGCTCCTTAGACGATTCTTGCACAATGAAGAGACGAGGTAAATGTCAGTCATGAATGCCGCCCTCAGCACTGAGGGTGACCCTCCTGTTAACACGGCGGCAACGGGAAGCATGATGATCAACGACCATTTTGCACATTCTCTCGTCATGCCGATCCGCAGCAAAATGTAGAAAAAAGCTGCTGAAATAATCCCAATGTGAAGACCGGAAATCGCCAAAAGGTGGATGATCCCGAGCGTTTGATATCCGTCAAGCACTTCTTGCTCGATCAGAAACCTGTCGCCGAACGTCAGCGCCTGCACAATACCAGCGGATGATTCGGGTACATTTTTTTCTATAAAAGCAAGTCCGGCCTTGCGGATTTTCAGCAAAAACGGCATCAGGCCGCCTCCGGACTTGCAGCTTTCGATCGACTGAACCGTAAAATTCCAGTGGATCCCCTGCTGGCGTAAATATTCTTTATAGTCAAACGTCCCGGGCACAGTCTCTTTTTTAGGCGTTTTTAATTCGCCTTTCATAAAACACGTACTCCCCGGATCGAGCGCTGACAGCGCCGCTTTTTCCTGTGGGGACTTTATGATGTAGCCCGCTTTCACCGCCTCTCCTTCAGCCGTTTCGGCTGTGAAAGCGAGGCGGTCCCCGTCGATTCTGGGAATATCGCGAATCGATACGGCCGCATGGTATGCGCCTTCCCGGTAACTCGACGTATTCGATCTGTCAATGATGAGAAAATAACTAAAATAAAAACTGCAAACAAGTGTACAAATGATAAAGAGGAGAAATTGTTTTTTAATCAGACAGAGGATGAAAAACAGACATAAAAAGGCGGCTAAAGGGAGAAGAGAGGAGCTTTGAGCGGAAGCAATTCCGGCCGCCGCCGAAATTGCTCCGCAAGGAAGGATGCGGTAGGTGCCCATGTTACATTACACGTAGCTCGTAAACAGCTTATTCGCCTGTTCATGTATTTTTTTGATCTCCGTTTCTTCAAGCCCCGCCTCTGACAGCTTCTGTATCAGATCTGCTACAAACGATAATTTCTCCTGATTTTTCAAATCGATAATCATTTCGTCAAGTTCTACCTGTTCCACCCTGACTGAAGCCTGTTCAAAAAGCTCAACGGCATACGGATGATTCTTATAATCCTTTGCATAATATATCGTTTTGATGCCTGATTGAATAATTGATTTACAGCATTGGATGCACGGAAAGTGAGTTACATATATTTCAGCGCCTTCTGTCGGCACTCCGAATTTTGCGCATTGAAGGATCGCATTCATTTCCGCATGAATGGTCCTGACACAATGCCCGTCGATAACATAACATCCTTCGTCTGCACAGTGGACCCCTCCGGCGATTGACCCGTTGTAACCCCCTGCTATGATTCGTTTATCCCTGACAATCGTCGCCCCGACAGCGAGCCTTGTACAAGTGCTGCGAAGCGCAAGCAAATGGCTTTGCGCCATGAAGTATTGATCCCAAGAAATGCGTTCCACGTTGAATTCCCTCCAAATACGATGTAAGACTTCCCTAAGTTTACATATGATTGTCCTTTGACGTCAATTTACTTCACCGATATTGACGATTTTATTTTTTCAAATGTTTTTTCTCCGATGCCCGAAACGTTTGTAATGTCTTCCACCGTTTGAAACGGACCGTTCTCCTCACGGTATGCTGTGATCGCTTCCGCTTTTGAAGGTCCGACGCCCGGGATCGCCTGAAGCTCTTCTGTTGAAGCGGTATTAATGTTAACCGTTTCTGCTTCGCCTCCCGCACCGGTTTGAACGCCTTCCTCGCCTTCATACGGAATATAAATCACCATCCCATCCTGAAGGACAGCGGCCAGGTTGACTTGTTTCTCTTCTGCATTTTTCACGGTACCTCCCGCCTTTTTCAGCAAATGATGCACCCTTTCGCCCGCCCTCATCTCATAAACGCCGGGCTTTTTGACGGCGCCCTTCAGATCGATCACAATTTCGTCGTTTTCTTTCGTTTCCTTTTTGGCAGCACGGCCGGATGAAGAAGCGGCGGCCTCTGCCGGCACAGCATTGCTCCCGGCTGGTTCGCCGCGTATGTTTGACATCACAGCGACCGCGATGATAAAAAGTGCTGCAAGCATTCCTCCAGCCGCGGGCCATTTGTAGCGCTTCAGCATGTTCATCAACAACTCACCTGCTTCCATACATATTTTAACTGCAGCGGTCATATCGTTTAAAAGATACACGTTTAAAGGAGGGGAGAACGATTGAATATCGGCTTTATCGGGACGGGAAACATGGGGACTATACTTATTGAGGCGTTAATTGAATCCGAAGCTGTCATTCCCTCATCTTTAACCATTACAAACAGAACGATCGGCAAAGCGTTAAACATAAAAAAGCGATTTCCAGACATCCGGGTCAGAGAGCGGCCGGAAGAAGTCGTTACCGAAAGCGAGGCCGTATTTATTTGTGTAAAGCCGCACGATATATACCCTCTGTTAAAGCGTTTAGCGCCTGTTTTCACACCGGATCAGATTGTGATCACGATAACGAGCCCCGTCCAGGTCGAACAGCTGGAAACGGTTGTTTCCTGTCAGGCCGCAAGGGTGATCCCGAGCATCACCAACAGAGCTTTATCGGGCGTTTCGCTTTTAACATTCGGTAAGAGCTGCAATGCAGCAACAAAGGAAAAAATCACAGGACTGATGGAGAAGATTTCGATTCCTTTGGAAATCGAAAACGGCATCACCCGTGTTGCTTCGGATATCGTCAGCTGTGGACCCGCCTTTATGAGCTACTTAATTCAGGAATTTATCCAGGCAGCAGTTGAAGAAACATCGGTGTCAAAAGAGGACGCTATTTTAATGTCCAAGGAAATGCTTGTCGGCTTGGGGAGACTTCTCGAAACAGAGCTGTACACGCTGCCGACACTGCAGAAAAAGGTTTGTGTAAAAGGCGGAGTAACCGGCGAGGGGATCAAGGCGCTGGAAAACGGTGTTCAAGACATGTTCCGCCAGATGTTCCGCAACACACACTTGAAGTATGAAGAGGATATCGCTTTGGTCAAAAAGCAATTTCAGGTCTGATTCATTGTTTCATATGTGGCGCAGATTCTCAACTATGGAAAATGGCATTTTTAAAACCATCGTCATGTTAAACGATGGTTTTAGCTTTTTTTGCCGTATAAAAATGACGCTCTGTATCCGTATCAGGCTTTCGGTCTGAAAAATCGGCGGTTATCTGCTGTACGGAAAATCCTGCCGTTTTTAACAAGCGGGTGTATTCTTCGGTTTCAAATGTCCGCTGTTCATGGGTCTCATCAAAACGGTCATACACGCCTCCATTTTCCACGAAAAATGTCAAATCGTGAATGACCGAGTGAACGGATTCTCCCTCATAGCTTTGCCAGATCACGCTGACATCTTCATCCTGATCTGCGTACGTGCTCCCGGGAAAAACGTCGTCAATTTTGTAGACGGAATGGACGTCAAATAAAAGAAGTCCGTCATCCTTCAATAAAGAAAAAACGTTTTTAAATGTGTCTAAAACGTCTTTTTCATCTTTTAAGTAATTTAAGGAATCACAGCAAATGACAACCGCGTCAAATTCTTGGTCATGCCCTGATAAATCGCGCATATCCTGCTGAAAAAAACGGATCGGAAGCTGCCGGCCGGCCGCTTTTTGCTGCGCCTGCGCCAGCATGTCCCCGCTGATGTCAACACCTGTCACATCATATCCTTTCTCAGCAAGGCGAACGGAAATTTCCCCGGTTCCGCACGCGAGATCAAGAATCCGAATGTGCTCCTTTTTCATCGCCGCGAGCGACTTCTCAATCCATTCGACCCACTGATCATACGGGGCGTGGGCCATCAGTCTGTCGTAAACGCCTGAAAATCCTTGATAAATCATTAATTGACCCCGAATGAGAGATCTTCAAGAGGAGCATCTCCCCACAGTTTTTCAAGGTTGTAATAGCCTCTTTCTTCTTTATGGAAAACGTGGGCAATGACATCTCCCAAATCGATTAAGATCCATCTGGCTTCGTCAAACCCTTCCATTTTCTTTACATCGATTCCATTTTCTTCAGCCCGATCCTTAATTTCCCGGGCAATTGCCTGTACCTGCTTATCTGAGTTCCCGTGGCAGATCAGGAAATAATCGGCCACAAGGGAAATCCCCTGCATATTCATTGCGATAATATCTTCCGCTCGTTTATCATCGCAGGCTTCAGCGGCAATTTTTAAAATTGAAGCTTGATCCATTCACTAATTCCTCCTATTGTCTTTCTTTTACTAACGCATTATATGTCGCCAGCGTGTCCGGAAAAACGGCTTGGTTTTTCGTCATCAAAAAGGTGATCGTATTTTTCAGCGCTTGGATGAGCGCAAGATCCAAGTCTTCTTCGGCAAGCACGCGAACCTCGTCAACACCCGGAAAGCGGCGGCCCGGTTCAATATAGTCCGCGACATAAATGACTTTTTCCAAAAGCGTCATGCCGGGCCTTCCCGACGTATGGTATCTGATCGCCGACAAAATGTCTTCGTCCGTAATGCCGGCCTCCGTTTTGACAAGTACTGCTCCGGCCGGCGCGTGCCAAAGCTCATGATGAAAATCGAGCACATCAAGCGATTTGTTGTCGTTTAAAATGATTTGTTTCATTTCCTCTTTTGGACGAAACTTGGCATAGTCATGAAAAATCGCGGCGGTTTCGGCCTTTTTCACATCTGCGCCAAACCGTTCCGCAAGCTTTACCGCCGTATCCATTACGCCGATCGTATGCGTATACCTCTGCTCTGTCAGCTGTTCTTTTACACAGGCAAGGGCTTGATCACGTTTCATATAAACGATTCTCCTTTACATAGACCTTCACTTCGTCAGGAAGCAAGTAATCAGTCGGCTGACGGTTTTTGATGCGCTCCCTGAGTAAAGAGGATGAAACCTCAAATTCCGGAACATCCACGAAAACGAGCGGATAAGGCGTATCAATTTGAAAGCCGGGACGCTTCACTCCGACAAATTGGATCTCTCCCACCAGCTTGTCAATATTCGACCACTTCGGCAAGTACTCCACCATGTCCGCGCCGATAATAAAATAAAACTGATTATCCGGATACCGTTCTTTTAAGAGCCGGATCGTATCAAACGTATACGAAGGCCCATTCCTTTCGAGCTCAATCGTCTCCAATTTAAAACGCTCTTTTCCCGAAATGGCGATCTTCAGCATTTCAACGCGGTGATGGCTTTCTGAAAAAGAGTTTTCCTGTTTATGCGGCGGAATTTGATTGGGCATAAACCAGATTTCGTCGAGATCCATTTTGTAAAGCACTTCATTCGCCATTAACAGATGCCCGTTGTGCGGAGGATCGAACGTCCCTCCGAAAACCCCGATTTTCTTCATGTTTACCACCTTTAAACCTTAAGGAAGCTCGATTTTTTTGTTTTCTTTGGACTCCTTGTACAGCACGATGATATTTCCGATCGTCTGCACGAGTTCGGCGCGGGCGCCGCTTGCCAAAGCCTCCGCCACCTCATTCTTTGGCTGCTCGCAGTTTTGAAGCACGCTTACTTTGATCAGTTCTCTCGCTTCGAGCGCGTCACTGATTTGTTTGATCATATTTTCATTGACTCCGCCTTTTCCGACTTGAAAGATCGGTGTCAGATGATGCGCTTCCCGGCGCAAATGGCGTTTTTGTTTTCCAGTTAACATTCTTTTCCTCCTAGTTTTCGTAAAACGATTGATTTCATTTTTTCCATATCAGGCTCGCGGCCTGTCCACAGTTCGAAAGAGAGTGCGGCCTGGCCGATGAACATGCCGACGCCGTTCAAGGTTTTTAAGCCCTTTGCCTCAGCTTCTTTTAATAAAGCGGTCTTCAACGGGTTATAAATAATGTCACATACAAGGCACGTTTCTTTCGCACGGGCTAATGAAAGCGGAACATCATCGACGTGCGGGTGCATGCCGACTGAGGTGGTCTGGATCAGCACGTCGTACACAGACAGATCATCCTCTGCTTCTGATAAGGCCATCGCTTTCGTTCCATCATAAAGGTGAATGAAAGCTTCTGCTTTTTCGGGCGTGCGATTCGCCACATCAAGCCGCTTCGGCTTCCCTGCTGCGAGGGTCGTAAAGATCGCGCGGGCCGCTCCCCCTGCTCCGATGATCAAAATCGAAAGCTCGCTGACAGGCTGATCAAGGGACTGCTTCAGCGATTTTAAAAACCCTTCTCCATCCGTATTATATCCGACCAGCTGTTCTTTTTCTCTTCTGACAGTGTTTACCGCCCCTAGCACTTTGGCGCTTTCATCGATGCGGTCAAGATATTTCATGATCTCCACCTTATGGGGAACCGTCACGTTAAATCCTTGAATGCCGAGTGCCCGCATTCCTTTCACCGCATCTTCCAGATCATCGGTTTCAACCCGGAAAGCGTGGTAATACCCGTCTAATGAAAGGTCTTTCAAGGCCGCATTATGGATGTCGGGCGACATGGAATGGGCCACCGGATTTCCAATCAGTCCGTATATCGGTTTCATTGCTCTCTCCCCCAGCTTATATTAAAGATCTTCGCACAAACACATGAACGCCTTTAGGTGCGTGGGCGACAATCCGTTGATTCGCCCCCTGAACCGTCACCCAGCCCAGCCCGGAGAACACTACGTCGGTTTTTGGCTCCTTGATCGTAAAGGTGTGTTTCACAAGCTCAGGAAATGAGTCAAGGTCTTCTTTAGCTGGAGGCGCCAGCATGTCACCCGCGTGTTTTTCATAAAGCTGATCCGCATTTTCAAGCTTTGTTCGATGGATGTTTATTTGATTGGGCATATAGCATACAAACGAAGACCTGCCGCCCGCTATATAGTCAAACCGGGACAACCCGCCGAAAAACAGCGTCTGCTCTTCGTTCAGCTGAAAAGTGCGCGGCTTTAATTCTTTTTTCGGCGTCAATATTTTCAGGTCTTGCTTTGCGACATAGTGTGCCATCTGATGGTGGTTGATGATCCCCGGTGTATCGTACATCGATGATCCGTCGTCAAGAGGGATTTCAATCGTATCAAGCGTAGTACCCGGATACTGGGACGTCGTAATGATATCCCCTTCTCCTGACACTTCTTTAATGATCCGGTTGATAAACGTCGATTTTCCGACATTCGTACAGCCGACGACATAAACGTCTTTGCCGTGCCTGTAATGCTCGATCGCTTCGATCGCTTCCTTTATTCCATGCCCGCGTCCTGCGCTGACAAGCAATACGTCAACAGGCTGCAAACCGAGCTCTTTCGCTTCGCGCTTCATCCAGTGAACGAGACGCTCGCGTTTGACCGATTTAGGAAGAATATCTGCCTTGTTTCCGATCAACAGGATCGGGTTGCCTCCGACAAACCGGTTTAATCCGTTAATCCAGCTCCCGTTAAAATCAAAAATATCGACGATTTTCACAATGAGCGAATCGGTTTCCCCGATGCCGTGCAAAATTTTTAGAAAGTCATCATCCGTCAGGGAAACATCCTGGATTTCGTTATAGTTTTTCAGCCTGAAACAGCGCTGGCAGATGACGTCATCCTTTAATAATGAAGCTTCAGGCGCATAGCCGAGTTCATTTTTGTTTTCGGTTTGGATGGTGACTCCGCATCCGATGCAAACTACCTTTTCCATTGATTACTCCTCCCACTGAATATGGCCTTTCCGTTTTAATGAGCTCAGGATTCTGCGTTCTATCTGCCGGTTAAAACGCGTAAAAAAGCCGTCTGAAGCGGCTACAGGAACAACCAAAATCGTGTGAAAACCGTTGCGGTTGCCTCCGAGCACGTCGGTCATCAGCTGATCTCCTATGACGACAACGTCTTCCTTTTTGAGCCCCATGTTTTTAACGGCTTTTCGAAAAGCTCTGCCCATCGGCTTTTTCGCTTTATATATAAACGGAATATTGAGCGGTTCAGAAAATAATTTGACGCGCTTTTCATTATTATTGGAAACGATTGTTACTTTAATGCCATTCTCCTTCATTTCCTCAAACCATTCGATCAGACGCGGCGTGGCGCTTGGCCTGTCCCATTCCACAAGGGTATTATCAAGATCTGTAATAATTCCTTTTACATTCCGCTCTTTTAGTTTTTCAGGGGTAATATGAAAAATATTTTTTACAAATTCATCCGGCAAAAAAAACTTTTTTAACACAAGCCGCACCCTTTCCTTTCTATATACTGCTGCTTTCTGAAAGTGTCGAATCAAATCTAAAAGTGTCTTAAAACATCGGCTCCCCGAAAAGTTTTCGACATATAATAGGATTCTTCAACAGGTGTGGATAAAATTACACACAGTATCCACTCTTATTTCATCGACCTTTTATTAAATTATAAACATGATACCCACAAGTTATCCACTTTTTGGTGTGGATAACAGAACGATTGTTCTTGCCAAATATTCATGGTAGATTATAGGTACTTCAACCAAAGATCGCATAACATAACATGATATGCTGACCTCAAACGCGTTATTCCAATTATATAAGGAGGTGTCTTCCCCATTAAATGGGTACCGAGTATGAGAAAGCTGTCTGATGAACTTTTAATAGAATCATACATTAAAGCAAATGAGATGAATTTAAACCGCGAATTCATCGAGCTGATTGAAACTGAAATGAAGAGAAGGTCGCTCGGTCATCTGCTTTCTGTCTCCTCGTAGTTAAGCACTCCCGGGCGTTCTTGGGCTTTTTTCACTTAGGTTGCTATTATATCACTTGAATAATATGCTTACTACTGTTTTAACGAAAAAACACCTCTTTAAAAGAGGTGCTACTTGAAGCAGCCGTAAGGACTCAGCCAATAAAAACCGCCGATCACCAGCAGAACCACCAAAAGAACGACTACAAAAGCATAGCCGTATGCGGCACCGGCATATCCGGCGTAGCCCGGAAAAGGAAACGGACCGGCCGGAAACGGGAATCCAGTGGTCATAGGATGTCATCCCTCCCTTAGGACAGTTACAGTAACAGCCTATGAACTAAAAAAGAGAAATGGCTAGGCCTTTGACCGTATATCAGGAAGTTTTTATGACCCGGCTTTTGTCAATGCCTTCAAAAATAATTCTCGCGCCTTTTGGGGTTAAGTGATTTCCCGATGGGTCGATGAACCCCGATTTAATCAAGTTCTCATCAGTGGCTCCGCCCGCTTTGTTCACGATGTTTTCCCAATTGTCAATCAATGGTACATGCAGCTTTCGGGCCGTTTCTCTTGTCACATCATTATAGGAATCATGCCACTTTCTCGCGCCTCCGTATTGATCAAACGAAGCAGCACGATACCTCGCATAATAAAATATGTTGTTTCCGCTGCCTTCAACGAGCGGTAGGCACGTCATTAAAACCGGTTCTATGCCGCTCTGCCTGCTTTTTTTGACAAAATAATAGAGATTTTCTTTAAATCTTTTTTTGGAAACGCGCGGAACTCCCTTTCCGAGTATTGCCGCATCATTCGTTCCAAACATAATCAAGAGGTATGACGGCCGCTTGTCGAGTACGTCGCGCTGAAACCGCAGCCTTGCATTTTCCGTCGTTTCTCCGCCGATGCCCGCATTTTCTATGTCATATTTTCCGCGCACTGACGTTTGGAGTAAATTGACCCATTTTTCCGCTTTTGGATAATCACGAAACTGCCAATTCGAACCGCGTGTATTGCTGTCTCCAAATGCGACGATTTTTTTGGTGTGCTTTTCCCCGCATCCTGACAGAAGGAGCAAAAAAGCGAGGGCGATCACAAAGCACTTTTTCATCGTTTCCACCTCCAAAAGCCCAATAATACGATCATAAAGGAGAGGCTCTGCCGTTTCAATGGGAAAACTGTCTATTCACCTGCTGCTTTTAACCTGTCCTCTCCGCTTAAAAACATTCGCATGGGCCTTACCGGTTTTGGACATACAATGAATAGTTTTTCAGCGGCCGAAAACCGAGTTTCTCTGCAAGGCGGATCGATGCCGTGTTTTGCTGATCGCAGTCCCAGCGGGGCTTCATCCTGTGTTCTTTACAGTAAGAAATAAACGCCCGGGCGCAAAGGGCTGCATATCCCCGCCCTCTAAAATCCGGACCGGTGGCGATGTCAATCTCGGCAAAGCGGTCGGAACGAAAAATAGAAACGCACTCGCTAACCGTCCGATTGCCGCAGACTACTTTGAAACCGAAGCCTTTCCTCAAAAAATTGTCTGATCCTCCCCAATATTCGTCAGCATACTGTTCATTGAAAAGGACGCTCTCGTTCAGATCTTCTTCAGAAAACATAACGCATGCCGCGCCGGCGTCTTTCACGAAATGTTCAGGTTCTTTCACAAAGGAAAATACGATGCGCTTCATCTGTTTTATCGTATTATCCAGACCGTCTGTCAAAAATGCGTCCCATTCCGCCGAATCTGAAAATACGGTAAAACGCCTGCCGTTCCTTTGCTCTTTCAGGTAATGATGCCATTCGTCCCGCTTACTTTCAGGCGGGCTGCCGGCAAGATGATAAATTCCCGAAGGTGTTTGAAAAAGCGCGCAGCGCGGGGAAACCGAATGATCAGCATACATTTTCCCGTCTATTATTCCATCTGCGATTGCGTGGGCAAATGTCGGGCTGCCTTCGTTCAGCAGCGGTTTTCCCGCCTGCCTCATATCGGCTGCTTTCAGCTGTATCATCTTTTTTCCTCCCTAAATTTCCATCCCCGGAATCCGCCGTTCCTTTTATCCGTTGGCTGCCCCGTCGCCTTCATCGATGTTCCGGTCAAAAATAAACACGGAAACGGCGATATCCTCCTGAATCTTGATGTCTGAAAACAGATGCTCCAGTTTTGCGCCGATCAGTTCTTCCAAGCCCTCCGGCGTCCGGTTTGAATAATGATCCTGAATCAGGCTCGTCCTTGCTGCATGCACCATTTCTTTTCCTTCAGGCGTACTTGCGATAAATTGCTCGCTTGCGGTCAAATTGCCGTAAAGCGTCGAAACCGCCATATTGTCGACGAATACAGTATGAATCCGTTCAGGCCCCTTTCCAAACAGCTCTTTCCTCAGTTTCCGAATGATATCATTAAACTGATGGATTTTTTTAGACATTGTCAAACCCCTTCCCCTTTAAACCATACAAAATATCGTGATGTTCCCTTAGACATTTAACTTGGTTAAAATTTTCCTGTTCTATTGAATTATAATAAATATCATTTTATAATAAAAGTTATGTTGATGGATTTATAATAGGAGACGTGTTATAAATCTATCTGTTTCTTACATATTGGGATTGGTCTGTTAGTAAGGATTGCTAGTAAACTACTCCGCCATGTATGTTTATGCCGCTTGCCAGGACGGGAACCGGTATATGTGTACATGGCTTTTTTGATTTCTTGACAACGATGGAGGGACAAAAATGATGGACGGAAAGCCGATCAGAATCATAATAGACGGCATTGAATACGAAGCACAGGAAGGTGCGACGGTTTTAGACATTTTGAATGAACGCGGGATCGAGCATCCGCAAATTTGCCACGTACCCGAAGTTGATCCCATTCAAACGTGCGACACTTGCCTCATCGAAGCGGACGGAAAATTGAAGCGGGCCTGTTCACTCAAAGCGGAAAACGATATGTCAGTCAGCCTTTCGACTGAGCGGGTGAAAAAAGCGCAGAAGGAAGCGATGGACCGGATCCTCGAAAACCATCTGCTTTATTGTACGGTTTGCGATAATAACAATGGCAACTGCAAGCTGCATAATACGGCGGAAATGATGGGCATCGAAGAGCAGACATACCCTTATGTGCCGAAGGAGGACCCGTCGACTGCCGTCGATATGTCCCATCCTTTTTACCGCTATGATCCGAATCAGTGCATCGCGTGCGGGCAGTGTGTGGAAGTGTGCCAAAATCTCCAGGTCAATGAAACGCTGTCGATCGACTGGGAGCGGGAACGCCCGCGGGTCATTTGGGATAACGGCGTTTCGATCAATGATTCTTCATGCGTGAGCTGCGGACAGTGCGTCACCGTCTGCCCGTGCAACGCGCTGATGGAAAAATCGATGCTCGGAGAAGCCGGATTTATGACAGGTATCAAACAGGATGTCATGGAGCCGATGATCGACCTCGTAAAAAACGTAGAGCCGGGTTACAGCAGCATTTTCGCCATTTCCGAAGTAGAAGCGGCGATGCGGGAAACACGGACGAAAAAGACAAAAACCGTCTGCACATTTTGCGGTGTCGGCTGCTCTTTTGAGGTTTGGACGAAAGGCCGGAAAATATTGAAGGTCCAGCCGGTCTCAGACGCTCCCGTCAATGCCATTTCCACCTGCGTAAAAGGCAAATTCGGCTGGGATTTCGTCAATTCCAAAGAGCGGCTTACAAAACCTTTAATCCGCAAAAACGGTGCATTCGTCGAATCCACCTGGGAGGAAGCGCTTGATCTCGTTGCCAGCCGCTTAGGCTCGATCCGCCGGCAATACGGGAAAGGGGCTGTCGGCTTTATTTCTTCTTCCAAAATTACGAACGAAGAAAACTACTTGATGCAAAAGCTGGCGCGGCAAGTCTTTGAAACGAATAACGTTGACAACTGCTCCCGCTACTGCCAATCGCCGGCAACGGACGGTCTCTTCCGCACGGTCGGAATGGGCGGTGATGCAGGTACGATCAAAGATATCGCAAAAGCCGGCCTCGTCATCATCGTCGGCGCAAATCCGGCCGAAGGCCACCCGGTACTCGCAACCCGCATCAAGCGGGCCCATAAGCTTCGCGGTCAAAAGCTGATCGTCGCCGACCTTCGCAAAAACGAAATGGCCGAACGATCAGACCTGTTCATCAGACCGCGCCAGGGAACGGATCAAGTATGGCTGATGGCCGTTACAAAATATATGATCGACCAGGGCTGGCATGATCAGGCGTTCATTGAAGAAAACGTGAATTTCTTCGAGGATTATAAAAAATCCCTTGAAGCATATACCCTTGAATATGCAGAAAGCGTCACAGGCATTCAACAACAGACGCTGATCGAAATCGCGGAAATGGTTCGCGACGCTGACGGCACCTGCATCTTGTGGGGAATGGGCGTGACCCAAAATACCGGAGGCTCTGATACGTCGGCGGCGATTTCGAATCTCTTGCTTGCGACCGGGAACTACCGCCGGCCCGGTGCCGGTGCCTATCCGCTGCGCGGGCACAACAATGTCCAGGGCGCCTGTGACATGGGGACGCTTCCGGGCTGGCTTCCGGGATACCAGCATATTTCCGATGACAAAGCGCGAAACAAATTCGAAGAGGCTTACGGCGTAACAATCGACAGTACGCCTGGCCTTGATAATATCGAAATGCTTCATTCGATCGAAAAAGGCGACATGAAAGCGATGTATATCGTCGGCGAAGATATGGCCCTTGTCGATTCAAACGCCAACCGCGTCCATGACATTTTGTCAGGGCTCGATTTTCTCGTCGTTCAAGATATATTCCTTTCGAAAACGGCTCAGTACGCCGATGTTGTCTTGCCTGCGGCTCCTTCTCTCGAAAAAGAAGGAACCTTTACAAATACAGAGCGCCGGGTTCAAAGGCTGTATCAGGCGCTCCCTGCACTCGGGGACTCAAAGCCCGACTGGCAGATCATCCAGGCCATCGCAAACCGTCTCGGGGCAGACTGGAATTACAACCATCCGGGAGACATCTTCTCAGAAATGGCGAGCCTCTCCCCCCTATTCGGCAAAGCGGGGTACGAAACGCTTGAAGGCTGGAACAGTTTTCTCTGGGGCAGCTTAACCGGAGAAAGTACGCCGCTCCTTTATGTAGACGGCTTTAACTTTCCTGACAAAAAAGCGCGCTTTGCGCCGGCCGATTGGACAGAGCCGGCCGAATTCCCTGAGGAGTACGACCTTCATATCAACAACGGGCGGATGCTTGAGCACTTCCATGAAGGAAACCTGACCAATAAATCGGCAGGAATTCAAGCGAAAGTGCCGGACGTCTTTGTTGAGATTTCGCCAGAGCTGGCAAAAGAACGGGGAATCTGTGACGGATCTCTCGTAAGGCTCGTCTCCCCTTACGGCGCTGTGAAATTGACCGCTCTCATTACCGACCGCGTGCGGGCGAATGAACTGTACCTGCCGATGAACTCGACAAACAAAGAATCGGCGATTAACTTTTTAACCGGTCCGGCAGTCGATCTTCGCACAAACACGCCTGCCTATAAGCAGACGAAAGTGCGCATGGAAGTCCTTGGAGGCTGCGCGGCGCCGCCGCTCCCGAAAACGAACCCGCGCAACAAAAAACGCAACCCGCAAAACGGGGTCGAAGTAGAGCGCAAATGGAAGCGTCCGGGATACGTCCATCTGACAGACTAATGCAAGGAGGAAATCATACATGGCCACTCCCATTACCGCAATTCAAAAGGAGCGTAAATCAGAAGAGCAAATCAAGCTTGAAAAACTGGAAGAGTTAAAATCGCTAGTGGCGGAAAACGAAGACGCCCTCTCGAAAACGATGAAGCTCATCGGCGAACTGAACGGACTCGGCGTCTTTGACGCCGCGGACAGCATGCTGCAGGCGAAAGAAGACATCGCTAAAATCGCGCTCGGCCAGCTGTCCCGCGAACCGGTTGTAAACTTGATTAACACCGCAATGGCGGCCGGCGGAGCCCTGTCAAAAGCCGACCCCGAATTGACGGGAAAGCTTATCGAAAGCCTGGTAGCAGGTATAGAACAAGGACAACACTTTTTAAAGGAAGATCAAAAAGTCAGCGTCTTTGCCCTGCTGAAAGCCATCAACGACCCTGACATCAACCGCGCTGTCGGCTTCGGCCTTCAGGTTTTAAAAGGAATGGGCAAAGCGCTCAAGGAATAAACGAAAAAACCGGCTCAGAGCATGAGCCGGTTCATTTTATTTTCCGAGTGCTTCTTTAAAAATATGAAAAACCGTCGTGACAAGAACAATGATCATGAAACCGGTCGCAATTGGAGTCGGATGCGTTTCCTGGATTCCTATGGAGATGACGCTCAACACGATCAGTGAAAGAATGAACAGACGTTTGTTTTTCATATGATGCACCAGACTGCTGTTATAACGTTTACCCCTTTTAAGTCCGGCACTCTCACCCCCTGCTTTTATTATCGCGTCCATGTTAACTTTTGTAAACGGATCAAATGTTAGAAGCGCTTGCATAAAATGAAGTCTCCCCCATGATCTCTGCGGTCGGCGTGATCGGCTGGACGCTGAAAAACTTCGTAATTTTATCGTACAGACACAGACATCCCCGCTCCCACATACATTTACATATAGGCTTCTGCCTACATACATTTTGTGGAGGTGCCGATAATGACAGGTGTTTTTGCAGCGCTCGGGTATGTCATCAAGGAACTTGTGTTTTTAGTATCATATGTGAAAAACAATGCCTTTCCACAACCGCTCTCAAGCAATGAAGAAAAAAAATACTTGGAATTAATGGCCCAGGGAGACGAACACGCAAGAAACATGCTGATTGAGCACAACCTTCGCTTGGTCGCCCACATCGTCAAAAAATTCGAAAACACAGGCGAGGATTCGGAAGACCTGATTTCCATCGGAACCATCGGGCTGATCAAAGCGATCGAGAGCTACTCGGCGGGCAAAGGAACAAAGCTCGCCACATACGCGGCGCGGTGTATAGAAAACGAAATCCTCATGCATCTTCGCGCCCTGAAGAAAACGAAAAAAGACGTCTCCCTCCATGACCCGATCGGACAGGACAAAGAAGGGAACGAAATCAGCCTCATTGATGTCCTCAAATCAGAAAACGAAGACGTCATCGACACCATCCAGCTCAACATGGAGCTTGAAAAAGTGAAAAAATACATCGATATCCTGGACGGCAGAGAAAAAGAAGTCATCGTCGGCCGCTTCGGCCTTGATTTGAAGAAAGAAAAAACGCAGCGCGAAATTGCGAAAGAGCTTGGGATTTCGCGGAGCTATGTGTCGCGGATTGAGAAACGGGCGCTGATGAAGATGTTTCATGAGTTTTACCGGGCGGAGAAGGAGAAGCGGAAGAAGGCGAAGGGGAAGTGATGTTGTAGAAAGCCGGTCTAAAGTTCCGGCTTCTTTTATTTCACCAGGCCCCAATAAGTGGATTATCAGTTCCAAAATCCTGTTATTTCAAGCATTTTGAAGTCATTCATTTTGGTCACAAAATGGACACTGTTTTAGACTGTAAACGAACACTGAATAAATGTGTAGCTACGGCATGTTATTAGGTTCACAGTTGTTCACTCTCAATTCTTGCAACATCTAATTTCTTCGGCTTTCTATTCACAAAATAAATACTCATAGTAACCAAAATTATGCCTACTAATATATTTAAAGTAATTGGTTCATTTAAGAAAAGTGCGCCAATCATTAATGCAACGATTGGTATAACAAACATGTAAGAAGCTACTTTACTCGCCTCTCCAAGTCTAACTAACGTGAAGTAAATTAACCATCCCAAGGCAATGACTAGAATAGCTCCAAATAATAAACCAAACATATACGAAAAATTCAGTTGAATATCTCGCCAATTCTCAATAGAGGCACCAATGGCTGTTAATATAATACCGCCAATCATAAACTGAACGATGATCATGCTTAGTACGTCTACCCTCTGTTCTATTTTTTTGGCGTAGACTGTGCCAATCGCCCAACTTACTGCGGTACCCACGGCAAGTAAAACACCAACAATTGAAATTTCTCCTGAAAAGCTCCCTTCGCTGATCACCGCTTCTCCTATAATGCCCAAAATCAAACCAATGAACTTAGATTTTGTCATTTTCTCTTGAAGCCATATCCAGGCCATCATTCCGACTAATACTGGCTGAAGGAAAACAATAACTGAAAATAATCCAGAAGGTAAATAATTTAGTCCAATTGTTTGGAGTCCATAATAAAGAATGACATTAAATATAGTGGATATTGAATATATGCCCCAATTTTCTCTGAGATTCAAATTCCTGATTTTGGGCAAAAAAACAATGAAAAGAATGATCCCACCAAGAAAAGTTCTCATGCCCGAGAACAGAAAAGGAGGTGTATATTCCAACGCAATCTTTGTAACAGGCCAATTCAAACTCCAAATCATAACAAGCGAAGTAATAAGAATCATCCCTTGTTTAGGTGATATCTCCTTCAACCAAATCTCTCCTTATAAAAATTAATTGTCTTTTTATCCCCTAATCGTGACCCCGGGTTTATATACCATTATTTTTTAAGAAATTTAAAATCAATCTCCCGATTTCATTCGCATGTGTTTCCAATGCAAAATGTCCAGAATCTAATAAATGAATCTCGGAATCAGGCAAATCTTTTTTAAAGGCCAGAGCACCTTGCGGAATAAACGAAACGTCATTTTTACCCCATACTGCCAATAAAGGCGGTTGTTGTTCACGCAGATATTGTTGAAACGCCGGGTAAAGTTTTACATTATTTTGATAATCGAAGATTAAATCTAATTGTTTTTCATCATTTCCCGGCCGGGACATATATGCAATATCAAGAGTATAGCCATCTGGCGATACTTGATTATTTTGTGTCCCATCAAGATACTGATTCTTAATCGTTTCTGGTGCAAATGCTGTACGGTAGCTGTCTCTTTTTTCTTGTGTTGGATTTTTCCAATCGTCTTCCCGCTTAGCCCATTTTTCCCCCAAACCTTCACGATAGATGTTCCCATTTTGACTGATTATTGCTGCAACGCGTTCCGGATGTTTCATAGCTAAACGAAAGCCGATGGGGGCGCCATAATCAAAGACATAAAGTGCATATTTCTTTAGACTAAGTCGATCTACGAAAGCTGCAACAATTTCAGTAATGTGATCAAATGTATATTCAAACTTTTCTCTATCAGGCGACGTCGTATTACCGAAACCCGGGTAATCGGGTGCAATTACATAATAGTCATTTGCTAGAATAGGTATTAGTTCCCGGAACATGTGACTTGATGTTGGAAAGCCATGAAGCAATAAAATAACCGGTCTTTTTGGATCCCCAGCTTTGCGATAAAATACATTTATGCCCTTTATTTCTATAAAATGATATGTTGTCATTTATATCCCTCCAGTGTTTTTTACTCCGGCTCATTCAAGAAATAGCTTATTTTTCAAAGCTTAGTTTACATGAAGTTCTCCTATCATATATAATTCAAAATTAAGATGTTAGATATCTCAAAATTAGATATCAATTTTCAGGAGGATCATTATGAATATTCAGCTGTTGAACGTTTTTCTCACTACTGCTCGAGAAGGCAGTATTTCTAAGGCAGCTCAAGCTTTAAATTATGCACAATCGAACGTAACGAATAAGATACAGCAACTGGAAGCCGATTTACAGACAAAATTATTCTATCGCCATAGACGAGGGATCACACTTACCCCCACAGGGCAAATTCTTGTTTCATATTCAGAAAAAATTCTAAATACCATTGAAGAAGCTAGAGCAGCCATGGGTGAATCATCCGCGCCTTCCGGACCTCTGCGTATTGGGTCCATGGAAACAACGGCTGCAGTTTGGCTGCCTGAACTCCTTGCAGATTATAGTAACCATTATCCGAACGTTGATTTAACTTTGGAAACCGGTCCTACCGAACAACAAATACAAGCAGTGTTGCACTATGAGTTAAACGGCGCTTTTATTTCAGGACCTATTGAACATCCTGATTTAGTTCAAGAAAAGGTATTGGAAGAAGAGTTGGTTCTGGTTACGAGTGCTTCACACACAGCTGTTTCTTCCTTTCATGATGTTCAAACACAAACAATGCTGGTATTCCGCGAGGGGTGCTCTTACAGAGCAAAACTCAATCATATCCTGCAAGAAGAAGGTTTATTGCCTGTAAAATTGATGGAATTCGGAATACTTGAAGCGATCATTGGTTGTGTTAGTGCCGGCTTGGGTATTTCACTCCTGCCCCGTTCAATTATTGCTGCACATGAAAAACAAGGACGCATCCGCAGCCATACCATCTCTGACAAATATTCTTCAGTAACAACTATGTTTATTAGGCGAAAAGACACTTTAATAACACCTGCTTTATCTGCTTTTTTAACTCATATGAGGACGCATTTTCAGAAAAAACTTGAGTTGACAAAGAAGGAAAACTAAATGTTTAAGCGAATACGGATCTTTGAGCAAAATTGAAAATGACACTTTTTTCAAAAAGTCATGTCTTAACGGGGGGATTCGGTATGAATGAATTTATGAAGATGTTTTCCTTAACGAAGCCTATTATTCAGGCTCCAATGGCTGGCGGTATTACAAAGCCACGACTTGCATCAGCAGTTTCGAATCAAGGCGCTCTCGGAAGTTTAGCATCGGGATACCTTACGCCAGAAATACTGGAACAACAAACAAAAGAAATGTTTGAGCTGACAGACGCTCCTTTTCAAATTAATGTGTTTGTTCCGTCAGACCTTGAAATGCCTTCAGAAGATCAAGTGGAAAAGTGGAAAAAAAACATCCCGTTAGCTGATCAAGTAAATCAATTCAAATCTGTACAAGAAGAGTGGGATGATTTCTATCAAAAAATTGATATTATCTTAAGATACAAAGTGAAGGCTTGCTCATTCACTTTTGATCTGCCGCCTGAAGATGCAGTAAAAGAACTAAAAGCCTCTGGATGCTGTTTAATTGGAACCGCTTCAACTGTAGAAGAAGCAATGTTAATGGAAGAACGGGGAATGGACATCGTCGTCCTTCAAGGCAGCGAAGCCGGTGGACATCGCGGAGCATTCCTGCCTTCCAAAGGTGAATCTGCCGTAGGTTTGATGGCTCTGGTTCCACAAGCAGCAGATGCACTGGGTGTTCCAGTCATAGCTGCAGGCGGAATGACAGACCACAGAGGGGTAAAAGCAGCTTTAACGCTTGGAGCACAAGGCGTACAAATCGGGTCTGCTTTTTTAATTTGCCACGAGAGTAACGCACATGCAGTACATAAACAGAAAGTACTCGAAGCAAACGAAGCAGATACAAAGCTTACGAAACTGTTTTCAGGCAAAGAGGCAAGAGGAATCGTGAATAAATGGATGGAAGAAAAAGAAGGATATGAAACACAAACCCTTCCATATCCTTATCAAAATACACTGACCAAGCCAATGAGACAGCAGGCATCACTTCAAAATAACCATGATCAGATGTCTTTGTGGGCAGGTCAAGGAATACGATCACTGACTGAGGAAATTTCGGTTAAGCAGCTTTTAAATAAACTTTGCCAGGAGGATGTAAAAATATAGGTGTATCTCATTGTTTATATAAAATAATAAAGTATAGCAAAAAAGCAAACTACGATAGATAGTTTGCTTTTTCTTCTTGATTTCGCGCCCTGGATGCTGAAACCTAGTCAATATTGGGATGTATATCTTTCTCGTCCAAAGAATTTTGAACGAAGATCATTGCCCTTGATACTTGATTGCGTCTTGAAGTTAAAGGCTGACAATTTCCTAATGAGTCGAACGCTCGGGCAATGATTAAATATTCACCTGCAGATTTTGGGAGCCAACGGAAAGAAAATTTTTGCCACTCAACATTCTTACGGGCCTCAACTATAGCTTCTTGCCAATTCTCTCCCCCATCAGTTGATACTTCAACTGATACAATTGGATTTTCTGCCCATGTCCAACCGAAAATATCAAGCACTTCTTGTTTAACCAATTGTCCATTTTGAGGATGTACAATCATACTGTTCGGACTTACAGCCCATACCGGTGACTCTTTTGGTTGTCCGTCTACTACTTCCCGGTCAACATAATATTTGGTTGTGAAATCACTTTTGCTTCTTGTATCGGAAACGATCAAATGAGTCAGCCATTTTGTAGAGTTAGTTCCATAATAGCCGGGAACAACAAGTCGAACAGGACCTCCTCTATCTACAGTTAACGGCTCGTCGTTAATTTCCAAAGCTATTAATACGTTTGGATTTAACGCCTTTGTCAGAGGAAGATCTTTCTCGTATTCGGCATAGTATTTTTGATTATAAATCCCTTGATCAAAACCCTTTGAAATAACAAAGCATGCCTCTTCTTTAACACCAACCATACTGAATAAATCCGCGAGCCTGACGCCTTTCCAGACAACGTTTCCAACTCGCCGTTGCGGCACTTTTGGATAAAGGGGATTTCCTGCACACTCATGAAACGCCATTACAGATGTTTGTGGAAATGCTTTTAAATCCTCCAAACTGAATTGATTCGGTTTATCAACCATTCCGTTGATACTTAGCATCCATTCACGATTATTAATACCAGGGATACCAAGATGCCATACTTTGAATAAATCCGCTTCCCTAGTAATTTTTCTCGAAAGGCTGTCTTTATCTTGATTCTGAATGAGCCCAAAGCCCGAAAACTTCATTGGTTGATTTGATTTTGATGACTTCAACATATTACACCACCAACATTTTTACTATTAAACATTTCCACCCTATCTCTCCCTTCTCAAGTTTTGCTCTAAGGTAACATATTGAATTAAAACTATCCTATTCGAAAAATAGATATCTCCCATATTAAATTCGAATATTAAAATGGTTCTTTTTCGTTTGATTAAGATGATATGAAGTCATATGATAAAAAAAGAATTAGATAGAAAGCGTGAAAAGTTATGAAAATAGGATTTTTTGATTCCGGAATAGGTGGAATGTCTGTATTATATGAGGCCATAAAAGTTCTTCCTTATGAAGATTACATTTTTTATGCAGACACTTTAAACGTTCCATACGGTGAAAAATCAAAGATAGAAGTTAGAGAATATATTTTTAATGCAGTTGAATTTATGGCCAGTCAAAATATCAAAGCTCTCGTTATTGCATGTAATACAGCTACTAGCATTGCGATAGAGGATCTTCGGAAAAATTTCGATTTTCCGATAATCGGAATCGAACCTGCTGTTAAGCCCGCTATAAAAAACTGTGAAGACGAAAGAAAAAGAGTTCTCGTAGTTGCTACTAACTTGACGCTTAAAGAAGAGAAATTTCATAATCTAGTCAAAGAAATTGATCACCATGAACTTGTTGATTGCTTAGCTCTTCCAGGGCTGGTTGAATTTGCTGAGAACTTTGATTTTAGCGAGGGAAAAGTTACAAAGTATTTAATGAATGAACTGTCTTCCTTTGATTTGAAAGAATACGGAACCATTGTGCTGGGATGCACTCACTTTCCGTTTTTCAAAAACAGTTTTGAAAAACTGTTTGGAGTACACGTTGATATCATTTCAGGCAGTATCGGTACTGCAAAACAGTTGAAGAAAATTCTTGATCATAACCAACTTGGTAAAGGATCGGGCTCAATCACCTTTTACAATTCCGGTCATAAAATTGAGGACCAAGAAATGATATCAAAGTACAAAAAATTGTTTGAAATATTAGATGAAAATCAAAAGGAGTATTTTTGAACATGGAATTCAACGCTCTGGTAATAAACAATGCAAATCATAATTTTTCAGTAAACGTCCAAAAGTTAACTTCTTCAGATTTGCAAAAGGGAGAAGTGCTTATTCGGGTTTGTTATTCCAGTGTAAACTATAAAGACAGTCTTGCAGCCATTCCTCAAGGGAACATTGTATCAACCTATCCATTTGTTCCTGGTATTGATTTATCTGGAGTGGTCGTCTCCTCAGAGGATGACCGTTTTCAAGCAGGAGACAGAGTCATTGCTACCAGCTATGAAATAGGTGTTTCCCATTTTGGCGGCTACAGTGAATACGCTCGGATTCCTGCTGATTGGATTGTTCCCCTTCCAGATGGGCTTACGTTAAAAGAAGCGATGATTATTGGTACTGCCGGCTTTACTGCTGCATTATCCGTACAGCGCCTTGAAGAAAATGATGTTACACCTGAAAAAGGCAGGGTACTTGTCACAGGAGCGACAGGCGGAGTCGGCAGTTTTGCTGTGTCTATTCTCTCAGCAGGCGGCTATCATGTTGAAGCAAGTACAGGAAAAGAAAAAGAAATCAGCTACCTGAAAGAACTGGGCGCTAAAACTGTTATTCATCGGAATGAAGTATATAACGGCACCTTAAAACCGTTGCAAAAACAAAAATGGGCAGCTGCTGTCGATCCTGTAGGCGGTGAACCTCTGGCATCAATACTTAGCCGAATTCAATACGGAGGGTCGGTGGCCGTTAGCGGGTTAACAGCCGGTACAAAGCTTCCATCCACAGTATTTCCGTTCATACTAAGAGGAGTGAATTTGTTGGGAATTGATTCCGTTTATTGTCCAATGGAAACTAGACAAAAAACGTGGCAGCGCCTAGCCGGTGAACTTAAGCCATCCAATTTAGAAAGCTTTGTTCAGAAAGAAGTAACGCTTGATCAATTACCGGATGTTCTTCCTACCTTATTAAGAGGCGAAGCAAGAGGAAGAATTGTTGTAAATATAGGAGAACGCAATTAATATGAACTAAGAAGCGGACCCGGAAAGTCTGCTTCTTTTTCTTTCGAACACACAATCATTGTATTAAGTTATACACTCAATAAAATAAATGCTCATCATTCATTTATAAAAACCCGGTATTCAAGCATTTGAAGTCATTCATTACAAGCAGTTGCATTATTTCATACTCCAAAATGCGCACTATTTTCAGGGCTGATAATACCTAGTACATGTCAAAGATGGCATGTCAGGGTACTTCAAAGTAATAGCAAAAAAGCTGCCAATATAGTTCGGTATTTTTTTAATTAGTTTGAGTTCCCCGACCAAGTAAAAGTATATTACCTGATAAACCTAACCGGTAACGGTAAGCTCCTTGAAGACGTCATCGACACCACCAGCTCAGGGCACTCTGCTTCAAAAAGTCAAAAAATACACCGACATCCTCAGGCCGCAGAGAAAAAGAAGTCATCGTCGGCCGCTTCGGCCATGATTTGAAGAAAGAGAAAAAGCAGCGCGCAGCCGCGAAGGAGCTCGGGATTTCGAGGAGCTATGTTGCCGGACCTGAGAAACGGATGATGAAGATGTTTCAAGGGGTTTGCCGGACGTAGAAGGTAAAGGGGAAGTGATCTGGTAAAATGAATTGAGTCTTAGAAATATCAAAAGACCGCAAAGCTTTCTTAAAGAATCTTTGCAGTCTTTGGGTCTCATTTTTGTTTGAGATAAGTTAATGGATTTTTAGCGGAATCCACTGCACATTTATTTTGATAAAGGATTTCTCTACTCTTACAAATTATTTGTCTGAGAAGATAGATTCATTTGGATGGAACCCAGGACACAGTGGTTTTATGAGCATGTATGCCATGTAACAATAAATATGGAGGAACCTGAATGTTTCAATCAGTATTGGGATAAAAATCGTGTTGATGTTCCTCTGCTTTGCTATTTAATATTCGATAGCTGGACCCTCCAATATGAAGCGGAATATCCAGTTTTTCTAAATTCGGCATTCCATTTTTTAAGAAAAGCTCTTTATCTTGATATCTCTGTAAAACTTCTCCCACAATCCACTCTTGATCGCCCAAAGTGGAAACACTGTGTACTTTACACTCATAAGCAAAATACGCATCAGTTAAAATCGGTACCTCGGCTTTTAGTCCTGCTTCGTATTGAATATGAAATGCTTCAAACTTATTTATATCTCTACCGCTACGGGTGCCTAGTGCTTGAATGAGTTCCGAACATCTCCCCGGAAGAAAATTGACACCGAAAACGCCACTTTTCTCAATCAATTTGTAAGTATATGTCTCTTTGTTTAATGATATCCCGTACATTCCGGGAGAAGATCCAATATACGTATGCCACCCGGAAGCCATTGCGTTTTTTTCACCTTCATATTGAGCCGTAACGACAGCTACCATTCCAGGGTAGGCGTACCAAATTGGTTCATCTATCGGTGTTCTCATCTTCATCGCTCCTTTTGTTTTAGATTCATTTTTTATTAAAATTTGAGAGGCTCGCATCTAAATCGACATGTTCTTCGTTAAATGGACTAATCGATTTAGATGCAAGCCAGTTTAATAAATGGGCTCCCAGCAGGCTGCTTACACCGTGCCATTGCGGCATGCGCAACCGAAGCATCCCATCTTCTTTATTTGTCATCTCATCCTTCCTTTCAAATATTCATCAGAACGATGCATAAATCATAAACCCTATAGCAACTATAGGGTCAAGGGGTTCGTTATTTTTTCCGCACTCTAAATTCTGTGAGGAAGTCTTCATCTCTTAATGAGTTATAGCTGTTTGGAAGAGAAACCTGATATACTTTTCCATCCGTTTGGATGCCGTAAGATTCAATAAAATGGTACAGTTTTTGATAATACGAAAAATAATTAGTTGAAGAGCAATCAAATGCAATGCACACATATTCACCGGATGGGATTGTATCTATCCTAATGTTTTGTTCTCCTGTATCTATCTTTACTCCATCATAAATCGTCGTATAAACACTGTTGCAATAAATATCACCGGAATCTTTATAAGGCTTTAAATCATAAATAAGTCCGTAATAGTTATCAACTATATCTCCTCTTTCTTCAAGGACTTCAGCCAGTTTTCGGTAATACAAATCTGATTGGTCATGAGGATTCACTTGAGGTGTCGCTACTTTTAAAATGGTTTGACCTTCTATATGTCGAACATAAACCAGACCTTCTTCTTTTTTAGTGCGTATCTCCAATTGTTCATGAAGCTGATTCTTTCTTCTTTGAAGCAATTGTCTGGCCCGTTCGAGTCTTTCCATTTCACGCTCAATCACGCTTTCTTGCTCCTCAAGAAAAGTTTGCATAAGTTCAGGGGTACATGTATGTGAGATAATGCGCTTAATTTCTTCCAAAGGCGTTTTAATATATTTGAGATATTTAATAATATCTAAATAAAAGAACTGTTTAACATGGTAATATCGATAACCATTATCCTGATCTTTACATTGAGGCTTGAAAATTCCGATCTTATCATAATAGCGCAATGTTTGAATGGAAATGTTATTTAGACGGGCTGTTTCTCCAATTGAAAAATATTCCTTCATCAATCTCATCCTTTCTTCGACTATATACGATTACCTATAAAATCCTAACTGATCGATCTTGAGAAAAAACCTATTAAGACGATCTTCTTTTTTGTTCTTTGTTTAACATATCCACGAAGAAATTTTCCTGTCTCATAACGATTTCTAGTTAAGCAGGCATAAACTATAGGGTTGTTACACAGCTTTAAAAATGGTTATGAAAGGGGTGAGTATCTGCCAGAAGATGATTAAAGAATCCACCAACTCTCCAAGGTATGGTGTACTCGTGCGCATTAAATTAACATTCTATATCATCTCATTGCTTTGACTCCATCTTCTGTTTCTTTATGTAGTAATTCACGATGGGATCATGGTTCTTCTGATCATCAAAACGCGAATGAGAATTAACCACATTATAGCAATTTCACAGTCAATAAGTGTATATAATGGCATGAATAGCTGCATTTTTAGCGGAAGATATGGAATTTGTGAGTCGGGGTATGAGCACTTCCTTCAGACGTTAATTCTTAGCCAATGGAGGAAGGCTCTTTTTTCTATCGAAAAGGCGATAAATCTAGGTATGGTAATGACTTGCTTCAAGTAACTGGTGTATGCCATCGCTTACCGCCGTATTAGTATCATTGATGTAATCTTGGACAATTTATACCAAGGCGAAGCATTACTTAACGTTAAAGCGTCATCGCCCAGTTCGTGTTTAATCCTACCTCAAATCTTGTCTACAGATGATCTACCGTAAGCTCTACCTGAGCAAAACTAGTCAATTCTTTATCACTTTCATGTAACAAAAACGGAAACCTGCGAGTGGCAACGAAATCAGCCTCACCGATGTCCTCAGGATCGGAAAACGAAGACGTTCATCGACACCATCCAGCTCAGGCACAGAGCTTGAAAAAGTCAAAAAATACATCGACATCACAGCAGAGAAAAAGAAGTCATCGTCGGCCGCTTCGGCCTTGATTTGAAGAAAGAGAAGCCGCAGCACGAAATCGCGAAGGAGCTAGGTGTCCGGACCTGAGAAACGCGCGCTGATGAAGATATTTCATGAGTTTAACGGGCGGAGAAGGAAAATCGGAAGTGATATCAATTAAGAGGTTCAGGACTATATCAACCTGGCTCTTTTATTTATTACATTGAAGCGGGCTAATCTTGGCTAGAAGAGGTGCATCTTCTGCAACCCTTTATCACGACTGTAAATACACATGTGAGTCTCTAACCAGCTTTTTATTTTTTTATACAATTTCTACATATTACCTTATCGATTTCCAGTGTTCTATCAACACATGGATAACCCATTTATTAAAGCCACAACCCTCTAACAACATTTGTTCAAAGAATTAGCATTATGTGAACAAATCTTTTTAGGATTTATAGTTTCAGAATCACACAATCTTCTCTTACTACTGTATAGTGACAGAATTCTGCCACTTGGATTTTCAGCCCCTTCTCACAAGAATATACTTTGATTTCCCGTTCGCAGGTTATCCCTCTGAAACCCTTGATTTAAGGCTTTGAAATAAAACATCTCGCAGAAACCCATTTTAGAACAACTAAAAAGAATCCATTTCGAAAAATGTTTGATCAAAATGGATTTCTTCTTTTGTGAATTAGTATACATTTTTTACAAAAAGTTTGATCATGTTTGGGCTCAATCAGGCCGATTATTTAAAATTGCTTAAAAATAAAGCTATATAATTCGAATCAGTATGTGTCTTTGTTATTAATAATTATTTACGTAAAATCTTCTCCATCGCTTTTCCCTTTGCTAGCTCATCGATTAGCTTATCCAAATAGCGAATTTCCCGCATCGTTGATTCTTCAATATCTTCCACCCGGATGCCGCAGACTACACCTTTGATCAAAGCACGTGAAGGATTCAATTGGGGTGCTTCCGCAAAGAAGGTCTCAAAGTCTGTCTGTTTTTCCAATTGTACTTCTAACTCTTCCTGGCTATATCCCGTCAGCCAACGAATGATTTCATCGACTTCAGATTTTGTTCGTCCTTTTTTCTCTGCTTTCGAAATATAATAGGGATAGACTCTTGCGACACTCATTGTATAAATCTGATGTTTGGTCATGGTACATCCTTCCTTTAACGTTAAATGGCCCGTTTGCGAAATTGTCACAATTCAGCTATTAACGTAATTGTATCAAACTTTTTTACGAGTTATCGAATTTTATTTAACATGATCAACTTTATTTCAAAGCCACATATGTTTTTGAATTCAAAGTTTGACACAAATAAGCGCTACCCTTTCTCTACAAAAAGACAATGTCTTTACAGACTAAGACCTTAGGGACAGTTTGGTAAATGAAGATCTTTACTAAACTCAATTGGACATTATGAACTGAAAGGGACGCGAGTCTAATGACGTACGCCTCATATCCGCTCCGATCTTCTCCGCTAATTCGGTCACCTATTTCCTCCTGTCAAACCACTCGTCCATTCGATCAAAACGCTTATTCATATTTCAAACTAAGCCAATCAACAGGATTGAATTACTTTAATTTTTTCGTGGATAATGGTACCATAAAAACAAAATAATGGTGTGGTCTTTTTGGCGAAAAATAATGATATTACAGATATATTCAAACAATCTGTGAAGCTGCTTTGTAAAATTAACAATATTTCTCCACGAAAACCTGGATTTGAAACCATCGACAACTTTGTCATTATTAGGGTTAAGAACCATCTAAAAGATGAGGTAGACTTAGATTGTTTTCATATTTTAAACCTGATTTACCGAATAGTCGGACCTTTTGGAATAAAATTCACTCAACATTTATGGCTCTTTCCAGATTCAAAAAGGGTGGACAGAATAGATGTATCCTTTAAAAATAAGGATTATGATGCTTTAAATGCAAAAATGAAAGAAATGACGGGAACATAAAACAGAGCAACCCCCTTATCCTGCTCTCTTACTTGATGTACCATATGAAAAGGATCCGACGAATAGAATTTATTTTATCTTTCGTTTTATACTTGTATTTAATTCTGGTGCTTCAAAGCGCGATTATCACTGATATTGACGTTATAAAAAGCCGGTCGTCTGCTTTCATGGGTGAAAAGAGGATGTGAAATTTAAGAAGGGTATGATTCTTTTATGAAAGGTCTTTGGATTTTTTTGAGTTGTGCTGTGATTGGAGTACTAATGAACACGATGAAAGAAAATTTCCCGCCTACTGTGACAACAATTGTTTTATTCGGTTTTGGGGCCGCTTGTCTGATACTTGACCGAATTAAAAGCAAGAGGAATCAAGATCAGAGTGACAAAAAGTATGAGTCTATATGGTGGACTGCAACATTACTCGTATTTCTGCTAATAATTTTAAATAATACTGTTATAAAAATTGAGATTTTAACTGTTATTATTGCGGTTGCATACATAATATTCATGGTAATTGTTAGGAGTAGACTGGGGAAAGCTAAAACAGATTAAGCAGGCCCCGTGGCATGCTTCGATCAATCTCGATATCTCTTGGCCTGCCTCTTGTTTGACGGGCTGTTCTGGATTCAATGACATCCTTCATGCTCTCTTTCTTCCGCAAATTCAAAACGGCCGACAATCAGCTGTACAACAAGCCATGTGTAAAAGATCAGCAACCCTGCAGGCTATCCATCTTGGGCTAAATATTCACGTTCGTTTTTCTTGTCTCTAATCATATTACAAAGCGATATCGGATTCAAATAAAGAAACTCCGAAAGGAAAAATCCAACATTTTCCTCTAAATAATAAAAATGACTGTCAAAGGTGTCTATGGCCGACCTGATAACAATAATGTTTATCCTTAATTTCTACAGCCATTGGATCTTACTCAAAAGAATTTAACAGTGTTATTCTTCCTCATCATATGCATCCCCAAGTGATTTAAAATCACTCTCCAACCAATACCAATAATGCCCCCTGTTCCTGATGAGTCTTTCGAACAAATCTGTAAACGAGGCAGCTACAATTTGTGACTCTCCAATGAGAGCATGCCGATTAAAGAAGCTATCATAGCATCTTCCTAGTCTCTTTTCATGAAGGTCAATTGTCAAATATTCATCCTTACCGTCATTACATATAATATACCAATTTGAAGAAATGTCTTCTTCACATAGTTCTCCGACAATTACCGGGTTAGCCAAGACAAATTCTTCCGGGGAAACAATGTGAATAGGATATTCTTCATTCTCATATAGAGATACTCCGCCACAAAGTCGATAGAACTCTTTTACATCTTCGGGTAGAATCTGCTTCGTCTGATCAATTTCCGGTAACCCTACAGGTTCATGAATCCGACAGTTAGGTAAAGATTTTATTTTAGTAATTAATTGATTAATTTTTGACATCTATTTTCCCTCCCTAACATTATATTGATTGAATGCTCTGTAATACTTTTGCTGCATCAAACATTTTTTCAGTTAATTCCTGTATCTCCCCACTTCCCAATCATCCTCTCCCTTTTCAAATATAATACTTTTAATAAATTCATCACTTGGATTTTCAAATCCTAAACAGCTAACTTTCATTTCTCTGCATTCATCTTGAGTGCTTCAATTCTTGATTCCATTGTACAAATTTTTTATACAAGAGATTGACCATTCGTCTTTCACTAATAAATAAAATTGGTGTAGCCAATGTGTCAGTGATGTCGCGTTCGTTTACAAAGGGTTAAAAGCGAGTAACATGCACGAACCTAAGGAACAATTGGGTACAGTAAAGCATACTGTAGTGTACAGAAGGATGGAAGGGGTTGATAAAATGCCGTCTACAGTAATCAACCTTTATTATTTAAAAATCAACAGCATTTCGGGCAATGGTTCAATTACAATAGGCGAGGCAGCCCATAACAGCCCTACCAGCAATAATAAATCTCAAGGGATCACTTCTTCTTTCGGTGATACATCACCTACAGAATCAATAATGGAAAACTTCTTAAATGATCCTGATGTAAATGATCAGACAGAAATCGGAAACTCTGATACAGCCAACATAAATTCTCCTCCGATTACACCACCGCCAATCATAGATTATTAAAGGAGTTTCATTTATGCCGTATCAAATTAATATTGCGAATATTAAGGTTAATGGAATCACGCAAAATGGAAATATGGACATCGGCCCAACTGTGCATAACAGTCATACGGCGAACAGCAAATATTTTGGAGCAAATTTTTCTTTAGGGGATTTTTCGCCTTCATCTTCACTTTTAAACACTGGAAATCTTGATACAGACGTCAGTGACCAAGATCAAATCGGAAACCCTTCTGCACCAATTTCAAATCAAATATAAGGAGAACCTCATATGAATATCGAAAAAATTCGAAAGTGGCTTGAGATTACTAACGAATACAAGCAAAATGACTTTTGGTCAAACGTATTTAAGCATAAAGGTCCTGAACAATTCTTTGAATCAGAAAATAAGATCATATATGATCTATATCAAGATGAAGAATATAATTTTATCATTGTGGAAGTGCCCGGCGTATACGAGGAGGAATTAATAATTCAATTAATCTCCAGAACGTTGCTGTTAATTAAAGGAACAATCACGCCTGTTTTTCCGTCCCAAATGGAGATCTCGCGAGAACGGTATTACGGAGAATTTGAACGGATTATTCAACTACCTGAACCAACCGAATCACATTTATTAAAACTACAGCTTTTGAACGGGCTGCTTCATGTTTCCTATCCAAGACAAGTTGAAACTATTTCTTTCAATAAAGGGTTATAACAGAACCACCCCTAATCACTCCTTATCAATTGGTACTTGTATATATTCTTTATACACTTGTCCATTAGCCAACAATTCTGTCATACGATGTATACCTGAAAGTTGTTCTGCAAATAACAATAAACCGAAGGGAGCAACCGTTCATTACAGGAGGATCTTTCTTTTGTTTTAGTTTTACCAACCATTCTTTTGAAAAGCAGTAATGAAGAATTTGCAACTTGATACATAGGTTTTTTATGTAAGATGAAAAAGTAACTTCGTAATGAATGATTCAATAATTTTAGGAAAAATCAAATTACAAAGACTTCTGTAATACTTATCAGCCTTTATCTAAATTCTTCACGCAAATTTTGTCGTGGCCCGTATCTTTTTTAATTAGTTCGAGTTCCTCAAACTTATAAAATATATATTCGCTTATAACCTGCCTTGTGACGCTGTGCTCCTGAACAAAAACAGTTCATTCTTTATCACTTTTTAACCTGTGAGCGGCACCGAAATCAGCCGATCGATGTCCTCGGGATCGGAAAACAGGCGTTATCGACATCATCCAGTTCAATATGGAGTTGGAAAAAGCGAAAAAATACATCGAATTTTGGACGGACGGGAATCCGGCAGATTCGGCCTTGATTTGAAGAAAGAGAAAAACGCAGCGCGAAATAGTTCGGGATCTCGCAGAGTTATATGACCGGACCTGAGAATGGGCGTTGATGAAGATGTTTCATGAGCCGGGTGAGAAGGTGCAAGCTGGCTTATTTTAGAAAAGGCAAGAAGATTCACAGCCATACAACTGCGATAGCTTTAGAGTAAAAAAGGAGCTTCCGCCTGGAAGCTCCTATACTATTGTTACGCATTATTTTTCTTCTGTCACAAATGACATATCAGACAGCCCTGTTTTCATACTCAAACCCCACCCGAAATTCTCAGTATTGAAGATCTCGGTATTCGTAATTTCTGCACGAATCCATCAGTTTCCGGGGGATTAAATGTCCAACCCTTTCCCTTGTATACTTCTTGATCATTGACCCACAAACGAAGTTGATCACTATAACCAAAAGTTAAGAGCGTCTCCTTCTTTATATTGCTTTATCTATCTTTTGAGCTTCCTTGTCTTCTAGTTCGTTAATAAGAGACACCCCTTCAATATCTACTTTCGGCAATATACGATCCAGCCACTTGGGCAAATACCAGGCTGTTCGTCCTAATAGCGACATGATGGCGGGGACCAGAGTCAATCGAACGACGAAAGCATCGAACAAGACCCCAAATGCGAGGGCAAGCCCCATCGACTTAATGGTGATATCATCTCCGAAAATAAAGCTGGCGAAAACAAAAATCATAATTAACCCGGCTGCAGTAACAACTGATCCGCTGTGTTTCAATCCTGCGAGTATTGATTTTCTTGCATCGCCTGATTGCACATACGCCTCTCGTATGCTGCTGACAAGAAACACTTCATAATCCATCGCAAGTCCAAATAAAATGCCGAGCACCAGAATAGGAAGAAAGTTCAGAACAGGCCCTGCTGCTGGTATGCCGAACAGATTGTTCAGATGGCCGTCCTGCAGGACACTGACTGTAAAACCCAGCGTGGCTGTCAGCGTCATCATAAAACCGAGCACCGCCTTTACCGGGACAAGAATCGAACGGAAAACGACCACCAGAAGAATAAATGCAAAACCGACAACAATAATTGTGAATTTGGAAAGCGCATCAGTCAATTTATTTGATATATCAATATTGACTGCTGTTGGCCCTGTCACCTCAAATTTAACATTATCTTTTTTTGCAATTTGCTCTGCCTTGTCCCGGATGTCTTCCACAAGCTCTTTTGTTTTTGGATTCTCCGGACCCGTTTTCGGCGTTATATTTATCATTGCATATTTTCCGGATTGATTTGGAATAGGCGGGGACATGCTGTCTATATTGGATATATCCTCCAACCTTTTAGCAGCCTTTTGAATGGCGGTTTGAGGATTTTTATCCTTAGACGCATCAGCGATTAAGATGAGCGGTCCGTTCACTCCTTCTCCAAATCCTTCAGCCATTAAATCATACGCCCGCCGTTCAATCGTATCTTTCGATTTCATTCCATTGTCAGGCATGCCCAGATCAAGGTGCAGAGCAGGCAAACTTAAGACTGTGGTCAAGATGACACCGGCTAATACGATGAATAGCGGATAACGGGTGACGAATCGTCCCCATATGTTTGATTCAGAGTTCTTTTTCTCCCTGCTCTTCAATATGTTAGCAAACCATTTATTTTTCTTCCCGGGTGTAATGCGATCACCTGCAAAGCTGAGAATAGCAGGTACAGCGGTAATCGAAACCAATACAACCAAAAATACAACCGCCGCAGCCGCCAGCCCCATATTTGCCAAGAAAGGGATGCCTACGACAGACAAACCGCAGAGGGCGATAATCACGGTGCCTCCCGCAAAAACAACGGCGCTTCCGGCCGTTCCCGTAGCGCGGGCAACTGATTCTTTCAAACTCAATCCTTCGGCCATAAGACTGCGGGCTCTCGAAATCATAAATAGTGCATAGTCAATACCGACTGCAAGTCCGATCATGACAGCAAGTGACAAGCTTACTGATGTCATCGTGGCAAAATTCGAACCGATCATTACGAGGATAATCCCATTCCCTAGCCCGATTAGAGCCGTAATAATCGGAAGCCCCGCAGCAAGGAAGGAAGCGAACGTGAATGCTAAAATGAGGTAGGCTATGATAACTCCTATAGCCTCAGAAGCTCCGCCGATTTCCAGTTCTGAAAATGTGACTGATCCTCCGAGTTCAGTCTGAATTCCTTTGTCTCCCGCTATCTTGGCAGCCTCCTGTATTTTCTCTTTCGACGCTTCAGTAACTTGATCAGCCTCTGTTTTATAAGTGACAGTTGCATATCCGATTTTTTTGTCTTTATTTATTGTTCTGCTTTGATAAGGGTCGGCTACTGATTTAACAGCCTTATCTTCAGCAGTTTCTTTCAATGTTTTTTGTATATCTTTCCTGACAGATTCAGACTCCAGTGTTTTCCCTTTCGGGGCTTTAAAAATCAGTTGAATGGTGCCGTTGTCATCATCGGCAGGAAACTCCTTCTTCAGCAGATCACCCGCCTTCTCAGACTTCGTCCCGGGAATTGTAATTTCTCCATCAAAGGAAGTCCCAAGACCCCATACAGCGGCTCCCGCAATGGCCAGGATGCACAGCCATCCGAACATCACTCTTTTCGGTCTGCAAAACGCCCACTCTCCGAGTTTGTACAAATTTTTTGCCATACTTCTCTCCTTTCTTTTGCTTCATGTTTTTAACAGGGGGCAGGCCTGTAATTTCAAATGAATATCATGTTGAAGCATGTCCTTTATATTAAACAAAAACAAAACAAAAAAAATCGTACATAAGGGCAAATGCCTAATGTACGAAAGGGCAAGATTCATATGTACCATTTATAAATGAAGGATTCCCCGCTCAATAGCCACGGCAACGGCTTCAGACCTTGAAGACACACCCAGCTTATTATAGATATTCGTTAAATGCGCTTTAACTGTGCGTTCAGAAATCCCTAAATCAAATCCTATTTCCTTGCTTTTTGCACCCTTTGCCACTGAGCGTAGAACGAACAGCTCTTTTTCTGTCAGCGTTGTGTTGGCGGATGAAACTTCAGATGAAGACTTATTTTCTTTGTATGCGAATATCCTCTGTGTGATTTCAGGCTGTAGAAGCGTTTCCCCTCTGATAGCCGAATCGATTGTCCGGAAAAGATTTTCGCGGCTGGTGTCTTTAAGCAAGTATCCTTTTGCCCCTAAAGCAAGCCCCTGTACCATCAGCTCGTCCTCATTATACGTCGTAAGAATAATGATAGGGATATCAGAATGCCTTTCTTGCAAACGTTCTATCGCTTCAAGCCCGCTCATATTCGGCATGTTAAGGTCCATTAAAATCACATCAGGCTGCAATTCTTCAGCTAATCGAAGCGCTGCCTCCCCCCCATCTGCTTCACCGCATACTTCATAATCATCGCTTGTTTCTAATATAAGCTTTAGCCCTTCTCTTACAACCAAATGGTCATCGACAACCAATACTTTGTATCTCACAGCTATTCTCCTTTATCGATCGGTATTTCTATCTGTACTGTTGTTCCTTCTTGCAATCGGCTTTTCACATCTAATTTCCCTCTTAATAACCGGACCCGTTCACGGATCCCCAGCAATCCATAATGGCCTGTTTGCTTTTCTGTCATTCGAGAATCAAAACCGATTCCGTCGTCTATTATTTCAATATAAAGCTTGCTGCTTCGTTCTTTAATTATGATCCAAGCCTGTCCGGCTTTTGCATGACGAGCAATATTTGTTAAACATTCGCTAATGATCCGGTGACCATGTTCAACTATAAGACTGGGCAAAGAGGCCGTCAATTTTATTTTAAGAGAACATGGAATGCCGGTAGCTGATTGAAAACGGTGCACCTCATGCTGAACAGCCTCGTTAAAATCCACATTATGAACCGTCTTTTGCCGCAAATCATCAATCGCCAGACGAGCATCGGTCAACGTTTCCCTTACCCGGTCCATCGCCTGTCGCACAATTTCCTGTGATTTCTTGTAATTCCCTTTGTCCATGTGTGCATTTACGGCTTCGAGCTGCATGATGAGTCCCGCTAATCCTTGTGCGAGCGTGTCGTGCAAGTCTCGCGCCATACGCTGGCGCTCATTTGCGACAGTTAATTGCTCCACCTTTTGATGGGCTGTTTCCAGATCTTTAAGAAAAGCCTGTGTGCGGATTCTTGCCTGCACCTGCCTGAAAAACAAAACAGCATACCCCGCAACGCTCACGATTAAAGGTATCATAATGAAAAAATATAACGGTAATAGCTGAAAATCTTCCATCCAAACGACACCAAGGCAGAACAAGCATAAACAGAAAAGCGAGCATAGAAGGACTTTACCTGTACGATAGTAGAGGCCGACACTCTGACCGATTAAAAGAACATATAAGCCAATATATGTCGCCGGATAGCCATCAGGCATGATGCGGCCTGAGAAATAGACTAAAATGCCCTGTACAGCAACATATATCCATGGTTTTTGCAGCGGCTGACCGCTTACCCGCCAATAGAATACGATATGCAAGAAAATAAGACATGTATACAGAAGGGTATGCAGAAATAATGGACGATTAATAAATTGCAAGACAACCGTGGCCATATAAATGACAGCTACCCAAATCACAACAGGCACCCGGGCGGCGAACAGTTGACTGGTGTCATCCCTTCTCTCATCAGGCATCTTCATAGAATATATATCAGTCATTTTAAGATCGACTTCCTTTGCACGAATTAGGAGTTCAAAGATCATTATAACGTGAATTGAGAAGATAGATTCAATACTTCCATTTTCCTTTCTTCCCGACTTAGCATGCGCACCCATAAAATGACCAAGGATTTGGAAACCATTGGTATGAAAAGGACAGAAACTTCACGGATTATCCGTAGATCATGATGTCACGATTCACTATATTTTTTCTGCTGTCGATATTTTTAAAACAGAAGAGGTATTTCTTTCAAACTGCGGATCAGCGTCCCTTGCATCCACCAGCAAATCGCTCCTTGTTTTCAATCTTAGTTCAGGCATTCGCTCCAAAAGTATACGAACGGCAATTTCTCCTTCTAGTCTGGCGAGCGGCGCACCAAAGCAATAATGAACTCTTTTCCAAAAGCAATATGGTTATTAGCTACTCTTGTAATATCAAAGGTATCGTGATCGGTAAATTGTTCGGAATCCCGATTTGCAGAAGTTAACGAAATAAACACCATTTCGCCTTTTTGAATGCGTTTATTTCCAGCTCAACATCCCCGGAAGCCCATCTCACGTTAATGAGGTGAACAGGTCCGTTATAGCGCAGCTTTTCTTCTACCGTTGAATGAATAAGCTCAAGGTGAGTTTTTAGCATTTCCTTCTGTTCAGGATGTTCCGGCAAGGCAAGCACTCCATTGCCAAAGAGGTTGACCGTTGTTTCATGACCTGCGAGAATGAGGACAAATACCATTGCATATCATTCATGCTCGGTCAAAACGTCTCCATCATCCTCGACACTGATGAGGTCGCTTATCAAATCCTCCTGCAAGTCGTTTCGCTTTAAAGCAATCAATTTCTTTAGATACTCGACAAATGCATCATCGCTTCTTCGCTATCTTGCATTAATGGAGGATTATTCACGCTTTCAGTGATCGGGTTGGACCATTTGCGGAATTGATCTTGAGCTTCAAAAGGAACACCCAGCATTTCACAAATCACGTTAATCGGCAACGGAAAAATTTGATCCCTTTTATTTTATTTTAAAAAAAGGAAAAAAATATCGTCCGTACGGGCATATGTGATGTACTTTCGGGCAATAAGGACTCAGGAATGTACTAGACATAGATAAAGCCGCGACACTACCCAAAAAAGCTATTGATTTAAAGAATCTGAAGTTTCCCGATTATGTTTTTAAGGCTCTAAACAAGGTGAAACCCATCAAATAATATGAACCGGCAGGCATTAACATTATATTTCGGCCTTATCTGACAAGGAAAAACAATGACAAAAGCAGATGAATCTTACGGAACGGTTGAAAGTATCCGAATTAGACAGGAAAATAAGAAAAATTCTTTCCTAAATCATTCGTAGGGTTTATAATCTAATCCTCTTTGAATGAATCACGCCTTTTCAAGGAAGCAAGGTAAGATCAAGCTCCAGCACCTGCACAATATAATTAGGGGCTAGCTTGGCATTGGCTGACGCTCTACTAAACCTTTATAGAGCTTATAAAAACTTCTTTCGAGATCAAACTGTCGGATTTCAGGGATTCAAACATAAAAAAAAGCCTATGCAAAGTGATACAATGAATAACCAAAACGGTACCAGTATATTAAGTGTTGGTGAAATATTAAGAATACGTAGATGCTCTTTAGAAAATAAATTTTTAAATTGAAGGAGGACAATTTATGCCACTTATACTCATTTCGTGTGTGTTTCTTTTCACAGGAGCAGTTATTCTTCTGAAAGAGAGACGCAGTTTTCTCGGAGGAATGATTTTGACTTTTGGCGGTTTAAGTTTATCAATCACCTTGGTTCTATTGGGTATGGAAAAAATCAGCGAGTTGTCAGATTCTGTTTCTTTGGTTGTACTTTTGATTGTTTATGGCTTTTTCCCTTTGCTCTTTTTTGGTATTTGCGGCTATTTTATTTATAATACTCGCATGATGAACACAAAAGAAGGACGCAGCGCAACTGCAAAACTTTCTGCTTTATTAGGAATCAATTTAACAATCTCTGTACCTGCATTTATTTATTTAGTAGTCATGGGTGGAAACAAGATTCCTTATTGGCTAGGGGCAATATTAATATTTATTTTACTTTGTGACCTGTTATTTTCTTTTTTCTTTGTTTGTTATCTCTTCTATTCGTGGATGTATCAAATGATTCCATTTACCAAAAAAATAGACTATATCATTGTTTTAGGTTCAGGAATTCGCAGCGAAGACGTTCCGCCACTTTTAAGAAGTCGATTAGACAAAGCGATTGAGTATTATCATAAGAATCCAGAAGCAAAAATTGTCGTAAGCGGAGGTCAAGGAGCAGATGAGCCTGTCTCAGAAGCATTTGCGATGAGAAAATATCTCCTAAGTCAAAACATTCCTGATGAAAAAATTCTGTTAGAGGATCAATCCACCACAACCTTCGAAAATATGACATTTTCGAAAAACGTAATTTTACAAGATTGGCAAAAGAAAAATCATGAACCGTCGATTATTTTTTCCACAAATAATTACCATGTACTTCGCGGGGGATTGTATGCTAGAAAAGCTGGATTAAAAGCGCAGGGTGTCGGCGCTCCGACAGCTCTATATTTTTTACCTACAGCATTGATTCGTGAATATATCGCACTTTTGGTTCTTTATAAATGGTTTAGCATAGGGATTGTCCTGTTCTCGCTATTCGTAATTGTCATAAGCTATTTGCCGATTTAAAAAACGCTTATTAATGGAAATTATAAGGACGAAGGATTACTTGTTACCCAAATCACTGCTGGCAGAACATCGATTGTTGAATTTTGAAGTTCGAGAAAGATGAGAAAAGAATTTGATACGGCTTCTCAATGTGTCTCAGCTGCTGCAGAATAAGCGATGGGTTTCGATTCTTACGATAAGACATGACTCGAAGCTAAAAGGAAACAATAATCGATTCTTTTTTTGTTCTTCCCCGAAGAAATGTCTGACAGGATAAGCCTGCAAAAATGTTAAAAACATTACCTTAAATGAAATTTTGGAGACCAGGAAAATTAAATAGCTCATCAGATTAAAATCTAATGCTAATTATCGTTTCAAACCTTTTTTCGAATGCTATTACTGTTCTCAAATGTAATGTAAATGAATTACACCTTCACAGAAAAAAGGCGCAACATCCCTTATGAAAATTGCGCCTTTACTTTACTAATACATATCTATTCAAGATTTGCATGATTCCCATACATGTGCTGAGTATTCAGCCCTTTCATCTCCATCATTCGCAATATGGCGGCATCATAAAACAGTAAAAGAGTCTGTTCAAAAAGCGACCCCATCGGTTGAATGGTCTGTTTATCACTTGCCGCTTTATCCTTCGGTGAACCGGGCAGCTGCACGATATGATCAGATACTTCAGCTATCGGTGAATCCGGAGAGACTGTAACTGCTGCTACGGTACCTCCGATATCTTTTGCCTTTTCCGCCATGTGAAGTAAACTTTCTGTTTTTCCTGATCCTGTGCCTACGATAAGCAAGTCTTTCTCTGTAAATGAAGGTGTTACTGTTTCTCCAGTAACATACGCATAAATACCCATGTGCATTAATCTCATAGCAAATGACTTCCCCATTAATCCAGAACGACCTGCACCGGAAACAAACACTTTTTCTGAAGATATAATACTGGATATTAAATCCTCTATTCCTTCCTCTTGAATACGAGAAGTTGCATCATTCAGTTCTGCGATGATCGTTTTTAAATAATCATAAGCCTTCATGATTGTTGGATCATCTGCTTCATTTCTGCGGCTGCTGCCGCTTTATGATCCTGGATTGCTATACCGCCGCCAACGATAATCAAATCAGGGTTTAATTTAACAACTTCAGGCAATGTGTCCAGCTTAATTCCGCCTGCAATAGCCGTTTTTGAGTTTTTTACTACATTCTTAATTGTCATTAAGTCTTCAAATGAATTTTGGCCAATGGCCTGAAGATCATAACCCGTATGCACGCAAATATAATCAACGCCAAATTCATCTAATTCTTTGGCTCGCGCTTTTATATCTTTAACCCCAATCATATCCACCAAGATTTCTTTGCCTCTTCTACAGCGCCTCTAATGGACATGTCTTCAGCAGCACCTAGAATAGTGATAATATCAGCTCCTGCTTCTGAGGCTTTCATAACTTCATACCCGGCTGCGTCCATTATTTTAAGGTCTGCCAGTACTTTCAAATTCGGGAAAGCGGCTTTTACCTCTTTTACTGCACGAAGTCCTTCGTTAATCACAACCGGCGTACCGATTTCGACAATGTCAATGTATTCTTCTACTTCTTTTACTACTTTGATGGCTTCCGGTATATTGACTAAGTCTAATGCTAACTGTAATTCCACTTATAAGTCACCCCAGTTTTTAAATTATCAATATGAATTCCGCGGATGATTCTCTTGATATTTCACTTACAAGAAGAGTATAGCAAGAAGGATAACCCCTTTATAGTACGCACTTTTTTTTTACATACTATACTTTTACTCATATGGTATAGAAAAAGATACTGTCTCCAAAACAGTATCTCCAATCAATCTTCCTATTTATCATATTTGAAAAAATTGGTATCTATATAATTTTTACCCCACTCATACATAGCTTCTAATATAGGCATTAAACTTTCTCCTTGTTTTGTTAGGGAATATTCAACTTTCGGGGGAACAACAGGATATACTTCCCTATGTACAATATTCTTCTTCTAATTCACGCAGCTGATTCACCAGCATTCTTTGAGTAATGCCGGGCATCAGAGCTTTCAATTCCCCAAACCTTTTCGTACCTTCTTTTCCCAGAAACCACAAAATCAGCATTTTCCATTTTCCTCCGATGATGTTGAGCGTTAACTCTTTCTCGCAATTAAATGTTTTATTTTCCATCCGTGACATATGCTCACTCCTTATCTAATTTGCAGTAAATTAAAATATAATTTTCATGATAAACCATGACATCATTGTAAAAAGATTTTATCTAATTAATCAATCATGGTGCTTTTTAATTGGCATGACTAAAAAATGATGTAAAGTTGCGGCAAAAGATTTGAAATACCCATCCTCAGGCGGCCGCTTCGGGCTTGGTTTGAAATCAAAGAGAAACATCAGGGCGGAGTTATTATCCCGGAGTGAGAAGCGTGCGCTGATGAAAATGTTTCATGCGTTTTATCAGGCGGAGTAGAAGGGAAAATAATATCAGTAAAGAGGCCGGGAGCAAGAGAATCTCGGCCTCTTTCATCTTTTTCTAGAATAACGGTTTAATAGAATTCCATGCGCTTGATTAAAGCTCAAATGGCTGACCCTTGTCACACGATTGTGAGACCGTCTTTCTGCCATTGGACAATGCCGCCGCTCAAACTCAATACTTGTTTGAACCCGCCGTTTGCTTGCAGGATGCTGGCCCCGATGGCGGACCGGGCTCCGGAATGGCATTGCACAAGGATCGGACAGTCTCTTTTAATTTCATCCAGCCGTTCCTGGAGCGTCCCCAGCATGATGTGCTGCGCATTCGGAATGTGGCCTTCCTGCCATTCAGTCAGATTGCGGACATCAAGGACGTGCACGAATCCGTCCTCCACCAATTTAGCAATATCCAATGGTGGTATCTCCGTGTACGATTCAAGTGTAAAAGCGCCGCTTGCCAGGATTTTGCCGCTGTCCATAACCCCTGCCACATTGTCAATGCCTACAGAGCGCAGCGCTTTTAGAAGTTCGCTCATTTTATCCGGATTCGTTATGAAGTACACAGGACGATTGTAGTCAATGAGCCAGCCTGCCCAGTTCGTAAACGCCTTGTTAAATGGAATGTTGATTGTGCCTTTGACATGCCCTTCAGCAAATTCCCGGGAAGGTCGGGTATCCACAATTTGCGCTTTTTTCTGCAAATCTTTCACTTGTTCAATCGAAGTGATCTCTGGAACAGCAGACAGATCTGTAAGCAATGCTGGGCCTTCTTTATTCACGCGTTTCATCACGGCAAAATATTTTGGCGGTTCCGGCTGTCCATCAAGCAAGGCTTTTACGAATTCCTCTTCATCGGTGTAAGCCATTGCCCAGTTAAACAGCTTTTCATAGCCGACAGTCGAGGTCGGAATCGCTCCCAATGCCTTGCCGCAAGAGCTGCCTGCGCCATGTGCCGGCCAGACCTGCAGGTAATCCGGGAGTTGTTTAAACTTCATGAGTGACTTGAACATCTCTCTCGCCCCCGTTTCTGACGTTCCCTTGATCCCCGCCGCTTTTTCGAGCAAATCGGGTCTGCCGATGTCGCCTACAAAGACGAAATCTCCCGTAAAGATTCCGATTGGACGGTCCGCATTTCCTCCGCTGTCCGTCAACAGGAAAGATATGCTTTCCGGGGTATGGCCTGGGGTATGCATCACCTCAAACATCAGGTTTCCGATGGAAAAGCGATCACCGTCTTTCACAAGTTGATGTTTCAATCCATCAATATATTGATATTTCCAATCTGCATCGCCTTCATCGGAAAGATACAGCTTCGCTTGGTGTATAACGCCGAGTTCGCGGGCACCGGAAACAAAATCGGCGTGAATATGGGTTTCTGCGGCCGCTGTGATGCTTAGTCCTTCTTCTTTGGCTGCTTGTAAATACGGTTTTAGATTGCGGCCGGGGTCAATCACAATCGCTTCCCCTGTTTTTTGGCAGCCGACCAGATAGGATGCATGGGCCAGCTTTTCATCGTAAAAGTAGCGCAACAACATGTTGTATTCCTCCCCTTGAATCATCATTTATTTTTTCTGAGAAAACTGTTTTGGAATCCTGCATCATGCACATCATCTAAATACACGGACGTTAACTTTGTCCTCCCTTACATCAGTCCTTTTAACATGCCATTCCAATAAATGATGGGAAGCAATCTTCTTTTTAACAGGTACATGCTGAATCGTTCTTTGGACTGATCAAATGGAAACGTTTCTTGCGGCACCTTGTGATAGTCAAACTCGGCCAGCACGAGTTTGTTGTATCCTGTAACCAAGGGGCATGAGGTGTATCCATCGTACTTTGCATCTAATGAAGATCCTTTTATCAAGGACAGCAGATTTTGCACCGCAACCGGAGCCTGTTTGCGAATCGCCGCCCCTGTTTTGGACGTCGGGAGGTTGGCACAGTCTCCAATTCCGAAAACATTGGCAAACTTTTTGTGCTGCAGAGTGTACGGATCAACATCGACCCATCCGCCGGCATCCGCCAATGCGCTTTCTTTTATAAATAGAGGCGCTTTCATCGGCGGTGTCACATGAAGAAGATCGTATGTTAGTACTTCCTGTTCCCCCGTCTCCAGATTCTCGAACAAGGCTTCTTTTGAATCAGGCCGAATTTCGACCAGGTTTCGTTTGTACATCGTTTGGATGTCCTTGCGCCGGACGACTTTTTCGAGCGCATTTGCATATTTGGGGACATCGAAAATGATTGATTTAGCAGATGCAAAAATAATGTCCGACTGATTGCGAACATTTGACTTGCGGAAATAGTCGTCTGCCAAGTACATAATTTTCTGTGGAGCTCCCCCGCATTTCACGGGAGAATCCGGATGAGTGAAAATGGCGGTTCCGCCTTTAAAGTTGCGGATGTTTTCCCAAGTGCTGTCTACCGTATCGTACGAGTAGTTGCTGCAAACCCCGTTTTTTCCGACCGCATCTTTCAAACCTTTGACCCCGTTCCAATCGATGTGCAAACCGGCTGCTGCAACAAGATAATCATAGGAAACGATCGTTCCTTGTTTTGTAAGGAGTGTGTTCTGTTCCGGCCGAAACTCCGTTACAGCATCGCCGATCAAGTCGACCCCGGCAGGAATCAGGGAAGCCAGATCGCGCTCCGACTCTTCCTTCTTCGCTGCTCCGCCTCCGACTAATGTCCACAAAGGCTGGTAGTAGTGCTTTGTTTGCGGGTCAATGATGGCAATGTGTCCTTTGAGTTTTTTAGAAGCCCGGACGAGGCGGGCTGCTACACAGATGCCGGCAGTCCCTGCTCCAACAATGACAACGGAATAACGAACTTGTCTTGCCATAGTCAACCCCCTTATGCTTTTAGAAAGTTGATGTTTTTCGTAAAGATGCGTATCTCTGTTTTTAAGGTAACACTGATCTCCCTTTTTCTATATAGGGGAACTCCCCTACTTTTATGTGAGGCCCGTCTTCCCGAGCTGACAAAAGGCAGTCTGTTACAACGCCAGATCCAGATATTTGTTTTTAATCGCATATTGGATCAATTCGTGTTTCGAGTCCAGCTCTAACTTTTGCATGATATTCGTTTTGTGGTTTTCCACGGTTTTGACGCTGATCGAGAGTTTATCGGCAATCTCTTTATTGGCATAACCCAGCACAATGAGTCTGACAATCTCCTTTTCGCGAACAGTTAAAACAGAAGTCGGCTTTTTGGACTCTGAATTCAGCCATTGTTTAATGATGTCTTGCGATACAGATGTCTTGTAAAAGAGTTTTCCTCTGTGCACCTCGACAATCGCCTGATAAAGCAACTGATAATCGCTGTTTTTCAAAACGTACCCATGGGCCCCCACCTCGACCGCTTTATGAACAAAAATTTCCTCATCATGTATTGTCAAAATCACGATTTTAACAGATGGATTCAGCTTTCGGATCTCGCTGCTTGCTGTGAATCCATCCAATCCATTTGGCATTGACAAATCCATCAGCACGACATCCGGTTTCAACTGACCGGTTTTGAGGACGGCTTCGTTGCCATTGTGGCTTTCTCCAACAATTTCAATTTCAGAAAAACCTTCCAAAAGCACACGAATTCCCTTGCGGATCATCATGTGGTCATCGACCAGCAATACCCTGATCACTCTCCTTCCCCTCCTTATACTGTACTTTCACTTTAATAGACGTACCTCTCTGAAGTGCGGAATGAATCCGAAGACTTCCTTCCATCTGATCGACTCTCTCTTTCATATGTTTGAATCCCAGACCTTCCTCTGTCAGCCCGCGCTCAAAACCGATGCCATTGTCCTGAATCATTAAAACGAGTTCACCGCCTTCTTTATACAGTATGACTTCAATAAGTGTCGCCTGCGAATATTTCAGGGCGTTATGCAGCGCTTCCTGGATCACGCGGTACAAATTGATTTCCACACTCGGCAACAAGCGATTGCTGACATTGCTTGAGGCAAATGTAATAGAAACATCTTTATGCGTCTTGTTTAAACCGGAAACAAGGTGCTCGACAGTAGGGATCAACCCCAGTTGATCAAGACTATGCGGACGCAGCTGAAGAGAGTAGAGCTTGATGTCTTGTATCGCCTTTTCCAGTTCATCGATGATTTCCTGCATGTATTCTTTAAATGGATCTTCCTGCTTCATGCGCGATCGAATCGCTTGAATGCCTACTGAAACCGAATAAAGCGATTGCCCTACGCCGTCGTGCAGTTCCTGGGCCAACCGCTTGTGTTCGTTTTCCTGGGCTTCTAACGTTTTTTGCAGAACGAGCTTGGAGATCCTGGCTTCCTCTTCCTTTTTCTTCATCGTTAAATCTTTCAGGACCAAAAGGACTTCCTTTTGATCGCCGTTTTCATAAATGACAGCCGTACTCATCTCCATGTCGACGAATCGCCCCTCATAGGTGGGCATTGAGGAAAGAAAATAAGGAATTTCCCGTTTGGCCAGCAAATAACAACGCTCTTCTCCCTCTTCCAGTTTTCTCGTTTGGCAGTAGGAACAGTACGGAACCTTGTCCCCTACTTTCCATCCCGTCATCTTCTCTGCGGCCGGATTCATCACCAGTATTCTGCGTTCCTGATCCATCATGATGATTCCATCCTGCAAATGGTCGAAGATCTGCCTTAAATAGCCGCTTTCCATTGACTTTCCTTCTTCTTTATACCGTTCAAAAAAAGTCGGGTTTTGACACATCATGGACCCTCCCTCAGCTATCTATTCCTCGTACAATCGATAGACTCTCTTTAACTTCTGTTCAAACTGGTCAAAATGAACAAAACGCGCTTCTCTTAGACATTCGGTTCCCTCAATAAACAAAAGAAGCACAGGAATTGTGAAGACTGAAAACCTGCCGGCAACCTCCTCCACTATGTCAGCATTGATATGTCCCAATTTGACCCTCGGAAATCGAGCGAGCAGTACTCTAAGCTGCGGCAGAACAGAGTGGCATACTGTGCATTGAGGCCTTGATATATATATAAAACTTAATTTATGATCGTTTATGAATTTCTCAATTGACACCAGTGCAGTCAGCTCTGTAACCTCTTTCATCCAATTCCTCCTTCAAAACAGATAATATAGAAAACTTTAAACATTAATGTAAGATATCAAACCAGATTTTCACGGTTGTAATCAAAATAACGAATATCAGAATACCTTGAAGAACTTTAGCCTTCATCTTCTTGCCAATTAAAACACCTATCGGGGATGCCATTAGGCTGGCAGCTATTATAACCAAAGCCGGCATAATAGGAACATGTCCAATGATGAGCTTTGTGGCTGTTGTTCCAATCGATGAAATAAATGTAACTGCGAGTGATGTTGCGATTGTGATTCGTGTAGGTATTTTTAAAACGACTAACATGAGCGGAACAAGCAGAAAAGCGCCGCCGGCACCGACAATGCCTGAAGCCAAGCCGACTGCAAAAGTGATTACTGAGGTTAATATCTTCGGAAAGCGAACGTGATCACTGTGATGACCTTCTGTTCCTGTCTTTGGAATAAACATCATGACTGCGGCGATTATCGCCAATATTCCGTAAACCAAGTTTATGAAATCTTCGGAGAAAAAATGTGACCCATAACCACCGACTAGACTTCCGATCAGAATACTTAATCCCATAACGGTGATAAGTTCTTTATTTAAGTAACCGCCTTTCCGGTAAGCCCATACACCGGAAAATGTTGCAACAAAAACCTGGACTGCCACAATACCTGAAACCTGGTAAGCATTAAAGCCTGTAAACCCAAATAACACAGGCATGTATAATAACAAAGGATAATTAATAATGGCTCCCCCAACGCCAAGCATCCCAGACATAAAAGAACCAACTAATCCGATTAAAAATAGTAGAAGAATAAAAGATATGTCCACTAACTTTCCTCCTTTCCATCAATAAAAAGGGGAATAGCCCCCTTTTATCACATTTAACCTTTTTAATCCAAAACTTTAATACACCATCTTCTTCTGTATCTTTAAGCAACTCGTGACCGCCTGCCTTAGCCCATTTTTATTGATCTTTTTCAACAGGTCCTGACCACTCCGCCATACCTTGCAAAACATTTTCTACATTTTCAAAACCATTATTGGCAAGTTTTTTGGCAGCTAGATCACTTCGATTACCTGTTCGGCAAACAACATAAATTTTCCCGTCTCTATTCAGTTCGTTTGCTCTTTTTTCGAGTTCACCCAACGGAATTGAAACGGCTCCGGGAATATGGCCGGAACTGTATTCTGCGGGTTCCCGGACATCTACAACTGTTATTTGCTCTTTCGCTTCTACCTTTTTTTGAAGCTCTTCATTTTGGATTGTATGAGGAAACTTTTTTTCTACCTTTATATCAGAGTTACTGGCTTTGCGAAGATAATGATTTAATATATCTCCGTCTTCTGTTGTACCGAGATACTGGTGACCGCTTCCCTTTGCCCATGCCTGTATATCAGCAAGAGACCCTTTATCAGTAGCATGCACTTCCATTACCTGCCCCGGTTCTAACTCATTCATGGCCTTTTTTGTTTTTACAATGGGCATTGGACAAGCAAGCCCCTTCGCATCTAACACGCGGTCAGATTTGATGTTCATCAATCATCCCTCCATACTCATTTTCTGTATCACCGGTTCCATTTGATCGCTCCGGCAACCCTATTCCTTAAAGCACCGTTTAATTTGAAGACCGTTATATAAATAAATTCACTTTTGCTTCGTTGGCATCCCCGAGATATGCGGCAACTCCTGCATAATCAATACCGTCGATAAGTTCTTCTTTTTGCAAGCCTAACAAGTTCATTGTCATTGTACAGGCAACAAGCTTAACTCCTTGTTCTTGCGCCATTTCAATCAGCTGAGGCAGAGACAGCACGCCGTGCTTTTTCATGACATGTTTGATCATTTTAGGCCCGATACCGGCAAAATTCATTTTAGATAATCCGAATTTCTTTGAACCCCGGGGCATCATAAAGCCGAATGCTTTTTCAAGCGGCCCTTTCTTTACCGGCACCGGTTCATCTTTTCTTAAAGCGTTAAGACCCCAAAATGTATGAAAAATTGTTACCTCATGATCATAAGCAGCGGCTCCATTAGCAATAATAAAAGCGGCAATAGCTTTATCTAAGTCACCACTGAATAAAACAATGGTCGTTTTCTCTTTTTGGTCTGACATGTATATCATCTCTCCTCCATCTAATATACATATACCTGTATGGGTATAATGCGATGCAAAAAAATATGAGTTTCAACCCGCTATACCTACCGGGGTATAATAATTGGTAAAAAATTTTTCGCTTATACGGTACAGGGGCTGTATCATATACAGCCAGCTATTCATTATCTGCTTTTCACCAATAAATTAACCGCTTCTTGAATAAGATCTTCGGTATCTTCTCCCCTTTCGATTTGAAGGCGCACGCATTTTTCTAAATTACTGCTTACAATTACTCCAATGGCCCGATCTAATGCAGAACGCACCGCTGACATTTGGCTTACGAGCTCTTTGCACTCTTTGCCTTCATCCATCATTTTTAATATTCCTCGCACTTGACCCTCAATTCGTTTTATCCTGTTTTTTAATTGATCATCGTATTCCATCAGTTAACCTCCCTGTTTTCTTTTATCTTTCCCAACCATGAAGAGATGCCGCCAGACAAATGATAAATATCTTTATCATTCTTTTTCTGCATTATCTTTGCAAACCGTTTACTGCGCATGCCGCTTTGGCAATATATAGGAATCTTTTTACAACGTTGATGAACCACAGCTTACGGGATATTCACTGCACCAGGAATGTGGCCGGAACGAAATTCATGCGCTTCTCTCACATTTTCCAGTTTGTTTTCCGTTTTTGCCCGTAATTGCACTTCTGTCAGATGCCCTAAGTTTTCAACTGGTGATAACCTTTTGTATACAGACCAGCCTATCGCAATTAACAGTACTAAATAATTCAATCACCTCCCCCATACTTATACCTCTATACGTATAATACTGAACGACAAAAGGTTAATCAAATTTTAAAACTTGTTATCTAACAAAACCATGATTTATTTAGTAAAGATTTCTCCTTGAACCTCAATTTTGACATCTGCTTTTTTTAACAAGTTTCCTATCGTGCACCCTCTATCAGCTGCTGCAAATATTCGGTTTGCTGATTGAATTTGCTTTTCTGTCGCCTTCTCTGATAAAACGATACGAGGCCGGTGGAATTTTAAATTCATCATCAGAGTTAAGCCCTTCAGAATCAACCGCCACACCGATTACAGGAAGATCCCTTGATTCGATCATAGATACAAGAACAGATGTATAACAAGCTGTTGCAGACGCTATCAGAATTTCTTTTGGAGAAGCTCCATCTCCACTTCCACCGAATTCAGCAGGAATCGCAATCTTTGTATTTAGGGATTCTGTTTTCAGAGATCCGTTCCCTTTGATACCATTGTTCCAATCAATCTTCACATTTGTTTTCACAATAAACACTCCTTTTAGTATATAAAAGAAGCCCCTTAAAAAAGGAGTCTTCTAACCAGATAAATAGACAAGCTAAGAAAAGTACTGTTCGTTTTCATTTAAGTAATTAAGCATGAAGCTGACGGAGAATCTCATGTACATCCACATGAGATCTCTGCTCAACAATTTTGCCGTCAGCAATACGTAAAAGAATCATAAGAGAAAACTTAACGGCTTTCCCCGTTCCCAAGGACACCGGCAAATGGAGTCCCTGTGTGCTTACCTTCAAAAATAAAATAAACTGATACAAGATCGCCTTCAGCAATCATCGCTTTAATTGGCATTTTAAAGCCCGGAAAAGCATCAAAGTTTTTCTTTTCAGATTCAATTAACCTCCTCTACACCCGGAAACGGTGTATCTAATTGCGGATAGAATACAAAGTCTTTATGGCAAAAGTCTTTTAAGTCATCGTACTTTTCTTGTTCAATGGTTTCAAAGAAACGGCGGACTAATTCTTTATTGTTTTCAAGGGACATCATGAACGCTCCTCTTCTTAGCTAAAATGAATATGATTCGCCATCTTCAGGAACTAAAACATGAGCGGAGATGCCTTTTTCATGAATAAAGGATTTTAATTCTTCCTTTGATAATCCCCAATGGTTGACAGCTTCCATGTGGCTCACGATGATTTTTGCGTTTGGAGCAGCCTTATGCGTTTCATAGACATCTTCTTTACCCATGATGAGAGAACCGCCTTCGTAAAATTGATTATCCCCGCCATTGACGACAATAATGTCTGGTTGATGTGTATCAATCTCTTTTTGAACGGCATCATACCATACTGTATCTCCGGCTACATATAATGTTTTCTCGCTTTGATGTTTGAACACAACGCCGCATACAAGACCTGCCATTTTCAAAATTTCTCCTCTTCCGTGTTCGCCTTTCGTTTTGATTAATTGTATGCCTTCAAAGACTGTATCTTTTGTTAACACTTCGACATTTTTGAATCCGGCATTTCGGATTTCTGTTGCATCTTCTTCATTTTGGGAGAACAACTTGATATCTTTTGGCAATATCTCCTTAGCAGCCTCATCCCAGTGATCTAAATGTAAATGAGTAACAATGACAGCATCAATATCTTTAATAATATTATCGACAGATGTTGGCAATTCAACTAAAGGATTATTTTGATCTTGTCTTGGCGCATTTGGAAATGGAGGGTAGGCGCCTTTTTCAGCCAACATTGGATCTATTAAAAACTTTTTGCCTGCATAATCGACTACAAGCGTGGCATTACGAATTTGTTGAATGTTCATGTTTTAAGCTCCTTTTCTTTTAATTTACGTATAGTTTATATGATGAGCCATTCACAAATACATGGCTAAAATCAAGTCTTTTGGCCGTTTGACTTGATTTTTGAAAGAATGTATTTATTTTGTGTAAATGCTCAAAGTGGGCTAAAATATATCTTAATTGGAGACAATTTTTACATGCATTTAATGAAAAGTAATTCACTATACATATGATGTAACATTCGGTTTGAAAGGATTTGGTTGTATGTTGGATCATACGGACAGGCGAATATTAGAAGAGTTATCTCAAAACAGTCGTATTACGATGAAAGAGCTGGGCGGAAAAGTCCATTTGACAGGGCAAGCAGCTGCCTCCAGGGTCGTTAAATTAGAAGATAACGGAGTGATTGAGGGGTATACAATTAAAGTAAATGAAGAAAAGCTAGGTTATCCCGTTCACGTGATGCTCAATATCTATACCAAAAATACGCATCATCAACCCTATTTATCCTTTATCAAAACACAAGATGAATACGTTATCAATAACTATAAAATTAGTGGAGACGGTTGTTACCTCCTGGAATGCAAATTTCCGTCCAATGAAACGTTAGACCAGTTTCTGATCGACTTAAACAGGCATGTCAACTATAAATTAACCGTCATTATTAATAAGCTGTAGTTCATTTTTAAAAGTGTTTTGTCAGGCCAAACGATGATAACTAAATTTGAAAGAGGGTATTTGAATGGCTTATTGCAAAGTCGGCCAGGCAGAAATTTATTATGAAGATATAGGTGAAGGCACGCCGATATTGATGATTCATGGTTTTACACCTGACCATAGATTAATGAGCGGCTGCATGGAACCTGTATTTCGTAAGAGGGATGGATGGAGACGTATATATATATCGACCTTCCCGGTATGGGGCTGACTAAAAATTATCATGAAATCAGCAGTTCTGATGATATGTTACATGCGGTTGCTGAATTTATTCGGGAAGTGATTCCCAATGAAAGATACCTGATAGCCGGTGAATCCTACGGCGGATATATCGCCAGGGGAATGATCGAAAAGGAAAAAGAACAAATACTGGGTGCAGCATTTATATGTCCTGTTATTGTCCCTGATGCAGAAGGCAGAACAGTTGGGGAACATAGAATCTTGAAAAGAGATGCCGAATTTATTGAAGGTTTAAAGAAGGCGGAATTAGAAGAATTCCAAAGTATTTCAGTGAAGTTGGATGAATATAATTGGTTAAGGTATAACAAAGAAATCGTAAGCGGTTGTCAAATGGCTGATGAAAAGTTTTTATGCAAGATTAAAAATAATTACGGATTTTCATTTGAATTTGATCATGGTTCTTTTGATAGACCAAGTGTATTTCTTTTAGGAAGACAGGATTCTGTTGTTGGTTTTCAAGATGCTCTCAGCGTGATAGACAAGTTTCCGCGAGGTACATTCGCTGTAATGGATACAGCGGGTCACAATTTGCAAATCGAACAACCGGAACTGTTTAACACTTTGATCAATGAATGGCTGGATAGGGTTGCAGGAGACAAATGCTAAGGGCCTCTGAATGGATCAGGGGCCTTTTTATGAATATTTGTCCACATTCCATTTTCCAGCACATTTAAAACTTACTTCATATTTTTCAAAAACCGTGGAAATCCTTCGTTCTTAGACACCCTAATCAATTGATGATGAAAATATTTACTAAAATATTTCTGCACTCTTACGTGTAAATCTTTGAGATACCATTTTTCTAAACTATGCTCCTTAAACAAATGTGGCATCCCTAATCTCTCTGAACGCTTCCCCATGCCCCATCCCCTATACTTAGCGTATCAATCCAAATATGCTGCGCGATTCCGCTTAATGCTTTTGGAAAGTCAGGGGTGAAAGGCAATACAGGAGAAATGGAAGCTTGAGTAGGTATGCCTGCTTCATGTATTTCCTTTAATGCTTTGATGCGCAACTTGATTCCAGGTGCATATGGAGCAAAAATTCGCTTTATATCTTCCCGATCTGTTTTAATGGTCATAGAGATCAGGACTTCACATTTTTTTCTCAATTCCGTTAGTAAATCGATATCTCTCGTGATAAGCGGCCCCCGGGTTTGAATTTGAAGGATATCAGGGGGGTTTTTCATCATTTCTTCCAACAGCATCCTTGTCATTTTTACTCTACGTTCAATTGGCTGATAAGGGTCTGTTGCTGTAGACATAAAAATATACACTGACTTGTTTTTACTGCGAAGTTTTGTTATTTCATTTCGGTAGATTTCTGCTGCGTTTTTTTTGATGTTCATCCATTCTCCCTAGGGAATGTCCTTATATGTAATGGATTGTTATTTTTTTGAAAATATTAATTTAATTCACTTAGTTTATATATTTCACGAGCCATGGATTCCAGAATATACATAACGGGAATTTGTGTAGTAATATTAGCATTTTCAAACCACTCTTCCGTCACGTAATACGGAATATTGATATCAGATATTTTGGCAATGGTTGAATGCTTGTGATTTGTAATGCTGATCACTTTACTTCCTTCTTGTTTTAGCTGATGAAGATGAGTGACTGTAGAATGACCTTCACCTGAGACGGATAAAGCAATTGTTATACTGTTATGTCGGAATTGCGAGTGTGTCGGAAAATATGGATCTTTAATATACATTGAAAGTTTTCCTATGCATGAGAAGTACCTTGCTCCATATTCGGCAAGAATACCAGAGCTCCCTACGCCTATAAAAATAACACTCTCTGCTTTGGCAACCAGAAGCGCAGCCTCCTTAATTTTTTCCTCTATGTCTCCTTTTAATGTTCTCTCAAAAAATTCGGTTACTGAATGTTGGGGACTCTTTAACACAGTCTTTTTATTTTCTCCTAAATGCATTTTTAGCTTTACTTTAAATTCCGAAAAACCCTCACAATTTATTTTTTTGCAAAAACGAAGAATCGAGGCTGTTGATACATGGGCTTCATCTGCCAATTCACGGATTCGCATGTAGATGACTTTCTCGCCATTTTGACAGATGTAATTGTATAAAGAAGTTTCCAGTTCATTAAACGAAGCGATGATCTCGTGCGTAAACATGTTTGTGGGACTCTCCTTCCCTAACCCTTTATATCATTCAATCTTAGCATACCTGCTTCACAAGAAACATAGTGTTATATCTGTGTAACAAATGACTTCTTGTGTGATTAAAAACAAGATGTTACTGACTTATTTACCGGCTTACTCATCTGCAGATACAATTCATTCATAAGGTACTTTTGCTTTTTAAAAACCCGGAGGTGCAAGAGGATGGCACAAGGCATTAAAATTGTAACGATTGGCGGGGGATCCAGTTATACCCCAGAATTAGTAGAAGGGTTTATCAAACGATATGATGAATTACCGGTTAGAGAGTTATGGCTGGTAGATATTGAAGAAGGAAAAGAAAAATTGGAAATCGTCGGAAACCTTGCAAGGAGAATGATTGAAAAAGCAGGTCTTCCAATCGAGGTCCATTTAACGCTTGACAGGAGAGCTGCTTTACAGAATGCCGATTTTGTTACGACTCAGTTTCGCGTAGGGCTGCTTGATGCCCGCGCCAAAGATGAAAGAATACCATTAAGCTATGGTGTTTTAGGCCAAGAAACGAACGGGCCGGGGGGATTGTTTAAGGGGCTGCGGACCATTCCGGTTATATTGGAGATTGTTCAAGACATGAAAGAACTGTGTCCGGATGCTTGGTTGATCAACTTTACAAATCCTGCCGGCATGGTGACAGAAGCTGTCCTTCGTTACACTGATCATAAAAAAATCGTCGGTTTATGCAATGTTCCAATCGGAATTGAGATGGGAATCGCCAAGCTCTTGGATATTGACCATTCCCGTATTCGCATTGATTTCGCCGGCCTTAATCATATGGTATATGGATTGGATGTATATGTTGACGGAGTCAGCGTAAAAGAGAAAGTCATGGAACTGTTATCAGATCCGGAGAACAGCAGTTTTGTGAAAAACATCGAAGGGCAAGGCTGGGAGCCGGAATTTATCCGGGCCTTAAATGTGTTAACTTGCCCATATCATATGTACTATTACAAAACAGATGAGATGCTGCAAAAAGAATTGGAAAACTTCAGAAACGGCACAACGAGAGCTGAAGTCGTGCAGCAACTTGAAGAGGAATTATTTGAGCTGTACAAAGATCCTGATCTTGCCGTTAAGCCACCTCAATTAGAGCAGCGCGGCGGAGCGTATTACAGCGATGCGGCCGTTCGTCTTATTTCGTCTATTTATAACGATAAGCGTGATATTCAGCCCGTTAACACAATCAACAATGGGGCAATTGCGAGTATTCCGGATGACTCTGCTGTTGAAGTAAGCTGTGTGATTACAAAAGAAGGTCCAAGGCCAATCGTTCATGGCGATCTGCCAGTTGCCGTCCGGGGACTCGTCCAGCAAATCAAATCATTTGAACGAGTAGGTGCAGAAGCCGCCGTAACAGGCAACTATGATACGGCTTTGCTCGCGATGACGATTAATCCGCTTGTCCCTTCTGATAAGATCGGTAAAGCGATATTAGACGAAATGCTGGAAGCGCATAAAGAGCATTTGCCAAGGTTTTTCAAAAAAATAAATGTATAAGGGGCGCTATCTGATATAGACGGCATTTTCAGCAGCACATACAGCTAATACAGTAAAACCAAAGAACTTGCTGCGATGACAAATAAAACATTTTTTTACCCGATGTTAAAGGAAATAAAAATAAGTTTGTGAGGCTGTTATGTTCAGGTTTGAAAAGAGGCTCTAAATGAACTTGAGCATGAATGCAGTCTACGGTGATTTAGGCACTGTCTCATCATTTGCGAAGTCATTTCGTCTAAAAGGTGGAAAAAAATGAGTATTAAACTAATTGCAGTTGATATGGACGGAACGTTTTTGAACGATGAAATGAAATATAACAAAGAGCGTTTTATGAAACAATTTCGTGAATTAAACGCACGGGGGATTAAATTTGTTGTTGCAAGCGGGAATCAATATTACCAGCTTAAATCCTTTTTTCCATCAATTGAAAATGAAATTGCTTTCGTTGCTGAGAACGGTGCTTACGTAGTAGATTCGGGAAAAGAATTATTCTCAGGCGAAATGTCTAAAGAAACAATAAAAAAAGTTACTGATATTTTAGAACAATACGAATACAAAAATTTAATTGTTTGCGGAAGAAAAAGTGCTTATATACATGAAGATGTTGGAGAAGAAGAATATAAGCAGGCCCGTAAATATTATCATATGCTGCAAAAAGTGCCTCATTTCGAAAATCTCAATGATAAAATATTCAAGTTCTCAACGAGTTTCTCCGCAGACCATGTTTCAGAACTTTTACGCAACTTGAAAAAGGCAATCGGATCTCTCGTTACTCCTGTGTCAAGCGGACATGGCGACATCGATTTCATTATACCCGGACTTCATAAAGCAAGCGGAATTAAACTTCTTCAAGAACGATGGGGCATTAATGATGCTGAGTCGATTGCTTTTGGAGACAGCGGAAACGACTTAGAGATGATTTCCGCTGTTAAGTATGGATTTGCAATGGCTAACGCGCAAAAAATGGTTAAAGATGCTGCCTCATATAGCACACAATCAAATAATGAGGAGGGTGTCTTACATACAATTGACTCAATTCTTAAACATGAGTGGCCTTTTATTGAATGATTAACAAACAAGCTTATGAATCTATCATAAGCTTGTTTTCTTGAATAACCTATTCGCTTAAGTCCGTTTTTTCCCGTAACGGCTGCATATACATCCAAATCAGAAGTCATTGCAGCGTGTAATTGAGGAAGAGCTTGGAAACTCGCGGAGCTATCATGCCCCGGATTGAGAAGCGGACAAAGGGCTGGAATTAGGTTAAGATTTTGTCTTATCATAGCGATAAAGTACAGGTTGCAAAATAAATAAGCAAAACACAATCCAAATAAAAAGATAGAACCACTTTAATATTGAATCCCATTCACCAAAAATAGACATAAAATACACGATTGGCAAAATAAAAATTAAACCGAAAAGCAATTTTGAAACTGTTGTTTCCTTAAGTGTATTTTTACATTTTGGGCAAGTTGGCGTCTTTGTTTTAGTAAGCTGATATTTTTCTCTAAAAGTAAATGGTTTCCGGCATATCGGACATTTGCTCATTTTCCCTCTCCTTAACAGGGCTTACTTTGTAAAAACCAGCTTGAGCTTTGTTGTTTACTTTGTTTTTTCTTATAATACCAGGTGGACTTATGTTTATATTGTTTATAACACATACTTCCATCTTTGACAGGCTTGGACGTTCTATATTGCTTGATTTTTACCTTTATTAATTGATCAAGCGTCTCCCCTACAGCTAATGAAGTTAGGGTTAAAACTGTTTGTTTTACTCTACTCGCTGGAACCCTGGTCCATATACTTGTCAAAGAAATTGCCGCTCCAACCAAAGTGCCTGCCGGAACGTTATTTGTTACAGTCCCCATGTATACTTCTTTGTATGCTGACAAGCCCATTTCAAATTCTTTCTTTGATTGTAAGGTTACACCGTTTAATAAGGTTATGCCCGTTTTAGGGTCATATTGAATATGAGTCGTATGCTTATTTTCCGTAACCACGGCTTCAACGATTCCATTTTTATGATATGTTGTATCCAGCGTAAATTGCATCTGCCCATCCTTTACAATTTCCCTTGTCTTTTTCCCTGAGTAATATAGATCGTCAATGGCAAATTTATCTTCAACAAACCCTTTAGCCGAAACAGAGCCGTACGGAGCCGCAAAACAAGCGCCTGCAAGGAATAGTACTATTAGTAAACTCATTTTCTTCATTCCACTTCTCCCCTTTCAACCCTTTAATTTCCTTTTATTTTATTAAAAGGGGTTATTTCACACAATACTTTTGTCAACATAAATTCCCTTAAGTCAACATTCCTCACAACTTTTTATACCTGACATCCAAACAGATCAGCTATGAGTGGCAGTGAAATTCGGCTACACCATCGATGGCCGTTTCGGCCTTAATTGACGGCGGTAAATTGCGAAAGAGCTCGGGCTGTCGCTGAGCTATGTATCCTGGATTAAGAAGCGGGCGCTGCTGAAGATGTTTCATTTTCGATGCCAAAAGAGATAGAATATATGAATGAGAGACGAAGCAGATAATTTTTATGAACATCATTTTCTCAACTCATCACCCTATGATCTCATTTATTTTACAAGCTTTACTGGAGGGGACATGTTGGACTTATTTGATGAATGCTTAGAGGCTTTAGGAGAACAAAAAGAAATCTTATCTGAAGAATTAACGGCAACATATTATGAAATGCTTTCTAACAGTTTTCCTTTTACATTTTGGGGACGAATCAAGTGGGAAGAAGTTAGTTGTCATCAATCTATAGATTACGAGGAAGAGATTGACGAGTGGTTACATGTCAATCATTTTAAAGATAGAAACATTATCATTCTTTGGGGTTATGGGGATCAGCCGGCATTAAGAACCAGTCTGGATAATGCGTTGAACGCAATTGATGATGTGGCAGCCGTGGGTTCCGATACTTTTTTGTTCAGCGAATCCGGTTATGTTATTAAATTTTCCATGATGGCGATGTGACAATTGGAAAAGCAGATTAAGCCCTTCTCTTTGAAAAGGGACAAGGAAGAATGCACTCCTGTCAACTATATGCAAAGGCCTATAGAAATAGCGACAATCATAAAATGACAGAGGATTTAAAAACAACCAACTGATTACATCTCCTTTAACTGAACAAATTCGAAATGGAAGGCTCCAGCGGTTCATAAACTGAATACCCCGCCATGTTATTGTGGCGGGGGTTTTTTTATGCGGAATTTTTAACGGGTTACACCATAAGGACAGCGGGTATTCTGGCCAAAGATACAGCCGGTTTCTTTTCACCCGGTGCTTATTTGATGACGAAATTACCGTATTCTTTCGAATGAACGTGGATCGGTCCGTTTAGATTGTAGTTGTTTGACTTGGCGATAGAGCGAAACACATCCACACGGGCAACCGATTCTCTCCACACATCTCGGGTGTCGGGATCTGCCGGATTCATCAGGTCATCATAGCGCACGTCCAGGAATTTATTTAACCATTTCTTCTCATCTATTCCGTCTTTAGGTGAACCGCCCGCTTTTTTGTTCGTGCGTTTGATCAAGGAATAAAAGGAATCAGGATCATCGCCATCGCCATGCTGAATAACTGTATCATACATCACAGCTCTTGCCAGCCCCGTTTTCAGTCCGGCATTATCTGATCGTTTCATGGCAGGCTGATAATACAACCTGTCATTTACCGCGTCTTGAGCAGCGCGGAAGTCCTTATCATTTCCAAGCGAGCTCCAGGCAGAATCAAATCCCTTAAGGTTGCTTATGTCATCGCTTTCTTCTTTGGCCAGGCGGCGCAATTCCGGCAGGTACTTTTTCAGTTTGTTATTCGGTACGGCCTTTGTGTAGACTTCCACAACTTCCAATGCATCCCCGGTAGCCGTTGTAAAGCCTGCCCGTCCGCATGTATAGCCTCTTCCATCATCCAATGCTTCCACATATCCGTATTGGATTTCCGTCTTACCGTTTTCAAAGATGCTGGTCAGCTGTTCCGCCCGGCGCTTTTGATCCTTATTCAGCCCCGCTGCAAATACCGTTTCGCTCATCATCAGGGTAAAAAACATGGTGAAGATAAGTGATGAAATCGCGGCTTTTTTCCAGAAACCTGATGTTTTCTTCAACCTGATTTTCATTCTATTACCCCTTTCAAAATATTGTAATTACGGACTCAGTATACATGAAGGTGCTGCCCTATTGTTGAACATACATTGTTTTGTCAATATTATGCATCTGAAGTCCTTTCTCTCCATGATAAAACGTTTGCGCCTTTAATCTCAGCCTTTTTTAAACGATAGATCCTGCATCGTTCTTGTCCCAAGGAGGTTCTGGAGCTTTCCAGGCGGCCAGATGAAAGAACAAATGCTATTTTCCTTAAAATTATTTCTTGTATGTTTGCAGCCCAGCTCATGATGAATGCCCTTTTTATTTCACGGGTTGACCGTAATATCGAATACTTCCGTCAGTTCTTTCTTCTATTTCAAGGATAGTATTTTTAATTGGGGCAGTTTATGCATTTAGTCTATACAGAAATGAAACTGAATCATTTTTTAAAAGCCTTGTTTCTTTCCACTTCACATCCCATTCTAGAGGATACGGAATCGAGTTCGCACGGTAATAATTCTCCACCTGCTTTTACGTTCTACGATGAGGATTCAACCACTTCATAAACAAAGAGCGTACCGCGGTCTGAAATGTCAGAGCCGGCGAACGCCCTTTTCATTTGCGCTTTTTTATGTGAGTGGTTTTATTTCACTACACGAACATCTTCTTCACAAGCTCGCGGTTGCGCTCTTTGAAAACCTCATTATGCGACGACACCATCGCACTCTTGTGTGCTTCGGGATCGATAAAGCGCTTGGCGCTGTTGACCGCGTTTGCCGCATCCTGAAACGCTCCGGCAATCAGGTGCAGCTTGCCTTCGTAATGCAGGATATCCCCCGCCGCATACAGCCCGGGCACGGAAGACTGGCAGTTGGCGGTACCTTTAATATAATAGTCATCAACCCGGGTAATATGAAGCCGGCTGTTCTCCAGCAGTGAGGTGTCGCGTTCATAGCCGTGATTGATGACCACTTCGTCGACAGGCAGCTCCATCACCTCACCGGTTTGAGCGTTCGTGAGCTCGACCCGTTCGATCACCTCATGATCTTCCGAAGCGATCAGCTTGGTAATCTGTGTATGGAAGAAGCAGCTCACCGAGCTGTTCAGCAGCTGATCCACCTGGGCCTCATGCCCGCTGAGCGCTTCTTTGCGGTAAGCGAGGTAAACCTTCTTCGCTACAGGCTCGAGCTCGTTGGCCCAATCGACAGCCGAATTGCCCCCGCCTGATACTATGACCGTTTTATCTTTAAAATGCTGCAGCGATTTGACCGTATAATTCAGATTGGACACTTCAAAACGCTCTGCTCCTTCAATCTGAAGCTTTTGCGGATTGAGGATGCCGCCGCCCACGGCAACGATGACCGTCTTGGACAGATGCACCCCCGAGGCAGCCGTATGTAATTCAAACAACCCTTCTTCATTGCGGGCAATCGATTCGACTTTCTCATTCAGCAGCACTTCAGGGTGAAACGTTAGCCCCTGCTGCACGATCTGTTCTATCAGCCTGGCTCCGGAAATCGGCGTTAGCCCCCCGACATCCCAGATCATTTTTTCAGGATAAACGTGAATCTTTCCGCCCAGCATCGGCTGATATTCGATAATCTTTGTTTTCATTCCCCGCAGTCCGCTGTAAAAGGCGGAATATAACCCGGCCGGTCCTCCGCCGATAACGGTCACATCAAATACTTCATTCCTGCTCATGGCTATTCACTCCCGGTATATGTCATGCATGGCTTATTTAAAGTTCTTATCTCCATGTTGTAAATGATTATCATTATCATTAAGTATACTTTAGACATCTTCATTTTTACAATCAATTATTAATAAAAAGTCACTTTCGCTCATTTTCCAATTACAGGATCCGCAAAGCGAACGCCGTCTGCACAACAAACATCCGAAGGCTTTCAGAGCATCAACAGCGCGGCTGCGGTCTGCAAGTATTCTACCGCTCCAGCCTCTCTCTTCCCTAGCTTTACAGATAAAACGTCGTTAAACTCTTCATATTGTTGTTCATCAAAACAGGCCTTTTCACTTTATCAGGACTTCCATTGTAATCCTGAGCGACTCTGCGTGTTTGGCAACATATGGACACGCTTTTGATACTTCATCTACCCGCAGCATATCTGACTTCTTGTTTTTCGATATTTTATGATACTTTTTATCAAGGAAGCTTCCTTACAATATCCGCGTTTTTCTAGCTCCTCTGCCATTTTGTCCAGGGTTTGCCTGCGATTCCTTCAGCCTGATCTACCCCCTCGTATTATAATAGAGTGATCCGATTCCTCACGGACTTACCCGGCGTAATCGGCAAGTAAAATGTCGCGCTTTGCTAGTTACAAAAGCGGTATTGGATAGATAAAGTAATAATTGCCCCGCTAAGCAGCAAGACGCAGGTCACAACTAACGAATTGTAGAAAGCCAAAGGAGGGCTCATATATATGACGTCACATACTCGTATTAAAATCCCGGCAGGATTTTGGGCAGGATTGCGTCAATTAGGGATTGCCGCACATGACGTGGTTCGAAAAGCACAACTGCCGCTCACCATTGTGACTGAACCAGTTGTCACCGCCGCCCAATATTTCGCGATTTGGCAGGCGTATTCCGATCTCATTGATGACACTGCAAAAGGAATCATCAAGCTTACGACCGCCTTTGATACAGCACATTACCCTCCTCCCGTCTTAGCGACTTACCATGCTCGCGACTACCGCGACGCTCTAAAGCGGATGGCCCGGTACAAACAACTGTGCCCTCCCGAAAGCTTGCGTATGACCGAGGAAGGCGAGCACTGTACAATCGAACTGAAATGGTTGGATAGCGGGCAGTCCGGTCCGCCGATGCTCGTCGGCATCACGCTGGCATTTCTTCTCGAGCTTGGACGCCGCGGCACAGGTCAACCTTTAACGGCCAGGCTCGTCGAATTTTCGCACCCAATGGGCGATGTAGAGGCGCTTGAAGCTTACTTCGGCTGCCGTATCCGGATCGGTACGAATTGCAACCGGTTGACGCTGTTTCGGGGAGACCTGGACCGCCCCTTTGTCTCGTACAACGAAGAGCTGCTGGAGATTCTGACACCTGCACTGGATCAATCATTGGATGAGCAGCAGCGCAGCCTCTCAATCACCGAGATGGTCAAGTGGATCATGAAAGGCAGCCTTACGGGAGGACGCCCTGACATTCAGACTGTCGCAAGCGAGCTGGGGATGAGCGAACGCACCTTACAGCGCCGGCTTACTGACGAAGGCACAAGTTTCAAACATTTGTTGACACAAGTCAGGCATGAGCAGGCACTGAAGTATTTGGCAGACCCCTCGCTCGATATTAAAGAAGTGGCCTTCATGATCGGGTATGAAGACCAGAACTCATTCTACCGTGCCTTCCGCCTTTGGGAAGGGGATACTCCTTCAAATTGGCGGACTGAACACTCAGGTACACACCCGGGTAAATTGACTTTGTCTTAGGAAGCACTTTTTAACACGATAAAAGGAGAAATGTATGATGGATATGGGATTAAACAATAAAACAGCTTTAGTTACAGGGTCAACGAAAGGTATAGGTAAAGCAATTGCCATTGAACTTGCCAAAGAAGGTGTGAATGTTCTCATTAACGGGCGACATGAAGATGAGGTAGAACAAACTGTAAATGAAATAAAATCAGATTTCCCGGCTACCTCTCCCCAAAATGCTGCAGCTGATATTGTAGATATCGGGCAAAGGGAAGCTTTATTTAAAAAATACCCCAATATTGATATTTTAGTTAACAATATGGGTATCTATGAAATCATGCAGTATGAGGACGTGGATGATGACGTCTGGGAAAAATACTTCCGCACGAATGTTCTTGCTGCAAATGGTTTATCTAAATTTTATTTGCCTAAAATGCTGAAAAATGATTATGGCCGCATTATCTTTATTGCGAGTGAAGAAGCGATTATGCCTTCAGGACAAATGCCACAGTATTGTATGACAAAATCAATGCTTTTATCATTATCCAAAAGCTTATCTAAATTAACAATAGGAACAGAAGTGACAGTCAATACGATCATGCCAGGGCCAACGCTCTCTGAAAATGTGCAGCAAATCATTGAAGGTATGTACCCTAATGAAGAGATGGCTTTTTCAGAAAAAGAGAAAGAATTTATGACGGCAAACCTGCCTCAATCTGAAATACAGCGATTTATCAAGCCGTTTGAAATCGGCAGGCTTGCTGCATTTGTATGCAGTCCTTATGCATCCGCATTTAAAGGTTCTCCAATTCGTATGGACGGAGGGATGGTGCCGACTATTTTTTAATATTTTTCTGTTTACCATTATGTTCCAAGGTTAGCCCGGTATCGTTACGAATATCAAGCTGGCGCCAATAAGCACCAGCTTGAAAAATACTCTTTATGGAGCGAATCCCCCGGCAACACCCCCTGCCACTTTCGGCTTCTGCTTTTTTAATCAAGAAGACGCAACCTGATTTTCAGTGACTTTTAATTGGATGCTGTTGGACTTATAGATCATCTTCACTTTCTTTAGAACTGCGCCTGCTCCCATCATATGTTTTTTGGATTCACTGAGTCCAATCTCATTAAGAACTTGGCGTATTCCCCTCCCCGCTCCCAGTCTATAGATTTTCCGCAGTAAAAAAATCGCCAAGCAAGTGAACATAAATATAGAACCCTGAAAAGCAGAGGGTTCTACTGGCGGCTGTTCATATATGAAGCAGTGTGCGGATACTCGGGAGCCGAATCCGCTGCAAGACGCATCTTTGACATTACCGGTGTGTTGAAACCTTACAGCTTTCCAGTTAAAAACTGCGCCTCGCCAAGCCCGAAACTCCAATCGGCATCACCATTTTCGGTAATGGACACCATGACATCTTCCGGGGAAATACCGCATTCCGCTTCAAGCTTTTCAGCCAGCAGGGCATACAATTTCTCTTTTTGGCTCTTCGTTCTTGTTTTACTGGTGATACTGATCACAACCAAATCCTTGGATCTATTAAATCCCAAGCCTGTATCTTGGATAATAAGCTCATTCGCCGGGTGCTGATGAACAATTTGATAGCGGTCTCTCTCCGGAACGTTAAACGCTTCCACCATCGCATTGTGAGCGGCATCTAGCAATGTTTTTAATGTTTTTTCATCACGGCCTTCTATTAGATCGAAACGTAATAATGGCATGCTGTTTACTCTCTCCTTCATAGTTTTTGATCTTGTTAACAAAATCAAAGGTCAGGTTTTATCCGCCCCTGATCCATTGTTTCGATTTTGCATCACAACAGATAGATCAAAAATGATGTCTGCTGACTTGATAAAAACATAACATATAACCAAAATATAATCAACAGTTAGTCATTCCGTTAGAACCAGTGCGAAATATGCAAATTCTAAAATCGATTGACACTAATTGTTTGGGACACTGGTATATCAATAATAGTTGATCAGAAGATGACAACAATGTAATCACAAAGTATTTTTTAAAAACGTTTTCTTTTCAGGGTTTGAACATTTTCATATTCCGGAGGTTATGCCATGCCGATTTTCGTCGTTGCGATAGGCGTTCTTATCCTGTTATTTTTAATCATCAAAGTAAAATTACCTTTATATCTCCTGGTAAACAAAAGTGAAACTTTTTACAAAGATGGAAATAACCCATTGATATTTTAGTAATTTCGTCCTATGCTTAAAGACGTACATAAAAATTATGATCTGGGGGTTCAAGATGAAGAAAGTATCAGTTTTATTTCTAACGATTTGTTTAGCAATTGTATTGGGGGCTTGCGGTTCTTCAGAAACCGCAAAAAACAACGGGGATTCTAAAAAGACTGAAGCAAACGAAAACAAAAATACTGATAGTAAAGATGAAAATACACAGGAAGATGAAAATCTCAAAGGGAAAAATGTCTATACGAATAATAAATTGAATATAAAAGGCAATGTCGGACCTATGAAGTATACGATCAGCAGTGTTCAATTACAAGAAATGCAACCGAAAAATGAAGCCACAGCTAAACTGCTCGGTGTTAAAGTTGGCGACACGGTTAATGCCGTAACAATTGGAATGTCAGGCGAAAATACGTCAGATGACGATGTGAACTTTTATTTAGGGCAGGCCACAATTGTCACTGATACGAAAGAACAGCTTGAACCTGAAATGCTGATTTCTAAACATATTGAAGGAGAATATTTAGGTAAAGTTAAAAATGAAGGCGCCAATGTTTACATTCTCAAAAAATCGTCTATTAAGGATTTGAAATCGATTGAAATACGGGTAGATGCTCCGACAAACAACGATTTTGAGCCTCTTGGAAAAGATGTGAAGCAAACGATTAAAGTTAATAATTAAAGAAGATTGCTCATTTCAGGATTTTCAACCTGAATAAACCGCAACGCAAAGGCAAAAAAAGCGATTGTAAGAGGCCGGGACTTGAATTCCGGCCTTTTTCTGCTTTCGCTATTTCTTTTTGACGGCAATTGTGACATTGTTGCCGGAAGGGGAAACTTTTGCTTTATCCGCTATATCGGCAACAGGTTTGGCTGCTTTATTGTCGATTTTAATTTCGGAAAATGTTGCAGAAAAATTCGCAACAATGGCATCGGGGTCTCGCTTACTGTCAGTTTTTACAGCAGCGGCAGCAAGCGTTTTCCACCTTTTGAGAGTTCCGATCTTGGTATTCAGAAAATGGACCGTTTGCAGAACAACTTTATTGTAAAAAATACCATACTTCATGGTAACAATCATGTTATTCCTAATTTAATGCGCCATCATCTCATGGGCAATATCGTGTCCATCCATTTCTGACGGGTAATATGTAGGCCAGTTTTTGACCTCATCAAGTAAAGCTTCACGGTCGTCACCCCAATACAGATGGTAGTGACCAGCTTTGTTCGGAAAGATACTATGATCACTAAACTGAATATACTGAGGAAGTCCTTCAGCTTCTTTAGCCAGCTTAAAAATGTATCTTACCCCTCTATTGCCCGCATCATATGTTAGAATTTCGTATCCGTCATAAGCATATCCGCCGGAATATTCTTTTCCATTTTTGAAGAACGTTACAGTATCTTGTTGAATTAAGATACGGTCAACATCTGTTTTATACCCTTTTTTATAATACTCTTTATATTCTTTAGCTGTCATGTCACCTTCATGATCTGCTTTATAAGAAAATACTTCGTCAAGAGTACCGTCTTGCAGGAATGGGTATACAGATTGCCAGTCTCCTTCCCAATCAGAAAGTGAACGATCCTTTACTTGACTGTCTTTAAAATAACCTTCATAAATTTTTTCTGTTTTTTCATCATGTGCATGATCATGATCGTGAGCATGTTCATGCACATGTGTGTGACTTTCAGATGTTTTTCTCGTTTTCGAAGAGTCTTCTGCAACTGATGAGGATGTTGTTGTTTTATTAGACTCCCCTTCGGATGAACCTGAAGTCTGACATCCTGACAATATTACTAATGAACTAATAGCTACTATACCAAACCTCTTTACAAATGAAATTTCCATTGCAACACCCCTTTTAATAAATCGTAAATATTACGATTTATATTATACATATATCTTATGCAAACATCAAAGGGAAAATGCTCTAATATCGCTGAATGGTATCCGGCAGCGGAATGGCCAGCTTCAATTCCGTTTGTTGTTATAAAAATCGTGCAGAAAGGTTTTATTAGTCATCTATTAGCCCCGCATGTATCGGTGACTGTGATCGCCTATCATTTCCGCATCAATTGCCCGAACTCCCCCTCATGTTTTTCAGCTCTCGTCATGTTGAGCAGGAGACTGGTTATAGTGACAGAAGTATGCAACGTTTCCCTGCCTTGAAGTGCTATTCTGTTAACTCCAGAACAAAACCAGTCATTTCTCTTCATCATTTTAACGCAACAAAACGGAACCTCAGAGCATGAACGAAATCAGCCTTATCAATGAAAATCGAAAACCAAAGGCGTCATCCTCTGCCGCTATCAAACATTGATGTTAAGAAAAAATCAGAACGGAAAATGGCAAGAGTGATTCTAAACTTTCGGTTCCGCGTATCCCAAGTTATTTGCAGATGATAGAGAAACAACAAAAGAGGCGGACATCATCCATATCCGCCTGTCATGTTATATAACTTTTTGCGCCGATGGCTGAGCGGACGCCGGATCCGCATTGAACAATGGTCGGACGGTTGGCGGGTATGTCATGAATGCGGTCCGGAATCGTTCCAAGCATGATATGGCTTTGCTCCTTCAATGGACCCTTTTTTCCTGAGAAGCCTCGACACTACCGTAAATTCCGCCGTACCTCCGCGAGCGATGATCACCGATAATGCCCCTTTATCTTAAAACCTCCCAAACGAAGAGCCAGATGTGCAAAATGGCTTCCCCGCGATCCATTGTTGCGTCAGGTCGATCGCCGTGATAAAGACAGACCGGCCGCACGGTTCAGAAGCCCTCTAGAAACATAGCGGCAATTCTTCCAAAGACCTCATTAAAAAGTTCCCTTTCCATTTGATATCTTCCCTTCTGCCTTGTATCTGTATATCGGGATAGCGGCGCAATAATGCAGGAACGGCAATCTTTGCTTCGAGACGGGCCAGAGGTGCGCCAAGACAAAAGTGGCTGCCGTGGCCAAAGGCAATATGACGGTTGTTCTTTCTGGCAATATCGAACACATCGGCATCCGGGAATACCTTTTCGTCGCGATTGGCAGATGCTAACGAAATGACGATGACATCTTTTCTTTTCACTTCTTGCCCTTGCAATGTAAACGGTTCAGCCGCCCAGCGCAGGGTGGTCAATTCAACGGGACTGTAAAACCGCAATGCCTCTTCAATCGCTGAATCTATCAAATCCGGTTTTTGCCGAAGCTTGTCCAATTGATCGGGATGATCGAGCAATGCAAAGATCATGTTGGTGATTAAGTTCACTGTTGTTTCATGCCCGGCAACGATAAGCAGCATAATCGTTGAGTAGAGCTCTTTTGTGCTTAATTTCGTCCCTTCGCTTTCAGCCTGGATTAAGGCGCTGATTAAATCGTCTGCAGGTTCGTTTCTTTTTTTATGAACTAAATATTGCAGGTATTCGGCAAATTGCTTTATTTTATCCAAGCTTTCGGGGGTGTCAGTGAAATCGATGATGGCTTGTGACCAATTCTTGAATTTTTGGCGATCTTCAAGGGGAATACCGAGCATTTCACTGATGACGATAATGGGTAAGGGAAAAGAGAAGTCCTCTACAAGATCCATGGAATGATTGTGCTGTACATTATCCAATAGAGAATCAGCGATATGCTGGATTCTGTCTTCGAGCTGTAAAATCATCCGGGGAGTAAACGCTTTTTGAACAAGGGACCGCAAACGGGTGTGATCAGGGGGATCTGAGTTGAGCATGTGCTCTGTCAAAGGCTCTTTAGTTTTTGATATAACAGGTTCTTCATTTTCAGCAAACACATTTTCAACATCCTTCTTTAACCTGGCATCCTTTAATAAATGCATAGCATCATCGTATCTCGTAATAAGCCAGCCTTGACCGAGTTCTCCTAAAGATACTGGATAAAGAGGACGAGACGCGCGCAATTCTTTATAAAAATCATACGCCTCATGTTTAAATGCCGCTGAAGATAAATCGATTTCTGATAACACGGCGGAGCTCTTCTCATGTTTTGAAGCCATCAACCCAACCTCCATCTCTTCGAAAATTGTTAATATAACCCTTTACTAGGATTATAAACCGCTTTCATTTATTATGCCACTAATTCTCCCATCCGTATTTTACCGAGATCAATCCTCTTAAACAGGCTTTTTCAAAAACAAAATGTTGGAACATGTCTCTATCATCATTAATATATTGACAGTGTCTACCGTTACTGCAAAAGGAGCGATATCAATGGGAATTATCAGCGGGAAGGAGTTTTTAGACCGATTAGACCAACTAAAAAATGAACTTTGGTTTGATGGCAAGAAAATAGAGGGAAACATTTCTGAACATCCTGCATTTAAAGGCATTCTGGAAACCAAGAGCTCACTTTATGATTTGCAAACGAGCGACGGCTTAATCGATGAAATGACGTGTTTTCTTCCGGAAAAAAAAGAGCGCATTGGATTGTCATACTTACAGCCGAAAACAAAAGAAGATTTAAAAAGAAGAAGGAGAATGATTGAACACTGGGCAAGACACACACATGGAATGATGGGAAGAAGCCCTGATTACATGAACACTGTCATCATGAGCTTTGCGTCATCCGCCCCGCTTTTACATGATAGAGAAAACTGTTTCCCTGAACATATTCAGTCACTTTACGATCAGGCGATGAAACACGACCTTTCGTTTACCCATACATTCATTACGCCCCAGGTCAATCGCTCTCAAATGAATATCACAACATCAGAGAATCCCATATCCGCAAAAATCGTTGACCGGAATGACAAGGGAATCGTGATTAAAGGCGCCCGCCTTCTTGCGACTCAAGGCGGCTTAACAGATGAAATTTTAGTTTTATCAGCGCCAAGATTTTATTTTGAAGAGGATGAAGCTTTTGCTTTTTCCATCCCCTCTAATACGCAAGGCGTAAAATTCATTTGCCGGGAATCGTTCGTTTTAGGAGAGTCTGCATTTGATCACCCCCTTGGTTCAAGGTATGAAGAAATGGATTCTGTCGTTGTCTTTGACGATGTTTTAGTTCCATGGGACAGGGTATTTTTTTATGGTGATGCGGAAACAGCCAATGGCTTTTTAGCCGCAAGTTCTTTTAATGCTTTTTCATATCATCAGGTCATAACCAGACAAATCGTAAAAACGGAATTTCTTTTAGGCGTTTCCCAGCTTCTCGTGGATACGATCAATGTCTCTGAGTATCAGCACATACAGGAGAAGTTGTCGGAAATTGTCACCGGCCTTGAAACATTAAAGGCGCTTTTAGAGAAGTCTGAACATGATGCAATGTTAGATGGATGCGGATATATGCGGCCGAGTTTGATTCCTCTTCAAATCGCCAGCACCGTCTTTCCTAAAATATATCCCCGTTTTACAGAGATCATTCAATTAATCGGCGCCAGCGGAATCATGACAATCCCGACCGAAAGCGCTTTTGATTCTGAAATTAAAGAGGACCTTGACCATTATCTGCAAGGAACCGGTATAAACGGAAAGGATCGGGTCAAACTTTTCCGCTTGGCATGGGATCTCACGATGAGCCCTTTCGGCACAAGACAAACTCAATATGAACGTTTTTTTTACGGGGACCCTGTTCGTTTGGCAAGCCGGTTATACCAATGCTACCCAAAAGAAAAATATGTGAAGGCGGTACAGGAATTTTTACATGTAAAAAATGATTCATCGATATAAAAAAACAGCGGGAAAGAGCCTGATCCCGCTGCGCTATTAAAACGAGGCTGGAATGACTCATAACACCGGCCTCTTTTTGTCCGTGAATGCTCCCGGAGCGAAAGTCTGTTGAGTTTTTGCTGATGCGGGAGGATTTTCCACAAACTTCAAATTCTATTCAATGAGCCATACTTCCTGATCTTATACTTTTCAATATAAAGCTTTAGACCTCTCCTCTTGTTTTATCAGTAAGACGGCTTAATGCGTCTTATCGTTTGCCGACAGGCCTTAAAAGTCAGTTATATCAATGGATTTTGCAACTTCTCGTGTGCCAATCGTGTCCAATCACCGATAAAACTTATCTTAAAATTGGTAATACCCTGTTGAAATGTCATGATTTTTATCCTATGATAAAAGACGTACATACGAATAATGAATCGGGAGGTATCAAATGTAATACATCTTTTCGCTCGGTCAACTGATTTATCTTCATTGAAAGATACGATCGTCAAGGTTGGGAACTTCTATCCTGATCAAGCACTGCGGCAGCGGAGATACGCAATAATAGCCAATTCGTTTTTAAATGTTTGCGGAGAAGATCAGAGCTGCGTTAAGCATGAACAACATGGATAGCGAAAAACCTTGGTGACGGAGCAACTGAAGCCGTATGAAAAATAAAACTGCAGCATTTACTGTACCAGTTAAGTAAGGAGATTAATAGAATGAAAAGAACAACTGAATTTGTTTTAGGTTTAATCGGCGGTATTTTTGGATTTTTTGGAGCGATCTTCGCTTTGTTTATCGGCGGTGTTGATGCCGCTTTTAACGGAAGCAGCGAAATTATCGGATTGGGCTGGGGAGCCATTTTCTTTTCAATCCTTGGAATTGTAGCCTCTATCGTTGTGAAAAGCAAGCCTAAAGTAGGCGGAGTTTTACTTATCATTTCCGGTGTTGGCGGAGTGATTTCTATTTCTATGTTCTATATATTGCCTGCCGTTCTTTTGATTATCCCCGGCATCATGGGACTTGTTAGAAAAGACAAAACAAATACGACAGCGGCATAATGAGACCCCCTCAAAGAGGGGTTTTTCTTTTATACTTCATACAGAACATTCCCTTTATCGATAGATTTCTATTGGACTTGATCTATTTCTCTATGTCCGGTCCCGCTTCTTACCCGTTTTTTATACCGAGGTGATAATACGCATAACAGAAGATGATTAACGGTACCCCGCAATAGAGCCCGATTCGCTGATCAGGTATGAAAATGAGGCTGATCAATATGGCTCCGTATAAAACAAATCCGAGAATGGGAACAACCGGATACAAAGGCGTCCTAAATGTAAGGGATTTTACATCACCGCCCCCGGCGATAAAGCGCCTCCTAAAGAAAAATTGCGAAGCGCAGATCGACATCCAGACGACGACGGTGACCATTCCTGAAATCGAGATGAGCCACAAGTATACCGTCTCCGCAGCTGCAACGCTTGTCAGCAATGAAAAACCTGAAATTGTAATGGTCACCAGCAATGTGTGAACCGGCACTCCTTTTTTAGATAACGGCGTTAACCGCTTTGGCCCCATCCCGCTTTTAGAAAGCGACCACAGCATTCTGGATGCGGCATACAGTCCTGAATTTGCGACGGATAAAACTGCTGTTAAAATGACAAAATTCATGATATCAGCAGCATAGGGAATCCCGACTTTATCGAGTACGGCGACAAACGGACTTTCTACAACACCCGCCGTCTGATACGGAAGCATCGCAACCAGTACAAACATGGCCAAAACAAAGAAAAATAACGTGCGCCACACGACGTTTCGAATGGAACGCGGCAATGTTTTTTCGGGATTTTCGCTTTCTCCGGCTGCAATGCCGACAAGCTCAGTCCCCTGAAATGAAAAATTCACCATCACAAGCGTAAAAAGAACCGCAGACAAGCCGTTGGGAAACAGCCCTCCGTCAGTTGTAAAACGAGAGAAAAAAGGAGCCGGCTCTCCCCCCTTTAATCCGATCAAGCCAAAAATCGCTCCGCACCCGATTACAATAAATAATACAATGGCTGCAACCTTAATGCTTGAAAACCAAAATTCGGTTTCGGCATAGCTTTTTGCTGACAATGCATTAATGAAAAAAATCACAACCCCAAAGGTTAAACACCAAACCCAAACAGGTACCTCCGGAAACCAGCGCTGCATAAGAATTCCTGCTGACGTGAATTCCAGTCCTACTGTATTGGCCCAGCTGAACCAATACAGCCACCCGATCATGAAGCCCGTGGAAGGCCCTATGTATGTCGCGGCATACGACTGAAACGATCCTGACACCGGCTGTGCCACTGCCAGTTCTCCAAGGCACAGCATGACTACATACATTAAAAAGCCGCCCAACATATAAGCCAAAATCGCTCCGCCCGGACCTGCCTGACTAATGGTGAACCCGGAGCCCAAAAACAGTCCTGTGCCAATTACGCCGCCTAAAGCGATCATAAAAAGGTGGCGGCTTTTCATCGTGCGCTGCAATTCGTTGTGTTCTGTCATGATATCCCTCCATCAGTATTCACTTTGCATAACCCCTGAAGCAAATGGACCGATGTTTTCCTGATCAGCTCCGGAAGCACCTTAAATGTATAAGGCTTGTACACTCTCTCCGTCCATTTATGCCCGTCTTTTCCGTAAACTCCCATATTAATTGACGGAATATTTAATTGACGAATATCTTTGAAAGGAATCGTCCCGATCGTGTCCCATCCGGGAAAGTTTCGTGTAAATGAAGCAATTTCCTCATCTGTTTCATGCAATGAGAGAAAGCTTCCATCCGCTAAATAAGGAAAGAATTTTTGATATGCAAATGTTTCTCCTGTTTTTGCGGCCATCTCTTCGCAAGCTTCCTTTACAACCCTCAGCAATTGCCGGTCACGGGCGTCTTCCTCTCTTAAATAGTTATGGGGTAAATATGGCGGAGCATAAAATAGTATGACCTTTGCACATTGTTCCGGATCGAGCTTTTGCAGGGCTTCGACAACTTTAAAGCACCTCATTCGCAGCTCCAGATGCTCAAATTTCTGATGCGTTTTCTTTATACAGGAATCGGGGTCCCCCCCCTTTTGTTTCAATTCCTTAATATAATCTTCCAGCGTAATAACTTGAATGTTCCACGATATGTCCTTTCCCGGCAGATGGGTTCGCACAAGAAAATCGTCATAATAGTCCGATAATTTTTTCTCTGCGCAAGCACACGCTTCCAGCGCCACTTCATACAGTTGATCCATGACTTCTTTCGCGGTTTTTTCATAGATGAAGTAATTAAAATATAAATAGCTGCTTAGGGCAGTCTGAACATTGTACGTCTCTTTATTATCCCGCTGATACAGACAGGACGGCGGCAGGGTCAGTTCTCCTTCAATATTTTCGGCCAGATTCATGTTATTGTGAATTCTGTGTGTCAGTTCAGATGCGATGAAATTCGGGTCAATGCCTGACAATGTATCCCCCACATGAACCTCGCGGCCGTAAATATAAAAGCACGGCAGAAGCTTTCCGGCAGCGCCTGTATATATGTAGCGCGTGTCATCCCCATCGTATAGCGGTGTGATAAAATCTGTGTTGATGGCGGCCAGATAGTTGAATTGTCTTTCGTTTCTCAACCGCTTCAATTCGGAAACGGCTGATATAATCCCGGCGTGCTGACTTTCTTCATCAGGATTCGCCATAAATAAAATTTGTCCCGGCAGCTCGTCAAGATGCTCGGTAAAATATAAAATATTGACCAAATGAACAGCAATCCCGCTTTTCATATCAACAGAGCCTCTGCCGAACAGCCAGTCACCCGACAAAGCGTCTTGCCTGACGTCTTCATTAAATTCATATCTGGAAAAATAGTTAACGAGATAATGTGGATTGAGCGCATGATCCTTCAGAATCCCAAAATCTTCAATGCCGACCGTGTCTAAATGTGCATGATATATGACGGTTTTTTCACTTCGATGATTGCCCGTTACTAGCGCAAATACATTTTTCCTGCCAAGCGGGTCACCTGGAATCGGCTGCTCCCATACCTGTTCCGGGTGCTTTCGGAAATAAGGAAAGCTTTTCAGTATCTGTGATATATGATCAGCTATGTCCCTCTCACCGGATGTTCCGTTCATACTTTTGATGCTGACCAAAAAGCTTGTGAGTGTTTCAGTTTTTTCTTCCAATGTCATGTTGTTGATTTGTGCATACATAACATGCTCCTCCATTTTTTCAACATTGTGATTTTGTAAGTATTCGTGCCTTATACATCATCATGATGCAATATTTGTGCCTACCTGAAAAATTGTTATTTTCGTGACATTTTCCCCGGAAAAAACATAAAAATGGCGTGATGCACGCAGCAAATAGATGCAAAATAAATTGCGAATCGCCTTATTTTTTGCAGAAATAACGAAAAATTTTTTTGCACCCATTGCGTAAAAATTCGGCCGCATGATTGCTGCGGCCGACGAATCGTTATACCCATCCTCTAAAGCGCGAAGCCTCGCTGATTTTTCTAACCCCCTCCATATATGCCGCTAAACGCATATCCACTTGATGGGTAAGAGTGGTTTGATATATATTTTGAAATGAATTGACCATAACTTCGCGCAGTTTCTTGTCGACTTCTTCGGCCGACCAATAGTACCCCTGATTATTTTGCACCCATTCAAAGTATGAAACCGTGACACCGCCTGCGCTTGCCAAAATGTCCGGGACAAGCAGAATGCCTCTTTCATTCAGCACTTTTGTGGCGTCAAGCGTTGTCGGTCCGTTAGCTGCTTCAACGACGATTTTCGCTTTAATATGATGCGCATTGTCCATTGTAATTTGGTTCGAAATGGCGGCCGGTACAAGGATATCACATTCTTTTTCCAGCAATTCTTCATTTGTGATGACATCTGTAAACAGCTTCGTAATGGTGCCGAAACTGTCGCGTCTGTCAAGCAAATATTCGATATCAAGGCCTGCCGGATCATAAAGCGCTCCATATGCATCCGAAATGCCGATTACTTTTGCTCCGGCATCATGCATAAACTTTGCAATAAAACTGCCTGCGTTGCCGAAGCCTTGAATGATGATGCGGGCCCCTTTTAAAGAAATGCCTTTTCTTTTCACCGCTTCCTCAATGCATATGGTCACTCCGCTGGCTGTAGCGGTTTCGCGCCCGTGCGAACCTCCCAAAACGAGCGGTTTCCCCGTAATAAAGCCGGGGGAATCAAATTCTCTGAGACGGCTGTATTCATCCATCATCCAGGCCATAATTTGCGAATTGGTATAAACATCAGGAGCCGGGATATCTTTTGTCGGTCCTACAATCTGACTGATGGCGCGGACGTATCCGCGGCTGAGCCTCTCTAATTCACCGAAAGACATGCTTCTCGGATCGCACACAATGCCGCCTTTTCCCCCGCCGTACGGAAGATTGGTAATCCCGCACTTTAATGTCATCCAAATGGACAGCGCTTTCACCTCGTCTTCGTTCACCTCAGGATGAAACCTGACTCCCCCCTTCGTCGGTCCGATCGCATCATTATGCTGAGAGCGGTAGCCGGTAAACACCTTGACAGACCCATTGTCCATTTTGACCGGAATCCGGACTGTCAATGTGCGGATCGGTTCTTTCATCAGTTCGTATACTTCTTCGGAATAGCCCAATTTGCGCAAGGCTCTTTTTATAATCGTTTGTGTGGAATGAAACAGATTTAAGGATCCCTTCTCCTTAGTTGGTGACATCTTCATACTCCCCTTATGAAAAATTGATGGTCATAAACAGCTGGAACGGCATGACTTAAAAAAGCGCTTTCATTTTACGAAGTATTCAACACATCATTGCATCCTCCCTCATATATCACTCTACAAGAATATGATGCAAGATCCGTGCCAGCCAAATCCGATGTGATGCTTACAATTCCATGCCGTGTTGGTTGATGAAAAATATGGAGTGTTTTTTAATAACGCGATGAAAGCTTTTTGGAAGCCTCGGTCCAGCTTGATTTTTCACAAAAAAGAGGCCGGGAAACGGCCTCAAAATCTTTATTTTTTACCGATCAGTGAGCTTGCTTCATTTTCTACATTCACCGGTACACTTTTTCCCACTGTCACCCGTCGTACGACACGATGTTCATCATAGTCGGCCACCGCGTAGTGTTGAGTGGCGAGATTATCCCAAATCGCTACATCGCCTTCGGTCCATTGCCAGCGAACCGTGTTTTCCAGCCGCGTAACATAATCATCGAAGATGCTTAACAGCCTTTCTGAGGCGCTCGTTGTAAAGCCTTCGATTCTTCCTGCAAAGCCGCCCAGCAGAAGGTGTTTTTTACCTGTTTCGGCATGTACATGAACAACCGGATGCCTCGTTTTAAAAATGGTGGATTCGAATATCGCCCGGCGCCTTTTTCTCGCTTCATCATCAGGCAAGTCTTCTGATCTGGTATATGCATAATCGAATTCATTCGTGTGAATCGCCCATAATTGATCTGCCAGTCTCTTTAGATTCTCCGGAAGTTCTTCATAAGCAGTATTTGTATTGGCCCAAACGGTATCTCCGCCAACCTTTGGAATGATCACCGCTCTTAAGATCGAATATTTCGGGACTTCCGGCGCGAATGTGACATCGGTATGCCAATGGTTTGCTCTTGCGCCGCTGTCAGAATCAAGCTCGAAAATATAGTTGGATTTTTCTTTTACAGGCACCGTTGGATGGACGTACGGTTCTCCAAGCAACGTCGCAAATTCCTCCTGACCTTTATCATCTAAATGATGCTGTCCTTTCAAAAAGATGACTTTATATTCGGCCAATGCCTGTTTTAGCGTGTGAAGTGAACCCGAGTCTAAATTCCCGCTTAATGTTACCCCTTTGATTTCGGCCCCGATTCTTCCTGATACCGGCTTAATCGTAATTTCACCTGTTTGAACCGTCATTGTGTTTTCCCCCTTCATGAATGAGCGTTTCAGGCAAAGCCTTTTTAAGTCCCAGTTGTCATGGACGAGATCAGCCCCATCTTGAAATCCGCAGTTCTGACCTCTTTGAGATTCCCCAGTACATAACCTCCTGCACCTATTCGGACCCCCCGAAGCCCTTTCCACAGTCGGACTTCTTTACCGTTTATATCAATCAATAGTGCTCCGGGGTCTCTCAGCGCTGCTTGTTTTTTCAGGATGAAACACAGTCCCTCCTGTCGGATAAATCGTTGGATGCCCCATTTCTTTCTCCTCGTTCCCTTTTTAAAAATAAAAAGGTCCTCTTAGTTACTGTTCTTCTTCTAAGTGAACGGTAAACTAACAGGAGCCCTTCGGTGGTCCGATCGGAGCAATATTCATTTTTTATCACCTGGCATTTTTCTGATGTATTTTTGTTTTTGCTTGTAATGGCAAACGGTGTTTTTCCAGTTTTTCGATTTGTGTCACTTGTGAATCATGAACGGTGATTTGAACCGTTCCATATTCCAGACTCTCCAGTAAAAGCTTTACCTTATCCAACACATACTGATCAATTCCTGCTTTTGAAGGCAACCCAGATCATCCCCTTTTTAATTAATCGGTTCTTTCTTAAGACTTGATGAAAATAACTTACATTTTAATATCTAATATAATTCACATAATACCTACCTGTAAAGTGCGAATTTTAATAATGATCAAAAAAATTCCTTTTTCCCCTTGAATTCGGACGTCTTAAATTCAGAAGAAAATCGCAGGTTTTGCTTTAGAAGACCTCTTTATCAATGGCATGCAAAACAATAAAAAAAGAGGGCCTCCCCTCTGCTTCAACAGCTTGCACACCGCCCGCTCGAGCAGCCGGACGCTTTGCGGAAGAATTTCTTCCTGAATATCAAATTTCTCATGATAATGCGGTGCGGCAATGTGTGTTCTGATGATCATGCAGGTGCCTTTTCCGCCCCGCTTCTGAACTCTTTTGATCATTAAGCTTGCATCTTCGCTGATCGGGCGCTTTTTTCGTTCCTTTTTAAGGAAAAAGGCTGTCCAAAAGGCCATGTTCTTATGAACTTTTTGGACAGCCCCCTGATTTACAGATCCTGATTGTATCGATCGGATTTCACTGCCTACAACACGTTTCCCAAAATAATGAATTTATAGCAGGACATTTTAGCCCGAAATCTCACTGGACTTTACAAACGGTCATTAAACCTTTCATTCACAGCTCTTTATACATAAAATAGGCAAAATCGGCGTGCTTATTCGCTCCGCTTGTATCTTGGCACTGCATTCCTACAAAAGCTCCTGTGAAGAATCCTCCTCCGCGAACATAATCATCTGATAACTTTTTCGATTCTAGGACGATTTCAATGATATGCCAGTCTTTTTTGTTAAAGGAATAGGAGTAATAATATGTTTCCTGTTCAACATTTACTCTTAAATAAACATATTGGATGTCGCGGGGAATAACGATTTTATCTGTTATCGGCTGTGAAAATGAAAAGTTATCACATATCGTGAGGTCCAGAAATCGTCCAAGGTCCTCATCATAAGTGATTTGAAGAGCCGTCCAGTTCTCGGTATTGTAGTAATTCACCAATCCTGCCGCTTGCTGAAAGCTCTCCGGACGGAATTCAACAGCAGTTTCCGCTATAAAACGGAGACTTTGCCAGCGCCTTGCGACAAACGCCTGGGTATATTTCGATGTCAGCGATTCATGGCCAAATAAGCGCAAATGGTCCGGCCTTTCGGTTATTGAGCCTAATTCTTTCGTAAACGGGATCCGCAAGGTCTGAAAGTTAATATTTAATGTCGAACCTTCAAATTGATCAACTTCTGGATATGTCGCAGGAAACACAGTTTCGGATATCCGAGGCGCATCGACCTCAAGACTCCCCTCTTTTCCCCCAACTACATAAGGCCATCCGTCTTTCCAATTCAATTTTTGTATCGCTGTTTCCCTTCCCAGCGGACAATATCCTCTTTGGTGAATAATCGAATCATCATCAGGGCGGATCGGACGCCCGGTTAAATGAGCTAAATACCACTCATCGGTATGTGTTTGGACAATTGATGCATGACCGCACTTTTGCAACGGATTTCGCGGATCATGCCAAGACGTTAAAATGGGATTATCGGGATGGATTTCATACGGCCCTCCGATATGTTTTGATCGGGCAATCGTAGCGGCGTGTTCGTACCTTGTTCCTCCTTCTGCTGTTAATAAATAATAATAATCTCCGATATGATAAAGGTGAGGCGCTTCGGTTAGTTTGATATCCGAACCTTTAAAAATGATTTTCGGATGATTGATTAACCTTTTTTCCTCTGCGGAATATTCCTGCATCACAATGCCTCCAAATGAATGGCGGCCTATTCGATGATCCCACATCATATTTAATAAATATTTTCTTCCATCCGTATCATGGAACAACGAAGCATCAAAACCGGAACTATTTAATTTAATCGGCTCCCCCCAATCTCCATCAACGGTTTCGCAAGTGACTAAATAATTATGACAATCTTTCCAGGCCCCATCGACAACCTTTACGTCCGTATAGATGAGCCAAAACTTTCCGTCGGCATAGCTTAAACAGGGCGCCCATACTCCGCCTGAGTCGGGATTCCCTTTCATATCCAATTGCGAAACCCTCTGTAATGGATGTGCAATCAAATGCCAGTTGACTAAATCTTTTGAATGATGGATTTGCACGCCTGGAAACCATTCAAAGGTAGATACAGCAATATAATAATCCTCGCCGACTCTGCATATGCTCGGATCGGGATTGAAACCTTTAAGCACCGGATTGATAATTTTCATCTTCCTTCCTCCTAAAATATCGTTTTGAAAGGGCGGTTTCACGATTATCTGGCCTAAATTCATTCATATTGTCCATGTAACTTTATCTTTATTCTCTAATTCGCGTACGACTTTTGCATATTTTTCCTCGCTTAAATTGTAGAAATTAATATCGATCATAGCTAAGATAAGAAAAATAACAGGGACAACGGTTGTCGTTATTAATATTCCAGTCAATGCTTCAGGAGTTTGGACCTGTCCTGCAACATAGCCGAACTTGTCCAATATCAGTCCCGGAACGATTCCGCCGAGAGCCATGCCAAACTTAAAAAAGAAGCCGATAATCGCATAAATCAATCCGCTCAAACGTTTTCCGGTCTTATATTCCCCGTATTCAATTGTTTCGGGAATAAGCGCCCACATATACCCCCCGGCAGTCACACTTCCTACTGCGGCGATAACGCGAAAGAAGAGCACCAGAAACACATTGCTCGGCGGTACGATGAGAATGGCTAAAAGTCCAATGATATTTAATAATAAAGCGGTATTTAATAACTTCCTCTTTCCGAGCCATTTATTGATTCGGGGTATAAACGGCAGGACGGCCAATGCAGGCAGGCTTCCGAGCAAGCCATACCATTTGACAAGGTCTTCTCTGCCTGCGTTGTACGTCATGTAGTATATTCCGACAGAATTGCTGATAGAGTTGACGCCGAAGATAATGATAAAGAATATGCTAAGAACAACTAATGGACGATTAACCCTAAATTGTTCAAATATATCAGAAAATTTAATCTTTTCTTCAGGCTTTTGCAGAGTTACTCGTTCTTTTGTACTTTTAAAACAAAAGATTAATAGACATGCGCCAATGATGCCTAACATGCTCATTGTCAGCTGCCATCCCAGTGCTTTGTTTCCGGTCGTATCACCTAAATAAGCTGAAAGTAAAGGAACAAAGAAAGATACGATGAGTCCGCCAAGATTGGCAAAGACCATCCGGACAGAGGTAATGCTGACGACCTCTTGATTATTTCTAGTCATCGCGGAAGTTAGTGCACCATACGGAACATTTATCGTCGTATATGTGAGCGATAAGCCGACATACGTGATATAAGCGTAGATTAATTTTCCTGTATCTGAGAAATCCGGGGTTGTGAAACAGAGGATGGCAAGTACTGAAAGCGGAAACGCACCAAACAGCAGATACGGCCGAAAACGCCCAAACTTGCTGTTTGTCCGGTCTACTATTGTTCCGATAAAAGGATCGGCAAGCGCATCAATAATCCGAACGACTAAAAACATCGTCCCGGCAGCGGCTGCTGACAATCCGTAAACATCGGTATAGAAAAATAAAAGATACGTTGAAACCGTCGCATAAATTAAATTACATGCTAAATCTCCAGAAGCATAGCCGGATTTTTCAAACATACTAATTTTTTCAAGGTTTTCACTAGCCATGATTCTTTCCTCCTTAAAAAGCTTTTGGTCACACGAACAAACCTGCAAATGCAACTAACAGTTGAATGCCATGGGACAAGCCGGCTTTACTTTTGAAATAGACAGCTTCTGCACCACCCCCTGTTCCTTTCCATTCTTTTAAATTTTCAGAAAATAAGAACTGCATGCGAACCAGGGAGGATGGGAAACCATATTTGCTGCATGCCGAATCATGTTCGATAGGTACCAAACCTTTTTTATGCGGAGCATACAATTCGATTTTGGCTCTGCACGAATCATAGCAGGTCAGTCTTTATTTTCTTCTAATGCTTACACTTTGTTTACTCATTAAACTAAGTGTAAGCCAGTATGAAAACGTTGTCAATTATTAGTTATATATCACAATTTGTGTTTTAATAGAGACGGAAAAATGCCTGATTGCACAAACAACAGTTTTAAAGGCTCCGTCCCCTTACGTCTCCCCTTTTGTTGCAGCGTATATCCCTTTAGGGATGTTTTATTTTTACCCGCCTTGGTATGATGAGAAAAAACGACAACATAAAGGGATCAGGAGGCGTTTACATGAATGCGAATCACCTTGTTTCCGCCAGAACGGTTTTAAACCAATATGTGCATCACTTAGAGCCTGACGGCGCTTCATTTTACGTCCACTGTTGGGGAGCTATGCCAAATCACTATCATACACTCGTTCACAAGCATTCTTTTTTTGAAATTTGTTATGTGATAAAAGGAAACGGCTATTATCTCGAGTGCGGTTGTCAATATCCGCTTAAGGAAAATACAATTTTTATGTCAAGGCCGGAAATATTACACCAAATCAAAAGCGAGACCGGGCTGTCCATTCTTTATGTCGCTTTTGAGTTAAACGAAGATAGATCAAGCGCTGAATGGAGAAAAGCTCATTTCAAGGCCTTTGCGCTGGGCAATGGTAGGCGGAGTAAGGCTCAGCCAGGTTGGATATAAACATCGCACAGGCGCGCTGAGGGACAATACAGCCTTACAGCCGGCGCATTTGATATCGATGCTGAAAGGGGAAAAGATTTCGGGATGAACCTCGGAGTGAGTGCGGAGCGCTGTTATCCCGATTATCAAACGATGTTTGCGGAAGAAGCCAAGCGGGACGACGGCATAGAGGTTGTCTCGCTTGCCACTCCGAACCTAACCCATTATGAAATCTGCAAGGCTGCGCTTGAAGCGGATTTGCATGTCATCTGTGAAAAACCGCTGTTTTTCACCTTAGAAGAAGGCTATGAAATCAAAGCCCTTGCCGGATTATGCCGCATATGAAAATAAAAGAGCTGCTGTGCGACCGTCAGAGCTTCGTCAAGAGCCGCGCCCCGCTCGAGGATAATGCCTACGTCTTAATGCATTATGAAAACGGAGCGGTCAATCAACGCCGGGTGTATGGATGGTCACAGAATCAGGATCGTCGCCTCTAAAGCGAGTTTGGAATGGTGGGACAGCAAACCGAACGAACTGAGGTATGAAGTGCAGGGAGAGCCGATCCAGATGCTCGTTCGCGGCATGCCTTATTTGGACAGCCGATGCAATGCAGATGAGCGGCTTGGCGCCCTGCATACCGAAGGACTGTCTGAAGCGTGGGCCAATATTTATTTGAAATTCGCCGTCGCGATTGACGCCAAAAACCGCGGAGATAAACAAATGTTACAAAACCTGATTTATCCTGATGTCGATGCCGGCATTGAGGGCATACGCTGGGTCGAAAATTGCGTGCGTTCAGCAGAGAAAGGCTCGGTGTGGGTCGATTTTAAATAATAGCTGTGAAGCGCGTTTTTGGCCCGTGCTAGCCAACGCCACCCTGGAAAAATTGCACATGCCCAGCCGTTCTATGAAGGCATTAAGGCCGGGATCCAATATCCCGGCCTTTTGTCATTGATCGACGTAAACATCCTGAAAGACTGCCGTCGCCTCCCATACGTTCAAACCGAATGTTCCGTGTTTGAATGTTGAGTCATGCGCATCAATCACCAAATGGTCATCCAAGTAGATTTTAAAGTTTGCGCCGCGGGCGACGGTTTTCAGATGATACGTTTTATTGACATCTATCGGTGTTTTGTGCTCGGCTATGACAGCGGCTGATCCGTTTTCAAATTTAAAAAATTTCACGACGTCATGCTTGGCATCCACATTGGCCAGATAGCCGTTTTTCACATCTTGATCAGCCCGAAAGACAAGAGCTCCCGCCCCTCTTCCATTGCCATCTTTAATCGTAATGTCGGATTCGTAAGTGAAGTCTGTTCCGGAGGCTGAAGATGTAATAAAAGAATCGCCGTCAGAGCGTCCTTGTTTTCCATCAATGGTGTCGGCCCACAACCCGTTTACGGTCGTCCAGCCCGCGAGGTTCGACTTGAAAGGGGACTGCCCCCATATTTTTTTCAGAGGATGAATCGTCAGGGAGTTTAGCTTTACAAAGCCGTTTGAAGCATACACCTCCAGCCCGTTGCTTGATTGATCCGGGAAGATGAGGTCGGTGAGCACCCGCTGTCCATCGTTTCCAAATACTTCGACAGAAGAGCGGTCGACAAAAATGCGCATCTTCACCTTGCCATTTACCGGCTTCAACGGAGCAACCTGCTTTCCGGTGTTAAAGCTTGGATGGAAGGAGACGTTTCCGGATTGGCTGCGGTCAACAAACAGAGTGCCGTTTCCCCGATGATAGCCGATTTTTGTATATTGATTTTCTCCTTGTCGAACCTTAAAACCGAATTCAGAAGCCGAACCGGCGCTCACTTGAAATTCTGCATTGATTTCGTAGGAGTCTCCCGATAAATTAGCCGGCAGGCTGCAGCCTGCGGAGGATATAATCTGATGTCGCCATCCTTGAGAGGCTCCTCTGGTCGAGCGCAGCTCCTTTACCGGGGTTTGCACGATTCCGACCCCGTTAGAAAACGCTTTCAATTTTACCTCTCTTGGAATCGTCGTGGCGCCTCTCCACGGTGATGTAGGAACATCGTTTGCATACTGCCAATTGCTCATCCATCCCAGCCAAAGCCTGCGTCCGTCTGAAGACGGGATATCGGACCAGGAGACGGCCGCATAGAAGTCTTTGCCGTAGTCCGTCCATAGGGTTTTGTCCGGCGGATTTTCATTCTTAAAAGACGTTCCGTCAAAGCTTCCTACGAAATATTGCATGCCTGATCCTCCCGAGACGGCTCCGTTTCCAACACTGACTTGCATTACCCATTTCTTTTTATGCGGATTGCCGTCTACGGAAAGTTGAAACAAATCAGGACATTCCCATACGCCTCCATGGCTTCCTTGCCCTTCGCCAAATTCGCTTGCAAAGGTCCATTGCTTCAGGTTGGGAGATGTGTATATCATGATTCGGTCACCGGCCGCCAGCACCATCACCCACCTTTTTGTTTCTTCATGCCAAAATACTTTCGGATCGCGGAAATCCTTTTTTCCCGGGTTCGGAATGACAGGATTGCCGGGGTATTTCGTCCATGTTCTTCCTTTGTCATTGCTGTAAGCGATGCTTTGTACCTGTTCCCCTTCACGGTCCTGCGTATAAATAGCAATGAGCGGCTTTTCTTTTCCGGTCTGAAAACCGCCTGTATTGTTCCAATCCACTACGGCGCTTCCAGAAAAAATTGTGCCATTATCATCCGGAGACAGCGCGGCAGGAAGGTGCTCCCACCTGACTAAGTCCTTGCTGACCGCATGGCCCCAGTGCATCGGCCCCCACTGCAAACCATATGGATGATATTGATAAAACAAATGGTATTCCCCCGCATAATACACCATTCCGTTTGGATCATTCATCCAGTTCGCTTCAGGAGTGAAATGGTACTTTGGCCGATGCTTCTCCTCATAGTAGCTTGGATCGGCTGCGTAAACAGGTCCGGCCGGCAGCATCATGGTCAGCATTGCTCCGATTTGAAGCAGCCTCTTATTCATCTTTTTCACCCTCTCCCTTCCTATCTTTATCGGATATTCAAGCACATCCCGATTTTGCTCCAAACAGCCGCCCCCGGCGGGAATGCCGGGGGCGGCAGATTTTAAGAATTCGGGATGAATTCCAAAACCTTACGCCAAAAATCCAGCCCAATAACCGAGAATACCTATGATAAAAATGCCGAATATAATAAGAAGCGGATTCACGCCTTTTCGCAGCATCCACGCGACGAGCAATGTCAAGCCTAAAGGCAGCACCCCCGGCATAATGCTGTCCAAAATACTCTGTACGGTTTGGACCTCCACTTTGCCTGATTCGTTCTTAATTCTGGAAACGACGATTGGGATATTGATGGTGGTCCACTTTGAGACAAGAGCCCCCATGACAAACAATCCGAGTATCGAAGCGCCTTCGGTCAGCTTTTGAATCCGGTTCCCGACCAAGTCCTGCAGAATTTCCATACCTTTCACATAGCCGTACTTTAAACCGTAATATTTTGTACTTAATCTTATGGCATTAATGAAGAAAAAGAACAGCAGCGGCCCGGCAATATTTCCACCTAAAGCTAGCGATGCCCCTAAAGCGGCTAGCACCGGGCGCAGCGTTCCCCAGAAAATCGGATCGCCCACACCCGCGAGCGGCCCCATTAACCCGATTTTCATGCCGCTGATCGCTTTTGCATCAATCCCTTTTTGATTGGCCATCTCTTCTTCCATGGCGGCCGTCACGCCGAATATCGGCGCTGTCAGCCACGGATGTGTATTGAACCATTCGAGGTGGCGCTGCAATGCTTCGTTTCTTTTTGCTCCTGGACCGTACAGTTTTTTAATCGCCGGAATCATCACATAGCAATAGCCCATCGCCTGCACACGCTCAAAGTTAAAAGATCCGAGCAAAAAATTCGAACGAATAAACATGCTGAAAATTTCTCTCTTTGTTAACCTTTTTTCTGTCTCCATCTTTTCAGTCCCCTCCTCATTGATTAGGCATCAAGATCATCATCATCGTAAGCAGCCGGGCTGCTGTTTGCGGCTGCGGCGACCGCACCCTGTGTGCTGTTTTTTTGCATGACCTGCTGATACAGAAGGGCAAGGCACAGCCCGAGAGCGCCGAACCCGACCAGATTGAAGTCGGTAAACGCTGCCAACAAAAAGCCGATGTAGAAAAATGGCTTCAAGTAAGGAATGTTCATCATATTGATGACCATCGCATACCCGACGACAACGATTATTCCTCCGCCTACCTGGAGACCTTTTGTAATAACTTCGGGAATATTCCCTAAGAAAGCCTGAACAGCGCTGACGCTGATCAGCGCCACAATCAACGTCGGGATCATGACCCTGAGCGCCTGGAACACCATGGCGGTAATATGCATGATTTCGATTCCTTTCATATTCCCGTCCTTGGCGTATTTGTCAGCGCGGTGGATTAAAAAGACGGTAATCGTACGGACAAAAATCGTCAGCGCCTGCCCTGCCGCTGCCAATGCTACTGCGACGGCAATTCCTTCGCCGATTCCCTGATCGGCGGTAATCACCAAAATGGTTGAGATCACAGAAGCGATGGCCGTATCCGGCGCCATGGCGAGCCCGACATTCATCCAGCCCAAGGCCATCAGTTCAAGGGTTCCGCCCAAAATGATGCCGGTTTTCAGGTCTCCGAGCACCAACCCGACCAATGTACAGGCAATCAGCGGACGGTGCGTCTGTCCCTCGTCCAATACGCTTGCGATACCGGTAATACCTGCAATGATCAACAGCAATATAATTTGTATTGAAGACATCTTCTCATATCCCCCTTTTCTATTTTGCGACGTTTCTCAAAATCTGCATAAAGTCTTCGCTGGGATCTGAAGGGAGCTGCCTCAATTCCAGCTTCACCCCCAATTCGTTCAGTTGTTCAAACGCCTCTATATCTTGTTCTGTCACGCTGACTGATTTTGTGATCTGCCTGCGGTTATGCTCGAAACGCATGCCGCCGACATTTACCGTTGTAATAGGGACCCCTGCTTCAATCAGGGATACAATATCGCCCGGTTTTTCAAATAGCAGCATCGCTGTTGTCTCCTCATACCGCGGACTGTGAAACGCTTTTGCCATTTTTGAAATAGAAACGGCGCTCGCTTTAACATTTGAAGGGGCAACAGAAAGAATCAGCGTTTTTCTCATGTCATCTGCCGCCACATCATCTGAGACAACGATGATGCGGTCAGCCGCATGGATTTTAATCCATCTGGTCAGCACCTGGCCGTGAATAAAGCGGTCATCAATCCTTGCTAATACAATGTTCATCACAATTCATCCTCTCTTTCGATTCTTTTCGCATTTTCTAAATGTTCGCTGCACACCTGGAAGCTTTCCTGACTCATTGTTTTCAGCCTGTTCAGCAGTTCTTTAAGCGGTATATGCCCCCTTAGGCTCAATACCTCCAGAAGTATCGGCAGGTTCACTCCGGCCGCCATATCCATTCTTTGATCCTTCACGATGTAAGGAGCAGCCGCGTTGTATGGCGTTCCGCCAAATATATCCACTAAAAACAGCACCTCATGTTCCTTTGGAATGCGCTTTAGCGTCTGCTGATATTTTTTCTGCAATGTTTGGATGCCTTCTCCTTTCAAAAACGGCACCGCCGTCAGATGGTCTTCTTCGCCGAAAATCATGTTTGACGACTCTTTCAGTGCTATGGGAAAATCTCCATGACCGCTGATAATAACTGAAATCATTGATGTTTGCTCCTTTCTTTTGGCGTTCGCTCTTTAATGATGCAAGTATCGTGCCAACACAAATTTATTAAGCGTTTTCAATGAATCTCTTTTTTGTTTTTGAAACACATTCAAAACAAAAAATAAACCTGTATTAAAATGCAGGTCCATTTAATACAGGTTCAAGTAAAAAAACAGCTTTTAAAACATCTGGCCATGCAGCTCTTCGGCAAAGATGGCGGCTATAAATAATTTTTCATCTTCGCTGATTGCAAGCCCAAGCTTCTGTTCATAAGGCTTTAACGTCCGCTCTGTTATGTGGTAGACCTTTTTCAGCTGATCGTCAATTGCATCCTCTTCTGAAAAAGCAATCGGATGATCTTTAATCACCCTTTCGAAAGCAAAAGCGGTGTGCATAATGACTTTGATCATCACCGCATTGTTTAGCATGATGCCTAATTCATCTTGAATCGTTTGCAGCCACTCTAATAAAATGTCAATAATATGATAGGGATTTAAGAAAACGAGATATTTTTTCAAACTATCCTCGCAAAGCTCCCGTACCATGATGTTTGTACCGGCCAGTCCATCACCCGGAGGGACGGTGCCTTTTGTAATCGCCTGGTGGATCATCCGCTCGCCCTCCCCTTCTATTAACACTTCCAGAGATACATGGGGAGCATTGATCTTCGGATTTTTCGTTCCCACTGTGGCAAGGATCTCATACTCTTTTTCGATTTCTTTTATGCTGTTTGCTAATTTAATAGACGAAACGGTCAGGATTTTGATCGGGTCGTCAGCGGCCTGATTGACGATTGTTGTTAAGATCTCTTCGAGTTTTTTTGCCGTTCCGCTCCCGGTCGTACAAATGGAGACCAACGCCTTCTGTTTGCCGGGCGACTGAGGTGTGCGGCCCCACAGCTCGGTAAAATCCTTTGTAACCGATTCATATATGGCATGCAAATTTAAATTCAGATAATTAACCTTTCTGACGGCATCGAGCACCATTGATGTCGTGACATTGCTGATCGTTTTAATATTGATGCCCGTTTTTTCTTCGAGCTTCGTTCCCAGCATCGCAAGCGATCCCATGTCGACAAGCATCAATACTCCTTCTCCTTCATCCACTTGTTTAATTTTCGCTTCCAGGCGCTCCATGATTTGCGACGGGGAAACTGAAAGAGGCATGTCGACCGCCGCAATCGGAGTGCTGCCTAAAAGTTCAATCGCTACGTCCACCATGGAGCTTGCCATGCTGTTTCCGTGCGCGGCGACGACAATCCCCACTCTTTTGTTCGCCTCCAACGATTTGATCGACTGAATCAGCATCGTTAAATAGATCACTTCTATTTCCGGAACGACGACTCTACAATACTCTTGAATTTTATCTTTAAATATCAGTGCAACTTGATATTCCTTCACATAGGTATCGCGGATTTCGTCAGTCTCCTGTGCATTTAAGACATCAGTTTGCTTGCCCCGCTTTAAAAATGCATCAATATGCATGCTCAAAAAATAGATGAATTTGCGGTCAAATTTGCAATTCAGCTCATGTTCGGCAACTTCTTTCAGCTCTTTCGTAAGGCGAATCACTTCATCGTCGGCAAATTTCAGTAAGTTGTAGTTTTGAAACGTTCGCTGATGAAAAAAACTTCTGACATGCAAATGAAGGTCAGTCAAAATATATTGATTAATTTCTTTTTTTGATAAGCCTTCTTTGTTTAAAATGTTGACCTTTTCCTCAATCAAATCATACAAATTAAATGAAAGATCATCATCGATTTTGGTTGTTTCGTCTTCCACAATCGGCGATATGATGGTGGTGATATTTACATATTCGGAAATCATTTTGCTTCTCTCGATATTTTTGCTGCTTGAAATCCAGTCCTGTTTGATGTCATCAGGCAGATCCCGTACGGTCAGTTCGACAACATCATCCCTGTCAAGATGATGCAAAAAACCGTGAGCACAAACGAGCTGCACATTTGATTTCAGCTGCCCGACATTCCCGAATGTGGCGGAATGAATAAGGGCATTATATACATCGATGTGCACATTCAGATTTTTCTTGATCCGTTCCGCTTCTTTTCCCAATAAAAACGTTGTCAGCTCAACTCTTTCTTTAAGAGACCGTTCTTCAAGCGAAGGGATATGTATGGTCATCGGAATTCTTCGCAAAAATGTTTTCAACAATGCAGAACCCGGGTTTTCTGTCGTAGCGCAAATAAACAATACTTTCGATGTACGCCTGTGCTCCGTTTCGCCAAGCCTGTTATAAGCGCCGCTGTCAATAAAATAAAACAGCATTTCCTGACCCTCGGGAGGAAGGCGGTGAATTTCATCCATAAACAGAATGCCTCCGTCGGCCTGTTCGACTAAACCGGCTTTGTCTTCGTCAGCGCCTGTAAACGATCCTTTTTTATGCCCGAATAATTGAGAGAGCAATAATTGAGGATTGTTATAGTAATCCGCACAGTTAAATGTAATAAAAGGAGAACCGGGTTTGAGAATGTCAGAGTAAATCGCAAATTGATAAATCCGGTTCGCAAAAAGGGATTTGCCGGAACCTGTCGGCCCTAAAAGCAGCATATGCAGACCGTGCGGAGGATAAAAGACGGCTGCTTTCGCCTGGGAGATCGCTTTCTTTAAGCTGCCTTTTGCTCCGATCATCAATTCCAAAGGATTGGTGGAAATTTTCCGGGGTACCCTTTTTTGATTGCCGGAACACTGATGAAGTTCGTCTACTTCCATCTTTTCTGTATTCCATTTCATGTTGAATGTTCTTTCAACGACTTCCACCGGAACGTAACGGACGGGGAACGTCTTCACCTTTATCGCTTTTTTAGAGCGGACGAGGTTGTTTAATTCAAAGCTGACGTTGGAACGCTCCATTTTCAATTGTTCAGCGATTTCCTTCGCCGAATTTCCTTGGATTTTTAAAAGCTGATTTAAGGTAACTTCACGAAAATTATGTAACAATCGGCGGTAAATTTTATCAATTCTTTTCATGGCTGTCATCCTTTGTCCCCTTTAGATAAACCGATCACGATTCAAACTAGTCATCAATAGCCACATCCGTCTTCATTCTCATTTTCTCCTGCTCGCTGCGTTTCATTTTAAAACCTTCTTGCTTAGCAACAGAAAGCGAAAAATGCTCTTAAAATTGTATGAAAACGCTCAGAATTGTTTCCAACAGTCTATGCTGATTGCACTTCAACCGACTGAACCCTATCTAAAAAAACACTCCGGATCACAGCTTTTATCAGACTAAAATGCCCAGCGACATCTCTCCTCATCCAAGTCTGCTTCACGCAAAAAGGTCTTTTGCAGATTGACAAACTGTTCACTCATGCTTTTGTATTCATTTGAAAGTCCTCATTTTCCAATATTAGTGTTTTTTGTTTCATATATATTCATTTATATACCCCTTCTAAAGTAACAACCTGTAAATAGTGTACCACCTTCGCTAATATATTGGTGAAAAATCCTGATATCAATGAAAAATAGATTAGGATAACACATGATGCCGTTCACAATTCCTGACTGCATCAGAAGATAACAGACGTTGCTTAGCAACAAAATCAGCTTCCTCGATGTCCTTCGAAGGCGTCAGCCGCCGTCAGAAAACAAGCGGTTACCGTCGGCCGCTTTGGCCTTGCTGGTAAAGAAAAAACATAGCTGATTTAATTGCCGGGCGGATGATGTGCATGTTTTGAAGGTGAGCCTTTCTTCCCCCGCCCACTGCTGATTAAATACCATCCTCATGGGCGGTATTCGCGTCTCTAGGCCCTACACGGGCGCATTTTCTTCGATTTTGTCAATTTCACACATTTCACCGTGAAAGCTCAATCTCTTTTAGATCCCCATCAACAGAGTTCAGCATTCTAATAACATAGATAACCGGGAAACAGCACGCACCATTCAAAAAAACACCTGACAGCAAAGTAAATGGCTCATCAAAATTCCGAAGCCACTTCCTGTTTATCAGGAATATGCATAACTATTCTTTTAACAGCTGCTCGTTCCTGATAACAAAAGAGGCCGAATGATAAAATTCGGCCCCTTCATCGTCTTGCCTATTCGTTTATGATGAAGAGATTTGCCATACGGGTTACATTGTAACTTTATCCTCAATAATTTTATTGCTGATCGTTTGGGCCTCTTCATCACTAATGTTTTTAAAACTTGAAAGGTAAAAGGGGATTACGGCTATAATGCTTAATATCGCAGTGATGGTGTATAAATTCCCGACCGTGATCATTGATACTAAAATCCCCGCCACAAATCCCGAAAATGGAAAGGCTGATCTTACTAACATTTGATTAAATCCATTGACCCTTCCAAGCAATTCTTGAGGAACTATCTTCTGTCTAAAAGTTCTATTGGTAATGTTATATGCTACAACCGCTGCATTTTGGATGGCAAAACCGATCATGAGGATCATGAGATTAGTGAAAAGCCCCATGATTAAGATGCCTATTCCGCAAAACACTTGGCTAATCAGCATTAATCTGACAGATGTAAATTTATTCAATAATCTAGAAACGATAATCAACGCAATAAATTCAGCCAAACCTCCGGCAACATATATGTAGTTTAACTCTAAAGCACCGAGCCCGAGATCGTTTCTAATTAAATAAACCAGCATGGAAACTAATACTCCATTGCCGATGTTTCCAATTAAAGCAATAATGGTAATATAAAAAAGCGGCTTATGATAATAAACATAGATTAAGCCTTGATAAAACTCTGACTTTAAGCCTTCTTTCTTCTTTAATAAATTTTTATTAAGATGGCTTAACGAAGATTTAAACGGAATGATAATAAACAAAGTAATGAAAAAGCTAAAAGCGATTACTAAAAATAGATAATTGATTCCAATAGACTTTATTAAAAAAGCGGCTATTGAGGCGCCGATAATCACCGTCAATGTATCTGAAAACTGGAACAATGAGTTTGCTTTTACCAGTTCTTCCTTTTTAAAAATAACAGGAATGGCAGTATTATAAACGACCCAATAACAAGCTCCGGCTCCGCAGATCGTAAAACCCAACAAAAACAGCACCCATATTGGTGGAACCGATGTGATAAGGAATGCTGCAATAGTAAGCAACCCTGTAAATTGAATCGCCAAAGTAATCATTAAAATTTTATAGTAACTAAATTTATCTGCTATAACTCCTGAAATCGGCGATATAAGGATAAAGGGGATTGTTTCAATGAGAAACATGACCCCCATATAAAATGAGGAATGGGTAAGCTCGTAAATCAACCACGGCATTGCGACAAGATATACTTTATCAGCTATTTTAGGTATAAACGTCCCTAAAACAAACAGTGTAAATCTACTAATCAAAAACTCTTTATTCATCTTAGCTCTTTACATATACCTTTAATGTATTTTCAATATATTGCTTCATTGCCGTTAATTTGTCTGGCGAATAAGCTGTAAAAACAGTATATCCATGTCTGGTTAAAGAATCTTTTACCGGTTTAATTTCGTTTCCCGGCTCTAAATAAAGCTCTGCTTCCACAATGTTAGGATGTTTTTGCAAATCCTTCAGCCCGCTAATTCCGGTGACAATCCCTTCTTGAAAGAGGTTGAAATGAATGCCTGAATATTGCAGTAAAGCAGGATTGAATTGAGTTTCCATTCCTTTTAAACTTTTTAACGTTTCATAGAAAACATCGACACCGAAGCTCAGCTTCATCAGCTCAGTTATTTTATCCCCGCCTGGCCTTGTATGAGTCTCTATTACTTTAGGGCCGTCTGCTGTTATTTTAATTTCTGTATGAGCAGGACCTATTTCATGTTCGATCGCATGTAACACCTTCAGTGTTAAATCTTTCACATCGTTTGCTGTGTTCTGTTGAAGTGAAACAGCCGGAAAGAAATGACCGGTTTCTATAAATGAAGGCTCTCCTGTCGTGAATTTTTCAGTGATCCCTATGATATGATGAGTGCCGTTAAAAGAAATCGATTCAACACTGTACTCCGCACCGTTTAAGTATTCCTCAACGATGACTTCCATTTTTTCTTCATCTTGCAAATATTCTTGCTTGAATAATCGATCAAGTTCTGAAGAAGTATTGATCTTGAAAACACCTGAACTTGCAGTGCCGGCAACCGGCTTTATGATACATGGCAAACCGATCCTGCCAACGGCTTCCTTAAGATCTGCTGTGCTGTGGGATACGGCGTACCGAACGAGCGATATCCCCCTCTCATTAAGCAGCTTTCTCATCTTCCCCTTGTCTTTGGAGAGCTCTACAGGTTTCAGAGGGTTTCCTAAAATATTCAGCTTTTCTTTTATTAAAGCGGCAGGGAGAACTCCCTTTTCTCCAAATGCAAACACAGCTTGAAAGGGTTTCATTTTATGAATGGAAGCTGCCAGATGCACGACTTCGTCATGGTTTTCCCAATCCACAACATGAGTCTCGTCTGCTATTTCCAAAGTTTCTTTTAATAATCTGTGTTTATTTTCAAACAAAACGACTTCATAATCTAATTTTTTCGCAGCCTCAACGATATTGTGCCTCGCCGCAATAAGCAGGATTCTCATGTTATCACCCCTCTTTCACTGTAAAACGGATTGTATCTTTAGCTTTAAATAAAGCATCCTCCAACTCTTTATAATCATCGGATTGGCCGATGAATACGCCGTAATAAGCTGAAAAATCTTCCGGCGGGATATTTACTTTATCCCCCACTTGTTTGGCGGGGATAAACTTTTTAATACAGTCGATTTCAAGAGCCTGTACGACGCCCTCAATCCTCTTGATATAGCCTTTTTCTTCAGGCAGAAGAATGATCATCCCTGCATATCTTTTATAATCTCTTAATTTTTCAAAATTCACCTGTTCGCCGATGGCCATTTTGATCACTTCTTCCATAAAAGCGTGGTCTGTGGCCATCTTAATCAAATGCGATGCAATAAAGCCGCCTCCGGGACGGGCAGCACATTCTATCATTCTTACTCCGTACGATGTTACTCTGCACTCCAGATGGAAGGCGCTATTGTTCAGCCCCAATGACTTTACGGCTTGTTCAGCCTTCTCCTCGATTTCTTTAATCGTCTCCTCTGATTTGGAAGAAGGAAACTCTGCAAAATACTCCATAGAGTATTGTGGAGTGATATGTTTATCAATGACTCCCGCAATGTAAACTTTTCCGTCCTGAACCAGACCGTCTACGGTCACCTCCGGTCCGTCCAAATACTCCTCCGCTATGTATTCATTCGGAAAATATGAATATATTTTATCTTTATCCGGGGATGTATAATCGGTCATACGCTGATATGCATCCTCCAGATCATCCTCAGATTCAATCAGCAAGATTGATTTGCTGCCCGAAGCCCCGACCGGCTTGAATATCAGCGGAAATGTCAGCTTCTCTGCAGCGCTTTTCAAATCTTCAAGAGATGTAACCCGATTAAATTTCGGGGAGAGACCGGGTACAGATTCCCACGATTTTCTCATGAGATATTTGCTTCTCGCGTTTTTAGCTGCAGCCGCACTGGGGCCAGGCAGCCCCAGTTTATTTGCTATATAAGAAACGAGCTCTACATCCTTGTCAGACCATGTCAGCACACCCGAAATCGGGTGTTTTTCCTGATACTTCAAAACATCTTTCAGCGCTGTTTCCTTGCAGTAAGTGTTCGACATTAAGATGTCATCGACCAATGAAAGATCTATATCAGGTTTTTTATCAGTCAATAACGCGACTCTCAGTCCCATTTTTCTGGCTTGTTTAAGCGGTTCAACTCTTTCAACTGGATGTGATCTTAGATTGATGTATAATATTGTTTTATTTTTATTATTCATAAAATTTTAACCCCTTTGATCAAATTGTGTAATGTTTTTTGAACCAGCTCTTAGTAAAAGAGTTAATGCAATAATCAATTCTGGTTTCCGCAATATAATCCATCAAAGCCTGGTATAAATTTTGCAGTACGGATGTATAATAAAGCGCTGTCTTTAAATCATGTTGAGAGAACGGATCACCCTCTTGCTTCATCAGTCTCAGATCAAAAAAAGCATTGAATGTTTTCTTGTTGTAAATAATGGCCTGCGGTGAACGTATACTGTATTTTACTTGAGCATTTAAGTGGCCTTTGTGGTGTTGGTTGCTCCATACTGCGGTATCAGCCATCACGGGAGGGAAGTAAAAATGTCTGTTATCAGGCACTTCTTCAAAAGGAAAATGGCCGGGCATGTAATGCCAGCTGTTGTACTGCATTCTTGTACTGATCGCCAGCAAAATGTTTGCCAGCAGCGGTCCTTTATGAATCAATCTGTTCATGAACTGATCGCTCGGTGTTACACAGCAAAAATAATCAGGCTGTTTCCAATTGCAAGCACGGGCCGCATCGCCATGATCAATTGCTTCGATAAACTCTTTGAAATTTCTAAAACTTCTGCTCATCCCCATATCTGCTTCGGTTGCTTCAACAGCCAAAGAAATCGTTTCATTAATCAATTCTTCAATAAAGTCAAATTTCCCTTCATTATCGACAAAAATTTCATTTTCAAATCCAGCTTTCACTATTTTGTAAAATAAATCATAAGGCCCGGAATTATCTGAAAAGGTAAGGTTGTATTTTTTGGAGATATATTCTTCTAAACTGGTAGGAAAGTTATGGATCGTCAAAACAGGCACTTCAGAAAAGCTGAAAAATCGTTCTTTTTTGTGGACGGTAAGTCCATTAATTTCTCTTATGAAAAGAAAATCGGCCTGCATTTTTTTTCTTAATTTCGCAGTGTAAAGAGCTTTTTCAGATATGCTCATTGGAACAGCTTCAGCATCTTCATCCAACTCTTTAAGATACTCTGATATTTTTTCATTTAGATATTGATGCAAAGTTGTGCAATACAGCTGGAATGCATTGAATTCTTCAACTCTGGTAGGACCCCCGGACCTGATCAGCCAATACAGGTTATAAATATATTTTTTTTCAACAAAAGTCCATTCATTTAAAGCTTTTGTTTTTAGCTCATCTAAAATGAATATGTCCGATTTTCCTCTTAACGCCTTTATTGTATTATTGAATTCATAAAAATTTGAAAAAATGTCATTTTCAATATAAATAAATCCCGGAGCCATGTGGTATATATTAAAATAAACGGTATCGACCATTTCTCTTATTTCTTGTTCACTTGCTTCATTAAAAAACTCGGAAATCTCCATTTCATATAAAGCTTCGCGTTTTTTTAATTCAGCTGCCTTGGTTTGGATTCGTTCAATCGAGGACAATCTAAGAGGGGAATAACCGGCTATAAAATCAAGTTCTGCTTTTTGATAATTGATATCAATGATCGGCTTGCCGATGCTTTTATAGCCTACCGCTACATAATCGGAATTTTGGGGTATGTCTTGAGCCAGCTGAACCGGTAAGGCCCCTTCGCATACCTCCTGAAATATGACTTGCTGTGTAAACGTCAGCGATCGCAAAGCCAAATCTTTTTCAAGTTTATTGTCAAAGGTGATCAGCTTATTAAGCAATTCGCTGTTGCTATCATTGGCGATCTTAAGAACAACATCTTTTAACAAGTCTTTAAACCCATTGCTTTTTTGAGTCAAAGTTGGCATAGAAAAATCATCCTTTCCATGTTAAGATGTTTGAAAATCGTCTGTACAATTCTGACGTAACAAGAATATACCATTACATTCCATTAATGTAAATATTTTAAAAAGGAAATTTTTGAGGAGGTTTGTGATGAACAAATTCGCCGAAGAATTAAACAAATCCATTCAAGAGCAGAATCCGCTGGTATTCGACTTACTTTCAGACCTGGGAAAAGAACTTTTTTACCCTAAAGGAATCCTCACGCAAGCCGCAGAAGCAAAAAAGAAGGCCTTCAGAATCAATGCCACGATCGGGATTGCTACGGAGCATGACGAACCTATGCACCTTAAATCCGTAAGTGAACAGCTTAACGGATTAAATCCCGAAGATGTTTTTCCGTATGCACCGCCCGGCGGAAAAGTAAGCTTGAGACAAGAATGGAAAAAGAAATTAATCGAAGATAACGATTCTCTGCAAGAACAAGATATTCACCTTCCGATCGTTACGAATGCGATTACTCATGGATTGAGCATCGTCGCCGACCTATTTTGCGATCGCAATGACAGAATCATTCTCCCTGATAAACTATGGGGAAATTATAAATTAACATTCGAGACAAGAAGAAAAGCGAAGTTTTCTCACTTTCCATTTTTCGACGAAAATAATCAGTTTAATATAGATGGCTTCGCTGAATGCATTGAACAAGCCAGTGAAGAAAAATTGATTGTCCTGCTGAATTTCCCTAACAATCCGACCGGCTACACTCCAACGGAGGCAGAAGTCGACAATATTGTGAAAGTTTTAAAAGCACAGGCCGATTCAAGAAAAAAATTCCTTGTAATTACTGACGATGCCTATTTTGGGCTGTTCTATGAAGATTCTATTCAAGAATCGATTTTTTCTAAACTCATTAACATTCATCCAAATATCTTGGCAATTAAATTGGACGGAGCTACTAAAGAAGAATTTGTTTGGGGATTGCGCGTAGGCTTTTTAACATTTCCCAACTTGGGTAAAGATGTTAATGAAGCGCTTGAGAAAAAGGTATGGGGATCCATCAGATCTACAATTTCAAGCGGATCACACCCTTCTCAAACCTTGGTTTTAAACGCTCTAAGAAATGAGTTTTTCCAAAAAGAAAAACAAGAAAAATTCAATATACTGCTTAATAGAGCAAAGAAAGTAAAAGAAGTGCTCGACAACAATAAAAAATATAATGAATATTGGAGTTACTACCCTTTTAATTCAGGTTATTTTATGTGTTTAAAATTAAATAACATCAACGCAGAAAAGTTGCGAAACTACTTGCTGGATGAATATGGTATAGGGACGATTTCTATTAATGACACCGACTTAAGAATTGCTTTTTCTTGTATTGAAGAAGCGGACATTGAAGTCTTATTTGAGACAATTTATAAAGCAGCTGCCGAACTATCTAATAAGTGAAATACAACTTCACATTTATGCACGATCTCACTAGTAAACGCCAAAGCCCATCAGTAAGCTTTCCTCTAAATAAAATGGTGTGCTGGTATAGAGCTATGGATCATGATAGTTTGCTGGGTGGAGATACGGGGAACTTACTTCCCCCGGTCCCGCCCTATTTTTTATTTTAGCCGTTCATTGGGCAGTGTTGACCGTGAATAAGCTCCATACGCTAAAACATAACTTTCCCCCTCAAGCAGCCAAACTGCAACCTCGCTTCCCGGTCATCTGCAATCCGAAGAATACGATCCCGCGGGCTTGCGGACTTTCTCTTCAACTCTTGATTTTATTGTTCCTTATAAACAGGATTGCTTAACGCATCATTTCGTCTTACATCTTTTTACATTCCCCTGCTCTTCTTGCAAAGCTCTTGAGCTAACTGAGTGCCCCGGTACTGCCGCGGATATAAAAGCCCCCCACCCCTTTTGAATCCATCTCTCATTTTTTAAATGTTGATCTGGTATTCCAAACCGTCTAATATATTGTTAGACTGTTCATTCTAATCTGACGATTGGAGGTCCGAATTGTTTTACAAGAGGATAAAGATTCATCTATTATAAATATGCAATTTTGGTGTATAATCAATACTAATAAATAACGAGGGTTGATACAACAAAACAAATTTTCAAGTGGGGGATAAAAAAAGTGACAGACAATATAAATAAGGAAATACATAAACAAAAATTAGAGAGGGGTTTAAAAAACAGGCACGTCCAATTAATCGCGATCGGCGGGGCCATTGGAACAGGCTTGTTTCTCGGGTCGGGTAAATCGATCCATTTTGCAGGACCTTCGATTTTATTTGCTTACTTGATCACAGGGATCATCTGCTTTTTGATTATGCGCTCCTTGGGAGAGCTGCTCTTATCGAATTTGGAGTATCACTCGTTCGTTGATTTCGTACAAGACTATTTAGGAAACATGGCAGCGTTTATCACCGGCTGGACCTACTGGTTTTGCTGGATTTCAATCGCGATGGCCGATTTAACGGCAGTCGGCCTCTACACTCAGTATTGGCTGCCCGGTGTTCCGCAGTGGGTGCCAGGGTTAATCGCGCTTATTATCTTGCTCATTATGAACCTTGCAACAGTCAAGCTTTTTGGAGAAATGGAATTCTGGTTTGCATTGATTAAAGTCATTGCCATCCTGGCGCTGATCGTCATCGGTCTCTTTATGATTTTCACAGGCTTTACCACGCATTCCGGCGCAGCAAGCTTTACGAATCTTTGGAGCCACGGCGGCATGTTCCCGAATGGGTTTAACGGCTTTATCCTCTCGTTCCAGATGGTTGTCTTTGCGTTTGTAGGGATTGAGCTTGTGGGGCTTACGGCGGGCGAAACAAAAGACCCGGAAAAAGTCATTCCAAAAGCGATCAACAATATTCCGATCAGGGTTCTCCTTTTCTATATCGGCGCTCTGCTAGTTATTATGAGCATCTATCCTTGGAAGGCCATTAATCCGAGCGAAAGCCCGTTCGTTCAAGTCTTCGCAGCGATCGGAATCGTGGCGGCGGCGAGCATTATCAATTTTGTTGTGCTCACATCCGCGGCTTCTGCATGCAACAGCGCGGTATTCAGCACAAGCCGGATGGTATACTCGCTTGCCAAAGAAAACAATGCACCTTCTTCATTGGCAAAATTGACTTCCCGTAAAGTACCGAACAATGCGCTGTTCTTTTCAACGATCGTTATTTTAATCGGTGTTACGCTGAACTATATCATGCCCGAAGGCGTATTTACGCTGATTACAAGCATTTCCACCGTATGTTTTATCTTTATTTGGGGAATCACCGTCATCTGCCATATGAAATACCGAAAAACTAAACCGGATTTGGCTAAAGAAAACAAATTTAAAATGCCGCTTTATCCGCTTTCCAATTACTTGATTCTCGCCTTCCTGGCGTTTATTCTCGTCGTTCTCGCACTTGCGGAAGATACCCGCGTTTCCTTGTTTGTAACTCCTGCCTGGTTTATCTTGCTGATTGCGATTTATAAAATGCGAAAAGCGAAGGCTCATCAGGCTGAATAAAGGAAAAAGCGTGCCGTATTAAACATTCGAAAGCCCTCTAATATTAGAGGGCTTTCTCAGTTCTAATAGACAGCTATGTTCATGGATGGAAAAACGGAAATGTTAAACATGAGCTGGATCCGCTACTTTCCCCTGTGCTTTTCTTTCGCTTTTTGCTTTCTCAGCAGGTACTTTTGCTCCTTTTCGATGTCGCGCTGCTGTTTATTCAAGCGCTTTTTCATCGCTTTTTTTGCGTCAAGCTCCTGTTTGATCGCTTGCTGGGCTTTCGTTGACATACCGGCTGTCTTCATTTCTTTGGAAACGAGCCGCTGCAATCTTTTCGGGTTGATCCTCTTGTTCGCTTCAGCTTTTACGCTGAGTCCTTCCTTTTCGGCTTGAGAAATCAAACCGGTAAGCTGATGGTAAACAAAATGCAGCACTTCCGAATCCTTCGGCTCTTTGCCGAACAAATGGCGGAATGCTTTTAATTTCCCCTCTTGTACAATCTCAACGATTCCAACCCAAAACTGGCCGTCATAGTAAATCGTTAATTTCATAACGATTCCCTCCTCTATTAATGTGACAGAAGAACGACGGACATCCCGAGGAGGGGAAGGTTACTGACATGATGAACATGCATCCGGACTACCAACCGGATCGTGTTTTTTCATTCTTCACTATTAATGTACCAGACTTTATGCGATTCCAAAAGACTAAATGAAAAAGAGCCGTCTGATGACAGCTCTTTTTTGTTAAGCTCGCTTCAACCTTTTTTGCCAGCAATGCAGACAGAAATGCATGACCGTAATCATGTCGGCAACGCCCAGCCAGCCAAAATCAGACCAAAACAAGCTGCCGGCTGTTCCGCAAATGTTCGAACATGTTTAATAAAACAGCAAGGAAGGTATTTATCACCGGTGGCTGAAACGTTCAGGCAATATGTCATCAGCCATTTTTCTGCATTGAGTTCATAGGTCCGGCCACCGAATGTAATTTGCGTGTTACTCTATTAAAATGGTATTATTTTCCATATAATATTTCATCCAGAGGTGCATAATGAACAAGATTAGGAACGTAAGAGCATATTTTAAACAACATCGCAGAATTAGTTTGCTTGTTGATGTCATGATGTTTGGATTTTTTATTTATATTACCGTCAGCAATTTGATTGGCACGAATTTGTCAATGAGCAATCCTGATATTTTGGGAGGAGCAGATAAAGCAAAGGAATGATAAGAAAAACGGCTCTGAAAATAAATTCCCCCTTGAAAATTTTACTTTTTTGGCTGATGATATAGTTTGTTCAACTTACAGCTTAGGGGGATTTTGCTTTGAAAAAATGTTTTTTGGCAATCGCTGCACTCGTGTTCAGTTTTTCTTTGACAGCTTGCAACTCCAATGCCGTTTCCGGCTCAAAATCAGAACGATCCGGTGCAGCAGATGACGGTCGCACAGATCGCACGGCTGTCACCCTTGTCCGTGCTGTCGACGGCGACACGATTAAAGTTAAATATAATGGGGAAGTAAAAACAGTCCGCTATTTGCTCGTCGATACGCCTGAAACAAAAAAACCGAATTCATGCGTTCAGCCATACGGAAAAGACGCTTCTGAAGAAAACAAAAAACTCGTTGAGAGCGGCAAGCTGGAATTGGAATTTGACAAAGGCGGCCGCACCGACAAGTATGGAAGATTGCTGGCCTATGTATACGCTGACGGAAAGTCGGTTCAGGAACAGCTTTTAAAGGACGGCCTTGCCAGGGTAGCCTACATATATCCGCCAAATACAAAGTACGTAGATGAATATCAAAAGGTTGAAAACGCCGCTAAGAAAAAGCACATTGCGATTTGGAGCAAGTCCGGCTATGCGACAGACAAAGGGTTCAACGGATGTGTCGTTGGAAAAACAAAGACAGCGCTAAAGTCAGACTCCGTGCCAAAATCTGCTGCAGCAAGCAAAGACTCAAATTCTTCCGCTCCGGCATCAGGCGGCAAAGAAACGTTTGCCAATTGCACCGAGTTGAGAAAGAAATATCCAAACGGTGTGCCAAGCTCCCATCCCGCGTATCAGGCTAAAATGGACCGCGATCATGACCATTATGCCTGCGAGCGGTAGCACAATGCAAAATAGCCCGATGTCCGGGCTATTTTTGTTATTTCCGTCTTCAGCCTGGATCATGCGCGCCATCTAAATAACTGAGAAATCCTCCCTTAAAAAAGAGGCCGCAAGAAAACACGGCCTCTTTTATGAGCTGGCGGATCGGGCAGATAGCAAACGATTGAGCTTTGCGGTCGTGTCCTCCTTTTCCAGGGGTCTGTAGACCGTCAGCTTCAAATCGGGGGAATCGTATATTTGCAGGGTGACATGCTCCATAAACATGACGCCGGCAAGGGGGTGGCGTATCTCTTTTTCACCGGGGGGCGTTCCGAGCACTTCGTGATGATTCCACCACCTATGAAATTCGGGGCTTTTTTCAGACAGTTCATCTGTCAGCTCCTTGATCCATTCCTCTCCGATAAATCTTGACGCCGTGGCCCGAAACTGCGCCAGCAGTCTTTTTGCATGGCTTTCCCAATCTGCGAGAAGGCTTTGATATTCCTCGGAACAAAAACAGCGCCAGATCGCGTTCTTTTCTTTTTTGCTCATGCGGTTAAAATCGCCGAACACCGCGCAAGCAGCTTCATTCCAGGCAATCACGTCCCATTTTTCGTCTGTGATGTAAACGGGGCAACCCTTTAAATTGTGCTGGATAAGGTTCTGGACGACCGGGCTCAAATGCCGGCTGGAGCTTTGCTGGTCATACATCGGGATTTGCTGTCCGGCCAAAAGAAAGACATGCTTTTTTTCCTCATAGTTTAATTTGAGCACTCTTGAGATGCTTTCCAACACCTGTGTCGATACTTGGATATCCCTCCCCTGCTCGAGCCACGTATACCATGTCACTCCTATTCCGGAGAGTTGTGCCAGCTCCTCTCTTCTGAGCCCTTTCGTTTTTCTTCTGGGACCTATCGGCAACCCGTATTCTTCAGGTGATACTGTCGACCTTTTTAACTTCAAAAAATCGCCGAGCTCTTTCCTTTTTCCTTTTATCCCACTCAAAGACACTCACTCCTCCTGCATGCGGGAATCATCTTAATATATGATTCTACATGAATCGGGAGCAAAAGAATATGAAACGCGCTTATTCTGATTGGCTGGAACTTTTCGCATGCCGGTTTCTTTCTGCAAACACTTCAGAAGCAGCCGTTAATATCGTATTCAGCCCGTTAGGAAAGCCCGAATATATGATCATCTGCATCATGACTTCGACGATTTCTTCCTGTGTCCACCCGGTATTTAATGCACCGTTGATATAGAACGGCAGCTGTTCTGTGTTTCCGAGCGCCGTCAGCCCGGCTACCGAAGCCAACAAGCGGGATTTCAAGTCAAGGCCCGGTCTCGAAAAAATCCGTCCGTAATTAAACTCCACGGCCAGCCTTCCAAGATCGGGGGCAACCGATTCTTTGAAGCTTTCTACGATCGCCTTATAGTGATCTTTATCGATTTGTTCTAAAACTTTGAGCCCTTTATGATATTGTTCGTTCGTTTGCATCATTCATTATTCCTCCCCTATTTCTTGGATTGACCGGTCGGGAATCAAAAGCGAAGTGAAGGCAATGCCGATCATGAACATTCCGAGCAGGCAGACGCCGGTCCAATGAAATCCGGTCCAGGCCAAAACACCCGCATATGAGCCCAACGCGCCGCCCAGAAAAATCATGACCATCAGCATGCCGTTAAGGCGGCTTCTCATATCAGCCGCCAATTGAAAAATCATGACCTGGCATACAACCTGATTGGCTTGTGTCCCCATTGTTACGAATAATGCTCCAATAATAATGGCGATTAAAGATTGTTTTCCTGAAAAAAGCAGCATAAAAGCAAGCAGCGAGATTGACATGCAAAGCACATTGGCAAAAATCGCGCCCCTCTTGTCAATAACCCGTCCGATCACAGGCGCGGCAAAGGCCCCGCCGATTCCGACGAGTCCGATCATGCCGGTAGCCTGGCTTCCGTAAGAATAAGGCGGGTCATTCAGCAGGAAGACGAGAGTCGTCCAAAATAAACTAAAGGCGCCGAACATAAGCCCCTGGCTCAGACATGCTTTCCTTAACGTGTTTTCCCTGAGGAGCAAAGGTCCCAGAGACGCAAGGAGTTTTCCGTAATTAATCGTGTGTGAAGCCTTACTTTTCGGCATAAACAAGCGAATCAGCAACATGATGATAAGCGTTGACCCGCACGTTATCCAGTACACCGTCCTCCAGCCGGCATGCGAATCGATGATTCCGCTGATCAGCCTGGCCCCCAATATTCCGCATACCAAGCCAATCGCAACATTTCCGAGCACTTTTCCTCTCTCGTTTTCATCTGCCAGATCGGCTGCAAAGGGAACGATAATTTGCGGAATAATAGTAAAAACCCCCAACAAGAGCTGTGCGGCCGCGAGCCAGAGAAAATTTTGGGCAAACGCTGAAGCTACAGAACATAGACATACGAGGACCAGCAAAGCAACAATCAGACGCCGTCTTTCAAAAATGTCGCCAAGAGGAACCAGCATGAAATTCCCCAGTGCATAGCCCGCCTGGGTGATTGTAGCGATCATCCCCGCTTGTGCAGCAGTAACGTGAAACGTTTGCCCCATGCTGACCAATAGCGTTTGATTCAAATAAATATTGGCAACGGTGATCCCTGAAGCGATCGCCATGAGAAACACGAGACCGCGGGAGATGCCGGATGCCTTTGTTCGGTTGTCTTTTTCCATCTTGTCTCACCTCCCCTAAGCGATATTCGAATTATAATGCACCGGAAACACCGGAAAACAGCAGTCTATTTATCATAGTATTAGGAATACCAGTCATCCTCGTTTATCAGAAGCTTTCCTGGAGGGTAGGTGAAGGGAAATCGCCGCGGCACATGAGATAAAGGAAAAAAGCGATCGATACGAGCAAGAAAAGGTATAAGTGCTTTACACATTGAACGATTTTTGCCGGAAGCTCTTTCTTTTTTTCTGATCAATGAAAGGAAGCGGGGGCTTGGCTTTTTGCAATCGGATTTCAGCTTTTCATCAGGCCGGTGATCCGTTTGCTTCATGATGCTCATTACCGAAAGCATCTGAAACAGAAACCTCGGGTGATTGGTTATGTGCTAAAATAGAAGCACTCTTTTGAGGGAGGAACTTATCGTGAAAAGATATTTATTGATGACAACCCGGACAGAAAACTTTAACACTGCATATGTACCTGATCATTACGACTTTTTAGATCGGCTGAAAGCGGAAAACCGTTTAGAAATGTACGGCCCTTTCAGCGATGAAACAGGCGGTGCATACCTCATCCGCGCCCATTCACTTGAAGAAGCAAAACAAATCGGACAGTCCGATCCGCTCATTGAAAGCGGCTCTTCCGCTTTAGTCGTGAAAGAATGGCTGACGAAAGAATAGCTTCTAAAAAAAGTCCCTCTCAGGTTGAGAAGGACTTTTTTTAGCATCTAAAGGAGCCATTCCCCGCAGCAATCGGCCAGACGCTCTACATCATTCATAAAAACGCCGGCATGATAGCCGTCACACACGGCATGGTGGACTTGGTAAATAGGTATCATTCCCTTGAGAAAAGTATTTTCCGTTCGTAATAATCGGGAGCAGGTGCTCTGTATTTGCAAGATGAAGATCAAAGCTTGTAAAACTGGTCCACGGAATCGAAGAGACCGAAAATGAATTGGCAGGCACATCTTTTTTTGCCCACAGCCATTTTTGTCTCCACACCGCTCGGGTATCTCCAAGATACGTCTGATAAAAACGCGGGAAGTCTTCCGAGTATTCCGACCATACGGCGGAAAAGGTCTTATCCTCTTGATGAAAGATCGTATAGCACGGGTTCAGCCGTTCCCAATATCCCAATTCCCCTTTGTCATTGAATGCCGTTCTAAATTCAGGGTAGGCGTTGACAACTTTTGACACCATGTAAATAAATGCGGGATAAAGCTTCATATTTTTGTCACGCAGCCTGTCGAGCAATTCGGTGATGCGAATATTTGCCGTAATGCTGAATGAGCATTTTCCGGCGTTCATGTAATGCTCAAAATAAGGTTTTCTGTGCCAATGTTCAAGATCAATTCTTTGAAAATTCATGGTTAGCCTCCTAAAATAGAATGTTTTTTTATTTCAGGAGGCGTGATCCACTGCTTTTACCAATACCCTCACCTCTTCAAGTCTTCTTTCACTGTAACACTATACAGGGCTTCGGAGAAGATGACCTTTGTCATCTTGCTCTTCCATTCCCAAAGTTACCGCATCGGCCCGCTTTCAGGTTATACTGACATACATCGGGGGTGATCACATGAATGACAAATCCGGCCTCACGCCTGAAAAGTGGCGGGCTATTGTTGAAAACGATTCATCATACGACGGAGTGTTTTATTATGCGGTCAACACGACAGGTGTATTTTGCCGTCCTTCCTGCAAATCGAGGGTCCCTCATATTGACAATGTACGCACTTTCCCGAATGCGCAAAAAGCTTTATCAGAAGGGTACCGCCCCTGCAAGCGATGCAATCCGGACGGACCGCTTTTGCCAGATGAGGAGCTGTGCGAGCGGACCGCTCTGATCATCGGCGAACGCTATCACGAGCCGCTGACGCTCTCTGTATTGGCTGAGATGTGCCATGCCAGCCCTTTTCAACTTCAGCGGACGTTCAAACGGATCAAAGGCGTTTCTCCGCTTGAATACATCAGCCAAAAAAGAATATGTGAAGCGGGCAAGCTTCTTGCCGCTTCAGACGAAACGATCGCACAAATCGCCGCCAAAGTCGGCATCGCGAATGCGGATTACTTTTCCGCCCTCTTTAAAAAGAAAACAGGGCAAACGCCGACGTCGTTTCGGCAAATGAAGCGGGAGGTGGAGCAATGACCGGTCAAATCGTATATTGGAGCAAGCTGAAAGCTGGCGAATGGAATCTGTATATGGCGGCGACAGCTGCGGGCCTCTGTTTTACAGGCTCATATGATGAACTGGCTGCCTGGTTTGCCAAGCGGGGCCTTGCCGATTGTGCAGTGCGCGATGATGAAGCATTGCGGCCTTATGCGGATCAACTGGCCGCGTATGTGAACGGCGGACGGAAAGTTTTCGGCTTCCCTGTCGACCTTTGCGGAACCCCCTTTCAATTGTCCGTCTGGCGAGCATTGCAAGACATTCCTTATGGAGAAACTTGCTCATATTCGGACATCGCCGAAAGGATCGAAAAGCCGGAGGCCGTCCGTGCCGTGGGAGCGGCGATCGGCGCCAATCCGCTGTTAATCGCGGTTCCCTGTCACCGGGTCATCGGAAAGAACGGGAAACTGACAGGGTACAGGGGCGGCTTGGAAATGAAAAAACGACTGCTCGCGCTGGAAAAAGGATATGAACTCAGATGATAAAACAAACACCGTTCGCATATCGAACGGTGTTGTCTTCATTTAAAAATCGAAGTTATCCGGATCAGGACCGACCCGGGTGTTCTCGTTTAAAGCATCGATTCTCGCCATCTCTTCCTTGGTCAGCTCAAAATCGAAAATATCCGCGTTTTCGGCAATGCGATGCGCTTTAGTCGATTTTGGAATCGTAATGACGCCGTTTTGCAGGTCCCAGCGCAAAATGACCTGGGCTGCGGTTTTGCCGTGCGTTTCCGCGATTTCTTTAAGAAGAGGATGACCGAGCAGTTGCCCCTGCATTAATGGAGACCATGCCTCAAGCTGAATGCCGTGCTCCGTGCAAAATGAATGCAGCTCTTTTTGGGTCAGGCGCGGATGATACTCCACCTGGTTGACCATCGGCTTGATTTCAGCGTCTTTCATCAAGTCTTCAAGATGATGGATTTGAAAATTGCTGACCCCGATCGCTTTGACGCGTCCCGCTTTGTAAAGGGCCTCCAGCGCTCTCCACGCTTCTTTATAGCGGCCTTCAACAGGCCAGTGGATCAAATATAAATCCAAATCATCAAGCCCGAGCTTGCTGAGGCTCTTCTCATAGGCTGCGATTGTCTCTTCATAGCCCAAATCCTCATTCCAGACCTTTGATGTTACAAACAGGTCCTCACGCGAAATGCCCGCCTCCTGCAAACCTTGGCGGATGCCTTCTCCGACTCCCTCTTCATTTCCGTATATCGCCGCTGTGTCAATGCTCCGGGTAGCCGTGATTTATCGCCGTCTTCACGGCATTTACCAGCTCCGGACCTTCTTCTACTTTAAATACGCCGATGCCAAACCAGGGCATTTTCACTCCATTATGCAATTCTGTTCGATCCTGTAAATGTTTTGCAGTCATCATTGACCTCCTGTGTTCGTTAATTTTTTTACATGCAGTCCCGCAGAGACCCTTGCAGTACCGGTCCCTGTTTTTTTCTTTTCGTTCGAGCATGAGGCTCACGCCTGTAAGCAGAACAGCACCGAGCACCATGACTCCCCCGGTCCATGGGGCGTGAATGATCCCGATCGACTCCGTTATGATGCCCCCTAAATAAGAGCCGATGGCAATGCCTGCGTTAAATGCTGCGATATTGACGGCGGATGCAACATCCACCGCACCCGGTACGAACCGTTCGGCAAGCATGACGACATAGACTTGCAGCCCCGGAACATTCATAAAAGCCAGCAAGCCCATTAACATGATCGTAATTAAGCCCGCAACCTTAAAAGGCGCTGTAAACGTCAAGGCGAAAAGCACGGCCGCCTGGGCGATGAACATATAAAACAATGCAGCAAGCGGCTTTTTGTTTGCAGCTTTTCCGCCGATGATGTTGCCGATTGCGATCGCAATTCCGTACACGAGCAAAATAAGTGCGACGGCCTCTTGTTTAAAACCTGTGACATGCTGAAGGAGCGGGGTTAAATAAGTGAAGACGACAAACGTGCCGCCGTACCCCAAAGCCGTAATGATAAATAAAAGCAATAAGCGGACATTGGTCACAAGCTTAAACTGACTTCGGATCGTCGTCCGGGCGCCTTTTGGCAAATTGGACGGCACAAGGATGCTGTTTGCGATAAAAGCAACCGCACCGACGGCAACGATGGCCGTAAAAGCAAGCCTCCAGCCGAATTGCTGCCCGATAAAGGTTCCGATCGGAACACCAGTAATCGTCGCCACGGTGAGTCCCGTAAACATGATGGAAATCGCGCCCGCCCTTTTATTTTCCGGCACAAGGCTTGCAGCAATCGTTGAGCCGATTGACATAAATACCCCGTGCGAAAATGCCGAAAGAACGCGCGCTGCTAAGAGGATGCCGATGCTCCCGGCACACGCGGCGATGCTGTTTCCGATCATGAAAACAAGCATAATCAAAAGCAGCAATGTTTTCCTCGACATAAGGGACGTTACCGATGTTAAAACGGGTGCCCCGAATGTTACGCCCAAGGCATATAAAGAAACAGTCAGCCCTGCTGTCGTGACCGAAATATGCAGATCGTCCGCAATAAGCGGCAGCAGGCCGACGCTGATAAATTCCGTCGTACCGATCGCAAATGCGCTGACGGCTAAAGCCAAAAGCGCCGGTATGCTTCGTTTTTTATGAAAAGAAGACATATCATTCCTCCTTGATTTTTTGTATAGCAAATGATCGCCGGCAAATGATATTATGGTACATATCAGTGATGAAAAAAAGTACGTACTTTTAAGTATCATAGGAACCAAAAAGTATGATAGGTACTTTTAAGTACCTATCGATCGGAGGATGAAGATGAAGCAGAAAAAATACAATATCTCGGTCGAAGCAACCCTTGAAGTCATCGGCGGAAAGTGGAAGTGCGTCATTCTTTGCCATTTAACGCACGGCAAAAAGCGGACGAGCGAATTGAAACGCCTCATGCCGAACATTACGCAAAAAATGCTGACCCAGCAATTGCGCGAATTAGAAGATGACGGCGTCATTAACCGGATCGTGTACCAGCAGGTTCCGCCGAAAGTCGAATATGAGCTCAGCGAATACGGCTGGACGTTAAAAGACATATTGGATTCCCTGTGCGATTGGGGAGCAAAGCACATTACGAAAGTTTACGGAGACAAATTCGCGGTCTTGGAGGACAGCGTGCTGAATGATAAATTGAAGTAGCAGAAAACGACATTCCTTTGTTTTGGAATGTCGTTTTTGTTTTGCGCTATGAATAATGACGGGACAGCTCAACGATCATCGCCCCCATCCGTTCCAGCTCAGGGGCAAGCAGCCGCTCTACGCCTTCCTCCTTCAGCGCTTCCGCCGTCACCTTCCCGACGGCTGCCGCTAAAACGGATTCCCCAAAAGCTTTGACGATGTCTTCGGCGACACCCTTTTCTCTCGCATAATTAAATAGCGAACGGACTTGAACGGCCGTCGTGAAACAAACCGCATCGACCTCGCGGCTTGCGATTTCCCGGCACAACAAAGCAACGGTTTCCTCTTTCGGAGCGATATGCCGGTAAGGCAGAATTGGACATACGGACGCCCCTTTCTCCTCCAGAAACTTCATGAGTGACGGCGCATTTTCTCCATGAAGCTGCACCATGACCCGTTGTCCGGTCAAATCGTAAGGCTCCAGCGCGCGAATCAGTCCTCCCGTCGTTCCGTCTTCATCGGAAGCTTCAGGGGTAATGCCGAGCTTTTTCAAGGCAGCGATCGTTTTGTAGCCCCTTGATGCCGCTTTTGCCCTGCGGATCGCCTGCAAAAAGCGTCCGCAGATTCCAAGTTTTTCAGCTACATTGACAAGCGTTTCAGTGCCGATCCCGGTCGTAAATATCACCCAATCGGCACCAGTTTCAACAAATGCTTTCAAATCAGGCTCGACCTCTTTTTCCGCCAAAAAAACGGTTCCCTGAAGAGAGCGGACGACGGGAATTCCGCCTTGTTTTTCGATGAGCGTGCTGATTTCGTCTATTTTTCGCGAGCCTCCGATGGCAATTCGTTTGCCGTTCAATCCTTTTGCCACAACCAATCCCTCTTTCTTTATCTTTTTATTCGTTTACTAACATCTTCCATGTCAAATATGATAGAATTATCAAAAAATAACAGGAGGTTTTCTTATGTCTACCCATTCTGAAACCCATGCCGAACAGTTGACGAAGCATGCCCGTTTTTTTGAGTATACCACTGCTTCCGATCCGATTGGAAGCGAAATCATCAGCCCGGTCCCGATTAAAGAGTTCGGTCCGGAACTGTACCGTTCCGGAGAAACGCAGATCATTCCTTTGGACATTTCAAACGAGCTTAAAACGGATTATCCTGCATCAAGCCCATCCCTTCTCGCGCATTTTATCAAGATTCGCACGGGTGATACGATCAATACCAAACCGAATGCAACAAGCGAATTATATTACGTGATTGAAGGCGCCGGTACAACCGTTTCCTGCGGAGAAACGATTGAGTGGCATAAAGGCGATTTTTTCACGCTGCCTGCCGGTTCAATCAGCCGCCATACGGCTTTTGAAGACGCATCCATCTATTATATTACAGATTCGCCGCTTCTTCGCTATTTAGGCGTGAATGCCGCTGAAGCGCGCTTCAAACCGACCCTGTACACCGCTGAACAGGCAAAAGCAAAATTAGCCGAAGCCGCCAATGCCCCTGACGCCCGTTTTCGCAACCGCATTTCCATTCTCTTAAACAATGACATATTCGATCAGACGTTAACCATCACGCATGTGCTGTGGGCCATGTTCGGCATCGTCCCTCCGGGTTCAAGCCAAGCGCCTCACAGCCATAAATCGGTCGCCCTCGACTTTGTTGCCTATGCGGCGCCGGGGACGTATACATTAGTCGGGAACAAAATCGATCCCGAGACAAAGGAAATCATTGATCCGGTCAAAGTGGAATGGGTCACCGGAAAATCTTTCATCACACCGCCGGGGCTATGGCATTCCCACCATAATGAATCAAATGAGGCAGCCTACATCATTCCGATACAAGACGCAGGATTGCAAACGTATCTTCGCACATTGGATATTCAGTTTCAGCATTATGAAAAATAACATTTTTTAAGGGGTGCGGCTTTTGCCGCCCCTCTTTTGGCAGACGGGCCTACGGGCGGTCGTTCCTTTGATAGTATTCAATAACAAACTGCTTAAAGTTGAAGGCTGCAGGCGATAAATAATGGTCTTTTAAGACGGCAAGACCGATCTTCCGTTCTGAGCGGTAATCTGCAACACGGCAGAATACGACGGGAAAATGGACATGTTCAGCCGTTTTCGGCAAAATCGCCGCACCAAGCCCGGCTGACACGAGCCCCAAAATGGTCGAAACCTCTTCTCCTTCAAACGCAAGCTTCGGGCTGATCTCTAAATCCCGGCACATTTGATCAAACACATAGCGAAGTCCATACCCCTGTTTAAAGCCGACAAAATCTTCCCCCGCAATGGCTTTCATCTCAATTTCGTTTTGGCCTGCCAGCGGATGATCGGCGGGCAGCACCAAATAAAGCGGTTCTTTATCAAGGATGGTCCACTCAAGCAGGTCGTTCGGCAGGGGAGGAGAGCTCAGGCAAATATCAGCCTCTCCTGTTTCGACCATGTGCTGAAGTACTTCATTCGCCCCTTGATAAAGCCTGAACTCCACATGCGGGTGCCGTTTTTTAAAACCGGCGATCAGCTGCGGCATAAGCCGGGAGCCGAGCGTATGCAAAAAAGACACCGATATTTCTCCATAGTCGGGATCTGCGCTTTTTATGACCTGCCGGACGCCTTCATCGAGCGCATGGCGGGCTTTTTTTGCATTGACGAGAAACTGTTTGCCGTACTTTGTGAGCCGGACGGACTTTGATCCGCGAATAAACAAAGGAACGCCCAATTCTTCTTCAAGCTTTTTGACGGACCGGCTCAAAGCCGGCTGGGAAATGCACTGCTCCATAGCAGCTTTCGTAAAGTGGCGATGCTTGCTGACGGCAATAAAGTTGTCAATTTGATGGAGTTCCACTGTCTCACCTCCTCATCATAATCAAGATGCATCATAATCATAGTTATTATAAATTAGACACATTGCAAACGAAAGCGTAGGATGGATCATAGAGCAGATTTTCGAAATGAGGGACCAGCATGAATTACATTCAGCCGCATACAAAGGTTTATCAAAAAGCAAGCATTGCATTATTTATCAGCGGTTTTGTCATATTTGCGACATTGTACACCACACAGCCGCTAATGCCGGTATTTGCGAAGGAATTCGGCATATCAGCCGCGTCGGCAAGCCTAACATTATCCATCTCAACCGGCATACTGGCGTTTGCTTTGCTAGCTGCGGCCGCATTGGCGGACGGGTTTGGCCTCAGGAACATCATGACGATTTCGCTTTTTGCAACATCTGTCCTCGGGCTTTTAACAGCGTTCAGTCCGAATTTTGCCACCCTGCTTGTAATGAGGGGGCTTCTTGGTTTTTTCCTTGCAGGCGTTCCAGCCATCGCTATGACGTATGTCGGCGAAGAATTCGATCCGAAGGGGCTCGGCAAAATGATGGGACTCTACATAAGCGGCACGAGCCTTGGCGGCATGAGCGGCAGGCTGTTGACCGGCCTTTTGACAGACCTTTTCGGCTGGAGGGATGCGCTCGCCATCATCGGCATCATTTGTTTCGTACTAAGCTATCTGTTTTGGGTTTTCCTGCCGCAGCCGCGGCACTCTGCAAGAAAACAAACCAATCTTAAAAAAACACGCCTGGCCTACCGGACTGTCTTTGTGAACGGACGGCTCATGCTGCTCATTTCCCTCGGCTTCATCTTAATGGGCAGCTTTGTCACGATGTTCAACTATATCGGATTTCAATTGATGGGCCCTCCTTACCGGCTGTCGCAAACGATTATCGGTTTGATCTTTATCGTCTAATTGGCAGGAACGCTCAGCTCGGTTTACATGGGAAAGAAAGCCGACAGCTACGGCACTTCATTCATGATCAAGATCGCAATCGCCATCATGGCTTCAGGCGCCTTGATCACGCTTTTCACCTGGCTGCCGCTGAAAATTGCCGGTATCGCCGTTTTTACGTTCGGATTTTTCGGAGCGCATTCGATCGCCAGCTCCTGGGTCGGCCAGCAGGCGGGTGAACAGCGTGTTCAAGCTTCATCTCTTTATTTGCTGAGCTATTATCTCGGTTCAAGCTTAGCCGGTTCATTCGGCGGTTTTTTCTGGACTCACTTTGAGTGGCCGGGAATCATCTCTTTTATTGCAGGACTGCTTTTAATTGCCTATCCGGTTATCTTCTTTGCCGGAAAAGGTGCAAGGGAAGCCGAAGCAAAGAAACAGCTTAAGCCTTTTTCAAAGAATGCCGATATATAAGGAAAAGCCGGCATGGCAATTCCTTTTGAAGATCAGCCGTTTTTAGAAAGGTAAATGCATCCCGTCAGGCTTTCTCCTTACCTTATATCCGCTATAATTGGATGAGGGGGTTTTGGCATGAAGAAAATAGGGTTTTACGGATTGATTGCATCCGTTGTTTTTGGAAGCTATTTGAGATGGATCATGAATGACAGCGGGGTGTTGATAGATATCATCGCTTTGTGCGGCTTTGTGTTCATCCTGATGTACTCGTGGGATGAATCGAAAAAGGAAAGCCGTAAAGCCCTTTTATTAAAGGGGACAGGCGTGGTCATCTTAACGCCTTTATCGGTGTATATGATCTTCAAGGGCCAGGAATCAATCAACAGCCTGGCTTTTTTCAACGGCTGGGAAACAGCTGCTAAAGTCGGGTGTATCTTATTGGTATTGCTTGTAGCATCAGTCCTCATGACATTCATACATAACATCAGCTCCAGGCCGTAATAAAGAGGCATCCGGACATCCGGATGCCTCTTTTTTTAGACTTGCGGCTGTGCGGGCACTGGCGCAGTTCCTCCGGCAATTCCTGCGCCGGACCAGACGTCTTTTGCGTAGCGTCCTTCTTCCTGCAGTTTAGAGATCCAGCTTTGCGCTTCTTCCTTGCTTGCCTGCATTATGTGTTCGTACGCTTCGCATAAAGCATCTTCAACGGCCGGGGCCATTTTTGCGCCGTCTCCGCAAACGTACAGCCGGCAGCCGCTGTTCAGCAGATGAATCAGCCTTTCCGCGTCCTCTTTAATCAGATCCTGCACATACGTTTTCGGGCTGTCTTCAAGCCGCGAAAAAGCAGTATGCAGGTGTACGAGCCCGTCCTGTTCTGCTCTTTCCAATTCGTCGCGGTACAGATAATCGTGTTCCGGATGGCGGCAGCCGAAATACAAATGGGCTTCGCCGAGTGCTGCTCCCGCTTCTTTTGCAATGCGGCGCGCCTGAAGAAAGCCGCGGAAAGGCGCGATTCCCGTTCCCGGTCCGACCATGATGAGCGGCGTTTCGGGATCATCAGGCAGCCTGAAGCCGGACGAAGGCTCCCGGACAAAACACGATATGCTGTCCCCCGGGGCGAGTTCTGCCAGATAGTTTGATGCTACACCGCGGTACTGCCCCCGGCCGCTCAGCGCCGGTCCGCTTACAACGGCGACGGTGATGCTCGTGTTCCGGGCATGTTCCCGGGGCGAGCTGGAAATGGAATAGTACCTCGGTTTTAATGAAGGCAGAAGCGCCAAAAAGCGGGCGAGCGGCAACTCGCATGCCGGATACTGTTCAAGAAGATCAAGCATCGTCAAACGCTTCTGCAAGACCTGCGCTTTGTAGGCCTCATCCTCCAAAAGCGCGGCAAGCTCCCGTTGATGCGGCGGACAAACGGTATGCGCAGCCAGCTCGCGGATCTGGGCTCTTGTGGCCGGCTCCTGCAGTTCAACGCTGTTTTGAAACAGTGCTGTGACATTAACCGGGCGATCGAAAGGCAAATGGGAGACGCGGCGCTCTCCGCTGATCAAAACGTGTTCATCTCCGCTTAATCCAAACCGCTGAAGCACCCTGTCGACGAGCGCATTGCTGTTTTGCGGCAGCACCCCGAGTTGATCCCCCTCCACATATGCAGTTCCTTCCGGCAGAGAGATTTCGATATGTCGCGTACTTCTTCCGCTGTCTGGGCTCTGAAGTTCGCGGTTCGTTAACACTTGTGCCGTAAACGCCTGATACGTTTTCACAAGAGGCGAGCCGGCCGGTGCGCTGATGAATTCGACGGACAGCTCTTGTCTGTCTGCCTGCTGCTTATGCTCCGTTATGGAAAATGCTTTTCTCAAATTAGGCCAAAGACCGTTTTTCCAAGCTTCAAAGCTTCCTTCAAAATCATCGTTGGCATCCCCTTCTCCACGCGTATGCAGCCTGGTCGCTCCTTTTTTTTCAAATGCGCCGTCGATCAGGCGGGGAATCCTCTGATACGTGTTGGCCCAGCTGGTGTTTCCGCATCCGAACACGGCATATTTGACACCTTGTAAGTCTTTTTCGGGATCTTGTTCAAGCCAATTAACGAATTCCTTCGCATTATCGGGCGGGTGTCCGTTGTACGAAGCGGTTACGACAAGCACCGCTCCCTCCTTCGGGATCGTGCCCTTATATTGATCAAGCTCGGCTGTTCTGCTTTCCCAGCCTTGCAAACGCGCCTCGTCTGCGAGTTCTCTTGCGGCGTCTTCGGCTGATCCGAGATTTGAGCCGTACAGTACAAGCAGCGGAGTACCGTGGGCATCTGCCGCCGTCTGTGAGTGAATGTCTGTTCGAAAAGCGGCTTGCTTTTCCTGATGGGCCGCTGTTGTCATCAGTGCTATCTCTCTTCTCGGCTTGACCCGCATCGTAAAGCCGTCCGGTTTAATAGTAAGCGACTCTTTTATTGTTAAGCGATAATTCGTGTGGTCTTCCAGTTCAAAATACTGAAGAATCATCCCCAGTACCAGCGTGGCTTCATGAAGTGCGAACTGCATGCCGATGCAGGCGCGCTGGCCGTTTCCGAACGGTTTGTACGCGTTTTTCGGAATGCTGTTCATCCGTTCAAACCGCTCAGGCCGGAATTCTTCGGCGTCTTTTCCCCAGACGCTTTGATCCCTGTGCAGTTTCGGAATTAACACGGTTACGCTCTGACCCTTCGGAATCAAATATTTGCCGCCGATCACCGTTTCTTCCTTGGCGTATAATGCAAACGCAGGAGCAGTCGGATAAAGCCGCAACGACTCGTTCAATATCATACGAATATACTTCAGCTGCTGAACTTGTTTGTAAGAAGGCACCGGATCTGTGAGCACCCGGTCCGCTTCTTCGTATGCCTTTTTAAGCTGCTCGGGATGCTGAAGGAGCAGATAAAGCGCGAATGACAATAAGCCGCTCGTCGTCTCGTGCCCCGCAATCAAAAAGGTGATGATTTGATAGCGGATGTTTTCATCATCGAGCCTTTCGCCTGTTTCAGGATCCTTCGCATGAAGCATGAGAGACAGCAGGTCGTTTCCGCTCCCGCCCCCGGTCTGTCTTCGTTCAGCGATGATCCGGTCGACGAGCGAAAACATCGATTCAACGTCACGGTTAAACTGCCGCCTTGTCTTCACCATCAGCTTATCCTGCCATTCGAGACGCTTCGTCTGACTCATCGCTTCATTCAAACCGCGACTCAAGCTTTCGATAAACGGGTGCTGTCCTTCGCGGTAGAAACTGTTAAAACGGTAATTAAAGCCGCATAAGCCGATCGTATCCAACGTCAGACGCGTCATATCATCCGGAACATCGATGCTCTCATTCTGATTCAGACGGGACCATTTTTGAATAAGCTGCAGTGCGATATCTTGCATCATGGAGTGGTAGCCCTTCATCGCTTTCTGACTGAAGCTCGGCAGGAGAATGTTGTGTGCTTTCCGCCAATTCGGTTCATGCGTCCAACTTGTAAACAATCCGTCTCCGCTGAATTCGCGGACCTTCAAAAGCCCCTTCCCCATGTTTTTATCAAACCTTGACTCGTCACAGACCTCTGAAACGAGCTCATGGTTTGAAACAAAGATGCCGACCCTATCCGCAAACTGAAATTGAAAAATAGGGCCCAGTTCATCCGCGATTTTCCACAGAGATTGGGACACCTTGGTTTTGTCCAGCAACGGAAGGTTGCCGAGCGGGCCGTATGTTTTCGGGATTGGAATCGTGCTTAGCTTGTTCATCAGGATCATCCTTTCTTTTTGAGAAAAGCCTTATCAATCGTGACGTTTAATCGCATGCCAGGAACATTGTTCAATTTCTTCGATTAAGCCTGAAGGATCTTCTATTTCTCCGGCTTTCACCAGTTTTTGAATGTGGACAAACGCTCCGAATACCATCGCGGTTAAAATATGCGGAGGCAGCGGATGAATCATGTTTGCCTCTTTGCCTTTTTCAAAAAACAAATAGACGAAATCCAAAAGGTCGTTCAGGACGCTCCGGCTTGTTTCGGTTAAGTAATGCGAAGTTTTGTCAATTTCCAAAAAGTAAAGCGCATAGACGTTTTCACGCGCAAACTCGTAGAGGCAGCGAAAGATGTGGTGAAATTGACTGCGCACGCTCAAATGTTCGGGGTAGCCGTCTTTAATCTTTTCTGTAAAGCGCCTTACACTGTTTTGAAACAGAACATTGACAAGCGCCTCCTTGCTGTCAAAGTACCGGTAAATCGTCCCTGCTCCGACGTTTGCCTTCTCTGCGATCATCGGAATCGTTGTGGCATCGAATCCCCGGTCTGCGAAAAGAACGTGGGAAGCCTTGATGATCTTCTCGTATTTGCTTTCTTGTTCCACCTGTATTCACCTCCACATCGCGGAATGAACGTTCATTCCGCAACCGTCATTTGTTCAAATTAGACAGGTATTCGTAAAATTCCTTTTTTAATATAAAAAATTTTAAATAAAAAACAAAATGGGTAAAATCTACCCATTTTGCTCACCGGTTCTAAATACACAAATCCACAAAAGATCCCGCCAGTTTGGCAATACGATCGATTAGTATTCTTATATATTATTTTTATAACTTTTCTATCAGAACTGCGGCAATAAGCGGATGTCCGTTTCGCAATCCTTGGTACATTCCGTATACCCTCACATTGTCCCCCGGCTGCATACGGAGGCCGGTGAGATTTTCAACATATATGGTTCCCTCTTTGACGGATAAAGCAAATATTCCTTCCTGATCCACAGATGCCGCGGCGCCTTCTGCGTATACTTTCGTTTCTTTTTCGACTTCGCCTTTCTTCATTTTGAAAAAGTCCGCCTGAACAGCATGCTTTTTCAAATCATCGTCGAGCTTTTGCTTTGTCGGCAGTTCTTTTGTTTCTAAAAAAGCGGATGATGCAAGTGAACATAATAAAACCGGCATAAGCAGCCATTTCATCGTCAATCCCTCCTTATTTGCAGTTTGAACCATTTCAGACGGGACATAAACCCGAAAAAGGAGCTGATTGAACATCAGCTCCCGGTGTACACAACTATTTTGCTTTCTTCACGGTTGTTTTTCTCGCTTTGCTCGTGTTTCCTGCTTTGTCTTTCGCTGTAACTGCTAATACGGTATTCGCTTTTTGTTTTTTTATTTTAATGGAGAACTCGCCCTTTTTATTTGCATTGCCGGTACCGATCGTTTTTTTGCCGGCTTTGACGGTGATTGCGGCATTTGCTTCGGTTTTGCCTTTTATTTCTGTACTTTTGTCAGAGACCGGATTGATTTTTGGCGGGTTCGGCGGAATGACGTCAGCTACCGTCACTTTGACTTCGGCGCTTTCCCTGTAGGCATCCTTCGATGCGGAGACATATAAAACGGAATATTCTTTTTGTTTGCCGATTTTGGCTTTGAATGTTCCGGAAGCATCTGCCTTCGCTGATCCGATGATCTTCTTTGACGCATTTTTAATGTTGACTGTATAGCCCGACGGCGCTTTCCCGGTCACATATGCGTCATTGTTGGTGACGCGCTTGACAGACGGTTTTTTCGGCGCTTTTTCTACGACGGTCCTTAAGCTTGCCTCAGCCTGATGGCCCGTTGCTACGACACGGAGAACTTGATCGGCGGCCTGAGCCGGAATTTTCACCGTAAAGGTTCCTGATTTCCCTGCCGTTCCCGTTCCGAGCACCTTGCCTCCGCTCAGCACTTTGACCGCTGATCCGCTTTTCGCTGTCCCTGTTACGGATTTGTAATGGTCCAATACCGGATTCACCTTCATGTTCAGTTCCAAAACGCTCACGGCATGGTAGGCATTCAGCCTTCCCCATCCGGAAACAAAGTCATATCCCGGAGCCGGAAGTTCAGGCTCCTCAAATCCGTCATCAAAATCCGAACCCGGATTGTCCTGTTCGGCAAATGCGACGTCAGCTGCGGTTTCCGTCAGAAGCTTTTCGACTTGCTTCGGTTGCAAAGACGGTTTCTCTGACAAAAGGAGTCCGGCAACAGCCGCAACGTGCGGCGAAGCCATCGATGTTCCGCTCATATACGTTACATTACCGTCGGGAACGAGGCTCGGGATGTCTGTTCCCGGAGCTACCATATCCAGCCCTTTTCCATAATTGGAATAGTCGGAGACAAGATCGAGGTGATTGGTCGCGCCGACGGATATCGCGTATCTCGATGACGCCGGATACGAAATGTCTGAAGAGCCGTCATTGCCGCTTGCCGCCACCACCGTCACATTCTTTTCGGCCGCATATTGCAGGGCGTATTCCAGCACACGGCTGTACGGTCCGCCAAGGCTCAGATTGATCACTTTTGCCCCGTGGTCAACAGCGTATATGATCCCGTATGCGATCTGCTCCGTGTCCCCGCTTCCTGATGAATCCAAGACCTTTACAGGGAGTATTTTCGCGTGTGCGTTGATCCCTGCCATTGAGTAGTAATTATCAGCCGCTGCTGCGATAATGCCTGAAACGTGAGTGCCGTGTCCGTTATCGTCCAACGCATTCGTATTGCGGCCGATGTAGTTGTACCCTTCGTCGTTTTTGACAGCGCCGCTTAAGTCTGCGAGCGTATGATCGACACCTGTATCGACGACGGCAATGACCGTTTCGTTTAACGCTTTTCCATTCAGCAGTTTTTGAAGCTTTTCGAATTGAATGTCAGCGTTCGCAGCGCGGTCTTTGCCGTTATTTTTGAGCGACCATTGGTAGGAGTACTGGGTGTCAGCCGATAAAGCGTGATACTCGTGAACCTGCTCGACGAATTCCACTTCAGGCAGTTTTGACAGCTTGGCCGCTGCTGTCTGATATTTCTTCGCGGCTGCTTTGTATCCGTCTGAATCGTTTTGCTCCAGTTCGACGACGTACATGTTTTTAAAGGCCGTTTTGCTTTTTTTGAAGGAATCAACGGAGTCCGCTCCGTATGCTTTTGCTTTGGATGAAAATGAGCTCGCATTTTTGCCGTCTTTTAATTTCACGATGTAGCGGTTTTCAGGTGTACTCGCTGCAGCTGAATCCGCAAGCCCGGCTTTTGCCAAAATCGTTGATACTTTGCTGCCTGTCAGATTTGCGATGTCGATGTCTTCAGCTATTTGATCGAGCTGCTTTTTTAAAGACTCAGGCACCGCATCGCGTGCCGCCGAATAAAGGCTGAGGATGGCTTTTTGATCTTCTTTCGTGACCGTATATGTGCTTGACGCTCCGTTTTCGGCGACATCGCCGAACAGTTTTTTCAATTGGACAAGATCGCGGTATACACCGTCCCGCAGCGATTTGTCAAACATCATTTTTGCGCTAATGAAAGGAGCGGTTTTATAGTATAGAGATGACAGGTCTTTCCCTTTTTCCGTTTTTTGCAGCACGCCATCTCTGATCGTTCTTAAATCTTGCAGAATGCTTTTGCCGTGTTCCCTTTCTGATGTGCTTAATTCTGCCGGGCACTCTTCTTCGGCAATCTGATCTGACGGAGGAAGGGTGACGCCCTCATAGCTGATGGTGTAAGAAATGTCTGTATTTGAATCGGCTTCGGTTTCTTCATTATGGTTTTCGACTTTTACGTAGTACGGGCCTTTCCAGGCGATCGGAAAGTCGATTGCGGCCGGGTTTTTTGCATACGAAAAGCCGTTGTATCGATCAAAAGTCTGACCATCCGTAGCATTTTCCAGGCTGGAATAAACGGAGATATTCAGTTCCTGATCGGATTGAAGCTTGATTCGAAAATGCGTGAAATCCGCGACATCTTTTTCGGAAGGGTCGATTTTATACCAGTGTGCTTGATCGCTTTCTTTAAATCCCGCTTTTACGGGGTCTGCGATCGCAAGCACCGTCTCATCAACAGGTCCATCGGCCGCCGCCTTTCCAATCGGAAGCTGGCCAAAAATCAGGGCAAACATAAGAATGAAAACAATCGAACCGCTAATTTTCCTTTTTTCCATAAGTACCTCCGCAGAATATAGTAAAGTCGTTCACCTCGCTATTAAACCATGTTTATCAATTTATTGGAATACATTTCTTTCAAAAACAAAAATATGATATTATGGAACCAAATTCACGGCATATGAAAAGCCCTCTCGGTGGTAAGAGGGCCGGCTTTTAGGGGATGATCGTCATTTTGCCGCCGTCACGCAGCAATAATTTTTGTACATATGTACGTTGATTTCCCTAAAATGATGTTTTTCAAGCAGATGCCTGATCTGCTCTTCCGAATACAACGTAAAATCATCCGTTTTTTTTGATTTTTTCATTTGTTCTTTGAGATGGACGGCGAGAAACACCGTGCCGTCGATTTGCAGCACGCGGTAAATTTCTTTTAGCGCCTGATCGGGATCCGTCCAAAAATACAGCGTATGCACTGAAAATACTTTATGAAAGACACGGTCTTCAAACGGAATGTTTTCGGCATATCCGTGCTTGATCTCCGCTTTTCCCTCTTCTCTTAGATACCTGGTCCGGCGCAGACTTCGCTTTACCATGCTTTTGGATGAATCGATTCCGCAAGCCTTTCCGGTTTCAAGCTTTTCCGCGATCCGGCTGAGAGCAGCTCCGCCTCCCGTTCCGATTTCAAGGATGCGGTCATAGGGCTGAACATCCAATAACTGAATCGACCATTCGTTTATATCATGATTTCCGGTTTCCATATAAGAAGCAATCCATTTTGATAAAATGCCTCTCGGACTCCGCAATTGTTTTCCAAGCCATTGTTCAAACACGTCAAAACACCTGCTTTGATTCTTATTAGGCCATTTTTTATCCTGCATCAAAGGACAAAACGGGCTCTTTCCCAAATCATATCGGCCGCCCAGAAATGAAAAGAAAACCCGCGAAAATACTTGAATCTTTTCCTGCATTCCATAACTAGACGGATTCATCTTTGAAAATGTTTCTCCAAAAACGCAGGAACAATTCGAATCAAAGAGGCATTATGTCTAAAAAGCTCTTGATGAAATAAATGATCTATCCGCCCTTTCAATTCCTCATATAAATGCATAGGATGTATGGAACTTTCACTAAAAGGTGGTGCTAAATTATGGGCTTTGGATACGGTTTTGGCGGTTACGGCCGTTGTTGCGGCTCTTGTGGCTCTTGCTACGGTGGTTACGGATACGGCGGTTACGGATACGGTGCCGGCTTTGCGCTTATTGTCGTGCTTTTCATTCTGTTGATTATCGTAGGCACTAGCTTCATTTGCTAGAACAGCTGGATGGAGGGCTTTTTAAGCCCTCCTGTCCTATTTAAGGTATCCATCTATTTAAAAAAAGCAGAAAACGAGCCGTTTTCTGCTTCTAATAATACCAGTAAGGCGGCCAATAGCCGAACCGGCGCGCTCTTTCTTCCATTCTTCGGCGGCGGTACGGATTCCCGTAGCCGTGCTTAAAAGAATGAGGCATTGATGTATAGCCATGACCGATAAAAGGCATTCTGCCATCTTTGTGCATATTCATCACCTGCATTTACATTTGCTTTATTCTATGCAGGCAGTCTGCGATTCGGACCCAAAAAGGCCCGGCTAAACCTGGTCCTTCTCCATTGTATAATGTGCCAACAATTCCCTTCTGTACATCATCATCATCTCCTCCTTTTATTTGATTGTCCGCTTTGATTAGCGCTGGCTGTTCGTATAGAGATACTTTAGCTGACGGTCTTTCATTTCGTTGTACAACTGTTCGATCTCGTATTCTCGTTCGTATTCTTCAGGACTCTTAAATCTTTTTTGAATGGTCAATGTTAAGAAGAATAAATTAATCGTCATGTCGCTCACCTCCTTTCAAGTTCGCTTTTACAAAAATAAGCCCGCAGATCATTTGACAAACCTGCGGGCGCAAACAAAAACCGCCAGACAAAAACGGACGCGTCTTTATCTTGCGGGAGGAGCAGCGTATTGTTTTTCCTTCCTAACGTCAGTGTGCTGGAAAAGCATCGGTTAAGGAAGAGCACAATTTCTCCCACAGGCTGAATGAATCATGGTATTCACAGAGTCTAGTGTATGTAGTCATCGCGTTTTTCATGTTCATCAACCTCCTTTGCTTTTTGTTTACTTTGTAAGTATATCCATCAAATTCCTGTTTGTAAACTGTTTTTCGGAAAAATGGACGCCCTTTTTCCACCATGAAAAAAAACAGAGAACCGCGCGTCCCGGTTCTCTGTTTACGATTCTTCCATTTCATCCAGTTGTTTTTTATATTTGAGCGAGCATTTCACACAAAAGAAGGCTCCTGCTAAAAGTGCGCATGTCGCGAGCATCATCACCGTTTTTTGGCCCGTTCCGAGACCCTGGTTCGGGATGACGGAGCCGATATATATAAATGTGCTGACACTGAGCAGTGTAAAAGCAAATTGTTTATAGTCATCCATTAAAGATTTGACTTTTTTCTTATGCATGTCTTTGGTCACCTGCCTTGATTCATAATCAATATGAATTAGAGTAACATAGATTGACAGTTGACCAGACATGTAAATTCAGCCAATTTAAGCGAGCGGTTCAAGCGCTTGTTTCAAATCATCCAATAGATCGTCAATATCCTCGATTCCGACGGAAATCCGGATCAATCCATCTGTAATGCCCAGCTCGAGTCTGCGGTCGCGCGGAATCGATGCGTGGGTCATCCGGGCAGGCACTGAAATGAGGCTTTCGACAGCCCCCAGGCTTTCAGCGATGGTAAACAGCTTCAGCCTTCCCAACACAAGGTCGACATTTTCCTCGTCTCCGATATCAAAGGAGATCATCCCGCCGAATCCCGTGCTTTGCCGCTTGGCAAGCTCATAGCCGGGGTGGGAGGCAGAACCCGGATAATACACTTTTTTAACGGCATCATGGTTTTCCAAAAACTGAGCTATTTTTCTGGCGTTTTGCTCATGGGCTTCCATTCTCAGGCCGAGCGTTTTCATGCCTCTCATCAATAGCCAGGAGTCCTGAGGACCGAGGATACCTCCTGTGGAATTTTGAATGAAGTGAATCTCCTCACCGAGTTCTTTCGTCGCAGTCACGACAAGTCCGCCGACGACATCGCTGTGTCCTCCCAAATACTTTGTCGCGCTGTGGAGCACAATATCAGCTCCGAATGAAAGCGGATTTTGAAAATACGGCGTATAAAATGTGTTATCCACGATCAGTAACAGGCCGTGCTTTTTCGCCGTTTCAGCAACCTTTTGCAAATCGGTGATTTTTAACAGCGGATTTGTCGGGGTTTCGACGTAAATCGCTTTCGTGTTCGGCTTGATGGCTTTTTCGATATTGCTCGTGCTGCTTGTGTCGCTGAAAGTAGCCTCAATGCCGATGCGGTTCAGCACCTTTGTCATCACGCGGTACGTGCCGCCGTATACATCATCCGTCAAAATGATATGGTCGCCGCTTTTAAACAGCATCATAACCGCGGTGATGGCCGCCATTCCTGAACCGAAGGCATAGCCTGCCGCTCCTCCTTCAAGATCTGCGATCAAGGCTTCAAGAGCCGTTCTCGTCGGGTTGGCCGTTCGTGAATATTCGTATCCCGTATGCTGTCCGGCCCGCGGCTGCTTGTATGTGCTCACCTGGTAAATCGGAACTGAGACTGCGCCTGTTTTTTCGTCACCTGTAATGCCGCCGTGGATCATTTTCGTTTTTTGCTTCATATTATATTCCTCCTTCGTATATGTTTTTGCTGACATAACGGTCGCTCCCGTCAGGAAAAACGGTCACAATGTTTGCGCCTTCCTCAGCTTTCTCAGCTTCTTTCAATGCGGCAAACAAAGCGGCCCCGGATGAGCTTCCGATCAAAAGGCCTTCCTTCTCCGCGGCTTCCTTTACGAGCCGGAATGCATCATCGTCCAGCACGGTGTAGATCTCATCGAAATGGCTTTGGTCCATGTATTCGGGGATGAATTCCATTCCGATTCCCTCGGTTTTATGGGCGTGCGCTTCTCCCCCGTTTAAAATGGAGCCTTCCGGTTCGACAATGACCGTTTTGATAGACGGATTTTTTTCCTTCAAAAATCGGGCAGTCCCTGCAAAGGTGCCTCCTGATCCGGCCCCGGCGATAAACACGTCAACCTGTCCGTCAAGATCGCTCCAAATTTCCGGACCGAGTGTTTTGTAGTAAACCAATGGATTTACTCGGTTTTCAAACTGCAAAACGCAATAAGAGCCGTCGATCTCCTTCTCCAGTTCACGCGCTTTTTGGATCGCACCTTTCATTCCTTTACTTCTCGGTGTCTGGACAATTTTTGCGCCAAGCGCCTTCATAATCGCCTGTTTTTCCATGCTGAAGTGCTCCGGTACACAAAAAACAGCTGTAATGCCGTACTTTCTCGCACTAAGCGCCAGGCCGATTCCCGTATTGCCGGCCGTCGCTTCAATCACCGTACCTCCGGGTTTCAGCTTTCCCGAGCTGAGCGCTTCGTCAATCAGCATTTCTCCAAGCCGGTCTTTAATGCTCCCGCCCGGATTCATCATTTCAAGCTTTGCGTATATGTTAACCCCTCTAGGCGTTTGAAACTTCTGCAGCTTCAAAAGAGGCGTTTTTCCGATTAACTGCGTGATATCCGTAATCACATTCACGTTTTTTCCTTCCTCCTTTAAGAGGTATAAAACAGAGGGGGCATCCCCCCTGTTTTATTCGATTTGTTTGATCATGCGGAGGACAAGCTCTGTCGAATGTTTCGCAGCCTGCTCCAAAAACTTGTCAAAAGACACTTCAGATTCTTTTCCCGCGATATCGGAAAGCGCTCTGATGACAACGAAAGGTACATCAAACTGATAGCAAACCTGGGCGACGGCCGCCGCTTCCATTTCAACCGCATAGAGATCTTTAAATTTGCCGCGGATGAATGCCACCCGTTCAGGGTCGCTCATAAAGGAATCTCCGGTCGCAATCGTTCCTTTGACTACCTGAAAAGACCCGAGTTCAGACGCTTCATCTTCCGCCGTCTTCACCAATGCGCTGTCGGCAGGAAAAGCCGCCGGAAGGTTTGGAACCTGTCCATACTCATAATCGAAAGCCGTGACATCGACATCATGGTGGCGGACTTCGGTGGAGATAACAATGTCGCCGACATTGAGAGAATGATGGAAGCCCCCGGCTGAACCGGTGTTGATTACAACATCAGGTTTAAAGCGGTCGAGCAGGATCGTCGTGCTCATGGCTGCATTCACTTTACCGATGCCGGATCTTAAAAGCACGACATCTTTGCCTTCATAGATTCCGCTTGTAAATTCACAGTTTGCGATGATTTCCTGTTTCGTCTGTTCCAATTTGCTGCGCAGGATTGTGACTTCTTCTTCCATTGCTCCGATAACTGCTATCTTCATATGATAACTTCCCTTCACATTTACAATTTTGCCGCTTCCATTACCCAGACAAAATCATTATGCTTTTGAAAGGCGATACTGAACTGTTCTGAGGTAAAGATCGTTTCCATCTCGGAAATCGTCGGATAATGTTCCGTTTCAAGATCTTCCGCCAACTGGTAATACCCTCTGTTTTTTGCGTCTTGAATGGCGGAAATGTACGAATCGCGATCCTTGAATACGGTGTCAGCAAACACTATTTTACCATGCTTTGCAAGCATTTTTCCATATCGCCTTACCGCCTCGCGTTTTTCATCGTTCGTCAAATGGTGAAAGGCATATGAGCTGACGATTGTATCTGGCGAAAACGGCGGAGCCGGAAAATCGAGAAAATCCCCGTCAGACACCAAAGTCCCTTTAGGCAGCTTGCTTACGGCGATGTCTCTCATCGATTTTGAAGGCTCAATGCCGTACACGTTTTTTCCGGCAGCGATTAGTTTTGCGGTCAGGTTGCCCGTGCCGACGCCGAACTCGACCACCTTGCTGCCCGACCGCTTCACAACATCGTCCAAAATGCCGTCATAGTTTCGAAACACTTCTTTATATTGAAGGTCATGCCCGACTACTGTATCATCATAAGAATTCGCCCAATTCTCAAATATCGAAATGAACTCTCTCCCCATTTATCGTCACACTCCATTTATTTTTACAATCCCTATCAGTATAGTATGTTTTTAATTCGTGATTAGTTCTTATCCTAACATAATTTCGCAAGTTTGGGTACAAAAACAGCTTGGTGATATTTCCCTTGTCATGATGCGGCTTCTCTGCTTTAATAATGATTGACTCTGAACGAATGGAGGATTTGTCTATGAAATTCGAGCTTGATCTTATCAAGGATAAAATCGAGTTTTTTGAAGCCCCGACCTTGGAGGAGCTTGAAAAGAAAATCAATCAGCAGATCGAAAACAATCAGGCTCTTCTGCTCAGGGTCGGATCGGTGTCCCATCAGACTGCGGTTATCGACGGGCGGATCATGTACAGCGCCGTCATTCATTTTAAAGCCGAATCATAAAAAAAAGCGGCCGGTTTTATTCACCGCCGCTTTCCGCTTTTTCTTTTTATTTTAGCTTTTCAACTTTTGTCGGTTTCCAGCCTTTTCCGTCCACCCACGTAATGGCGACCGAATATTTATCGCCGCTGTCCTTCGCCCGAATCGTTCCTTTTGCATCTTGAGGGCTGCCGTTGTTTCCGAGCCAGACGACCGTCATGTTGTCTTCGGAGACGCCTGTTGCGTAAGAGAGGGCTTCAAGCATTTCCGCCCAGTCTTGGGATGAAGAATCGTACGTTGCTGTATGCTCTCCGCTTTGCTTTGTACCGACAGGCTTCCAGTTCGGATTGACGATCGTTTTTTCAACGTTTGCGCTGGAGCCTCCTTCTGTAACTTTTGCTCCCTTAAACGGATCGTCTGTCGATTTCTCCTCGTCAGAAGCTGTATCTTTGTCTTTGTCCGAATCTGAATCGCTCTTATCTTTTTTGTCTGAATCTGCTTTTTCTTTGTCCTTTACATCTTCGTCAGAAGTCTGTTTTTTATTGTCGGAAGCAGGGGCTTCTGTCGTTTTATCGTTTTTGGAGACGTCCTGCTGCGTTTGCTCCTTCGGACTGTTCATCATCAGACTGCTGGCAACCACAACGATTAAAACCAATACAATACCTATTAAAATGTTAAGCACAAGATTCGCTTTCCTGCGCTTATCACGGTTTTCAAATCGAGATTCCCTTGTTTTGCTCAAATTCATTGCACTCCTTTTTCCCTCTTGCCTCGCATCCTATTTTATCATCACGTAAGGCATTCTTCTATGTCTGGTTCTTTTCAATTTCATATACTTTTTTAACAATATCATAAAATGCGGCATTTGTCGCAGCCTGATCTTCCGGTGTGTCCATATGAACGACGGCGAGCGCGTATTTTGGCTTGTCTGCCGGAAAATAGCCGGCAAACCATTTATGATAGAGGGTTTTTTTGTCTTTTGTCAGCCGGCCCGTCTGCGCCGTTCCCGATTTCCCCGATACGTCATACGGAAGGTCGCGGAAGCGCCTGCCTGTCCCTTTTTCAGATGTGACGACGTTTCTGAGCAGTTTTTGCAGCTTTTGCGCGGTATAATGATCGATCGTATCCCCCGGCAGCTCATGGTCTTTAAACGAAGCCATCAATGTGCCGTTTTTGTATTCGATCCCGCTTGCGATTTGGACTTGCTTTTTCTCGCCGCCCCGCGCTATGGTCGCCATCATATTGGCGATTTCAAGCGGAGTCAGCTTGACGTTTTTTTGGCCGATCGCGGTTTGCGCAACCGCTTTTTTCACTTTTTTATCCCGTTCGTCCCCCCAGACCGAACCCGATCCCTCATGGTAAAACTGCTTGAAATCCCGCTCGCGGTATAGGCGGCCTTCCCAGCCGACCCGTCCGGTAAGCCCGAGCTTTTTAGCAGTATCTTCGATGACCGAGCCGTTTTTTTTGATCAGCTCATCCGCGAGGCTCGTAAATGTATAATTGCAGCTTTCGGCAAAGCCTTCTTCCATGTTCAGCTTCCCCTTGTCATCGCCCGGTTCTCCGTAAAGATTCAAGTTGCAGTTGAACGTTTTCGACGGATGATCCAAGCCGTTTTCTATCGCCGCCGCCGCGATCACCGTTTTAAAAACAGATCCCGGATACATGGGGGTGAGCATATAGTTTTGCCTCGTTTTTTGGGAAGCCATGTTTACGTCAGGCTTGCTGGAAATCGCAAGCACGCTGCTGTTTTCGATGTCGAGGAGAACCGCCCCGCCTTTTTTCACACGATGGTCATCCAAAATGTCTTCAAGCTCCTGCTGCATCGTCTTATCGATCGTTGTTTTGATCTGCAGCGGATAGAACGGATTCGCATCTGCCGTATATTTGACGTCAATGCCGAACAAAGGGTTTCCCAATCCGTCCACATGGTATAACAATTTTGTATCTTGTTCGGGAAGCAGGAATTCGTCAAATGTCCGCTCCAGGCCGAAGGTGCCGATTTTCGTGCTGATCGACAGGCCGTCTTTGTGCGGGTATTTTTTGCGAAGCAGCTCCGGGTCCTGATTTGTCATGCCGATGGTGTGTGAGGCCAGCCTGTTTTTTTCTGTTTCTTCTATGTATACGCCGTATATTCCCGGATATTTCAGTTTGTTGATTTTTTCGAGTGCTGTTTTTGAAATTGAGCCCTCTCCGTTTTTGGTGAGAATGACGGGTTTTTTTGCGTTATCAAGCTTCTCGTCCAGCTCTTCTTCCGATATGTTTAAAATGGCGGCCGCTTCGTCAATCGGCCATGATTGTGACTTCAAAAACGGAAACAGCACAATTGCCGGCTTTCGGCTGACGGTGAGCGGCTTACCGCTGCGATCTAAAAAAGATCCTCTTCCGTCTGAAATCTGAACCTCTTCCGTGCGCTGTTTCACGCTTTCCTGAATTAAGTTCACATTCCATTTGGAAAAGGATTCGGTGAAAAACAGCTGGATTTCCGCCAGTCTCATCAGCAAAAACAAAAGTGCCGCCGACATCAACATCGCAATCCATTTCATGCGCTTGCGTAATTTCATAATAAAAACACCTCATCCACATTGTGGACGAGGCGTTCGTCTGCTAAACAAACTTTATGAAATTTTCACAATTTTTACAAGCATTTCTCCGCCCGGCGTCTGCACGGTCACTTCATCTCCGACCTGCTTGCCGAGAAGGCTTTTGGCGATTGGAGAATCGTTGGAGATTTTCCCTTCAAACGGATCTGCTTCAGCGCTTCCCACGATCGTATAAGATTCTTCTTCTCCGTCCGGAAGCTCTGTGAATGTGACCGTTTTTCCCAGGCTGACGATGTTTGAGTTTTCACCATCATCCTCGATGATTTTCGCGTTTCGAATCATATTGTCAAGCGTTGTGATGCGCCCCTCTACAAAGGCCTGCTCTTCTTTGGCTGAATCATACTCAGAGTTTTCCGAGAGATCGCCGAAGCTTCTGGCGACTTTGATGCGCTCAACAACCTCTTTGCGTTTAACCGTTTTCAAATACTCAAGTTCTTCTTCTAATTTTTTCTTTCCTGTCTCTGTCATAGGAAAAACTTTCTCTTGTGCCATTGTTCCTTCACTCCTTCTAGTTGGTCCCTCATCACTTGTATGTGAGAGTATAGACTTGAATATACAAGAATGAGGACAACCCTTGTCCCCTTCTTCTCTCCCATATTTGTAAAGTATGATGTAAACCGGATGGAAGGCTCCGGTAAATCGTGCTTATACAGTTAAAGAAGGGCTCATATCTAAAGAGGTCCCTTCAATTTCTATACATAATATGGTCAGAGTCGTCTTTGTCTATGCTATGTTATTATAAAATCGCGTTTTGTTCAAGAATAGTTTGTATTTTGGTAACCATCAAATCAATTGCAACGCGATTTTGGCCGCCTTCCGGAATAATGATATCAGCATAGCGTTTTGTCGGTTCGACAAATTGATTGTGCATCGGTCTGACGACGGAAATGTACTGCTCGATAACGGATTCGATCGAGCGGCCTCTCTCCTTAATGTCACGGAGCATCCTTCTGATGATGCGAAGATCTGCATCCGTATCGACATACAGTTTGATGTCCATCAAATCGCGGAGCCTTTCATCCTCGAGAACAAGGATTCCTTCCAAAATAATAACATCTTTCGGCTCGACATGCACGACTTCTTCCGAACGCGTATGCATCTTGTAATCGTAAATCGGTTTTTTAATCGGCCTGTATTCCAGCAATTCTTGTAGATGCTCAATCAAATAGTCATTGTCAAATGCAAGCGGATGGTCGTAGTTCGTGTTCAGCCTTTCTTCAAAGGGCAGATGGCTTTGATCTTTGTAATACAAATCCTGCTCAAGCATTAAAATAGAGTGACCCTTGAACTGCTCATAAATCGACCTGGTCACGCTTGTCTTGCCTGACCCGGAGCCCCCCGCTATTCCAATGACTACCGGTTTCTTTCCCATGCCGTTTACTGCCCCTTTCTCATCATGTTGCTAGGATAAATCTTCTTGTCCACTTTAAATTTGACGATTTGCAGGGGATGGCGGGCTGCATCAAGCACATTGCCTTTTTCGTCCCAAATCGTATCAATCTTGTATGTGAAATTATCAATTTCCGGGCCGAAAAATTCGACTTCGTCTCCTGTTTTGAAAAAGTTGCGCTGCTGGAGCGTAACGATTTGCGTCTCTTCATCATAATCGAGCACAAGCCCGACAAAATCGTATGTCGTCTTTTTCCCGTGCTCGCCGAACATTTGCTCTTCGTATCCCGGCGTTCCTTCAAAGAATGCAGGAGCCGTATCCCTGTTTGCACATTTGTCAAGCTCCTTCAGCCATTCTTCCTTAATGGTAAATCCGTCGGGATCTGCACAATAGGCGTCAATCACTTTTCGGTAAACGCTGACGACCGTTGCGATATAGTGGATCGATTTCATCCGTCCTTCGATTTTCAAGCTGTCGATTCCCATTTCAATCATTTGCGGAATCGATTCGATCAGTTTCAGGTCTTTAGGGCTCATCGCAAACGGAGCGTCGCTTTCTTCATAAAGCGGCAGCGCGTTCGCACCGTCTGTCTGATACAAGTCATAATCCCAGCGGCATGACTGGCAGCAGCCGCCGCGGTTTGAATCCCTTGCCGTCATGTGATTGCTCAGCACGCAGCGTCCGGAGTATGCGATGCACATCGCGCCGTGAATGAAGGTTTCGATTTCGATATCCACTTTTTCTTTCATTTCCCTGATTTCAAGGGCGCTCGTTTCGCGCGCAAGCACGACCCGTTCCAAACCTTCTTCCTTCCAGAATTGAACGGCTTTCCAGTTTGACAATGATTGCTGGGTACTCAAGTGCACTTCCAGCTTTGGAGCAACCCTCCGGCACGTTTCAATGATCAGCGGGTCGGCGACGATGATTCCGGATACGCCCGCCCCCTGCAGATCCGTTAAGTATTCATCAAGGCCGTCGATATTTTCTTCGTGTGCGAAAATATTGGTTGTGACGTAGATTTTCGCTCCGTATCGTTTGGCAAATTCAACGCCTTCGGCCATTTCTTCGATTGAAAAATTATCCGCATTGGAGCGGAGTCCATATTCGCGCCCGCCGATAAATACAGCGTCTGCCCCGTAGTGGACGGCGATTTTCAGTTTTTCCAGATTTCCCGCCGGGGCGAGAAGTTCCGGTTTTTTCGTAATGACGCGTTTTCCATTGACGATTTTGGAAATTTTATCTTGAACTGCAGACATGGTTTCCCTCCTTAATATACTGTTTCTTTGAAGAAGAATCCGGTATCGATGCTGCGGTTTACAGGCTGCAGGTCTTCGATCCGCTCAATCCATTGTTCTTTTTTATTTTCGTATGCTTCTCTGTCCGTCATGCAAAGATCGATGGCCTCGCGGTACATCGCCGTCACCTGTGCAAGATAGTCCGCCGATTTTAAGATCCCGTCAATTTTGAATGAATCGACTCCGGCGTCTATTAAATCCTCGAGCTCGTCAATGATGCATACATCGTTCGGGCTCATGATGTGCGTGCCGTTTTCGTCTTCGAAAATCGGATATTTATTGCCGCGCTCTTTGTCATGAAGATACATGCCTTTTTCTTTTTTCTTGCCTTCGATATCCATGACTTTGCCCTGGTATTCAAAATAGTTGCCGATCAATGATCGCTTGGACTGGAACATGCATGTCATCCCGTGAACCTGAATTTCGATCTCGACTTCAGCTTTTTCTTTAATCTCGATGATGCTGTCCATGTTCAGCTCTCTCGCCAATACCGCGCGCTTCGCTCCCTTGCGCCCCCAATAATTGCACGAATGGTGATTGGTTGCGGTTGTTTCCGTACTCCAGTGAAGCGGCATGTTCGGCGCGGATTCTCTCGCAGCCATCAACACCGCCGGGTCGCCGAATACGACGGCATCAGCCCCGGCCTCTTCCAAAAAGGAAAGATAATCGTTCAATTCGGGCACTTTATCGTTATGAAAAATCGCATTCATCGCGACATACACTTTTGCGCCGGCTTCATGAGCCTGAATAACCGCCTCTCGAATATCAGCTCTTGAAAATTCCCCGGCCAGGCGCAGTCCGTACCTTTGTTCACCGATGATAAACGCGTCAGCCCCGGCACTGGCCAAAGGCTTAATATCGCCAACCGATATCGGTGTCACTAGCAGTTCAGGTTTTTTCATATCCGTTTCACCTCTTTTTGGCTAACGGCCAAGCCGTCTCCGACCGGCAAAATCGTTGTACGATATTCCGGGTGCTCCATTAGCCAATGATTAAAATGATCTATTTTTGATACAAGCTTTTTGATCCGTTTGTTTTCGATTTGATCGTAATCTCCCGCGACAAGCCCTTTGAACAGGACGTTGTCCGTAAAAATGATGCCGTCGTCTGCCAGCATCTGTTCGTACAAGCTGAAAAATTTTTGATATTGTCCTTTTGCGGCATCGATAAACAGCGCGTCATAAGGCGCCATCGACTGAACGGCGGCCGACTCGCTGAGCGCATCGCCGAAGAACACGTGAATTCTGTTTTCCAGCTGGAAGGATTGAATGTTTCGAATGGCTTCGTGATACCTTTGTTCGTCGCGCTCGATCGTAAAAATTTCGGCTTCAGGAAGTTCAAGCGCCATCCGAATCGCCGAGTATCCGATGGCCGTGCCGATTTCAAGAATTTTTTTCGGATTTTTGAGCGACAAAAGCCGAAGCAGCGCGTCGATTCCGGTCGGTTCCATAATGGGTACGCCGTGCTCTTCGGCATAAGCCTCAAGCTTCATAATGTCTGCCGGCCGAGGCTTTTGCAGCCTTTCCAGATAGCCGGTCAGTTCCTGGTGTCCGATCTTCACGGGAAGAGCCTCCCTTTCATAAAAAGAGCTTTAGGTCAGATGTAAGAACTCTCCTAAAGCAATGAATGTCTTTTCTCTAATAAACAACCCGATATATTTTACCATAAAACCTTTTCTTTTGCGAATAAAAGGAGAGTCATTTTTTACTCTCCTTTAAGGTTTACTCGCTTTGATTTGTGATATATTTCGATTTTGCTTTATTATGCTCTTTTAGCGTTTTTGTAAAAACGACTTCTCCGTTTTTCTTGGCAAGGAAATAGACATAATCTGTTTTATCCGGGTTTAATGCCGCTTCCCAGGATGATTCCCCTGCATTTGCAATCGGCCCTGGCGGAAGTCCGGTATGATTGTACGTATTATAAGGGGATTTGACTCCAAGATCCTTATAAACGACCCGGTTTTTATGCTTTCCGAGCGCATAGAGCACGGTCGGATCCGTCTGCAGCGGCATCTTTTTGTCCAGGCGATTATAGAATACGCTCGATATTTTATGGCGGTCTGCTTTTTCAGTCGCTTCTTCTTCTATTAATGATGCCATTGTGAGCGTTTTGTGAACGGACATTTTTTTGTCTTTCATCTGCGTCCGGTATTTTCCGGCCGTTTTATCAGTTTGTTTGATCATAGCTTCGATAATGGCTTCCAGCTTTGTTTCCGGATCGTAAAACGGGTATGTCGCAGGGTAGAGATACCCCTCCAGCGGATGCTTGATGTTTTTGTCCAAGACATCATCTTTGATTAAATTCGGGTACTTCTTTTTCAATTTGTTAATAAAGCTTTTGTCATCAAGCTTGTTCATAATGTCTTTTTCGGAATAATTGGTTTGGTCCGCGATCATGCCGGCGATTTCAGTGAGCTGCCGGCCCTCCGGAACGACGATCTTAAAGGCTGGAACATGCGATGCACTTGTCAGCTTATCGATCAATTCAGCAGGGCTCATCGATTGGCTGAGCTGAAAGTTTCCGGCTTGAAATCCTGATGCATGCTTGAATTTGACATAGGTGATAAACACTTTTTCATTTTTAATTAACTCTTGTTTTTTCAGCTTTGCGGCGATCGTTGAAACGGTCGAGCCTTTCGGGATGTATACATTGACCGCTTTTTCGTTGTTTTTATCGACCGGCTCAAGAGCGGATTTCACGTAGAGCGATACACCGCCTGCAATGAGAATAATCAGCACTGCCGCCACGGTCAGCCAAAATTTAATTTTATGATCAAGGAGTTTTTTTATGAACGATTTCTTAGTCTGGTCTTCAAACATTTATGTCCTCCTCTCCTCCCATGGTATATACTACATGATTCGTTGATATTCGGCAATTTATTACAAAACTTTTGTCATAAAAAAAAAGCCGCCGTGCGGCAGCTTTTTTTATTCTTCTTCCTCTTCGTCGGCTAAAAACGTGTTCAGCGTCTCTTCGATCATATCCCATTCTTCATCTGTTTCGATCGGCATCAGCTCGCCGTCTTCACCGTTTTCGTTCGGAATGAAGCTTGATGCATGGATTTCGATTTCCTCATCATCCTGAGCTTCAATCGGATAATACAGGACATACGATTTATCAAATTTATCGCTGTCAAATGTGAATAACACTTCACAAAGCTGTTCATTTCCTTTATCGTCTACGATCGTAATGTTTTTTTCTCCGTGTTCCATTTGATCACCTCATGTATTTAGGCTGTCGAGATACCCTTGAAGGATCATCACCGCCGCCATTTTATCGATTACTTTTTTTCGTTTTTGCCTGCTGACATCCGCTGAAATCAGCATCTTTTCAGCCGCCATCGTCGAGAGCCGCTCGTCCCAGAGCACGACGGGGACATGGAACGCGTCTTCAAGGACTTCCGCAAATTTCTGGCTGGCTTCTCCCCTTGGCCCGACGGTACCGTTCATATTTTTGGGAAATCCGAGGACAATTTTATCCAGTGTATAGTCTTTCGTTAACTCAGCCAAGCGGTCAAGCCCAAAATCGCCGCCCGCTTCGTCGATTTTGATCGTTTCTATTCCTTGAGCCGTCCAGCCCATTTCATCGCTCAGCGCGACGCCAAGCGTTTTTGAACCTAAATCAAGACCTAATATTCGCATTCTTTTTTACGCCTCTTTATGCTTTTCTATATACGATTTAACCAATTCCTCGATTATCTCGTCTCTTTCGATTTTCCGAATCAAATTGCGCGCATCGCGATGCCTTGGAATATAAGCGGGATCACCTGATAGCAAATATCCGACAATTTGGTTGATCGGGTTGTAGCCTTTTTCCTGAAGCGCATCATGGACGGTTATCAGCACTTCATTCACATTGGTTTCCATTGAATCGTCGGAAAAGTTAAATTTCATCGTCTTATCAAATGAGCTCACCGTTTTGCACCTCTTTCCCAAATTCGAAAGGCCAAAGTGTTTAGCCTGAATACCTTCTATCACCATTCTACACTACATCGGCTTTTTATAAAACGGATTTCACCCATTCTTCTGCAGAAGATAAAGCTTCTTCCAATTTTTCGGGTTGTTTTCCCCCGGCCTGGGCCATGTCAGGACGGCCGCCTCCGCCGCCTCCGCACGCTTCAGCGACTTGTTTGACGAGTTTGCCGGCGTGAAAACCACGCTCTATTAAATCTTTTGTAACTCCGGCAGAAATATTCACTTTTTCGTTTTGTATTGCACCAAGTACGATGACACCTGAGCCTAATTTCGCTTTCAGTTCGTCGACCATCGTCCTGAGGTGATTCATGTCTTTCGCGTTTACTTTCTCGGCGAGCAGTTTGATTCCGCCGATTTCTTTCACTTTTTCCAAAATCTCTCCCGCTTCTTTGTTGCCGATCTTGGCGAGCAGGGATTCGTTTTCCCTCTGAACCGCTTTTAAATCGGCTTGAAGCGATTCGATCCGTTTCGGCACTTCTTTTACGTTTGTTTTGAGCGCATCTGCCGCAAGCTCAAGCAATTCAAGCTTAGCATTCATCTCCTGATATGCGCCCTTGCCTGTTACCGCTTCGATCCGGCGCGTTCCGGCGCCGATTCCGGATTCGGAAACGATTTTAAAGAGGCCGATTTCAGCGGTGTTTTTCACGTGGCAGCCTCCGCACAGCTCGATGCTGTAATCGCCGACTTTGACGACGCGGACGATGTCACCGTATTTTTCCCCAAACAATGCCATGGCACCCATTGCCTTTGCTTCATCAATCGGTTTCAGATCGATTTCAACAGGAATCGAATCCCAAATTTTCTCGTTCACTTTTGCCTCGATTTGCGCGAGTTCTTCTTTTGTGACCTGTCCGAAGTGGGAGAAGTCAAAGCGCAGACGGCTGCCGTTCACAAGCGATCCGGCCTGGTTGACATGTTTTCCGAGCACGTCTTTTAACGCCTGATGAAGCAGGTGTGTCGCCGTGTGGTTTTTGACGATGTCTTTTCTGAGGCGCTCTGTGACTTCAGCGGAGACGCTCATGCCTTTTTGAACCGTTCCGCTTTCAACGATTCCCTCGTGCAGGTGCTGACCGTTCGGCGCTTTTTTGACATCTGTGATGCGGACTGCCGCTTCTTCGCTTCTCAGCCAGCCTTTGTCGCCGATTTGACCGCCGCTTTCGGCATAGAACGGCGTTTCTTCCAGCATGATTTGAACTTTGCTTCCTTCGTGCACAAGATCGGCAAGCTCGCCTTCCTGAAGAAGCTCTGTGATTTTCGTGTCGTTTTTCAGCACAGAATAGCCGACGAACTTGCTTTCTGTCATGATATCGCGGAGTGCACCTCCTTGAACCTGCATGCTTCCGACATCCTGTCGGGCCTGGCGCGCGCGTTCGCGCTGCTTGTTCATTTCGCGTTCAAAGCCTTCATGATCGACCTTCATGCCTTCGTCTTCAGCGTACTCTTCGGTCAGTTCCACAGGGAATCCGTACGTATCGTAAAGCTTGAAGACATCTTCGCCTGAAATAACGCCGTTTCCTTTTTTCTTCTCTTTTCCGATGACTTCTGAGAGGATCGCGAGCCCCTCGTTCAGCGTTTCATGGAAGCGTTCTTCCTCCGTTTTGATCACTTTGGCGATAAATTCGGCTTTCTCTTTTACCTCTGAGTAGAAAGCGGCCATGATGTCAGCTACGACAGGCACAAGCTCATACATAAACGGCCGGTTGATATTGATCGCCTTTGCATAGCGCACGGCGCGGCGAAGCAGCCTTCTGATGACATAGCCGCGGCCTTCGTTTGACGGAAGAGCTCCGTCGCCTACCGCAAATGCAACCGTCCGGATATGGTCGGCGATCACCTTAAAGGCGGTATCCTTTTCTTTCGATGTTCCGTATGCTTCGCCTGAAATGGCTTCAGTTGCTTTGATGATTGGCATAAACAGGTCTGTATCATAGTTTGTTTTGGCGTCTTGAATAACGGATACCATCCGCTCAAGCCCCATTCCCGTATCAATGTTTTTCTTCGGAAGCGGCGTGTACGTTCCGTCCGGATTGTGGTTGAATTCGGAAAACACGAGATTCCAGATTTCAAGATAGCGCTCGTTTTCTCCGCCGGGATACAGTTCCGGATCTTCAGGATCGTTTCCGTATGCTTCGCCGCGGTCGTAGAAAATTTCTGTATTCGGTCCGCTCGGTCCTTCGCCGATGTCCCAAAAGTTCCCTTCCAGTCTGATGATCCGCTCTTCCGGAATGCCGATTTTTTTTGCCCACAATTCGTACGCATCTTCATCTTCCGGGTGAACGGTAACAGATAAGCGTTCAGGATCAAAGCCGATCCATTTTTTGTCGGTTAAAAATTCCCATGCCCATTCGATCGCTTCTTCTTTAAAATAATCGCCGATCGAAAAGTTTCCGAGCATTTCAAAGAACGTGTGATGCCGGGCCGTTTTTCCGACGTTTTCAATGTCGTTCGTCCGGATCGATTTTTGGGCGTTGCAAATGCGCGGATTTTCAGGTACCACCCGTCCGTCAAAGTACTTTTTCAGCGTCGCGACTCCGCTGTTGATCCAGAGCAAGGATGGATCCTCGTGCGGAATGAGAGAGGCACTTGGTTCAACGGAATGGCCTTTTTCTTTAAAAAAATCTAAAAACATTTGACGCACTTCTGCGGATGTTAAAGTCTTCACTGTGATTCCTCCTTTAATTGATACATGCAATATAAAAAGCCCCCGTCCCATGCAAACTTTGCAGCTGCACAGGGACGAGAGCTCCTCTCGCGGTACCACCCTGATTATGGACAGATTCGTCCATCACCTTGATATCCGTATAACGCCGGATAAAGACGGCAGGTTTTTGCCTGCACTCAGGATTAGCTTCTACTGATCTTCTGCTAAAGCTCTTTCAGCCTAAAGGAGCTTTTCTCTGTAAACAGGGCTTCAGTATACTCGGATCCGTCAGTCGAGATTCGTATGTATGTCTATCTCGAAATTATAGACAACGATGCAGTGAATGTCAATTCTCCCTGGGGTCAGGCTTTCCTCGCCGCCAAAAAATGGGCGAACATGACCTTTAACACGGCCATCACCGGAACCGCGAGAATCATCCCGATGATGCCGGCCAATTCGCCGCCGGCAAGGAGGCCGAGCATGATGACGACGGGATGCATGTGCAGGCTTTTTCCGACAACGAGCGGCCCGAGAATATTGCTTTCAATAAACTGCAGAGTCAAAATCGTCGCGATCACGACGATGATAAGTTTAGTCGACAAAGCCGCTGCAATCATAAGAGCCGGGACCGCCCCGATGATGGGTCCGAAATAGGGAATGACGTTTGTCGCCCCGACCATGAGGCCGAGTATCAGCGGATACGGCAGGCCGAAAAACCAAAATGACAGGCCGGCTCCCAGCCCGACGACAAGACATACGAACAATTGTCCCCTGATGTAATCGCCGAGCGAATCGTCGACATCCCGGATGAACGCGCTGCCTCTTTTTCTCCATGAAGCCGGCGTTACGTACCAAACCGCTTTTTTCATCGTGTCGATATCTTTCACCATATAAAATACAAGGAAAGGAATAATCGCTGCAACCAGCATGTAGTCAAAAACAAAACGGATGCTCGTAATCGTCCGTTCCGCCCAGCTTCCTGCAAACGCTTCAGCCTGATTGACAAACTTGTCGATTCTGTCATGCATCCCGTCGGGCCAGGCGTCTGTATGATCATGCAGCTTATCGAGCATGCTTTCGTATGACTCAGCCAGAACCGGAATACCCTCAGACAGCTCTGTCAACTGCTTGATAAAGATCGGAACGCCTTTGTAAAATCCGTAGCCGAGCCCTCCAAAGAAGAGGAGATAAATGATCAGAATGCTCAAGGTTCTCGGCACGCCCGCCTGATGTATCTTTTCAACGATGGGCAGAAGCAGATAAGTGATAAAAACCGCAATCGCTAAAGGGATCAGAATCGACTTCAAGAGGAGAGAAACCGGCTCCCATATCGTTCGGAGCTGCAAAAAGATATAAACGGTCAGGAAAAAGAGCATGAAAATCGAGATCCACATTAAAAGCTGCAGCGGTTTTTTCAGCATGTTTTTCACCTCTTCTGTTATCCTTTCGATGATATTTAAAAATTATTCTATAAACGGATTTTTTCTGAAACATAAGAATAAAATGGACTATACCCGGAAAACCAGACAGCCGGATAAATCGGTTTCATTTTTCAGAATTAACAAAACTATTTGACTATTTTAATGGTAAAAATGTATAATATCCCTGCCGATAGAATTATTTGTTATATTATGTAACACACATAAGGGGGAATAAAATGATTGTATTTGACCAGGTAAATAAGCACTATGGAAACTTTCATGTTTTGAAAGACATCAACTTACATATCAAAAAAGGTGAAGTCGTCGTCATCATCGGCCCCTCCGGTTCGGGAAAAAGCACCCTGCTCCGCTGCATCAACCGGCTGGAAACGATTGACCAAGGAACATTAACGGTAAACGGCACGGTGATGAACGATAAAAAAACGGACATCAATAAAGTTCGCCAAAATATCGGAATGGTATTCCAGCACTTTCATCTCTACCCGCACAAAACAGTTCTGCAAAACATCATGCTAGCCCCTGTAAAAGTATTAAAACAATCCGCAAAAGAAGCACAGGAAACAGCCGAATATTATCTGCAAAAAGTCGGTATTCCCGACAAAGCCAATTCCTACCCGTCCCAGCTTTCCGGCGGTCAGCAGCAAAGGGTCGCAATCGCGAGAGGCCTGGCTATGAAGCCGGACATCATGCTGTTTGACGAACCAACGTCCGCTCTTGATCCCGAAATGATCGGAGAGGTATTGGACGTAATGAAAACCCTGGCCAATGAAGGCATGACAATGGTCGTCGTCACCCATGAAATGGGGTTTGCCAAAGAAGTAGCCGACCGCATCGTATTTATCGACCAAGGAAATATTTTAGAGGAAGCAATACCGGCTGAGTTCTATGCGAATCCCCGCGAAGAAAGGGCGCGCCTGTTCTTAAGCCGTATCTTAAACCATTAATCAGAATTGGAGGAATATGTATGTCTCTTATAAAAAAAAGCCTGGCATTCGGATTTACTGCTCTCTTAGCGATCATGCTGCTTGCCGCCTGCGGAGGAAAGGAAACCGGAGGATCTGACAGCGGAAATACGCTTGAAACAATTAAAAAGCGGGACAAAATCGTATTCGGCGTGAAAAATGACACGCGGCTGTTCGGTCTGAAAGATCCGAAGTCAGGCGAAATCGAAGGCTTTGATATCGATATCGCCAAACAGCTTGCCAAACAAATCCTCGGCGACGAAAACAAAGCCGAGTTTAAAGAAGTCACATCCAAAACAAGGATTCCTATGCTGCAAAATAACGAGATTGACGCCATTATCGCTACCATGACCATTACGGAAGAACGCAAAAAAGAAGTCGATTTCTCAGATGTGTACTTTGAAGCAGGCCAATCGCTCCTCGTCAAAAAAGACAGCGCGATCAAAAGCACGTCCGACCTTGGCAAAGGAACAAAAGTTTTGGCGGTAAAAGGATCGACATCATCACAAAATATCCGTAAAGAAGTTCCTGAAGCCTCCGTTCTTGAATTCGAAAATTATGCAGAAGCCTTTACCGCTTTAAAATCAGGACAGGGCGACGCTTTAACGACAGATAATGCAATCCTGTACGGAATGGCCGATGAGGATTCTTCCTTCCACTTAGTCGGCGGTACGTTTACCGAAGAGCCGTACGGAATTGCCGTGAAAAAAGGACAAAAAGAGCTGGTAAAGGAAATCAACAAAGCGTTAAAAGAGCTGAAATCAAGCGGCGAATACGACAAGGTCTACAAAAAATGGATCAAGGAAGGATGACGACAGCAACCGGCTTTCGTTAAAGGAGTGTGAAGCGTATTGAACTTCTCGATACTCACCGAAAATTGGGAAATGTATTTGGAAGGTTTTAAAACGACCATTTTAGCAAGCGTCATCGCTTTAATCTGCAGCTTTTTGCTGGGGACAATCATTGCTGTCATGAGAATTGCGCCGCTGCAACCTTTACATTGGCTGGGTACCGCCTATGTTGAGTTCGTCCGCAATATCCCGCTTTTATTGATTACGTTCGTTTTCTTCTATGGCCTTCCGTCTGCCGGAATGGTCATAGACGGCTTTACCGCCGGAACAATCGCGTTAACGATATATACGGCGGCATTTATCGCAGAAGCGATACGCGCGGGAATCCAATCGGTTCCAAAAGGACAAATGGAAGCGGCAAGATCGTCCGGTTTAACCTACAACCAAACGATGAGATACATTATATTGCCGCAGGCGATTAAAATCGTGATTCCTCCGCTGGGAAATCAGTTTATTAATTTAGTCAAAAATTCTTCTATTCTCGGCGTTGTCGCAGGAATGGATTTAATGTATCAAGGGGATCTGATTTCTTCCAGCACCCTGGTCACCTTTGACGTCTATATTTTTGTGGGGCTGTTCTATCTGCTGTTAACGATACCGCTCAGCATTGGAGTCGGACAATTGGAAAAAAAGCTGGCCAAAAGCAATTAACAGGCAGGAGGATTACATGTTATGGATTTTTCCGGCGCTTATACACCAGACCATCTTCTATTTTTGTTAAACGGTTTTTATGTCACGTTGAAGGTTGCGTTTATTTCCATTATTCTCAGCTTTATCATCGGCGGTGTTATCGGGACGCTGCGTTTTGCAAATATTACCGTCGTCTCAACGATACTGGCCGTTGTCGTGGAGACGATTCGAAATCTGCCGCTTCTGTTAATTATCTTCTTTACTTATTTTGCTTTGCCTGAAGTCGGCATTAAACTGGGCATCACGGCTTCAGCGATTGCAGCATTAACCGTGTTTGAGTCGGCGATGCTTTCAGAAATCATCAGAAGCGGATTACAGTCGATCGATAAAGGCCAGATTGAAGCGGCCCGTTCTTCCGGCTTGACGTACATTCAGACATTAATGACGATCATTATGCCCCAGGCGCTCAGAAGAATGGTCCCGCCGATCGTCAGCCAATTCATCTCGCTTTTGAAGGATACATCGCTGGCCGTAGTGATCGCCCTGCCGGAACTGACCCATAATGCACAGGTGATCAACGGACAAAAAGGCAGCTATCTCATCCCTATCTTCCTGTTGGTTGCCCTGATGTATTTTACGGTGAATTACTGTCTTTCGCTTGCGGCAAGACGTTTGGAAGCAAGGGAAACGTAAGAGAGGATACCCGAAGAAACGGGTATCCCCTCCCCTTAAAACATTTTCATAACGCGCCTTCTAAGCTTTCTCATGTTCCGTTTATTCATCATGTCGCTTTGCGACGCCATGTAATACATCAACGCCCCGGCACCTAACGAAATGAGAGAAGTCATTGTCCGATTCAACATTCTAACCTCCATTCAAAGGTTAATCGTACGTTCGTCATCCGTAAACAGATCGTCAAGACTGCTCAATGTTCCGTCTTCTTCCACCTGATGGGTTGAAATTTTTCCTTTCGAAAGGGTCAGCTCTATGAAGCATCCCCAGCAATAGTATTGATTCACACCGATTTTTCCGATGTCTTTGCCTTTGCAATTCGGGCAGATCAGCATTCGTATACACACCTCTTATTTAATTCAGGACGATTGTGCTTCTGCCTACTTGAAGCGGTTCGCCTGATGGCTGGATGTGCTTTTTGTCGCCTGACAAGTCGGCAAAAAAACCGTCTGAAAGTTCGTATGATACGATTATGCCCGAGTCGGAAGAAAAGTATACATCTTCCAGTATTCCCAGCGTATCGCCGCTCCCGTTTTTGACCATTTTTTGTTTAAGCTGGTCATAGGAAAAGCTCTGCTTTGGGATTTGCATCGGCTTAAATACGGTGAAATCAACGAATATCCCGTCATGATTAATCTCGGTGACGGAGGGAAGCGGAAGGAGCGAGCGATGGTTGTAAATACGCCGCTTCTCTTCCATGACAAATCCGAGGCATGTCCCTTCCTGGGAAAAACAAATATCTGTCACCACTCCAAGCAAAAGAGACGACTGCCTGTCGTAGACATTGAGCCCTTCCAGCTCATTGCATGTTCTCAAAGTGTGATCAACCACCTTTTTCAGAACAGTCTTAGGTTCTGCCGTTTGAACGGGACTCATACGATGAAATGGATTCCATGAAAAAGCTTTATTCCGCCTCTTTTTCCATAAAGTCAAACGGTGTGATGCCCTCCATGCCGATATTGGCGTCATATACGCTAAACGGCAGCTCTTTTTGGAGCGCGGCGAGCTCTTCGTCTTCTTCGTGCGCTGCCTGCTGAAGCCTTCTCTTGAGCGAAGTCTGCCTTTCAGAGGAATCTTTGTTTTTGATGCCCCATTGGAGCGCTTCCTCTTCGCCGCACAAAATGAGAAATTTTTTGCTTCTTGTAATTGCCGTATAAAGCAAATTTCTTCTCAGCATCCGGTAATAGCTTTTGACGACAGGAAGGATGACGATCGGAAATTCGCTGCCCTGCGATTTATGAATCGAACAGCAGTAAGCATGCGTAAACTGATTAAAATCCTTTTTTGTGAATGTGATTTCATTGCCGTCGAAGGAGACGACGGCCATGTCTTCTTTTTCCGTATTTTCCTTTGCATAAAAGATGGAGACGATTTCGCCCATATCTCCGTTAAACACATTGTGCTCCGGCTGGTTGACGAGCTGGAGAACTTTATCTCCCGTCCTGTAGACGACATCCCCGTACTTTAATTCCCTGCCTTTTTGCTTCGGCGGATTGAGGATGTTTTGCAAAAGCGCGTTTAATTCATTGATTCCCGCCGGTCCTCTGTACATCGGAGCGAGTACTTGGATGTCCCGAGCGGAATACCCTTTTTGTAATGCGTTTTGGACGACTTTTTCCACGACCTCTTTCATTTGCTGCTGACGGCACCTGATAAATGAACGGTCCTTTGTCGGTGCTGTCAAATTTTGCGGCAGCCGGCCCTTTTTCATATCATGCGCAAGTTCCACGATTGACGAGCCTTCAGCCTGCCGGTAAATATCGGTTAATCTGACAGAAGCAATGACATTCGAGGCTAAAAGATCCCTGAGCACCTGTCCCGGTCCGACGGACGGAAGCTGATCTTCGTCTCCGACCATGATGACCTGTATCCGGTTGGGTATCGCTTTGAACAATTGATTGGCAAGCCATATATCGAGCATGCTCGTCTCGTCGATAATCACCAGACGGCCTTCGATCGGGTTGTCCTCGTCATGTGTAAACCCTTCGGAACCGTTCCAGCCGAGGAGCCTGTGGATCGTCACGGCCGGAAGTCCCGTAGACTCGCTCATCCGTTTGGCCGCTCTGCCTGTCGGTGCAGCCAGGACAAACGGAAACGCCTCGTCTTTTTTATAATCAGCCGGATTCAAGCTCAAACCGTGAAGCTCGCTGTACAATTCGACAATTCCCCTGATGACCGTCGTTTTCCCAGTGCCCGGTCCTCCGGTTAAAAGGAGCATCGGAGACATCAGCGCTTTTTGAATCGCTTCTTTTTGGCTTGGCGCGTACTGAACCTGCATCCGTTCCTCAAGCTCCCCTAAAGCAAGCAAAAATTCCGATTCGGGGAACTGATCGTCATATTCGGTTTGTTCCGCGATCGTCAGCACCCTTTTGGCAAAGCTTTGTTCAGCATAGTACAGCGAAGGATAGTAGCACCTGTCATCTTCTATGAACAATTCCTTCTGTTCGCCGAGCGAAATGATCGAATCTGCCACGTCCATTTCGGTCACCTTTTCTTCTCCTGACGACTGGTTCAGCAGCTTTTGCGTCTCGATGATGAGCTGTTTTGTTTCGATGTAAGTATGCCCTTCCTGCAGGCATGCCGCTTCAATCGTAAATAAAATCGCCGCTTTGACCCGTTCTGGATGCCTGCCCGAAATCCCCATTCTGCCGCCCAGTTCATCCGCTTTCACGAAGCCGATCCCTTCGACGTCCTTCACGAGCTGGTACGGATTTTCGCGGATTTTATCAAGCGTTTCCGATTCATATGCCTGATAAATTTTCATCGAAAGCTGGGGTCCAAAGCCGAACTCGCTTAACGAAATCATGATCTGCTCGAGCCCCTGATGCTGCTGAAGCGCGGCGGCAAGTTTATCCGCTTTTTTCTTTGACAGCTTCGGGACGTCGTAAAGCACTGAAGCGTCTCCCAGAATTCTGTTAATCGCGCCTTCCCCGAGCTTATTGACGATTTCTTCGGCCGTTTTTTTGCCGATGCCTTCAAACAAATCGCTCGACAAATATTGAATGACGCCCTCTTTTGTCGTGGGGACTTCTTTTTTAAAATGATCCGTCTGAAATTGGAGGCCGAATTTCGGATGGGAGGCTTTTTTTCCGTAAAACGTATACGTTTCATCTTCAAAGATCGCCGGAAAGTAACCAGTGACAGAAACGGTTTTCTCATCAAACGATTCAGATGTTTCCTGGACTTTTACTTTCAGTACGGTATAAAGATTTGTTTCGTTGTGATAGATGACGGTTGTTACCGTTCCCTTTAGAAAGGACGCTTCATCCATTTGCATTTGGTCCGGATTTTGGTGTTTCACTGTGCTCCTCCCTCCTTTACAGCTCTCTCGGCATCATGCTTCTTCGAGCAATTGCTTGGCCTGAATGCTCAAGAAATGGTCAGGCTGTATGTCGATCGCTTTGTTCAGCATGGCAAGCGCTTTTTCCCGGTTTTCCTGAAAGGCGTATGCAACGCCTAAATTATAATAAGCATCGGCATGTGCAGGATCGAGATCCGTCACTATGGAAAACTGGGCGATCGCTTCGTCCAGCAGGCCTTCGTTGGCGAGGCACAGCCCGTATTGAAAGCGGGCTTCGTGATCCGCATCATTCAGTTCGGCCGCCCTCTGCAAATACGGCAAAGCGAGCTTCGGCTGCTCAAGTTTTACGAGCACGGTTCCGAGCATATAAAACAAGTCGCTGTTTTCCATGCCCGTCCGGTATGCTTTTTCAAACATGTCCTTTGCCTCTTGGTAGCGCTCTTTCATGACATAGACATTTCCGGCTCCATAGTAAGCCGCTCCGGCTTTTTCATCAAGGCTTACCGCCCTTTCATAAAAGGCGAGCGCCCTGTCCAATTCGCCGAGTGCCGACAGCAGGTTTGCAAAGTTGATGTATGGAACGGCATCGCCGCTGTTTTTATCGATTGCTTTTGTAAATGCTTCGGCCGCTTTTTCGAAATCTCCCTTTTGCATAGCATCAATTCCGATTTGGTTGTAGTCCAAAAGCCTTCTCCCTTTCGTGCTCGATTTTAAAAAGGCCGTCGACGAAGTCGACAGCCGTCAAGCCCCAGGCTTCCGGGGCTTTGTTTATTATACGTACCAGAGCTTTTGCCCGTCTTTATATACATCATCGATCGTTCCGCCGCCAAGGCATTCTTCGCCTCTGTAAAAGACGACAGCTTGTCCAGGCGTTACGGCGCGGACAGGCTCATTAAAGATGACTTCCGCTTCATCGGTTCCGGTCATTTTGACGGTGACCTCATGATCAGCTTGGCGATAGCGGAACTTAGCCGTGCAGGAAAGCTCAGACCCATCGCTGAAGATGCCGCTGTGCACAAAGCTCACGTTTGTCGCCGTGATCTTGTCTGAATACAAGAGCGGGTTGTCAAAGCCTTGATCAACATACAAAATATTTTTTTCGAGGTCTTTTCCGACGACAAACCACGGCTCTCCGCTTCCGCCGATGCCAAGGCCGTGCCTTTGCCCGATCGTGTAATACATCAAACCGTCGTGGCTGCCTTTGACTTCGCCTTCCATCGTCCGCATCTCTCCCGGCTGCGCCGGCAGATATTGGCTGAGGAAGGTTTTGAAATTCCGTTCACCGATAAAGCAGATTCCCGTGCTGTCTTTTTTCGCAGCCGTCGCAAGGCCCGCTTCTTTTGCGATTTCGCGGACGCGGCTTTTTTGCAGCTCGCCGATCGGGAACAGCACTTTATCAAGCTGTTCTTCTGTCAGCTGGTTCAGGAAATACGTCTGGTCTTTATTTTCGTCAAGTCCCCTCAGCATTTTAACCCGGCCTTCCGTACGGTCGACCCTCGCATAATGGCCTGTGGCAAGGTAGTCTGCGCCAAGCGACAAAGCATGTTCCAAAAAGGCTTTAAATTTAATTTCTTTATTGCACATGACATCGGGATTCGGCGTTCTGCCCGCTTTATATTCATCGAGAAAATATTGGAACACCTTTTCCCAGTATTGCTTTTCAAAATTAACCGCATAATACGGGATGCCGATTTGGTTACACACTTTAATGACATCTTCATAATCTTCAGTAGCGGTGCAAAACCCGTTTTCATCGGTGTCATCCCAGTTTTTCATAAAAATCCCGATGACATCGTAGCCTTGCTCTTTCAAAAGCAGGGCTGCGACAGAAGAATCAACGCCACCGGACATTCCGACGACTACCCGTGTATCTTCAGGCCGCTTCGTCATTTTCATCAACTCCAATAAATCAATTCATTAACTTATCCTTCACAGATCATATCATCATTATCAAGCGCGATGCGAATCTTTAGCTCACGCCAGACGATCAACGACCTTTGCGAGCTCTTCTGCTGCGCGCTTTATTTGCTCTTCGGTATTGCCAAAGCCGAAGCTGATCCGTATTGATGAAGTGAGCTGATCTGCATGTTCGCCGAACATCGCGGAGAGAACATGGGAAGGCAGAACCGATCCGGCGGTGCAGGCCGATCCGCTCGATACCGCAATGCCGGCCATATCCAAGTTAACGAGCAGCGCCTCGACCGAAACCTCCGGGAAGTACAAGTTCAAAATATGGGGAAGACTGTCTTCAAGACTTCCGTTCACTTCAAATCGGACACCTTCACGTTCAAGCGTTTTGGTGATGATGTCTTTGAAGCGGCGGTAAAGAGCCGTTTTTTCTTCTCTTTCCTGTTTTGTGAGTATAACGGCTTCGCTCAGCCCCACGATCCCTGGCACGTTTTCCGTTCCGGCCCGGCGTTTGCGTTCCTGTTCGCCTCCGAAAAGAATCTGCGTGAGCTTCGCTTTTTCATTGACATACAAAAAGCCTGTCCCCTTCGGTCCATTCAGTTTATGCCCGGAAACAGACATCATGTCGATATGGCTGTCTTTTACATCAATCGGCAAGAAACCGAACGCCTGAACGGCATCCGTGTGGAACAGTGCCTGATGGTCTTTTACAAGCGCTCCGATTTCGTCAATCGGCTGAAGCGTCCCCACTTCATTATTTCCGTACATCACCGTGACAAGGATGGTATCATCGCGCAGCGCATCCTCGACTTGCCGGGCGGAAATCCGGCCGCTTTTGTCAACGTCAAGGTATGTTACATCAAAACCCATTTCCTCCAGCCTGTTGCATGTATGCAGCACTGCGTGATGCTCGATCTTGGTCGTGATGATGTGCCTTCCTTTATCCTTATTCGCCTGCGCGCTTCCCAAAATCGCCATATTGTCGGCTTCCGTGCCGCCGCTCGTAAAAACGATTTCATTCTCACGCGCTCCGATTTCCCCGGCGATCATCGCCCTTGCATCATCAATCCATTTCCGGCCCTCTCTGCCGAAGGAATGAATGCTTGAAGGATTGCCGAAGTTTTCCGTAAAATAAGGCATCATTTTTTCTACTACGCGCGGATCGGTCGGAGAAGTTGCTGCATGATCTAAATAAATCCGTTCCATCCTCATTACACCTCAAGTCTTAAATGTAAAACATATAGGCTTCCTGATCGCCTTCCGTATAGCTTGCCAAGTCTTCGAGCGTCGTGGAGTCAAGCACTTCCTTGACGGCGTCGCGGATCTTGATCCACAGCTCGCGTTTGGCAGGCTCCTCATTTTCAAGCACTTCAACGGGGCTGATCGGGCCTTCCAGCACGCGGATAATGTCGCCCGCCGTAATGGACGCGGGGTCATCACCAAGAATATAGCCGCCGTATGCGCCGCGGATGCTTTTGACAAGCCCGGCATTCCGCAACGGGGATACAAGCTGTTCCAAATAATGTTCAGATAAATCGTTTGTCTGGGCAATGCTTTTCAAAGAAGTCGGGCCTTCGCCATGCTTCTTGGCAAGCTCAATCATAATCGTCAGCCCGTATCTGCCTTTAGTTGATATTTTCAAAATAAACACCTCTAACCTATAACAAAATCATGCCTTCAGGACGAAGGTACTCAGGCCGTTTCACAGGATGCAAAAGCCGTAAGCTGCATTTCATTACGGAGATAAATATCCCCGCCCTGCTGTTGGCCGTCCGGGTATTTCGTCTGCGTGTACAAGCCGCTATATGCCGGCAAGCATTTTGCTTGTCCGTCTGATAGATTACAGGTAATTATAGCACACTTTATATAAACTTTCATTTTCCGCTATATAATCAGTGTTGCCATATTGATTTCTTTTCTAATCGTCTTTTTTCCGTTACTCTATAAAAAGAATACATTCAGGAGAGATTGATCATGAAACCATTAGCATTTCGAATGCGTCCGACAAAAATTGAAGAGGTTCTCGGCCAGGATCATCTCGTAGGAGAAGGCAAGATCATTCAGCGGATGGTGCAGGCAAAGCACCTTTCGTCCATGATCCTGTACGGGCCGCCCGGCATCGGAAAAACATCGATCGCAACGGCCATTGCCGGGAGCACAAGCATCGCCTTCCGGAAGCTGAACGCGGTAATCAACAACAAAAAGGACATGGAAGCAGTTGCCGCTGAAGCGAAAATGTCCGGTCAGGTGATATTAATATTGGACGAGGTGCACCGGCTGGATAAAGGCAAACAGGACTTCCTTCTGCCGTATTTGGAAAACGGAATGATCATCATGATCGGTGCGACGACGGCCAATCCTTATCACGCGATTAATCCGGCGATCAGAAGCAGAACGCAAATTTTCGAGCTTCACCCTTTAAGCCCGGATCAAATCAAAGCGGCCATCGAACGGGCTCTGCATGACGAGCACAGAGGTTTAGGCTCATATCAGGTTGAAATTGATGAGGAGGCGCTCGACCATTTCGCGGCAGGCTGCGGCGGAGACGTCCGTTCGGCACTGAATGCAGTGGAGCTTGCCGTCCTGTCGACAAAAGAAAATGAAGAAGGAATCATTCATATTACGCCGGAAACGGCGGAAGAATGCCTCCAGAAAAAAAGCTTCGCACATGACAAAGACGGTGACGCTCATTATGACGTGATCTCCGCCTTTCAAAAATCGATCAGGGGATCTGACGTGAATGCGGCCCTCCATTATTTGGCGCGGCTGATGGAAGGCGGGGATTTGGAAAGCCTTGCACGAAGGCTTCTCGTCATCGCTTATGAGGATATCGGACTTGCAAACCCGCAGGCCGGCGGGAGAACGCTCCAAGCGATTCAAACGGCGGAACGGATCGGATTCCCCGAAGCGCGCATTCCTCTGGCAAACGCTGTAATCGAGCTTTGCCTGTCGCCTAAATCAAACTCGGCCATACTCGCGGTTGACAAGGCTTTGGCAGACGTCCGTTCGGGAAAAATCGGCGATGTGCCGAAACACTTAAAAGACGCCCATTATAAAGGGGCGGCCGAGCTCGGCAGAGGCGTTGATTACAAATACCCGCACGACTACGAAAACGGCTGGGTCAAGCAGCAATACCTGCCTGATCCGTTGAAAAACAAAGTGTATTACGAACCGAAGCAGACGGGAAAATTTGAACTGGCGCTCAAACAGGTATATGACAAGCTGATGAAGACAAAATGAGAAACGGCCTGTCCCCTCTTTTATCCGGGGAGACGGGCCGTTTTTCGTTCCGCTTCCATTCTGAGCTTGTAAAAATACTTGACGATTTCGTGTTCGCGATCAATGACCGGTTCCAAGTTTAACAGCCGGCGCCTGCCCGTCCTTCTGTCGATCATCCCGAGCATTCTGACGAGAACTTGTTCAGACGACAACGTTTGATCAATACTGTTTGTGAAATACTCGTCAAGCGCATCAAAAAATTGGTATTGATAAAAATATCCGTCCGCATTTGCCTGATGCAGGGCTTCATCGTAAATCCGCACGTTTTCCGTCACATCATCAACATTTCTTACTCTTTCGGACCGGGACTCGATTTCGGCCGCTTTGTTTATCGCTGTAAGCGTACACATGCTGAATATATCTTTCCCGTCCACAGTAATGAAAGCCCTTCCCATTTGATCATGAGCTTTTCGATATGCTGTAACGTGAAAGTTCACCCGCTGTTTGAGACTTTCGCACATCAAACCTTCCAATTGCTGTTTATCTTTGCTCCATCTTCTCATGAACACCCTCCAAAACGGCAAAAAGGATAGCAGTCGGCATTCCCTTGCTATCCTTTTGCATTATTTATCTTTCACCCTTTTGATCGGAATATCTTTCAATAGCTCCATGACCACATGGCCGCCCATGATTAAGCCGGCGACTGACGGAACAAAGGCGTTTGATGACGGCGGCATCTGCGCCTTGCGGATTTTCGCCTCATCATTTCCGACGACTTTGCGGACGTCTTCGCGGATCACGATCGGGCTTTCGTCGGAAAAGACGACTTTAATGCCTTTTGTAATGCCTTCTTTGCGCAGTTTCGCCCGAACCACTTTTGCAATCGGATCTGTGTGCGTTTTTGAAATATCGGCGACTTTAAACCTTGTCGGGTCCGTCTTATTGGCCGCGCCCATGCTTGAAATGATCTTGATGTTCCGCTTAAGGCACTCCTTCATTAAATGGATCTTATAATGAATCGTATCCGAGGCGTCGATCACATAATCAGGTTCATAGTCAAAAAACTGCCCATACGTTTCTTCCGTATAAAACATCTTTAAGGCGATGCAATCGCATTCCGGGTTGATATCGGCGATCCTTGCCTTCATCAGGTCAACCTTGGGCTGGCCGACCGTCGAAAGCAGCGCGGGAAGCTGACGGTTGACGTTCGTGATGTCAACGTCGTCTTTATCGACCATCACGATTCTGCCGACTCCGGAGCGGGCGAGCGCTTCTGCCGCGAACGAACCGACGCCGCCGATTCCCAGAACGGCAACCGTGCTGTTTTTTAGAATATTCAATCCTTCTTTGCCAATCGCTAATTCATTGCGTGAAAACTGATGTAACAAGAATCTCACTCCATCTTTATATACAGTTACCGATAGTATCTTATCATAATCGGGTCATTAAACAAGCTGTCTGTGCAATTTTTTATTCATATTTTTAGTTTTGTCTCATACACTTTTCCAAGTATGGCCAAAATTTTTAAATCACAAAAAAGTCCCGATTGTGCCGTTGCCGCATTCCTTCGTTTTGATCCCGCTCTCGGCAGGTGGGTGTTCTGTTCCAAACTTTGCAAGTCCTCCAAGCTTCGAATGAAAAGAGGCATTTACTCCGTTTGAAAACAACGAACTCCCAAATAAAGAAATGTTCGGTCAAAACTAGGTGTACAACAAACACATCAGGACTTTATTTGTTAAAAATGATATCATACGTCCCCTTGATTTTCAATGGGATGAACAGCCGTATATTTTACAATTTACTGTCGAACTTTGCGGTTGATTGACAGGTGCAGCTCATCGAGCTGGGCGCTGTCAACTTCACTAGGAGCTTCCATCAACAGACAGCTTGCGCTTGCTGTTTTCGGGAAAGCGATCGTATCTCTCAAATTGGTGCGGCCGCCAAGCAGCATCACAAGCCGGTCAAGGCCGAGCGCGATTCCGCCGTGCGGTGGAGCCCCGTATTCAAACGCCTCAAGCAGGAAGCCGAACTGTTCTTTCGCCTCTTCCTCAGATAAACCGAGAAGCGCAAACATTTTCTCCTGAACGTCTTTTTCAAAAATACGGATCGATCCGCCGCCCAGCTCATAGCCGTTTAAGACGAGGTCATAGGCTTGAGCTTTCATGTCCTCCGGATTCGTGTCAACCAGTTCAAGGTCTTCCCGGACAGGCATCGTGAACGGGTGGTGCGCCGCATAGAAGCGTCCTTCTTCTGAGTCGTACTCAAGAAGCGGCCAATCCACAACCCATAAAAAGTTGAACAAGCTTTCATCGATCAGGTTCAGTTCTTTTCCGAGCTTTAAGCGCAGTGCGCCGAGAGCGTCATTGGCGACTTCCAGCCGGTCTGCGACAAAGAGGATAAGGTCCCCTTCCGCCGCGTCCAGCGCTTCAGCGAGCGCCTTTCCTTTTTCATTCTGGAAGAACTTTGCAATCGGCCCTTTTAAACCGTCCGCTTCGGCTTTCAGCCATGCCAGCCCTTTCGCCCCGTAGTTTGCGGCGAATTCGCCGAGCGCATCGATGTCTTTCCGCGAATATTTGGATGCGGCCCCTTTTACGTTTATCGCTTTGACCGCGCCTCCATTTGCCACGGCTGACGCAAATACTTTAAAATCAGAGTCCTTTACGGTTTCTGATACATCGGTTAACAGCATCTCGAAGCGAGTATCCGGTTTGTCGGATCCGTAAAGGTTCATCGCATCTTGATAAGACATTCTCGGCAGCGGCAGGGAGATGTCTATGCCGTGCGTTTCAAGCATGACTTTCGCCATCATCTCTTCAGCAAGCTTCATGATGTCTTCCTGGCTCATAAATGACATTTCGATATCGATCTGCGTAAATTCCGGCTGGCGGTCGGCGCGCAAATCTTCATCCCTGAAGCAGCGGGCGATTTGATAGTAGCGGTCAAAGCCGGACACCATCAATAGCTGCTTGAAAAGCTGCGGGGACTGCGGCAGCGCGTAAAATTCGCCTTCATGGACGCGGCTCGGTACGAGATAGTCGCGCGCTCCTTCAGGCGTTTTTCTTGTCAATACCGGCGTTTCAATATCGATAAAGCCGTTGTCGTCAAGGAAGCTGCGGACGGCTTTCGTGACGTTATGCCGCATTTTCAACGTGCTGTACATCTCCGGCCGGCGCAAGTCGAGATACCTGTGCTTCAATCTGACGTCTTCAGACACTTCGGAGGCCTGGTCACTGATCGCGAAAGGAGGCGTTTTTGCCGCGCTCAGCACGGTGACCGATTCAGCCTGGATTTCAATTTTTCCGGTTTTCAGGTTGGGATTGACCGTGGCTTCTTCGCGCGCGACGACTTTGCCCGTGATGTCAAGCACGTATTCGCTGCGGATCGTTTCCGCCGTTTTGAGCGCATCTGCGGAAAGATCGGGATTAAAGACAACCTGAACGATGCCGGAGCGATCTCTTAAATCGATGAAAATCAGACCTCCGAGGTCGCGTCTTTTTTGAACCCACCCTTTTAGTACAACGGTTTCTCCAATCGCCTTCTCCGTGATTTCGCCACAATAATACGTTCGTCCAAACAAAGCGTTCCTCTCCTTTTACCTTTCAGTGTTTGCTTTCATAAAACGGATGAATTCGTCCAGCTTGATTTCCTGTTGTTCTCCCGTTTTTGCATCTTTGACATTGATTTTGTTGTCCTTGAGTTCATCTTCGCCTAAAATCGCGATATATTTTGCGTTGAGGCGGTCGGCTGCTTTAAACTGGCCTTTCATTTTTTTAAATTCGTAATCGATGTCGCCGGAGATTCCTTCCTCCCTCAGCTTGTAGAGAAGGGATACGGAATAGTCCTTCGCTTTTTCCCCCAGCGTCACGATATAGCAGTCGAGCCCTTCATCGACAGCAAGCTTCACATTTTCGGCGTCAATTGCGGCAAGCAGGCGCTCGATGCTCATCGCAAAGCCGATGCCCGGCGCTTTCGGTCCGCCGATTTCCTCGGTAAGGCCGTCATAGCGGCCCCCTCCTGCGAGAGTTGTGATGGCGCCGAAGCCTTCTGCATCACTCATGATTTCAAAAGCCGTATGGTTGTAGTAGTCCAGCCCCCTGACAAGGTTCGGATCCACTTCAAACGAAATGCCGATGTCTGTTAAATATTGCTGAACCTTTTCAAAGTATGCTTTCGATTCGTCATTTAAATAATCAAGAATCGAAGGAGCCGTTTTCAAAAGCTCATGCTCTCTGTCCTTTTTGCAATCCAAAATCCTGAGCGGGTTTTGTTTGAGGCGCTTTTGACAGTCTCCGCAAAACTCCTCAATGCGCGGCTCAAAGTGGCGGATCAGCGCTTCCCTGTGCGCAATGCGGCTCGTTTTATCGCCAAGGCTGTTAATGACGAGCTTCACATTTTGCAGCCCGGCTTTTCGGTATACGCTCATCGCCAGAGCAATGACTTCCGCATCAATCGCCGGATCGCTCGAACCGATCGCTTCGACGCCGAATTGATAGAATTGGCGGTAGCGCCCGGTTTGAGGCCGTTCATAGCGGAACATCGGTCCGATATAATACAGCTTTGTCGGCTGCGTCGGATTCGCAAATAGTTTATTTTCAACAAACGAGCGTACCGCAGAAGCCGTACCTTCAGGACGAAGCGTGAGGCTTCTCCCTTTTTTATCTGCGAATGTATACATCTCTTTTTGAACGATATCCGTCGATTCTCCTACACCCCGTGAGAATAATTCCGTATGTTCAAAAATCGGCGTCCTGATTTCTTTATAGTGATATGCATGACACGTCTCTCTCGCAATGTTCTCGACATATTGCCAGCGCTCTGATTCTCCGGGGAGGATGTCCTGTGTTCCCCTTGGAATGTTAAATGCCATTTGTAAAGCCTCCTCTTTTTCATACCTGTTTTCTCTTCTGAAAAATAGAAAAAACCCCCGAGCCTACTATAAAACCAATAGTAGGGACGAGAGTTATACCCGTGGTGCCACCCTAGTTGGAACTGCCTGGCAGTTCCCGCTTTCATTCCTTTAACGCAGGTTCACGTCCGCCGCCTAATTGCTCCGAAAATAAGCTTTCAGCGGGAAACCTTCGGAGTGTTCATTCGGATAAGATACCGTGCAGACCGCTTTCAGCCCAAGGCGGTTCCTCTCTTTTCACGTACTCTTACCTACTATTCTCCATCTTCAGTTCTAACTTATATGTACACTAATTTATATTATAATACGGGTGTTACGTTTGTGTGTCAACCCTAAATGCGGTTCTTTTTATTCTTGATCGATTCTTTTGACGTCAGACCGAGCTCTGTCGCCGTTTCTTCCAGATAGCCGATATGCTCAGGATCCACATGATCCTTAAGATGCAAATTCGCCTCTTGTTCATGAATCGCTTTTCCCATACGATGATCATACCTCATCTCGCAACATCCTTTAGATCGCTTTTTTCTATAGTATAAACAAATCATTTTCATTTTATTAAAAAAACAGCAAGGATTATACGATATAAAGGAAGAAGTACTGTTTTCAAGTTTTCTAAGAAAGGAGGAGATGAAGAATTATTATGCGAAAGAGTGCAATCTTGATCCTCTCGATAATCCTGATCGCTCAAGCGGCCTTGTATACATCACCCAATACAGCTTCTGCGGCCATAGGGGAAGCCGTGGTCGTCACTGATAAAATCAACGTCAGAAGTGGACCCGGACTGAGCCATGACATCGTCAGCGTCGTCAAGCGGGATGAAACGTATCCGATTGTGGAGGAAAAAGGAGACTGGGTTCAAATCCGGCTTTCCGGCGGACAAAAGGGCTGGGTCGTCTCTTGGCTCATTAAGAAAAAAGGACAGGCATCAGGCGGATCTGTATCCTCTGAAGCAAAAAGCGGACAAGTAACATCCACCGCTACTGATTTAAGAATCAGAAAAGGGCCCGGCACTTCATACGAAGTGGGCGGCACGTTCCCTAAAGGGGAAAAGGCCGCACTCCTAAAAACGGACGGAAGCTGGGTCAAGATCTCCTATCAAAATGTAACGGGCTGGGTTCACTCCGACTATGTCTCCGGCGGTGCTTCTGCGAAGGAATCGTCCTCAAGCGGCGCTTCTCAAAAATCAGGAACTGTCGGCGTCTCGTCCCTGAATGTCAGAAGCTCGGCCTCCCATCAGGCTGGAATCATCGCCTCGCTGAAACGAAATACGGCTGTGACGATTTTGAATGAACAGCACGGGTGGTATGAAATCGAGTTCAACGGACAAAAAGGCTGGGTCGCAAGCCACTATATTTTGACGGACGATGAAAAGGATTCCGGTTCCGAAAGCGCCGGCAGCGCATCCAGCTCAGGCGAGAATGCGACCATCGTGTACGACGGTACGAATATCAGAAGCGAGCCGTCGACTTCATCATCTGTCGTTAAACGCGCCGGAAAAGGCGAATCTTACCCGATTACCGGGAAGAAGAGCGACTGGTATGAAATTGCCCTGCCGAACGGAAATTCGGCGTACATTGCAAACTGGGTCGTTCAGACGTCTGATCAATCAGGACCTTCCGGAGATTCAGGCGATTCAGAGCCTGCTTTATCAAAGCCGTCCGGCTCAAGCGGATCGATCAAAAACAAAACGATTGTCATTGATGCGGGTCATGGCGGACATGACAGCGGGACAATCGGTACGCGGGGAACGCTCGAGAAAAGGCTGACCATCAAAACGGCGAAGCTTCTTGCAGCAAAGCTCAAAGCAGACGGAGTCAACGTCTATATGACACGCAATGACGATTCTTTCGTCAGTCTGCAGTCGCGTGTTGCGACCTCTCATTACCGCAATGCCGACGCTTTTATCAGCATTCACTTCGACAGTTTTGCAAATGCCTCTGTAAGAGGAAACACGGCCTATTATTACAGCCCGTCTAAAGACAAGGGGCTGGCCGCGGACGTTCAGTCCGAAATCGAAAAACAGTCGCCTCTGCCAAGCCGCGGCGTCTTATTCGGGGATTATTTCGTATTAAGGGAAAACAACCGCCCTGCCGCTCTGTTTGAGCTCGGCTACTTAAGCCATCCCCAGGATGAAGCGATCGTGAGCACAAACGGTTATCGCGAAAGAGTGACAGACGGAATCAGAAACGGTCTTGAAAATTATTTTAATTAAAAAAGCAGGCGGCTCCGCCTGCTTTTATCGTTATAGTCTATGCAATTCCCTATATCAAAAACCTGTTGGAACAGATTTACTAATCTGTTCCAACAGGAAGCATCATAGCCTTCCGCGGGAAATTCGCGCACGGACAGCTTCTTTCCTGCAAAATTCGACATAAAAAAGCCGCCATAAGGCGGCTTTTTTACGCTTTTGAATCCATGATAAAAGTAACGGGTCCGGAATTTGTCAATTTGACATCCATCATCTCGCCGAACCTGCCCGTTTCGACAGGCACCCCTTTTTCCCGGAGAAGGGTGTTCCATTCCTCGTAAAGCTTACGCGCTGCATCCGGTCTGGCCGCTTTTGTGAAATTCGGCCGGCGCCCCTTTTTCGTATCTCCGTACAATGTAAATTGAGATACTGACAGAATAGAACCTCCTGTATCCAACAGGGAAAGGTTCATTTTTTCGGCTTCGTCTTCAAAAATTCTGAGGTTAACGAGCTTTTCAGCTAAATATTCGGCATCCTCCCTCGTATCATCGTGAGTCACGCCGACAAGCACGAGCAATCCGAGTCCGATCTTGCCGACAATCTCGCCGCCGACTGTGACGCTCGCATCTGTGACGCGCTGAACAACTAATTTCATGACGATTTCCCCCTAATTCATCACCCGGCGCACTGAATAAATATCCTTAATTTGCTTAATCCGTTCGACCACTTTGTGCAAATGGTTTATATTTTGGATGAAAATGGCCATATGGATCGTGGCCACTTTGTTGCGGTCCGATTTGCCGGAGACGGATGAAATATTCGTTTTCGTTTCATTGACGGCTTGAAGTACTTCGTTCAGCAAGCCGCGGCGATCATATCCCAAAATTTCAATTTCGACATTGTATTCTTTTCTTCGCTGCGTTTGCGGCTCATGCTCCCACTCGACCTGAATAAGCCGGTCAAGCGCTTCATTTGTCAAAACATTCGGGCAGTCTTCACGATGCACGGACACGCCCCGTCCCTTCGTAATGAATCCGACGATCGGATCGCCCGGAACGGGATTGCAGCATTTAGAAAGGCGGATGAGAAGGTTGTCAACGCCTTTTACGCGAACACCGGCTTCGCGTTTTTTCCCTTGATAAGGCTTCGTTTCAACCGTCACTTCCTGAACGGTTTTCACCTGCTCTTCCTGGTCGCGCATTTTCCGTTCTTTTTCCGTCAGGCGGTTGGCGACCTGAGCTGCCGTAATGCCGTTATAGCCGACAGCCGCATACATATCCTCTTCATTAGAGAAGTTAAACTTATCGGCCACTTTTTGCAGGTTCTCGGGAGTCAGCACGTCTTTCACATCAAAATCGAGGTTTTTAATCTCTTTTTCAACGAGCTCCCGCCCTTTTTCAACGTTTTCTTCCCTGCGCTGTTTCTTAAAGAACTGGCGGATCTTATGCTTCGCCTGGGACGTCTGGGCAAGGTTGATCCAGTCCTGGCTCGGACCGTAGGAATGCTTGGACGTCAAAATTTCAACGATGTCCCCGGTACGCAGCTTGTAATCCAGCGTGACCATTTTGCCGTTCACCTTGGCCCCGATCGTTTTATTTCCGATTTCCGAATGAATTCTGTATGAAAAATCGATCGGCACGGAGCCTGACGGAAGCTCGATGACGTCGCCTTTCGGCGTAAATACGAACACCATATCGGAAAACAAATCGATTTTAAGTGATTCCATAAACTCTTCGGCATCGCTTGACTCGTTTTGAAATTCCAAAATCTCGCGGAACCAGGACAATTTTTTCTCAAAGCTTGCATCATCATTGACGCTCTTGCCTTCTTTATACGCCCAGTGCGCGGCAATCCCGTACTCGGCGATATCGTGCATTTCGAATGTCCTGATCTGCACTTCGAGCGGATCGCCCTTCGGACCGATGACGGTCGTATGCAGTGACTGGTACATGTTCGGCTTCGGCATTGCGATGTAATCCTTGAACCGTCCCGGCATCGGCTTCCAGCACGTATGAATAATGCCTAGAACAGCGTAGCAGTCTTTGATGCTGTTGACTAAAATGCGCACTGCGAGCAAGTCATAGATTTCGTTGAATTGCTTATTTTGCATGGCCATCTTTCTGTAGATGCTGTATATATGCTTTGGACGACCTGAGAACTCCGCTTTAATGTTGACTTCTTCGACGCGCTTTTTCACTTCGTTTACGACTTCTTCGACGTACAATTCCCTCTCGGCCCGCTTTTTCTTCATTAAATTGACAATTCGATAATACTGCTGCGGGTTTAAATACCGCAAAGCTGTGTCCTCAAGTTCCCATTTTATTTTTGAAATCCCAAGGCGATGCGCCAGCGGAGCAAAAATTTCCAGCGTCTCATTCGAGATTCTCCGCTGTTTTTCCTGCGGCAGGTGCTTCAGCGTTCTCATGTTGTGAAGGCGGTCAGCCAGCTTAATCAAAATGACGCGGATATCCTGAGCCATAGCCACAAACATTTTCCGGTGATTTTCCGCCTGCTGTTCTTCCTGTGATTTATATTTAATTTTCCCCAGCTTTGTGACGCCGTCGACGAGCATTGCGACTTCTTCGTTAAATGCTTCTTTTAAATCTTCGAGCGTGACGCTCGTATCTTCAACAACATCGTGGAGAAATCCGCCCGCTATCGTTGCAGGGTCCATTTCCAAATCGACCAGAATGCCCGCCACCTGGATCGGATGGATAATGTACGGCTCACCCGATTTGCGGTACTGTTCGCGATGTGCGTCTTCCGCATACTGATAAGCCTTTTTTATAAAAGCAACATGTTCATCGGAAAGGTAAGATTTCGCCTTTTCGATGACTTGCTCAGCAGTTAATACTTGTTCGTTCGCCATGGAATCACCTTTTTTATAATTGAAAAACTGTATTGTAATTATTATCAAGAAAAATGTCACAGATGTAAAGAGAAGAAATAAAAAAGAACACACCGGCATGCAACATTTTTTGGAATAGGAAAAAAGCACCCGCTTTTTATGAGTGCTTTTTATAGTATAAAATTTGTTTAGTATTGCATCAAGGTTAAAATATCGTATCCGTCAAGTTTGCTTCTTCCTTCCAGATACGTCAGCTCGATCAAAAATGCGATTCCTGCCACAATGCCGCCGAGCTCTTCGACAAGCTTGATCGTTGCATCGATCGTTCCCCCTGTTGCGAGAAGGTCGTCCGTGATTAAAACGCGCTGTCCCGGTTTAATGGCATCTTTATGGATGGTCAGTACATCTTTTCCATATTCCAAGCCGTAGTCGACTTTGATCACTTCACGGGGCAGTTTTCCTTCTTTGCGGACGGGCGCAAAACCTACTCCGAGAGCGTACGCGACCGGGCAGCCGATGATAAAGCCCCTCGCCTCAGGACCGACGACAAGATCAATTTGTTTTTCTTTCGCATAGGTGACAATTTGATCAGTCGCGTAGCGATAGACTTCTCCTTTATCCATCAATGTTGTAATATCTTTAAATTGTACGCCTTCCTTCGGGTAATCCGGTACAATTGTTACATATTTCTTCAAATCCATCTGTTTTCATGTCCTCCTCATACTTTCAAAGCTTCAGAATTCTCATTCATCCGCTTATTCAGCCACTGTTTAAGCTCATCCGCCGAAGAATAGACGAGCTTTTGCTCCAATTCAATCAGGCGCTGTTTTTTCCGGTACGTTTCAGAATCTGTTAAATCCCGTTTTGCCGCACCATATACAACAGATAAAACACCATTCTCTATTGTAACAAAACCGAGCTCAAAAAACACCTTTGTCATAAAATCGATTGTATCTTTTGTCCAGCCTTTATGCCTGGCCAGCTCTCCGCCGTATTTCGCCAGGTCAAAAGAGCCTCTTTTCAGAAGAAAAGCATAATACCATTTAAAATAATCCCTTGTCGGAAATGTGGAAAAAAAGTGATCATCAGATTGGTTGAAAATTAAATACATCCGCTCCAGCCGTTTTTCTTTTACAGCATGGTCAAATATATCAATCGATTGCGGCGTATCGATGAAAACGGCATAGCGATTATGTAGATCGAGCTCCATTGCCTCTTCTTCGCCTCTGATCACAATCAGCTCATCACGCAGGCCGGTTTCCGCCAGTTTTGTTTTTGTTTCCTCCCGAAAACAAATGAATGTACGCTTTTCGGGGTCCAATTTCAGAATTTTTTCTTCCCATGACCGCTTTCCTCTTAAATCAAAAAGCTGCCATTCTTTTATGGCTGCATCTTTTATCATTAATTGCGGTTTTTTTCTGTTGTTCCATTCGTTGATCGACAGTTCGCCGACGAGAGAAATCTTCGCTCCGGGAACGACGTTTTCCTCGATTTCCCCTTTATAAAAACCGACGCAGTCCAGCTTTGCCTGTCCATCGGCGAGCAGGAGCTTCAAGTGATTTTGATTGGCGCCGATTTTTCTCGCTTCTTCGATTTCGGCCTCTTCAACGAGTACGAAAGGCTTCGGGTTTCCCGTGCCGAATGGAGCGAGCATGTTCATTTCAGCGATGCTGTCAACCGTGATATCCTCCAAGCGGCAGCAAAGATCGACTTCCTGCACAGGAATGAAATCTTCCTCCGTCAAGACGGCTTCGGCCTGGCGATTGATCCTTTCCCTCAGTACCTCGACGTCTTCTTGATCGAGCGTCATCCCTGCCGCCATCGGATGGCCGCCGAAATGCGGAAGGATGTCCCGGCATTCCGAGAGGTTTTGAAACAGATCAAAGCCTTTGATGCTGCGCGCAGATCCTTTGGCGATGCCTTTTTCTTCATCGATTCCGAGCACGATGGCCGGCCGGTAAAACCGTTCGACAAGCTTTGAAGCGACGATCCCGACCACACCGGGATTCCAGCCGGGCCGCGCCGCGACGATAACTGATTGGTCAAGACCTTGCTCCTCTATCATGTGAACCGCTTCATCGGTGATCTGATTGACGATTTTTTGCCGCTCTTTATTCAAGCTGTCAATTTCTGCGGCGAGCTCTTCCGCTTCTGTTTCATCCTCTGTGTTCAAAAGGTGAACGGCCGGATCAGCCTGCTCAATTCTGCCGACGGCGTTGATGCGGGGCGCGATTTGAAAACCGATCGTTTCTTCATTCGCCTGCTGAATCTCCGCTCCCGCGATCTTCGTCAGCGCTTTTAAACCGGGCCGCTTCGTTTTCTTAAACTGTGAGATGCCAAGCTTGGCGATGTGCCTGTTCTCATCATGAAGCGGCACGAGGTCGGCAATCGTCCCGATGGCACACAGGTCGAGCAGCTCTTCGGGAACCTCTCCGAGAAGCGCGTGGGCAAGCTTGAATGCCACCCCAACGCCGGCAAGCTCTTTAAACGGATAGCTGCAGCCGGGCTGCTTCGGATGGACGATCGCATATGCATCAGGTAAAACCGGTCCCGGTTCGTGGTGGTCGGTGATAATCAGATCGATGCCGAGTTCTTTGGCGACATCCGCTTCATGAACGCCGGCAATCCCTGTGTCCACCGTGATGATTAAAGAACAGCCCTGTTCTTTGATCTGGCGGAAAGCGGCTTCATTGGGACCGTAGCCTTCTTTAAAACGGTCCGGTATATAAAAATCGACGTTTGCTCCAAATGTTTTCAAAGCCTGCAAAAGGACGGTCGTGCTTGTCACACCGTCCGCATCGTAATCTCCATAAATCATGATCTGTTCGTGTTCCGAAATTGCCTGCTTGATTCGCCGTACAGCTTTTTCCATATCTTTTAGCAGATAGGGATCATGAAAGACAGCATCCTTGCCATATAAAAACGAAGCTGCTTTATCGGCTGTATCATAGCCTCTCATGACAAGCAATGAGGCGGCAAGGGGAGTGATGCCCAATTCTCCGGAGAGCGACTCCACCTTTTCTTTGTCGGGCGTTTGCACGTCCCAACGCATTTTTGACGCTAACATAAATTCACCCCTCAACCACCCTATTATACTAGAGTCGGCTGAGGGGATTCAATTTTTTTCGTACATTCTTCAATCGTTCGAATCAGCGGATGCGTGCGGCTCTGCCTCAGCTTCCGGTTTTTTTGCCCGTTCTTCTTTTCTGAGCGCCCTGAGCTCCCTCTTCAGCCTCATCAACTGAAAAGCGCCGGCAGAGCCGATGATGAGGGCACCCATCAGCACCGAAACCAAAATAACGAGAATCAAAGGCCATTCGGCTGTGGCAAACAGAAAATCGACCTTTACAGGCTCTACATTGATAACCGCAAAAATCGCGACGACCAGTGTAAATATAAGTGCAGCAATTAATGTCCATTGTTTGTTCATCATATATCACCCCATTCACGTAGCAATGCTTCATTTGTAAACAAGAAAACAAGGCGCACCCTTATAAGAACACGCTTACATACAAATTACTCTGACGCGGTCAGCTTTTCCTGAATGAGGCGTCTTAATTCTTTTCTTTCTCCGGAAATCACCAGCGTATCACCTTCATTCATCATCGTTTCTGAAACCGGGTTTAGAATTTTGTCACCGTCTTTTTTGACGACGCCTATCACGGTGACGCCGTAGTGTTCACCGATGCCGAGGCAACTGATCGTTTGCTGTGCGGCCGCTGATCCCGCTTCTATTTTAAACCATTCGATTGTCAGCTCATCAATGGCAGCTTCGACCGTTTCGATTGCCTTTGGCTTGTACGCGACTCCCCCGAGGATCGCCGATATTTGCCTTGCTTCATCATCATCAAAGCACATGGATGACACGCATTCTTCATCATCATGTTCATGAAAGTGATACAGCTCTCTCATTCCGTTTTCATGAAGAATAATCGTTATCTTTTCCGCGTCGCGCGTAAATATTTCTACTTTTCTGCCGATGCCCGGCAGATCAGATTCGCGCATTCTCATAACGTCCACCTCTTCTGTGTTCATATGTCCTTAAACACGTGCATATTCGGAGTCTAGTCATTATAGCAAAAGTCATTTTTAAGATCAATCAGGCCAATAAACAGTTAAAAAGGACTGTCCAGAGCATGGACAGTCCCGATGTTTAGTCTTCCTTCGTTTTTTGTTTCGGTTTCTTTAATTCCCGGCCTTTCCAGACAAGCCAGATTTGGGCTGCGATGTACAGCGATGAATACACGCCGCTTAAAAGACCGATCAAGAGCGCGATCGAGAAGTTTCGAATCGACGGAGCGCCAAAAATGAGAAGCGTAATGACAACGATGACGACGGTCAGCACCGTATTCACCGAACGCGTGAATGTTTGCTGCAAGCTTAAGTTCACGATATGCGACAGATCGCTGAACGTTTTCGGCTTGCGTTTCTTCACATGCTCCCTGATTCTGTCAAATGTAACGATCGTATCGTTGATCGAATAACCGATAATGGTCAGCACCGCCGCAATGAACGTAACATCAACCTCGAGCCTCGTGAGGCTGAAGACGGCGATGATGAAAAATGCGTCATACAGCAATGAAGCAATGGCCGCGATCGCCATCTTGTATTCGAAGCGGATCGATACGTACAAAATGATCCCGATCGAGGCGATGATCACCGCATAAAGCGCGTTTCTCGCCAGCTCCTTGCCGACGGTCGGCGATACGGTGCTTACGTTCGGCTCGCTGCCGTATTTGTCTTTAAAATAGTTTTTCACTTCGGCAATTTTCTTTTGATTCGGTACGCCTACAAATCTTGCGACACCATGATTCTCTTTTTCTCCTGAAAGGACGATCGAATCGGGTTTAAGCCCGAGATGTTCAAAATCGCTTTCAAGCTGTTCGGTTGACAGCTTATGGCCGCTTTGAACTTCGATTCTCGCACCGCTGGAGAAATCGATGCCGAGGTTCAGCCTGAATATAAGCAGAACGACGATTCCCGCGGCAAGGAGTACGCCGGAAAACGCGAAGAACCATTTGCGTTTGCTGACAAAATCCCATTTGTCAAACGGTGTCGGCGGCTCTGTATTTTCATCTGTTTTCGCGATATCCAGAATATCCTTTTTCCGGACGCCGAACCAGCCTTTTTTCCTGTCGAGCCAGCGGCTTTCAACGAGCAGGCCGAGCAAAAATCTCGATAGGAAAACGGCCGTGACAAAGCTTGTCAAAATCGACAGAACGAGCATCGTCGCAAACCCTTTGACAGAGCTTGTCCCGAAGGCGAACAAAACGGCTCCGGCCAGTATCGTCGTAATGTTTGCGTCAAAAATCGTCGCGAACGACCGTCTGTTTCCTGCCCTGAAAGCGGAGCGAACCGATTTTCCGAGCTTGATCTCCTCTTTGATCCGCTCATAGGTAATAATGTTGGCGTCAACAGCCATACCGACCCCGAGGATAAGCGCCGCGATCCCCGGAAGCGTGAGAACGGCGTTCATCCAGTCAAAGATCTGCAGGGTGATGTAGATGTAGACGGACAGCGTAATGACTGCAATCAATCCAGGCAGACGGTAATAAAAAAGCATGAATAAGAAAATAATAGCGATACCTACAGCTCCGGCAAACACAGTATCGTGTAAAGCCTGTTCCCCAAACTGCGCACCGACTGATGTCGAGTACTTCTCCGTCAATTTGACGGGAAGGGCTCCGGCGTTCAAAATGCTCGCCATGTCTTTAGCTTCCTGAATCGTGAACTTCCCTTCGATCATAACGTCTGAGGTATTCAGCACCTGGCTTACGTTTGGCGCAGAAATATATTTGTGATCCGCCTTTTGCGATTCTTTCTTAAATGAATCGCCTTTTTTGTAGTCAAGCCAGATGACAAGCTGGTTATTCGGCTGCATGGCGAGGACTTTCTTCGTCACTTCGCCGAACTTGTCCGCATCCTTCAGCTTGATCGTAACGATCGGTTCATTCGTATCCGGCTTAAACGACTGCTTTGCGCCGTTTTCGACGAGATCCGAACCGTTCAGAAGCTCCTTGTCATTCGTATCCCTGAAGGTAAGCTCGGCCTGTGTTGATAAAATTTCCCGCGCCCTGTTCTGATTGTGGACGCCCGCAAGCTGAACCCTGATCCGGTTGTTTCCTTCAATTTGGATGTTCGGTTCGCTTACGCCCAGCACGTTCGCCCTTCTGTTCAGCGCCTCAACCGTGCTGACGAGGACGTCCCTGTTGATCTTATCGCCTTTTTTGGCAGGGTGAACTTCATACAAAACTTCAAAGCCGCCTTGAAGGTCAAGGCCGAGACTTATGTTTTCGGCAGCCGGCTTCGTCAAAATTCCAAGTCCAGTACCGATCAATAGAACGGTAAGGAAAAACGCAATCAAGCGTCCTTTTTTCATTATGTATTTCCTCCTTAAATCAACCCAAAAAATCGACGGTCATTTCAGCAGCTCGTCGAGCATGTCCTGCCCTTCTTTGCTGTCGAGTAAATTAGACGTTTTAAACGATTCTACGGTTGCATAGTTCATAAATTCGCCAATTTTCACTGATAAAATATCGCCAGCCAGCTGATGAATTTGGACATCCTTATGATTCTTCCATTTCTTATTCAATAAGTATGACCACAATTCCTTTATTTCAATATCATCATAACCCAGGATCATAAATTCTTCCAGCTTGCTGAGAAGAAAAGGCTTTAAGTGGTCTTTATACATATCAGCCGGATGTTTGTCCATGCAAAGCCACGCTCCTTTCATATTTTTTCAGAGAGACTTGTCATGCTTGGACGATGTATGCGCATATCTTATTGTATATGATTAAAGGTTGTTTGAGAAGGCAGGGGACTAAGAAATGACCAAGCAAACGTTTTTAAAAGGCACGCTCATTTTAATAGCAGCAGGTTTGATTACGAGAATGCTCGGCTTTATCAACCGGATCGTGATCGCAAGATTCATCGGCGAGGAAGGCGTAGGCCTTTACATGATGGCGGCACCGACGTTTTTCCTTGCGGTGACCCTTACCCAATTCGGCCTCCCCGTCGCCATCAGCAAGCTCGTGGCGGAAGCTGAAGCCAGGGGCGACCACAGGAAGACGAAACAGATTTTAGTCATGTCGCTGGCGATTACGGGCGTGCTCAGCGCGCTCATTACCCCGGTGTTCCTTATTTATGCGCCGCTGATGGCCGAAACGCTTTTTACGGATGAAAGAACGCTTTATCCGCTTTTGGCTGTCACGCCGGTCGTCCCCATTATCGCAGTTTCCAGCGTGCTGAGAGGCTATTTTCAAGGAAAGCAGAATATGAGGCCGCTTGCCGTTTCCCAAGTCCTTGAACAGATCGTCCGCATCTCGCTTGTGGCCGTCTGCACAACGGCATTTCTGCCGTTCGGCATCGAATTTGCGGCAGCCGGGGCGATGCTGTCTTCCGTCTTCGGCGAACTCGCTTCCCTGCTTTATTTGTTTATCGCTTTTAAATATAAAAAGAAAATCAGAATTCGAAAACGGTTTTTCCAGTCATTGAAATCGGGGCGGAGCACGTTTTTTGAGCTGATGAGCGTCTCGCTTCCGACGACCGGCAGCCGGTTTATCGGGAACTTGTCCTGGTTCTTTGAACCGATCGTTGTCGCTCAGAGCCTCGCAATTGCAGGCATCGCCGCTTCAGCGGCAACCAGCCAGTACGGGGAGCTGACGGGATTCGCCTTGACGCTGCTCACCCTTCCGAGCTTTATTACGTATTCGTTGTCAACGGCGCTCGTTCCCGCCATCAGCGAAGGGATTGAACAGAAAAAAATGCACATCGTCGAATACCGGCTCGAACAGGCGATGAGGCTTTGCCTGTTAAGCGGGGGAATTTCGGTTGTGATCCTGTTTTCATATGCGGATGAGCTTGTCAGCGTGATGTACGGATCGACAAACGCTTCCATCTATGTCAAAGTCATGGCTCCGCTCTTTTTATTTTATTACTTCCAGGGGCCACTTCAGGCCGTTTTGCAGGCATTAAATTTGGCCGGTGCGGCGATGATGAACAGCCTGGTCGGAGCGGTCGTCAAAACGGGGCTGATTTTCGTGCTCGCTTCACGGCCTTCGCTCGGCATCATGGGGGCTGCACTGGCAATCGTCACCGGCATGATCCTTGTTACGCTTCTGCATGCGGCGACGGTCAGCAAAGTCCTCCCCATCAGCATCAATCTGAAGGAATACATGCTGTCGTTTGCCGTCATTTTCATATCCGGCTGGATGAGCTTGTGGATGAAACAGCACCTTTTCCTTGAGCAGTCCGAACCGGTGCGCCTCCTCTTTTGCGTCATGCTTTCGAGCTTTCTGTATATGTTCCTATTGATCGCGTTCAGGCTTATCAAAAAAGAGGAAATCCAGCGGTTTCCTCCGTTCGGCCGCTGGATTTCGTAGCTTGTTACGGTTTGTGTTCATCTTTAAGGTCAATAAAAAAAGAGCCGTTGTGATACGTGCAGAAAGAAATGCCGGAAAGGCTGAGGTACCCCTTTTTTTCGAGCATTCGCTCAAGCCATTTACGATCTTTTCCAATCTGTTCTAAATGTTCATGTTGAATGATTCCGTCAACAATAAGCGGCAGTTCAATCCGGCTGTCTGTACGGTCTTTTGTAAACACCGAAAGCTCGCCGGTCGGCTCCAGTATCGCATATGATACATCCGCAATCCGCTCGATGTTCTTTTCTCTCAGCTGTGTTAAGAGGTCGTCGAAGTTATAGCGCTGGCTTCTCATCGCCCGTTCGTCAATCTTTCCGCGGTCGATGATAATCGTCGGTTTTCCATCGAGAAGATGGCGGATTTTTTGGCTTTTCAGCGACAAGTATGCAAAAAATACTTGGATCAATGTCAATACAAGGATCGGCACGATCGTATGAAAAATGTTGTCGTCGATTTTTTCAATGGCCAGAACAGCAATTTCGGCCATCATAATGAATACGACGAGATCCAGTATGCTCAGCTCTCCTATTTCTCGTTTTCCCATTAAACGGAACAGGACGAGAATGAGGACATACAAAAAGATCGTCCGAAATACAAGAGTGAGGACCTCTTCCAAAACGGCCGCCTCCTTTTTCTGAACCTTTTTGTCATAGCGTTTGTTAAAAACGTGCTTTTATGTACAAAAAGCAGGGAAGGGCTTAGTCTATTTCGGGACCGGCCCGAATACATTTAAAAAGACGAGCCCATCCATTTCCAGAAAGGAGGTATGTGATGAACGAGCCAAAACAAGTAGGCAAAGGGATCCTGTACAGCTTGGTCGTGATGTTTGCGCTCATGTTTGCGGGAAGCCTTGTGGTGTCTCTTTTACTAACATTAACATCATTAACGGAAAGCTCATTCAGCTGGTTCATTACCGCCATATCTTTTATTACGTTGTTCATCGGCGGCTTTATTTCGGGAGGGAAAGCAAAGGAAAAAGGATGGCTGATCGGGGCCTTGACAGCCCTTTGCTTCTCGCTTACGGTGCTCTTGTTTCAATATCTGGGCTTCGGCGAGGCTTTCAATGTCAAGCAGGTGCTGTACCATGCAGGGTTCATGGGCGTCAGCGCGCTGGGCGGGATATTCGGGGTCAATCTTCACGGGAGCCGCGCCTAGGGAGACCGAGAAAAAGCGAGGGAGCGGATGAACTCCGCTCCCTCACATTTGCTTATGTATAAGCATGCTTATCGTTCCCTATTCGGCTGCCGCCTCTCTGATTGCGCGGCGGTCGAATGTCAGACGTGTACCATCGCCGGTTTTGATCACAACTTTCTCTTCGTCAATCGAATCGACGATACCGTGCAGGCCGCCGATCGTTACGACCTTATCCCCTTTTTTCAGCTCCTCCTGCATTTGACGGACAGCTTTCTGCTGCTTTTGCTGAGGGCGGATCAACAGGAAATAAAGAACCGCAAACATTAAAATAATCGGAAGTAATGTTCCAAGCATCTCCATTATTTTTTCACCCCTTTCAATTGGTTTTATCGCTTACCTCGTTTATGCGGCTAGAAACTTTTAGCATTCGGTTTATTAAATCCGTACCGCTCAAAGAACTCTTCCCGGAAATCACCTAAACGATCTTCACGAATGGCATCTCTCACTTGCCCCATTAATTTTAACAGAAAATAAAGATTATGATAAGAAGTTAAACGAATTCCAAACGTTTCATTGCAGCGGATTAAATGCCTGATGTACGCCCGCGAATAATTGCGGCACGTATAGCAGTCGCAATGTTCGTCAATCGGTCTGAAATCCCTTTCATACTTGGCATTTTTGACGACGAGCCGCCCTTCGCTCGTCATGAGCGTTCCGTTGCGCGCGATTCTGGTCGGCAGCACGCAGTCAAACATATCAACGCCGCGTATGGCGCCGTCAATAAGAGAATCAGGCGAGCCTACTCCCATTAAATACCGCGGTTTGTCCGCAGGAAGCAAAGGCGTCGTAAACTCCAATACACGGTTCATGACATCCTTTGGTTCGCCGACGGATAGTCCCCCTATAGCATAGCCCGGGAAATCAAGGGAAATCAAGTCTTTTGCACTTTGTTTTCTTAAATTTTCATATTCGCCGCCCTGAACGATTCCGAACAGCCCTTGGTCGCCAGGCCGTTTATGAGCGGCAAGGCACCGCTCCGCCCAGCGGCTCGTCCGTTCAACCGACTTTTTCATATAATCGTATTCTGCCGGATAAGGCGGGCATTCGTCAAAAGCCATCATGATATCGGAGCCGAGGGCGTTCTGAATCTCCATCGCTTTCTCAGGAGATAAAAACAGCTTATCCCCGTTTAAATGATTGCGGAAATGAACGCCTTCCTCTTCAATTTTGCGGAATTCGCTCAATGAAAACACCTGAAAGCCCCCGGAATCGGTCAGAATGGCGCGGTCCCAATTCATAAACTTGTGAAGGCCGCCCGCTTCTTTGACGATCTCATGTCCCGGTCTCAGCCACAGGTGGTACGTGTTGCTTAAAATGATGCCGGCGCCCATTTCTTTCAGTTCTTCGGGCGACATCGTTTTCACGGTGGCAAGCGTTCCTACCGGCATGAATGCCGGCGTTTCGAATGAGCCGTGGGGGGTATGCACTTTCCCCAGCCTGGCTCCTGTTTGTTTGCATGCTTTTATGAACTCATAGCGTATCGGTTGCTGCGACAAAATATGAGCCCTCCAATCTTTTGAAATTTATTGAATCAACATGGCATCTCCAAAGCTGAAGAAGCGGTATTCGTGTTCAACGGCTGTTCTGTATGCGGAAAGGATGTGCTCCCTGCCCGCAAGCGCGCTGACAAGCATGATAAGTGACGATTTTGGGAGATGGAAGTTCGTAATCATCCCGTCTATAGCCTTAAACGTATATCCCGGATAAATAAAGATAGACGTCCAGCCTCTTGCTTCCTTGAAGCGCCCGTCATTCTCAGATGCGATCGTTTCAAGGGTTCTCGTCGATGTCGTACCGACGGAAATAATCCGTCCCCCGTCCTCTTTGACACGGTTTAAGATCGCGGCTGTTTCTTCCGTCATTTCATAAAACTCAGCATGCATGTCATGCTCTTCGACATTGTCCGCACTGACGGGCCTGAACGTTCCGAGTCCTACGTGAAGCGTGATAAATGCAATCTGCACGCCTTTTTCCTCGAGCTCTTTTAAAATCTCTTCCGTAAAATGCAGCCCGGCCGTCGGCGCAGCAGCAGAACCTTGTTTCTTGGAGTACACCGTTTGGTAGCGCTCCTTATCATCGAGCTGTTCTTTAATGTAAGGAGGAAGCGGCATTTCGCCGAGCGAATCAAGCACTTCGTAAAAAATCCCTTCATAGCGGAACTCGATTTTTCTTCCTCCGTGATCGAGCTCTTCCTTGCAGACCGCCGTCAGGCGGCCGTCGCCGAACGTCAGGACTGTGCCCTTTTTGACCCGCTTGGCGGGTTTGACAAGCGTCTCCCACACGTCGCCTTCCTCCTGCTTTAACAGCAGGACTTCAACCTTGGCACCCGTTTCTTCTTTGATGCCGAACAGGCGCGCAGGCAGAACCCTCGTATCGTTCAGCACGAGTAAATCGCCCGGGTTCAAAAAATCGATGATGTGCTTAAAAGAACTGTGGGTAATGTCCCCCGTTTTTTTGTCAAGCACCATCAGCCGCGAAGCGTCCCGCTCTTTTAATGGAACCTGGGCGATGAGACGCTCCGGCAGATCAAAATCAAACAAATCCACTTTCATTTTTTTCACCTTATTCTATCTGTACTTATGCCTCACTTCATCCGTCCGAAGATCGAGAACAACACGGACAGGATGATGCTGATGACAATACACGTGACAACGGGAAAGAAAAATGTCACATTCCCTTTTTTTACAAAAATATCCCCCGGCAGCTTGCCGATGATTTGCATGAATAAACCGACGGCAAAAATGACAGCGCCAAGCAGCATCAGCATTTTTGGAAAGTCAGTCATGTCTTGGAACCTCCATTTTAAAATGGGTGTAAACATCAGGCGTCACGATGCGTCCCCGCGGAGTCCTTTGGATGAATCCGATTTGAAGAAGATACGGCTCATACACATCTTCAATCGTATGGGATTCCTCTCCGATCGTGGCTGAGATCGTATCGATGCCTACAGGGCCGCCGCCAAATTTTTCGATCATGCCCATTAAAAGCTTGCGGTCGATGTGGTCGAGCCCGAGCCTGTCAACTTGAAGGCGCTCAAGCGCGTCAACCGCCACCTCTTCCGTTATGGAGCTGTTGCCGAGAACCTGGGCAAAATCTCTGACCCTTCTTAAGAGCCTGTTGGCAATCCGCGGCGTCCCCCTTGACCGCCTTGCAATCTCCCGGGCGGAGAGGGGGTCGATGTCGACTCCGAACAGTTCCGCCGTTCTCTCGACGATGTCTGACAGCTCGTCTTGCGTATAGTACTCAAGCCTTGACAAAACGCCGAACCTGTCTCTGAGTGGCGCTGTCAATAGCCCTACCCTTGTGGTCGCGCCGACGAGCGTAAAAGGCGGAAGGTCGAGCCTGACGGAACGGGCGGACGGCCCTTTTCCGATGACGATATCAAGACAGAAATCTTCCATTGCCGGATACAGTACCTCTTCTATCGAACGATGCAGCCGGTGGATTTCGTCAATGAATAAAACATCGCCAGGTTCAAGCGCCGTCAGGATCGCCGCCAAATCGCCGGGGCGTTCGATCGCAGGTCCTGATGTCGTGCGGATGTTCACTCCCATTTCGTTTGCGATGATTGCGGCAAGCGTCGTTTTTCCCAGTCCTGGAGGTCCGTACAGCAGGACATGGTCCAGCGTCTCCTCCCTCATTTTCGCAGCTTCGATGAAGATTCTGAGATTATCTTTGACCTTTTCCTGGCCGATGTACTGAGCCAGTTTTTGCGGCCTCAAACTTAGCTCAATCGCTGATTCATGGTTGTCTAGTTCACTTGATACGAGCCGCTCATCCATGAACATCACCTTACTTTAATAGTTTTTGCAGTGCTTTTTTGACATATTGATCTGTCGAAAGCGCCTCTTCTTTTTTCAGGTGAGGCTGCACTTTTTTAATCTCGCGCTCGGAGTAGCCGAGCGCGCTTAACGCTTCGAGCGCTTCTTCAAGGGCGGTTGCCGCTTCATGCGCCTGTTCACGCTCCTCATGATTGAACAGGCTTGCCGCCATCGCCGGGGCGACGTCCGCCAATTTCCCTTTTAGATCGAGAATGATCTGTCTCGCTGTTTTCTTTCCAACACCGGGGAATTTGACGAGAAACGCTTCGTCCTCATTTTCAATCGCTTCAATGACGGCCCCGGGATCGCCGGAAGCAAGGATAGCAAGCGCTCCTTTAGGGCCGATTCCCGTTACATCAAGCAGCTTTGCAAACAGCATTCTTTCTTCCCTTGTTGAAAACCCGTACAGAGAAGACGCGTCTTCCCTGATGTAATGATATGTATAAATCGTTTCTTCGTTGTTTTCTTTATAAATAAACGGATTCGGCGTAAAGATCTGGTATCCGATTCCGCCGTTTTCAATAACGATATATTGGGGCGATACATATGCAATGGTCCCCTTGACAAATTCGATCAACGTTCATTCACCTCTTTGACTGCTCTTCATTGTAACATAAAACAGGCAAAGCTAGAATGAAAAAGTTAACATATGTTCGCCGAGACGGAAGAAGTACGGTTACGCTAATCACTTAAAAAAAGACATAACGGTGTCATGTCTTCATATCCTTTACATGATGCTTGCTTCCGGACGATTTCACAGCCTCAATGACGTGTTCAAATTCCTTTTTCGTCCGATATGGAATGCCTTTTTGAAGATCCTCGGCCATGCGGCTTTCAAGCCGTTTTATATCAATCTGAAAAAAGGATTGTATCGGCTCTGATAAAACGTCAGGACGTCCGTGAAACGTTGAAATGACGCCTTCTTCTGTCACGCCGATATAACCGTTCGTTTTGCTGAGCGGTGAGATGTCATCGACTTGCTTGCGAAGCAGGATAAAGCCCTTTTTTTGATCAACAAGCCGCCATCCTTTGTATGCAGCTTTCACATCCTCCGCTTTGCCGATGGTTTCTTCTCGATTTTCGATGCCTACATCGCCGTCCAAATACACTTTTTCAAACTGGATGTGAACTTTTTGATCTGCGGCCGGATCGTTTGCCGAAGCCTTTTGCTGAAAGATAAAAACGATAGCAAGAGACAAACCTCCTAGCATAAAACCGATTTTCTTCCGCGTTTTCCGGCTGTTCATTACATCACCTTCTTTTTGCCTTCACGATTTTACCCATAGTTTGACCAACGCGTTTGGAATTTAACCGCTTCCTGCTGTTTATAAGAAAATGCGCATGAGGGAGCGGAGAATTATTTTACAGGCTGTTTACAATTGTTACTTTTCCAGTGAATCATCTTGATTCCAAGCATTTAGGATGCAAAGTCGCCCATTCTCATGTATAAACAACAATATAGAGTTTTCTTTTTTGAGCCCCTAAAAAAGAAGGTGAACGTAACGTGACGAAAGCGCAAACCTTTGCAGAAGCCGTCGTATATGACACGAAAAAAAAATTTAACAAGCTTGTCCAAAAACCTGATGAAATAAAATTAATCGGGAAAGGAAGAAGCGCTTATGTTTTCAAACTGAACGATCAGGGAAAAGAGATGGCGCTGAAGGTCTTTTTCCCCGAATTTCAAAAAACCGCCGAAAAAGAAGCGGAGATATACAAAAGGCTGTCAGGGTCTTCCTATTATCCGGATATTTATGAAACGGGTCGCTCATATATTTTAATGGAGTATATTAAGGGCCATACGTTTTATGAGTGTTTACATCAAGGCATTCCTATCGATGATGAAATGGTGATGGAAGTCGACCGGGCTCTACACGATGCGCGGCTGGCCGGATTAAATCCGTCTGACATTCACCTCCGCAATCTGATCTTGACACCGTCAGGACGAGTAAAAGTCATCGATGTCGCCAGATTTACGCAAACGAAACAATGCACACAGTGGGATGACTTAAAAACAGCTTATCAAATCTTTTATAAAAAAAACGGATTCCCGCAAAAGCTCCCAAAATGTTGGATGGAATTGATCTCTTTTCTTTACAAACGAAGCTGGCTGCAAAAACAATGGGCCGCCAGAAAAAATAAATTTCTTTCATAAAGCAAAAGAAAATGAAACCCGGCCGGCGCTCCAGCCGTATGCCTTTTATGAAAGGAGAGGCGAGATTGGAGAATATGAAAGAAAGCAGACGAAAGCATAATAAGTGGGATTTTTCCCCTTTCGCAGACCTGGTCGAGCCTTTGTTTTATTTGCTGAGGTGGGCTTTCAAAGGGATCATCAAAATCATCAATTAACGAAAAAACACTCGCGCTATTCGAGTGTTTTTTCGTTTGGCTCAGTCTAAAGCTAAAACAGACTGAATTTCCTTATTGAGAATCTCAGGTAATGCACACGGACCAGGCATTTCCTTCATCTCCGTCCAGGTTTCCCAAACGGCAAAGAAATCCCCTTCGGAAAAAAGTGGATTTCTTTTACTGCTCTTTTAGGCTGGCCAGCGGCACTTCCTGTTCATTTTCAGGCTGGCCGAGCGGATAAATTCTCGCGGTTTCATTCTGCTGATCGACATGCTGAATATAAATCGGCCGGCCGTTGTAGGTGACGTCGACCATCACCGGCGATTCGACGATTTCCTGGGCGCGCTGTGTATTCATCATGGCATCCTCCTTTAGGTTTTATCCATAATGTGCTCACCGCGCCGCTATCGTATTCTTTATGACTGCGTTTTTTTGAGAGATCAGCGGATTTTGACGTATAACGGCAGATCGGTATGTCCCATTTCACGGACATAGACGAACAGGCTGCCTTTGTGGTGAATCTCATGGCCGATCGCAAATTGAATAAGCTGTTCAGCTGTCACTTTCATGCCGAATGTCGTCGTCAGATCGATTTCGCGGTCCAAGTCCTCATCAGTAAAAGATTCGAGCAGCTTGTTCGTTTTCTCGGTATACGTTTTCGCAAGCTCAGCAAGGCTTCCGTCCGTCTCTTCCGCCTTCTGTTTAAATGCGGCCGGGTTCCCTTCCTTAGCCGTCAAAGCAAACTTATAAAAAGAGTCGAGAATATGAACAGCCAATTCTTTCGCAGACATTGATGTTTCAGTCGGTTTGTAGTCCAGATGTTTTTCGTCGATTTTTTGAATCAATTCTTCCGTCACTGTGCGGTGTGATAAAAATTCCTGAATGATGCTGTTTTTGCGCGCCATTTTCGAATTCCCCCTTTTTGATGTGGCAGATCATAGAATAACATGTTTTTCCTCAAGAATGATAAAATTAAGCTTGCGCCTTAACATTTGTCTTCCAATACTTTTCGAACCGCACGGACATACCGATAAAACGTCCGCGTTTTTGTTTCGGCTCTTTTTTTATAGGAAAAATCCTCAAAAAATTCTTTTCGTTGCGCGGTGCTGATTTCCAGCTGTACGCTTAACCCGCTTTGGCTTTCGTTGTTGATGTTCTCAGGATTCGTTCCGGCGAATTTCCCGTCCTTTTTCACCAGTTCGGCAGAAAAATCTGATTTTTCGAGCGATCTGACGATGGCTTTCGCCAGCCTTCTGTCCGTGCCCCCGACCAAAGTATGCGGCTGGTCTCCCGAATATCCGTGAAACGCGATCGTGTAGTGATATTCTTTTATTTTTTGCATGGCCAGCGGCTCATCAAAATTTGTGCTCGTCAGGTGCAAATTTGAATTGTTCTCATCTTTTTTTCCTTCAAATAAATATGTTGAGAAATCGTCGTTAAACGCGCGGACAAGCTCGCTGACCCCGCCTTCAATTCTTCCTCCGTGGGGAGAAAAAATGAGACAGTCGCTTCCGGCTTCTTCATGATAGTCGATGCTATAATTGTTTTTTTCATGCGCTTTTAGTTCCTCGAAATTGGCATATCTGTCGCCTGCCTGGCGCTGAAATTCCTCTCTGGACGTTTTCTCCGCCCATCTGCAGACACCATTTATCATCACAGCAGCGATCGCCAAATAGATGAACACTTTCTTCTTCATGTTTTCTTCCCCTTTTACAGCTTATCTTACAAGTATAAGGGCATGTCCTCCATGCCTGCCTGTTATATGTTTTTTCGACTTTTTTGTGACACAGTTATTTTACGCTTTACATATTGCGCATTCAATTATGAATAAGTTCGATAAAAAATAAATATTTTTATTAAAACAATACTTTTTCAGTAGTTTGAAAGATTGATAATTGTTATGAGGAAAATCTGATAAGAAAGTATCCCGGCCAAAGCCGTTTTTTCTGAGGCCGCATTCTCTGTGAACCTGAGCGCGATTTATGCAAACGGGGTATACGGTTTGATAAAAAAGAAACGAATCGTGTTCATGTATAACTGCAAAGTATATTTCATTTTTCATCTCCTTCTGTTATCCTATTAGCTGATGATAAAAGCGCAGGTGAAAAATATGATAGAATCAGAATATGAAACAAAAGGGTATGATTTGACAATAGTTTACGACTATAATCAGTATCCTGATGTCCGTCACGGCCGCTGTGACAATTGTGATTACACGCTCTTCAAAAGCTCTGTAAAAAACGGGCAATTCTTGCGGGAATGCCGGCAATGCGGCATGAAAAAAAGCATTTGATACAAAAAAGCTGCGGAAGCCTCCGCAGCCGTGTATCTATAAAAAATGCCGGCAATGCTAAAATCAGCTTTGCCGACAAACCAAGCCAACGATATCCTATTCGTCGTTATTTTTCTGCACAATCGTTCCGTCAACGGTCTGACCGAGCGTTCCGTTCAGCTGGGAATTCAGACTGTTGATACTTTGGATATAATCGTTGACAAGGTTTTGAATGGATTGGTTCAGCTCTAAGTTTTGATTGTTTGTCCAGTCGGCATTGCTTAAATCGACATTGCCGTTCTGCTGAACCAAGTCAGAAATGGACTGGCCAAAGCCAGAGATCATATTGTTGACCTGCTCAAGGATTTGGGCCGTTTGTGCATTTAATTCCTCTGCATTAACAGCCGGGATGTCATTTTGGAAATTTTCAGCCATTTATACACCCTCCTTTCCCTTTATGCCAATCTCCCTCATAATATATGATCCAAAACCAATCTTGTCTCCGCTGCTGTTCGGGAGCGGTTTTGAAATGGTTAAAGACATAGGAAAAGGACGCCCTTTCGTTAAAGCGTCCTTTTTATTTAATGAACGTTGGTATACACTTCCTGGACATCATCATCATCTTCAAGCGCATCAACGAGTTTTTCGATTTTTTCCTGAACCGGTTCATCAATTTCGGCATACGTCTCAGGGACCATTGTGATTTCAGCGGTCGCAGGCTGATACCCGCGGTTCTCCAATTCCTTTTTGATCTCCTCAAATTGCTCCGGTTCTGTATATAATTCAAACAGTTCATCGCTCGTTTCAAGCTCATCAGCGCCTATATCAATGACTTCGAGCATGAATTCATCTTCATCTGTCTCAAGTTCCTCACGTTCGATGGCAATATATCCCTTCCGGTTGAACATGTAAGAAACGCAGCCTGTCTCTCCGAGGCTGCCGCCGTTTTTGCTGAAAGCGGTTCTGACGTTTGTCGCCGTCCGGTTTTTGTTATCTGTTAAACATTTGACCATTACAGCGACACCGGAAGGGCCGTACCCTTCATAGGTAATTTCCTCATAGTGGCTGCCGTCCTGATTTCCGGCCGCCTTTTTGATCGCACGGTCAATGTTATCATTCGGCATGTTTGCCCCTTTGGCTTTATCGATTGCGAGACGCAGGCTTGCGTTGGTTTCCGGATCAGGTCCGCCCCCTCTTGCCGCAACATAGATTTCTTTGGCAAGCTTCATGAAAATTTTGCCCCGCTTTGCATCTTGGGCATTTTTTCGTTTCTGAATGTTTTTCCATTTAGAATGGCCAGCCATGACTTTCTACCTCCAAACAAATTGAGTCGTCTCTATGTATCACTTTAAACGTTTTTGCCCGGTTTTGTAAAGAAAACGGGAAAATGCCGGGCGTTCGGGCCCGGCACTTTGCTTGTCACTGGTTCCGCAGGCGGTTCAAATGCTCGTTCGTGGTGTCCCCGCGATCCCATACGTTTTGGAAATTGTTATTCATTTCCCGAAGTCTGGTGAATGCGCCATTGTCGGCTGTGATTTGAACGGTACGATTGCCGGCAAAGTCTTTGGCCGTTTTTCTGATTTGATTTTTATCATCATTCGTCAGCCTTTTGTCGGCACGCACGGCGATGATGACCGTTTGGTCTGTTACAACCGCCTGGCTTTCGTTAATATCGTCCATTTTATTGACTCGTTCGGTGATGTTCCGTGAGATGTTGCGGTTTTGCGGCGTGTTATATCCGGTGTTGGCCGCATTTACCAAATGGTTGTGATAATTCATGTCTCCCCTGCTGTACGTTCCATCCCCGGTCGGAATGCGATTGTCATTCGATACGTTCGTTGTGCCGTTTCGGCCGTTCATATTTTCCATCATGTCGGTTACAGGACCGTCTTGATCGAAACCGGCATCACGCTCCGGATCGTTTGAATAATATCCGACCGGACGCGTATTGTTTCTCGTATCCATGGCATTGTTATAACCGCATGCTGAAAGACCCGCCGTTAAAAGCAAGACACTAGAGAACACTTTCAGCTTCTTATCCAATGGTTGAACCCCCCGTGAAAACCGCTTTAATGTTTGAGCATGACGCTCATTTTTAGGATGTGCGGGATGCCGGGAGTTACCCTTGACAGTTATAGACAATACGCTCTCTTTGGTATGAAGCGCTTAAGGAAAGATGACATTAAAAAAGGAACGATATATCATCGTCCCGAATGAAATCAGTCTTCATCCTCTTCCGGTCTGCTAAACATTTGCCCTGCAGCCGGCTGCTGTCCGTATGCGCCTGTCTCGTAAGGTGCACCCATTTGCGGCATTTGTCCGGGCATTTGTCCGTATGGCATGCCGCCGGGGTAGCCTGTCGGATAGCCTCCCGAATATTGCGCCGGTCCGCATCCGCAGTCTTCTTCACCGGCGTGCGCGATGTTCGGGTCACCCGTGTGTCCGACATTCGGCGGCGCAAATGAAGGGTACGTTTGACTCGGATAAGCTCCGAAAGACAGCATGTAGGCCGGAGCCGTCATGGGCTGATGATGGTGGGTGTGATGATGGCCGGCATTGTCGTGTCCGGCGTTTTCCCCGCCTTCATATTCTGCCGGAGATACATAGCCATGATGCGCATAAGGCATATAATGCATGTGGGCAGGATAGTGGTGCCACGGATGGCACAAACCAGAACCCGGCAATACCGGCGAAACCGGAATCAAGCAACCCGGATAATACGGATAGTGATGAAAGTAGTGCGGATGATGATAATATCCGGCTGCTGCTACGTTCGGCATCCCGTGGTAGGCAGGGGGTTCCTCAGCTGCTGCGCCTGCATGCTGAGGGTTCGGAACGTTTGGATAGTTGACGTTTTCCATTTTACTCTCCTCCTCATTTGTCCATGGAAAATACATGTTTGACTCTTTCTCTTGATGTTCATAAGGTTTTGGAGGTACAAACGGCTGATGAAGCTGATTTACATTTTGATAAAGATTGGAAATATCGCCTTCCGGCAAACCTGGCTGCCCCAGATTTGGAACAGGCGGAACATACGGGATCGAAGGCTTTTCTTTCATCTTTACGTCTTCGATTTCCACTTTTTCTTTAGGCTTTTCTTGTGCAAATGGGTGCTCCATTTTTGGAAGTTCCTTTTTGGGAAGTTCCTTTTTAGGCAATCCCTTCTTTTTAGGTAATTCCTTCCGCATATTGAGCTGTTCTTCTTCTTTTTTGACCGGCACTCCTCCAGACGGTACTTTTATTTTCATTCCGGGCATGATCAGATCCGGGTTGCTCAGCTGAGAATTTAATTTCTTCAATTCCTGAAAGTCTACTTCGTATCTTTCTGCAATTTTTTCCAGAGAGTCGCCCTTTTGGACAATATGAATTTTCAACGTTTTCCCCTCCTATGCAAAAACGTGAACGAACGCATTAGAATAACAAATATGTTTCCTCACAAATTTATGCGGAAATAGACGGGGTTATGATAAAAACTTGTTCTTCGGCGTCAGCTGATGCTTAACATCCTATTGAGAGCGCTGATGGCATCTTTTGTGATGTATTCTTCAACCTTTATGACGCCGGCCGGTTCGCCTTTATCGATTTGCTCTAATGACCACAGCAAATGAGGCATGTCGATTCTGTTCATCGTCAGGCACGGGCACATGTCCGGATTGAGAGATTCGATTTGTTTGTCAGGATGCTCGTTGATGATTCTCTGTACAAGGTTCATCTCTGTTCCAATCGCCCATTTGCTCCCCGGTTCAGCCTTGTTGATGGTGTCGATGATGTATTTCGTAGAACCGCTGAAATCGCTCTGCATCACGACTTCGTGTGTACATTCGGGATGAACAATGACATTGATGGCGGGATCGCGTTCTTTTATGCTTTTGATATTGTTCACGGTAAATTTTTCGTGAACTGAACAATGCCCCCTCCACAAAATGACCTTTATCTCCTGCACATCCCCATCGTACAGCAGCTTTTCTTCAATAGGATCCCAAACTGCCATCCGGTTGAGGGGAATGCCGAGATCATATGCCGTATTGCGTCCCAGATGCTGATCCGGAAGAAATAAAATCCGCTTCTTTTGTGTAAGCGCCCATCTCAGTATATGTTTCGCGTTCGATGATGTGACTGCAGCTCCTCCGTTTCTTCCGGTAAAAGCTTTAATTTCAGCCGTCGAATTCACATATGTGAGCGGAATGATCGTCTCTCCGAATATGTCCGTCAGCTTTTCCCACGCCTTGTTTGTTTGCTGCATGTTGGCCATATCAGCCATTGAGCAGCCGGCTCTCATATCAGGCAAAACGACGACCTGATCGTTTTCCGTCAGCATATCTGCGGTTTCTGCCATAAAATGCACCCCGCAAAACGCAATATATTCCGCTTTGTTGTTTTGCTGCGCCACTTGGGCGAGCTGCAATGAATCCCCTGTGGCGTCCGCAAATTGGATGACTTCATCTTTTTGATAGTGATGGCCTGGGATAAACAGCTTTTCTCCGTATTTCTTTTTGATATGCAAAATTCTCTTCTTCATTTCTTCATCAGGCAGCTCTTTATAAGAGTCGGGCATCATCATCTTTTTGTTCATCATGTTTAAAATCGACATTTTGTTATCTCTCCCATTTTCTTCAAATTGACATTCATGCTGATATCGAGGGCTTTCGCCGAATGCGTCAAATAACCCAGTGAAATGTAGTCAACACCTGTCCCCCTGTATAACGGCAAATTTTCGAACGTAATGCCGCCCGATGCTTCCGTTATAATGCCCGGGGGCGTCATGTCCGCAAATTTCCGAACCGTCTCCGGAGAACAGTTGTCAAACATAATGATGTCCGCTTCAGCTTCGATCGCCTCGGCGAGCTCTGTCTCTGATTCGATCTCCACTTCGATCTTGATCATGTGCCCGCAGGCTGCCCGCGCTTTTTCAACAGCTTTTCGGATCGAGCCGCAGGCGGCAATATGGTTGTCTTTGATCATGACCCCTCCGTCGAGTCCAAAGCGGTGATTTGCGCCGCCGCCCGTTTTGACGGCGTGTTTTTCAAGCATGCGGAGCCCGGGAGTCGTCTTTCTCGTGTCACATATTCTGATCTCAGGGTCATTTAAACGCAAGACCGACTGCTTTGTCAGCGTGGCGATGCCTGACATTCGCTGAATGAGGTTTAAAACGACCCGCTCACCTGTCAAAAGCGAGGCTGCCGGTCCTTTGAGCCTGGCGATTACTTCCCCTTTTTCAACGGGCTCACCGTCATTTTTATCGATGTCGACGGCGATTTTGCTATCGATCAGCCCAAATCCTTCCTTTACAACCATCGCACCTGCAAACAAGCCGTTTTCCTTCGCAGAAATGAAAGCCTCGCATTCCTGCTCTTCGGCAAAAATGGCTTGGGACGTGAGATCTCCCCAGCCGATGTCTTCTTTGAAAAATTGTTCGAGCATGCGCTTAAGCGTGAGCTGCTGCATTGTTTACAATCCCTTCGTTTTGTCTAATCGTTATGCTTCCTTTTGAATGAACAATCTGTTTGCCTTTCCATCCCGCATCATCCCGAAAAGGAAAATCAGAGCGAAAATGCCCACCTCTGCTTTCCTTCCGCAGCAAGGCGGAATCTGTCATCAATGTGGCCGTCTGCCACAAATGAGCCAATTCAAGCGCTTCATTTGTGATTTCTTTCACATTTATAATCTGAACCGGCATCTGTTCAAACCATTTTTTCACCTTCTTCAGTTCGTCCGCCGTTCTGATGATCGAAACATGATCGGTCATGTTTTTGCGGATGTCTTCGAGGCTGCATTCAGGCACGGCAAATGTAATCTCTTCCAAGCTTGGCCGTTTTGCGCTGAGAGACATCCTGTTCGTGGCGGTTTGGATCCGTTTTGCCGCTCTTTTTCCGTAAACGAGACATTCCAGAAGAGAATTGCTCGCCAGCCGGTTGGCACCGTGAAAACCGGTACACGCCGCTTCTCCGATGGCATAAAGGTGCGGCACTGACGTTTCCCCCCACCTGTTCACAGATATGCCGCCCATTAAAAAGTGCATGCCGGGCGATACGGGAAGCCTCCCTTTTTCAATTGAGATTCCCGCTTGTTCACAAAGAGTAGAGACTGTCGGAAACCGCTGATAAAAGTCCGGAATCTCGCTGATATCCAAAAATACGCGGCTTCCCTGCTTCTGATGATCATGAATCGCCCGTGCTACGATGTCGCGGGGCGCCAAATCCTTTAACGGATGAACTCCTTCCATGATCCTGCGCCCGTTTTCATCAATCAGGACGGCTCCCTCTCCGCGGACGGCCTCTGAAACCAGTCCGCACGCCCGCCCGTTTTTCGCGAGCAGCGTAGGGTGAAATTGAACGAATTCCAAATCGGTCAGGCAGGCTCCGGCCCGGTATGCCAATGAAAGGCCGTCGCTTGTCACTGAGCGGTTGTTCGTGTGCATTTGAAAAAGGTTTCCGCACCCTCCGGCCGCCAACACCACATAATCCGCCTTCCTGAGACGCACCGAGCCCGCCTGATCTTTTGTCCAGACGCCTGCACAGCGGCCGTTATCGATCCATAGCTCACAAGCGGCTTCGTATTCCCTCAGGATGACATTCGAATGAAGCCGGCTGATGAGATGCCTGACAAGCATCCGGCCCGTCGCGTCTCCGCCGGCATGCAAAATCCGGTTGGCCGAGTGGGCCCCCTCCTTTCCGAGCTGAAGCCGTCCATTTCGGTCCTTGTCAAAAGGGAAGGATTGGCTGATCAGCTCCATCACGATTCTGCGTCCGTCTACAACAGCATCATTGACTGTTTCGATATGATTGTGGCCGCCTCCGGCGTATAATGTGTCCTCAGCGTGCGCCGCACTTGAATCCTGCGGCTGTACAGAGGCGGCAATACCGCCTTGCGCGAGCATCGAATTGCTGTCATGCACCGAGCTTTTGGTGATGACGATGACTTCATATGAAGGGGGCATCGCGGCAGCAAAAGACAGCGCAGCCGCTCCGGCGCCGACCACAACAATGGTCTGAGAAGACATGATGATTCCTCCTGTAAATTTACATGTGTCTTGACACATATATTTACATATAGATAAAATAAACTCAAGCATTTTTTATAATGGAGACGATGATCGTGATATATCTTGACTATGCAGCGACAACCCCTGTCTTAAGCGATGCCCTGCAAGCGTTTGAACAATTGAGCAAAGAGGTTTACGGAAATTCAAGCAGCCTTCATGACGCCGGCGGAAAAGCGGAGAGCGTTTTGCATTACTGCCGTGCTAAGCTGGCAGAGATCATCTCAGGCGAGGCTGAAGGCATTTATTTTACGAGCGGCGGGACCGAATCGAATATGTTGGCCGTCCATTCGATATTGAACGGTCTGCCTTCAGGAAAGCGCCATTTTATCATGACGGAAATGGAGCATCAGTCCATGCATATTTTAAAGCGGCAACTGATCGCGCTCGGATCCGAAGTCAGCACGATGAAGCCTGACGCAAACGGGGTGATCACGGCCGATATATTAGAACGGCACCTCCGTCCTGACACAGGGCTTGTCTCGATCCAGCATGCCAATTCAGAAACAGGAATCATCCAGCCGCTCGCTGAATTGTCCTCCTTTTTGCATGAACGGGGCGTTCTCCTGCACAGCGATGCCGTTCAAACGTTTGCCAAAATCCCGGTAAACGTTGAAGAACTCGGCGTCGACGCTTTATCCGTTTCAAGCCATAAAGTATACGGTCCGAAAGGCATAGGCGCTGTTTATATTCGGCCGGGCGTAGACTGGAAGCCGGTTTATCCCGGAACTCTGCATGAGAACGGTTTTCGCAGCGGCACCGTCAATGTGCCCGGAATCGGCGCATTTATTACGGCGGCTGACAAGACGGCCGGCAGGATGGACGCCGTTTTTGAAAAACACCAAAAGCTTCGCGGCTATTTTTTGCGGCGCTTGCAGGAACGGAGCCTTCCCGTCTCCCTCGCCGTCTCCGATTCGGCCGGTCACAAAGTGCTTCCGCATATTTTGGGTTGTTTTTTTCATTCCTTTGAAGGACAATATGTTATGCTGGAATGTAACAGGCGCGGTATTTGCATTTCAACGGGAAGCGCGTGTTCCGCGGGCCATCAAGAGCCGTCAAACACGATGAAAGCTCTCCGCGTTCCAATGGAGCAGGCTCTTCGCTTCATCCGAATTTCGTTCGGATATAAGACGACAAAAGAGCACGTAGATAAACTGCTGGACGTATTTGAAAAGATGAAAACATGAGAAAGGAGACCATCGGATTGACAGACGGATTAAAACTTACGGGAGCTGAGCGGCGAAAACACCTGCTCGCATGGCTTAAAGAATCTGAGAAACCTCTGACGGGCAGCGAGCTGGCGAAAAAAGCTTCTGTTTCAAGACAGGTGATCGTACAGGATATATCCTTATTAAAAGCAAAAAATGAACCGATTATTGCAACGAGTCAGGGATATATGTATTTGCGGACGCAAGCCTCTGACAAACAGCCGGTCAAACGTATCATCGCCTGCGACCACGATCCCGGCAAAACGGAAGAAGAACTGAACATGATCGTCGATTTTGGGGTGACGGTAAAGGATGTTACGATCGAGCATCCCGTGTACGGCGATCTGACAGCATCCATCAGAGTCAGCACGAGAAAGGAAGTCGCAGATTTCGTGAAAAAAATTTCTTCGACAAACGCCGCATACTTGTCACAGCTGACAAACGGCATACACCTTCACACGCTGGAGGCAGACGATGAAGAGAAAATCGAACAGGCTTGCGATGCGCTGAAGAAAGCCGGCATCTTAATTCAAGAATAAACGAAAAGGTCCTTTTGCCTAATGGCATAAGGACCTTTTCGTTATAAGACATAGGCATTGTACGTCCCGAGCACCTTCACTTTGCAGCCCAATGCTTCAAGCTCTGCCGCAGCACCTGGGATAAGGACGTCGTCTAACGCCATTTCGATATCAATGATAAAAAAGTAATTTCCCAACCCCGTTTTTGTCGGCCTGGATTCAATTTTAGAAAGATTCAAATTTCTCCAGGCGAAAGCGGACAGCACTTGATGAAGCGCCCCGGATCTATCCGAAGGAAGGGTCACCATCAAAGTCGTCTTCGGCCTTGATGATAATTCCGGATTCACTTGAACGGAAGCATGCTGATCCGGATGGAGCATGACAAATCTCGTATGATTATATTCGTAGTCGTGAATGTCCCGCTTTACAATGTCTAATCGGTACGTTTTCGCCGCCATTTCATTGGCGATCACCGCGATGTTTTTGTCCGGGTTCTCGCTCACGTATTTTGCCGCCGCTCCCGTCGAAGTCGCGTATTCAAACGGAACCGAATCAAACTGGCGGTGCAAAAACTTGTGGCATTGCGCAATCGCGTGTGAGTGGGAATAGATTTTCTCAATGTTCGTCCATTCTTCTTTTCTTGAAGGGTGCACCAGCAAATGCTGGCGGATCGGCGCTGTGATTTCCCCGACAATATAAAGAGGCTGTTCATGGATTAAATAATCGATCGTCATGTTCACCGATCCTTCGATCGCGTTTTCCAGCGGAACAACGGCAAGATCGATTTCACCGCTCATGGCTGCGTCCATACAGGCAGGTATCGTATTATATGCTTGCTGTTTGGCCTCTGCAAAACAAGAGCACACGGCCAAATGGGTAAATGTTGCTTCTGGACCTAAATAACCGACTTTCATGTTCATGGTATATACACTTCTCTCCCTTAAGCGCCCGAACCTAGTATTTCGACCTTTTCTACGAATTCCAGCTTTCTTAATTTGTTCATAAGCATATCAACATTTTCAGCCATTCCCCTCGTGCTGAGTGATAATGTGACATTGGCTCTTCCTTGAAGGGGGATCGTCTGGTGAATCGACAGCACGTTGCACCCTGAATCAGCCACAACCTGCAGCAGGTGCGATAATGTTCCCGAACGGTCTTCCAAATGGAAAAAAAGCGTGATGATTTGTTCTTTGACCATTGTATAAAAAGGAAACACCGCATCTCTGTACTTGTAAAAAGCGCTCCTGCTTAAATCGACTTTTTGGACGGCTTCTGCTACAGATTCGGCTTTCTTCCGTTCGATCAGCTTTTTGACCTCAAGCGTTTTCCGCATGGCTTCGGGCAGCACGTCTTCCCTGACAAGATAAAAGGTCTTCTCTTTCAATGGTTCTTCTCTCCTTTTAAAAAACCCTGTATCCCTAATGAATGTCGGAGAGTTTGCATCGCAAACTCTCCGGCACGATCAATCAATGAATTCAAATTCAAATTCAAGCAAACGTATCGTATCCCCGTCTTTTGCCCCTCGCGCGCGCAATGCATCATCAACGCCCATGCCGCGAAGCTGTCTCGCAAACCGCTTGACGGACTCGTCCCTTGAAAAATCCGTCATTTTAAATAAGCGTTCGAGCTTGGCTCCGCTCAGGACGAAGGTTCCGTCAGAGTCACGGGTAATTTCAAACGGCGCCTCTTCGTCTTCCAATTTGTACATGACCCTGTTTTCTGTCAGTTCTTCCTCGTCATACAGCGGGAATTCAGTCGTCGTTTCCAAACGATTGGCGATCTCAAACAGCAGATCTCTCAACCCCTGTCTTGTGACGGCGCTGATCGGGAAAACGGGATGATCGTCTGTGAGTTTTTCTTTAAACGCCTTCAGGTTTTCTTCTGCCTCAGGCATATCCATCTTATTGGCGACGATAATCTGCGGCCGTTCTGTCAGCCTGAGATTGTACTGCTCAAGCTCCTTGTTGATTGTCACATAATCCTCGTAAGGATCGCGTCCTTCAAGACCTGACATGTCAATCACATGAACGATAACACGCGTTCTCTCGATATGTCTCAAGAACTGATGGCCAAGGCCGACTCCTTCATGAGCGCCTTCAATCAGCCCCGGAAGGTCAGCCATCACAAAGCTGCGGCCGTCATCGGTTTCCACCATGCCGAGGTTCGGAGCAAGCGTGGTAAAGTGATAATCGGCGATTTTCGGCTTGGCTGAAGAAACGACAGACAAAAGCGTTGACTTTCCGACGCTCGGAAAGCCGACAAGCCCGACATCGGCCAACACCTTTAATTCAAGAACGATGTAGCGCTCTTTGCCCGGTTCGCCGTTTTCCGAAAGCTGCGGCGCCGGATTTGCGGGTGTCGCAAACCGGGTGTTGCCGCGGCCTCCGCGTCCGCCTTTGGCAATGACGGCCTCCTGTCCGTGTTCCGTCAAATCGGCGATCACCTGTTTCGTATCATCATCAATGACAACGGTGCCCGGCGGAACTTTGATAACCATATCCTCCGCATTTCTGCCGTGCTGGTTTTTGGACATGCCATGCTCTCCGCGGGCAGCCTTGAAATGCCTCTGATAGCGAAAATCCATCAGCGTGCTGAGGCCTTCGTCGACTTTAAACACGACGTCTCCGCCTTTTCCGCCGTCTCCCCCCGCAGGGCCACCTTTCGGCACATATTTTTCGCGGCGGAACGCAACCATTCCGTTGCCTCCGTCCCCGCCTTTAACATATACTTTTACCTGATCAACAAACATAATGTCCTCCGTTCTATTCCTTTAAAACCGCGTTTACTTGACGTGGATTTCAGCAAGACATTCACGTTCTGAAACATCGAGCCGCCTGATTTCATAAAAATCTTCAGGTGATTTATGAAATTCTTCAAAGCCGATAAGCTCTGTCAAGACGCCGTGAAAGTCGAGATAAATGACGAGGCTGCCTTCGGGTCCGTCCGTTTGCAGCGTGACGGTCAAATGGTTTTCGCTCTCTTTTGATACGCAGTCGTCAAAAATCCGAAACAGCTTTCTGATGAGAATCACCAGCTTTTCGTCATAAGCCGAGAGATCCCTGACTTCTCCGATCACCTCATATTCAAGCGTCAGCGAATGAGCCGTCCAGTTAAACGTGAGCAAATCGTAAGCAAACCGCGGTATTTTCAGGTTTGAAAGCTTTGATTCATGCTGAGCCTCAATGACCACTTCATCAATGATTTCAAACACGCGGTCATATTTCTTTAATGTTAGGTTTCCTTTAATCAATTGAAGTTTATTCATCCAGTCGTGCCTTGAGTGGCTGAGCAGATGGATAAGCTCATGAGTCAAAGCCGTATCATCGATATTCTTTTCTCGTTTTTTCGATATTTCTTCCATTTTGGCACTCCCAATCGTTCGGTCTCTTTTTAGGAGTCTGATCCGGTTTGTACTTTGAATTATAACAGAGAAGACAGTATAAATGAAACACGTTTATGCGGAATCTCCAGCGGAATCCCGGCATTTGCCGGATAGCGTGCCCGGGATTGAAATTGATATGTAAAAAACTCCGGTCAGAACGACCGGAGTTTCGTTTAAAGGTTAGGCTACAGGATATACGCTCACTTTTTTGCGGTCACGGCCGAAACGTTCGAATTTAACAGTTCCGTCGATTTTCGCAAATAGAGTGTCATCTCCGCCGCGGCCCACGTTTTCACCTGGGTAAATTTTTGTTCCGCGTTGACGGTAAAGGATGGAACCGCCTGTTACGAATTGACCGTCAGCACGTTTAGCACCTAAACGTTTAGCCTCAGAGTCACGTCCGTTTTTCGTTGAACCTACTCCTTTTTTAGAAGCGAAAAACTGAAGATCTAGTCTTAGCATGTAGCTCACCTCCTATATTTTGTTCTCTGTTACTCGTAAGTAACCTTTGTAATCCCGTTCGATCGTTTGCAGGGAAACGATCATGCCTTCAAGAAGCAGCTCAGCTTTGCTCCGCGCTTCCTGATCTGTCTCATCAGGGAACCGGAAAGACAAATATCCCCCGTCTTCCCCAAGATCGAGAATCGGATCAATGCCGGTCAGTGCGATGACAGCATTGACGGCTCCGAAAGCAACGGCAGATGCCCCCGCACAAACGAGATCGTGTCCATGTTCAGCAAAATTCGCATGCCCCGTCATTTCAAAGGACAAAATGTCCCCGTCCAGCCGGGATCTTGTAATTGTTGCCTGAATCATATCCTACACGCCTTAAGCGTTAATTTTTTCAATTACGACTTTTGTGTAAGGCTGACGATGACCTTGTTTTTTATGTTGGTTTTTCTTCGGCTTGTACTTAAATACGGTAATTTTTTTAGCGCGGCCTTGTTTCTCAACCTTGCCTGTTACCGTAGCACCTTCAACCGTAGGGTTTCCAACTTTAACGTTTTCACCGCCGACAAACAATACGTTGTCAAAAGTAACCGTTTCGCCAGCTTCAGCAGCAAGCTTTTCAACGTATACAGTTTGACCTTCTTCAACTTTGATTTGTTTTCCGCCTGTTTGAATAATTGCGTACATCTCTGCACCTCCTAATAAACTAAGACTCGCCAGTCAGCAGGGGGCTTTATCAAGCACTTAACACCTGCGCTGAGCGGTTGTAGCACGGGTGCTACATCCATAACATTAAAAAATATACCAGAATCACAGACGATTGTCAATACAGTTTTCAATAAACCAACAGAAGCTCTTCCATTGAGGACGTCGTTCGTTTATCGGCAAAATAGGCGTGAAGAACCTCATTTTCATCGAGCTGGCTCAGCTTTTCTCCGTCTTTTTCAATGATAATCGGATGCTTGCAGCCTCTCCTGAACATCAGCATGACGTTGTATATGCGCTCATCCGCGCAAACGGTGAGCGGTGCAAGCCGGCGGACTTCCCGCTCTTTTCCGTAATAGCGTTCAAGCAGAAAACGGATATGGGCGTAATGCCTGCTTCTGTATTCCCTGTAAAGGGAGACGGACAGAAATACGAGCAGCACCCAGGCGCTCAGCTGCATTGGAGAAACCGCCAAAACCGCTATCATGAACAGCGCACAGCCAACACACGATACGGACAGGATCATTTGCTGCGCCTTTTGATACGGCAAATATTTCGAAAAAAGCAGAAACAACAGCTTACCCCCGTCCAGCGGCCAAACGGGAAACAGATTCATCAGCAGGATCGTCAAGTTGTAAAATGTAAACATATCAAACATTTTCGGTTCGAGAAGCGAATTGACAGACATCAGCCAAGCGGCTGACTGAAGCCATATGTGCTGTACCGGACCCGCGCAAACGACGGCAAGTTCTTCTTTTAACGGCCTGTTTCCATGCTCGTCAACCTCAAGGGCTCCCCCGAAAGGAAGCAGAAAAATCCGTTTGATCCTCCAGGAAAAATAGACAGCGGCGGCGGCATGGCCAAGTTCATGAATCAAAATGACGATCATTAAGCAAAATAACGCTTTAATATGCCCGGTCATTAAAGCGAGCGCCATCACAAGCCAGAGCAGGGGATGGATATGAAGCTTTGCGATGAGCTCTGTCCATCTATTCATCAAATGATATCACCTGTATCGGATCGACAAATTCGTCTCCTTGTTTAATCGCAAAATAATAGACGCCTTTATGGTCTTTGTTTTGCTGAATCGTTCCGAGCTTGGCTCCTTTATCGACGAAATCGTATAAAGCGACATCGACCTTTTTCAACTGTCCGTAATAGGTGTAGCTGTTATCGGCATGCTGGATGACAACCGTCAGGCCTGTCTCCGGGCTTTTTTCCACTTCAATGACATAGCCCTCTTTCATGCTCTCAATCGTTTCGCTTTCCGTTTCGACTTTGATCCCCTCTCCGGAAAATTTCTGCTGAACTTTTCCCATCGCAGGGGTGACAAGCTCCTGGTTGACCTCCATTTGATCTGACTGCTTTCCGCTTTTCGGCTGAAACAGCGAAAGCGGATGTCCGAACTTTGATTCATACCAATGTCCAAGGGCCGCAAACTGAAATTCTTCTGAGAACATCCGGCTGATCACCGGTTTGACCTGCTTCACGGGTTCAAAATGGCCTTTATAAGCAATGGCGGACACGAGAACGAGGCATGCTGAGAGGAGGCATTTTATGATGAATGCATCAGCCTTTATAAGCGGATGCTTTCCGTTTATCAAAGTTGAACCCCCTTCATATGCGGGGAACTCCTCATGTTTATCATCCTCCGGAAAGGCTGTCCAGGCGGGCGGTGACAGCGGGCGTTTTGATCTGTCAGGGCGGCCCGTTCCATTTGCCGGCGTTTTCCGTTTTCGCTTTTTCGCGATTCTTTTGCGGATTTCATCTGCTCTGTGACTCATACCCCTCATCCTTTACATTCACGTTGGTTTGTACCATGATATGTCTTGTCCACTGCATTTATACCGATATTATTGACATGAAACCAAAAGGTTTCGTATAATATAAAATGAAACCTTTTGGTTTCGTATTTTTCATGACGGGGGTATTCGAATGAAAGAACAAAACAGCCATGTGCCTGATATACATAAAAAGGTCACATTTCATGCGCCGATCCAAAAAGTATGGGAAGCGGTTGCGACAAGCGAGGGAATTGCCGCCTGGTTCATGCCGAACAATTTTCAGCCTGAAATCGGCCATGAATTCACCCTGCAGTCGCCATATGGACCTTCACCGTGCAAGGTGATTGAGCTTGAAGCTCCGCATCGCCTCTCTTTCACCTGGGACACGTCAGGCTGGATCGTGACCTTTGAATTAAAAGAGACAGCCGGCGGCGATACTGAGTTTACTTTGATTCACTCCGGCTGGGGAGAGCCGGAAGAAATCGTTTCAAAAGCGAGGGCAAACAATTCGGACGTCCGCGACAGGATGAGCGGCGGCTGGGAAGGGCTCGTCAATCAAAAGCTTCGTATGGCAGTTGAAGGCTAGTGTCTTCATCAGCGCAAAAACATGATGTGTTTCGGGCAGTCGCCGATCCGACGAGGAGGAAGCTGCTGAAGCTTCTCGCTGATCGGGAAATGCCCATTACCGATATCAGCAGCCATTTTCCAATAACAAGGACGGCCGTCTCCAAGCATTTGCGGATTTTGTCTGAGGCGCGGCTTGTAAGTGAACGAAAAGCGGGAAGGGAAAAGCTGTACAGGCTTCACCCCGAAGCGCTGATCGAATTGCAGGAGTGGCTCTCCTATTTCGAACGGTATTGGGACAACAAGCTCTCCATGCTGAAACATTATGTGGAACATGAAGATAGAGAATAAAAGCTATGAAAAAAGCAATCTCTTAACTTGAGATTGCTTTTTGACATTATGCGCGCACGCCGAAGAACGATTTGATTCTGGCAAACACACCTTTATGTTCTTCTTCAAAAGATTGTAAAGGCACGGATTCGCCGAGTACGCGGCGGGCGATGTTCCGGTATGCGATGGAAGCCTTGTTGTTGGGGTCCATAACAACCGGCTCTCCATTGTTGGATGCTTTAATGACTTCATCATCATCGGCGACGATGCCGATCAATTCGATGGATAAATGCTGAATCACTTCGTCAACGTCAAGCGTATCGCCGTTTTTCATTAAATGATTGCGGATCCGGTTGACGATCAGACGGGGCGGCTCAATGTTTTCCTCTTTTTCGAGAAGTCCGATAATCCGATCGGCGTCACGAACGGCGGAAATTTCCGGTGTCGTCACGACAATCGCTTTGTCAGCGCCGGAAACCGCATTTTTATAACCCTGCTCAATTCCTGCCGGACAGTCAATAACGATATAGTCAAAATCCTGTTTTAACTGCTGGATTAATTTGACCATCTGCTCCGGCAAAACCGCCGATTTGTCGCTCGTCTGTGCCGCCGGAAGCAAATAAAGCAGGTCATCAAAGCGTTTATCCTTTACAAGCGCCTGATGGATTTTGCATCTTTCTTCAACGACATCCACCAGATCATAGATAATTCGATTCTCAAGGCCCATGACGACATCGAGATTGCGCAGGCCGATGTCTGTGTCAACAAGACATACCCGCTTTCCCAAGATGGCCAAAGCGGTGCCAAGATTCGCGGATGTTGTCGTTTTGCCTACTCCGCCTTTCCCCGAGGTTATTACGATAGCTTCACCCAACTTTACATTCCTCCCTCAAGCCTTGTTAAACTAGGTCTTAAATGAGCCAATTGTTGAAGGCGGTCAATGACCATATTCTCTTCTTCGTCTAAATAAGCACATTCCATGTCGTTCCCTTCTTGGATGTGGTCTGGGGAGCGATTGAGCACATGATTTATGCGTAATTGAGTCGGTCTCATATCCGAAGCCGCAATAACAGCTCGTTTATTTCCGTTAAAACCAGCGTGGGCAATCCCTCTTAAAGAGCCGAGGACAAAAATATTTCCTCCGGCCTTCACCATTCCTCCCGGGTTCACATCCCCGATGAGAAGCAAATCGCCTTCTGTTTCCAGGACTTGTCCCGAACGGACGATTTTGGCGACCGAAATGACCTCGCTTTCTTTTTTTAAGCGGTCGGCTTCTTTTTTGGTCATGACTTCACTTTCGATGGACTGGATAAACAGATTTTGCTTCTCAGTGATCACTTCGGTCAGCCTTGCTTCTTGTTCCTTCGTCACATAGCGGTAGCCAAGCTTGACGAGAACACTGATTTTCTGGCCTTTTCCATCCATATAATGTTCGAGTGACAGCATATCCTGAAGACCGTTCAATAATTCTTCAAAAGAGCATGTGTCATCAAGATGAAGCGTCAATCCATTTTTCGTTCCTTTAATTGTTACGTATTGCTGCTTTTGGGTCTTCACGGTGTTCACCTCAACATCATACTCATTTCGACATCGGCTGATAAAATCCTTTTTTTACTCTTCCCGAAGCTCTTTCTTAAGACTGGTAAAAAACGCTTTGAACGGGTAAATGAGCAAAATTCCCGCAACCGCATTTAATCCGAGAGTAGGAAGCAGCCTTTCCAGCACAAATTGATGGAACGGCATGATCTCCGGCCGTATTAACATCTGTACGCCGTATTGATAAAATTCAAGGACACAGACGGCAAGCACCGATATGAAGATCACGACAAGCGCGTTCGTCTGCAGCACTTTAAACGCCTTTGACGTTAAATAACAAATACCGGCAAAACCAAACATGTATACGCCCAAAAGGTCGGTATAGTTAATATCATATAGCAGTCCGAATATAAATCCATATGTAATGGCAAACGACTGATTGACGTAAGCCGTCATAAAAACTAAGACGAGCAGCAGAAAGCGCGGAATCAGCTGCTGATCATCGCCGATAAAGGGCAATCTGACAAAATCCGCATAAACGCTTTCAGATGCCAAAACGAACATCATAATGACAGGAAGAAGGAACCGCTTCACGATCCTCCCTCCTCCTCATTTACCGTGTCAAGTGTCCGATCAACGACAATGACATTATCAAGATTATACAAATCAGCAGCCGGCTTCACGTAAGCGATTTTCGTCAAACCGTAAGAATCGGGTTCGACCTCGGTCACCTTTCCGATCGTTAAGCCTTTTGGAAATACTCCGCCTGCCCCGGAGGTTTCGACCAGGTCGCCTTTTTTGATATCCCTTTCTTTATCAGGATCAATAATTTCCATCGACAGCGCCTTTTTGTCAGAATCATATCCGTTGATGATGCCGTTTACCGTTTTTTTGCCTTTATTAGCCGAGACGATGGTCGAAATTCGGTTGTTTCTGTCCGTCGCGCTCAAAAGCTGGACAGTGGAAGTGAAGCTATTCACTTTCGTGCTGTCGATTTTACCGATCAGGTTGCCGTTTTCGTCTGTGACCGCCATGTCTTTTTTCACGCCATGCTTGGAGCCTTTGTTAATCGTGATCATGTTCCACCATTCATACTTATCCGGGTTTCTGGCGATGACAGTCGCCAGTATCGGATTAAAGTCTCTGATCGACTTCAAATGGCCGAGCTCCTTGCGAAGGGACTTGTTTTCGTTTTCAAGTTCCTGCAGCTTTGCTTCATACTGAGTCTGGCCGTCAAGCTTCTTCCGCAGGCGCTCGTTTTCATCATAAGTGTTTTTTAAGTCTTCTACATTTTCAAAGAAGCCCGAAAAAAACTGAGCGGGCGTATGAAAAATGTTTTGGAATACACCAGTTGTATCGCCAATGAATTTTTCGGGCCAAGTTGCATTACGGTCGTTCTTCAACGAAAATCCAATCATTGCCACCAAAATGATGATACAAAGGAGTAAAAGCATCAACCGTTTATTCGTAAAAAACTGCGGCATGATTATACACCTCTTCTATTTCACTGTGTCCTTAATTTTTCCCTTTAAATAGATGAATTTGTTCGAGTGCTTTACCTGTCCCGATCGCTACACAGTCAAGAGGGTCTTCCGCAATGATAACCGGCATTTTCGTTTCTTCGCTGATGACTTTATCCAAATGGCGAAGAAGCGCGCCTCCGCCCGTCAGGACGATTCCGCGGTCCATAATGTCAGCCGCAAGTTCAGGCGGTGTTTTTTCCAGCGTATTTTTCACGGCGTCTACGATTGCAGACACAGTATCGCGAAGCGCCGCCGTAATTTCTTTCTCGGTGATTTCAATCGTTTTCGGCAGTCCTGTTAAAAGATCGCGGCCGCGTATTTCCATGCTTTCTCCGTTTTCACCGGCTTCGGCCGAGCCGATTTCTAGTTTGATAGCTTCGGCGGTGCGATCCCCGATCATCAGATTGTACGTTTTTCTGATATAAGAGATGATCGCCTCGTCCATCTCATCTCCCGCTATCCGGATGGATTGGGATGTGACGATTCCTCCGAGGGAAATAATCGCGACTTCGGTCGTTCCGCCGCCGATGTCAACAACCATGCTTCCGGTCGGCTCCCAAACAGGCAGGTTTGCGCCGATCGCCGCGGCAAACGGTTCTTCAATCGGATAGGCGTCTCTTGCGCCCGCCTGGCGTGTGGCATCGATAACCGCACGCTGTTCTACCGCTGTAATTCCGGATGGAACGCAGACCATTACATACGGTTTTCTTGCAAACAATCCTTTGTTTTTCACAGCTTTGCTAATATAATGCTTCATCATCGTGGCTGTCGTTTCATAATCAGCGATGACTCCGTCTTTCATCGGGCGGAGCGCAACGACATTTCCCGGAGTCCGTCCGATCATATTTTTCGCATCATTACCGACTGCGACAATTTGCTTTGTGTCCGTTTGAAGCGCAACGACAGAAGGCTCCCTAACGACAATTCCTTTTCCTTTGACAAAGACAAGCGTATTCGCCGTTCCCAAATCTATTCCAAGGTCTCTCGCACCAATTCCAAACATTTGTATGTATCTTCCTTTCTTAAAACAAATTCCTAAGCAAAAACCCATAAATTCTATTATAGCTTAATTTAATGAAAAAAAAAGTGTTACAAATATCCTTTTTCTTTTAAGCTCACAAATTTTTGATCGCCGATGACAATATGGTCGAGCAATTCGATTCCGATGAGCTGTCCGCATTCATTGAGACGCCTTGTAACATCGATATCTTCGCTGCTCGGTGCCGGGTCTCCCGAAGGATGGTTGTGTACGCAGATAAAAGAAGCGGCAGACCGCTTCAAAGCCTCCTTAAACACTTCCCGCGGATGGACAATGGAAGAATTCAGGCTGCCGATAAAGACGGTGCGCTTGTGGATCACCTGATTTTTAGAATTCAGGTAGAGGCATGTAAAGTTTACATAAACCCTAAAAAGATCGACGGCCCTAAGGTTAGACGGCGTTAATCAAAAGAACGTTTCAATTTTTTTCTGCTTTTTAAAAATTTCTTTAGCTTGGTGTATCCTAATCATCAACCGAAGAAGATACACAAACACATGTTGGAAACGCCCCCTCATTTGTTTTAAAATGTAAATGTTCGTTTTAAAATAAGAGGGGGATCATAATGAAAAAGATATTACTGGTTATGTTTTTGGTGCTGGCGGGGTGTAGTAGCGTACCGCAAAACAAAACTGACAATCAGACAACAGAAACTAAAGAAAAAACAGAATCAGTTGAACCAAAGGGCGGATTCAATTTCAGCCTAGATGAATTTATTGATGAATATAACAATCAAATTGATAATGGTGTCTATGACGGTAAGGAAAAAACCCCTTCACATCTTCAAAAAGATGAGGAGTTTTTCAAACTTGATGGGGGCAGCTATGTACACATTTTAGCAAAAGAAGCTGATAATGACACAGAGCATAAGGGTTATATCCTATCCAGTATACATAATAAAAATAAAGAGCTTACGGGTATAAACTTTCGTATTAGTACTGCTGTTAACAAAGACAAAGTTTTAAACTTTTCTAGCACGGGCACTCTCGCAGGGTATAAATTAATGAAGGCTTTAAATTTTAAAGAGGATACCTTACAAACTGCTCTCAAAAAGGCTAATCCTGAATACTCAGTCTCAAATGAAATTTGTAAATTGACCCTAAAATATCAGCTTAAAAAAAATGTGATAGTAATTGAAATTCGCCCGCCAAAATAACAGCCTTCTCTTTGGAGAGGGCTTTACTTTTGATGGGTTATTTTTCTTGTTGAAAACAGAACAAATGTTCCCTTATAATCATCTCAAAGGAGATGAACACCATGAAAGATGACAACTTAAAAGATCGGGGATCAATCAAATGGACGGCAATGATGCTGCCGGAGCATGTCAGCCTGCTTCGCGAGTTAGAAAGCAACCAGGACAAAGTAAAAAGGCCGGTTCTTGACATGTCTCAGATCGAGGATATGGAAATGATCATAAGTGAAGCAATGGAGTTTAATAATCCAGTTCAGTTTTCTGTATTTAAGCCGCTGCCAATGCTTAACGGACCGGAAACCGGGGAGATTGTTCAAATAGAGGGCCATATCCATTACATAAACCAGCTGCACAACACTTTCCATGTTGTGGATTCTAAAGGAGACACCAACCTTATTAAATTTAAGGATATTGTTGGCGTAGAAATGAAATAAGCCCTTCTGAAAAATGTGAAGGGCTTTTCTTCTGTATCATTGATGTGATGAAACGTGCACTGAATGTATATCAAATTAATTATTCCTTCAATAGCTACTTAATATTTATGTTATTAGGATGCTAACCTCTCCGCAACTTTATAAGAAGCATAGTCAGCTTGGACGTATGAGGAACCAATCGCGCCAACTGCACTTAATAAAAGAACGGCACAAATCAATAACTTAGATTTCATCTACAATCCCACTCCTTTGAATTTGTCTTCTTCCGTCGTATGCAATTCGGTAGAACTCACAGGCATCGCGAACTTTTTCTTTACCCTCTAAAACTTCTGCAGCGATGACACCATAGTCTTCCATATCAGCATACAGACCATTGTCTTTGAAGAACTTAAAGGACTCCCTGATTAAGTCTACATCATGAATCAAATAAAGCCCCTTTAGCATTTCAAGTTTTGCAAGATCGTATGTGTTGCGATTTTTTTCAGCCAATTCTTTCCCCTCAAAATAAAGGTCATCGACTGCTCTCCATTCAGCCTGCTTTGCTTTAACATGGGCAAGGTTAAACAAAGTTTTCGGTATAAAGCTGTGATTTCCCTCTTTATACACTTCCAGGGCTTTTTTGAGATGATTGGATGACTTTTCAAGTTCTTCAAGCTGATTATAACATATTCCAAGATTCAAATGCGATGAGCCAATTAAATGATCAGCACCGATATCATTTGATTCCTCAAGCGCTTTATGTAAATTGATTAATGCTTTTTCTGGATACATTTTGTCAATTAAATTCCCCGTTAAAATGAACTGACATTGGACTCTACGTTCTCCGTATGTGTCATATTTTTTGTATATATTATATGCACGGGTGGCATAATTCATCGAAAAAAACGTTTGTTTCATATGATAATACACTTCTGATGCTTTGAAATAAAATTCGGCTTTCTCCAATTCGTCGCACTCAAAAGAATCAAGTTGTTTCTCAGCATTTCTATAAAAATTCAGTGCTAGTATCAATTCCTTTTGTCTGAAATGGTACATCCCTGCAAAGAATTGATAATAATACTCCAACATTCCTTCTAGATTATTCTGATCCCTAATTTTCTTAAATTCATCAAAGCGTGCATCTAAATTCGCACCTGGATCAGAGTACATGTAATCAAACTGAAGATTATGCCGAAACTTCAATAAGTTATAATAGACAAGCACGTCTTGGTTCTCTTCCATTTGAGCTATTTCTTTTTCAACTTCTTTTCTAGTATCTTCTGCCTGACCAGGCCAATTGTTTTTTAAAGCGGTGTACCAAAAATTCATTTTTGTCGCAACCAAATCATAAGGTATGACGCTCACATATCCTCTTCCTTTCTCTCAAGATTGTAATTTTTCAGAAAAATCAATCAAAGTTATTTCCTTTTTCTTCATGGTAATCATTTTACAGAAAACATCAATTCTTGACAACAACAATCTAACGACACTATCTTTTGGGTTTTTTGACCTAATCATTATGATTCATTTTCAGAGATCCACAGGATTTTTTCCCCAATTGGTTTCCGTATAGTGGTAAAC